>NZ_JAPHNA010000017.1 GCF_026241315.1 Campylobacter sp. MIT 21-1684 | reverse complement strand
TTCTATCGTTCTTTTTAGTGAAAATTGGAACATTCTTTGCTTTTGTAAGATTATGAAGTATTGTAAAAAATAATTTTTATATTTAAGGAATGAAAATGATAAAAGTTTTATTATGTATATTGCCTCTTTTATTTTTTGGTTGTTCAGCTACTGTCGATCCTCAAATTTCAATGAAGCCACCATCTTATGTTGAAGAACTTGCGCCTAAGCAAAGTAATAACATAGAAACAGCACCTGGATCTTTATTTGGTAGAGGAGACAATCCTTTATTTTCTGATAAAAAGGCTATGAATGTAAATGATCTTGTTACTGTCGTTATTCAGGAAAACACAACGCAAAGCACACAAGCCAACAAAGCTACTACAAGAACTAATACAGCCAATTTAGGTGGAGGTACACTCACTGGAGGAAAAGGAATTCTTGCTTCTGCGATGAATCAGGTCAATGGATATTCAAATATCGGTTTTCAAACTAATAGTACAAACAATTATCAGGGTACAGGTTCTCAAAGTAGAAATGAAAGGTTTAATACAACAATTTCGACACGAGTAATTAAAATTCTTTCAAATGGAAATTATTTTATAGAAGGTTCAAGAGAACTCTTGATTAATGGTGAAAAACAAATTATTCAACTTAGCGGCGTTATTCGCCCTTATGATATTGGACAGGACAATACAATTGACAGTCGCTATATAGCTGATGCTAAAATTCTCTATAAAACAGAGGGTGAAGTTGATAGAAGTACAAGAAAACCTTGGGGAAGCAAAGTTATAGAAGCTATTTGGCCTTTTTAGGCTTTTAGTTTGTAAATTCACATTTATTTCACTCAAAGCTATTACAATTTTTGCAAATTTTTAAAAGGTGAGATATGCAAAAATCATTATTCATGAAAGGTATTTTTAAAAAAGCAAGTCAATTGCGCTCTGACAATTTTAGTCTTGTTCAAAGTTATAAAATTCTTAAGAAAGAATATAGGGCTTGTTTGAGTACTAAAGAGAAATTTTTTCAAATTGTTACTTTTTTTGTTTTGTTTCTAACACTTTTTTTAGGTATTTACGCGTATTATATTGTTTTGTCTATGGAAGCAGAAGCTTATGTTTTTACAAATATTTCTTATGAGTATTTTTTCTTTTTTGTCTTTTTTCTTTTACTCTCTCTTTTTCTCCTCTTTTGTCTTAGGGGAAGAATTTGGGATTTTGTTGTGTTGAAACATCTTCTCTATAAAGCTTATGAGGAAAATTCTTTAAAAATATATTGCAAGTATTTTTTTATTATTCTTTTTGCTTTTATTGTGTTAAGTTTTATTTTACTCACTTTATTGGCTTATGAGTTTTCTTCTAATACAAATACAAGTTTTACTTTTACATTCGCGTCTTTATTAATGGAGATTTTTGATTAGAATTTTTTTGAATCGAATTTTTTATAAATAACTCGGTGCATCATTTGAAAAGAGTATGAGATCCCCTTTTTGAGTGTGTTTAGCCAAAATTTGTACAAGTTCTGACTTCTCTTTCAAAAAAATGCTTGGAATTGTTAATTCTTTTTGAAAGATTTCTGTATTTATTTGAGCACTGATAATAGCAAAATCGAAACATTCATTAATACTTGCACAGAGTTTTTTGTTTTCTTCTTCATCTACTTCTATTATACCCGGAGTTACAAGCACTTTACGACCTGCATATTGTTTGCAAAGCATATAGCTTTGACTCATTCCTTTAAGATTGCCATTATAACCATCATCAATAATAAATTTTGGTTCTTTAGCAATGACTTGTAAGCGGTGTTTGATAGCTTTTAGGGTTTGTATTTGTTTTTGCATATGTTCTATTTCAACTCCTAAAAATTCAGCACAAAGGATACAAGCACAAAGATTTTCTGCATTAAAACTGCCTAAAAGTTCACTGCTAAATTCGTATTTACCCTTTTGTAAAAGCACTTGAAAACGTAAATTCTCAAGCGTAGAATCAACAGATACAAGTTTTGTATCATACAATGTTATGACTTCATTTTCATCTTTTTGAGTACTTGAATGTAAGAATGCTCTTTGGAGTTTTTTTGAGAGTAGAGCTTCAAGTTTTGTTTGTCTTGTATTTTCTGTATTTTTGAAATACTGCAAATGAGCATTCCCAATCTCACCTATAATGCAAATTTGAGGTTGCAAAAGCTTTGTGATTTCAAGTATATCTCCTTTTGTTCTTGCCCCTGCTTCAGCAATATAAATTTGTATTTCATCGTTTAAATTTTCATTTACATCGCGTATTATTCCCATAAGTGTATTGACGCTTTTTGGTGTTTTATAAGTTTTCATTGTATCTTTAAGAAGTGCATACAAGAAATTTTTCATACTTGTTTTTCCAAAACTTCCTGTTACAAGCACTATTGTAAGTTTTGCATTTTTGTTAATCTTTGATTTTGCTTTATATAGATAGTATTTTGCTGTTATAAATTCATAAATTTTGAGACTTATTAGAGCGCTTGGAAGGGTAAGTAGATTAAAAAGAAAAGAAAATTCAAAGGCAAGTAGAGCAAAGAGAGTATTGAAAAGAAAGACGAATACAAAGAACCATTTTACTTTAGTTGTGAAAACAAGTTTTTGATCGATGCTTTTATTCCAAGCATATAAAATAGCTGTATGTAAAAAGGCAAAATATATCAAAGAATACAAAGGAAAACTTAAAAAAATAAAATAGGGTATAGCTAAAAAATAAATATGCAACATAGGTTTATGATAATGAAAAATGATACGTTTTATTTTGTAAGAATACCACTGCATAGCACTTATAAGATAAAATGCTATGCAAAAGTTAAAAAACAGACTGTTTAGATAGTAAAAAATATTTGTAATCATTTGTATCCTTGTAGTTTTGAAGCTATAAAATCACTATATTTGAAAAAGAAAAAATGATCCCCTTCTAAAGGATAGAATTCGCTTTGTACTATGAGTTTATGCATTTTTTCTCCGCTTTCTAAAGGCGTAGCTTTATCTTTCATTCCCCAAAAAATAAAAGTCTTGTTTGTGATTTTTGCAAAACGAGCACTCAAATCCTCATCAACAACATTTTTAAAAGTTTTGTACATAAGAGGGTTTAAATTTTTTGCGTCTTCACTTGCAAACAAGCGGTATAATTTTCCCAAACCGAAGTGTTTTACAATTTTAAAAAGTGTTATTTTCAAACGCACTTTGAGAGTTTTTTTAGCAAGAATACCTGAATTTGAGAGTAAAACAAGTTTCGTTGTTTGCCTTAACTTTTGTATGAGTAAAGCTGCAATTTTACCACCGAAAGAATGGCCAAGTATAATTTGAGGATAGAAATTTTTTGTTTGCAGAAATTCATAAACAATATCTGCATAATCATCACTTGTTAGAGGTTCTTCTATACTTGAATTGCCAAAACCCGGCAAGTCAAGATAAATTTGAGAAAAATTGTTGAAAACTTTTTCAAAGGCTTGCTTCATTAATTCTTTGTTAGCACCCCAGCCGTGGAGCAAAAGGATTTCAGGTTTTGTGGTATTTTGTAGTTCATAGCTTAGAGTATAGTTTTTTTCTTTGTATTTAATGTTCGCCTGTGCCATTTTCTACCTTTTGCGTTTTATAGATATTTTCAAGCAGGTTTAAGGCATTTTGCAGACGTTCAAATTCACTCATATTGAGCATAACAGCTTCAAATTTATTATTTTTCAAAATGACAATTCTTCCAGTTTCATTTTTCTTCAATCTGTCTAAAAGAGAACTAAAATTTCTTACAACTTCAGTGGCTGTATAAATCTCATTTTGTTTGAAACTTAACATAAAAAGCTCCTATACACATAAAATTTTATGTAAAATTTAACGTATTTTTTCTTAAAAGCCTATAATTTGCTTTTTTGCCCTTTAAGAGAATGCAGAAAAGTATAAGTAATATTGATTGTTTTTTCATTTTCTACACTCTTTGCAAGTTTGGCAATAATTTCATTGAAATCTTCAAACAAGTAGTTTGCAAGTGAGCCCGGATTGGGATTGATTTCATTGAGGTAAATTTCATCATCTTTGAGAAAAAAATCACAACGAATCAAAGCTCCACGAAATAAAGGTTCATAAATTTTTTTGAAATTCTGCCGAAGTTTATTTTTTAAGTCCTCACTTAAATCAGCTTCTATAAAATTAGTGCTTCCAGAAAAACTTAAGTATTTTTGCTCAAAGTCTAAAAATTCTTTCTTTTTCGGCTCTTCTATACGACTAAAGAAAAATTCATCTCCAATTATACATCCTGCAAGATTATACTCTTTAATATTGCTTTGGAATTCTTCCACAAGAAGATCTGTATCAAATTCAAAACCAACATCTTTTGCATAATCGAGCTCTTTTTTGTTATGCACTATACTAATTCCTATACTACTGCCAAGACGCGCTGGTTTTATGATGCAAGGAAATTTGAGTGATTGTTCTTGTTTTGTATCTTTTGTCAGCATAGTGTAATCTAAAGTCTTTACCCCGATATTTTTTGCATAGAGCTTAGTCAATTCTTTGTTAAAAGAAAGTACACTTGCCTCTAAGCGCGGACCTATAAATCTAATAGCGTAAAATTCAAGCAAACTAGCTATTTTTCCATCCTCACCATCTTTTCCGTGTATGAGATTTATAATACAAGAACATTCAAGCTTTTTTTCTTTTAAAAAACTCTTATAGAAAAAACCATTATGCTTGAGAAAAAGTTTTTTTTCTTTTTTGTATGCTAAAGAGCTGAAGATTGTTGCATTGAATTTTTCATTTGGAATATGATAAAAATTTCTTTCTGAATCGCAAAAAATAAATTCCAAATCTGCTTTCAACACTTTCTTTAATACTACAGCGCTAATTATACTGATTTCGTGTTCGTAAGAATTACCACCAAAAAGCACCCCGTATTTCATACTACCTCCTATTAACTAAGTTTTTTGAGCGCTTCTTTAACAAGTTCGCTTGTATTTGTGCTTTGACAGCTATTGAGTACATTAAGAATTGTATCTTGTTTAAATCCTAAAGAGAGTAAGGCTGCAAGAGCTTCGCTTTTTCCATTGTCTTCGGCAGTAAAAATTGTTTTAGAATCGCTTAGTTCTACTATGATGCGTTTGGCACTTTTTGCACCTATACCGGGAATTTTTTGAAATATTTGCTCATCTTTTAAATGCAAAGCCTTATGAAAAGAATTCACATCAAGACTCGAACACACAGTCATAGCTGTATTGGCCCCTATACCATTAACTTTTAAGAGCATTTCAAACATTTTTTGTTCGTTTTTGTCTAAAAATCCATAGAGTTTATTTGAATCTTCTTTTAGGATTTGTGTAACAAGCAATTCTGTTTTTTGAAGCTTTTCTAATTTTGCGGCACAAAAAAGTGAGACGAAAATTCCATAACTTATGCCAGAATCTGTTTTTATAATAGTATAGGTTGGTTCTTTTTTAGTAATTATTCCTTCGATGGCGACAACCATTCTAAATCCTTTTCATTGTATTGTGTTTGTTTATCAATTTCTATATGTTCTGTATTGTCGAGTTCATTTTTTTTGAGTTCTATGAGTTTAATTTGTTCTTTCTCGCTTGGAGAGTAAAAGAGTTCTTTTTTTGGTTGGAGCAAGCTAAAACGTACCTCATTAGCATTTCCCCATTTGCCATTTTTATTAATCATTTTTGCTTTAAATAAAATATTTTGAAGCGTTAAAATTTCTTTGTGTAAAGTTTCTTTTTGTATCGCAAGTTCATTTTTTTCTTTTTGAAGTTTATGAATCTTTTGAGTATGCAAGGAGTAGTCTTTGAGGATTTGTTCATATTGCTTTGGAATGTTTTTTCCGGAATTTTTCAATTCTGTAATTTTTCCTTCAATTTGTGCAATGGTGTTTTTGTTTGCAAGCATACTTTGTTTGAATACTTGGAGGGTACGATTGAGTGTAGAATCTTTTTCATCTATGATTTTGAGGTCTTTTTCATAGTCCTTATCTAAGGATTTTACTTTGCACAAAAATTTGTTGTTATTGCCAGAGATTTGCTCTACCACAACCGTATTATAAAACACGCAAGTAGTATTATTTGTAACATTTTCTATATAGAGGTTTTCAGCTTCAATTGTACCGCCAAAACTTTTTTTAATCTTCGCTGTTTTAGCTTTGACATTTCCACCCTCTAATAAATCAATACTAATATTTTCAGCTTCAACAAATCCACGGTGTGTTTTAATGAAAGCCTCTTTAGCCTTTATTTTTGCTTTCGAATGGGTAGAACCATCGATTCGCAACCGTGTAGCACTAAGATTTGTGTTGCTTGCGACATTACCACTAATATTTAATTCTTCGCATTCTATCCCTACACCTGAATTGACAGCATCTTCTATATCAGAAGGAAATTTAATATTAATTGTTACATTTTTATCAAGTCCAGCACGAATAATACCTGTATTTTTGAAATCCACAGCTTGAAATTCAAGTACATTGGCAATATCAAAATTGTTTGATTTTTCGACAATAAAGCCTTTTTTGAGAGCTTGATATTCTGTAAATTCTTCATTTTCAATGACTTTAAAAGCATTGGAGCAGGAGAATTGAATAGCGTTTTGTTTCGCTTGGACTATTTCGAGTGTGTGTAAATTCAAGTCTTTGCCTTCTTTGCCGTTTTTGGCTTTAGTGTGTCTTAGAACAGCTTCATTTTCATCAACACTAATGATTCCAGAAAGCTTTTCATCAAGAGAGAAGTTGTGGAGTTTTTCTTTGTATAGTAAAATCAAGTCTTCATCTTGACTTTGTTTAGGTTCAACACCTTTTGCAATAACAATCTTTACGCTTTGTTTTAAAGGTGTTTTCTTGTGTTTTGAAATCAAAGAGAGAAGATTTTTTTTAAAATCAAAAGTTCGAATTCCTATAAGAAAACGAAGTTTAAGCATTTTTTTATAAATATTTTGCAAAAGTTCAAAACCGAGTTTTTCGTGGAATTCTATTGTATTTAAATCAATCTGTGCGACAATTTTTGTAAGATTTTTATTTGCACCGAGTTTGATAGAATTGGCTATTTTGTTTTCCTTTGTATTGTGGAAAATTTCTATTTTATATTCTTGTTCTATTTGCAAATCATTTCTTAAAAAAATTTCATCTTTTTCAAACAGCACAAGTTCTTTTTCGGAAATCTTTGTCCAATCAGTTGCACCAAAACGGTATTGAGTAGAAAAAGCAAGGAGGGTAAAATCAAGTTCTTGAGCACTGATATTTGTTTTTGAAGCCACTTGTAAAAGTTCATAAGATGGATTATTTGTATGAGTAATAATTGTTTGGTCTAAAGCCAAAATTTTTTCCTTATATTAAGATTTGAACCGATAATAATTATAGTCAATTTTTAATCAATTTTAGTTAAAATACCTTGTTTTATACTTTAAAGAAAATTGATGAATTTTTAATGAAAGCTGTTGTGTTTAAAAATTTTATTATTAATGCTATTGGTATTTTATTTTCTCGTATTTTAGGTTTGGCTAGAGATGTAATAATTGCGTTGTTTTTAGGAGCAGGCTTATACAGCGATATTTTTTTTCTTGCTTTGAAAATGCCTGCTTTTTTTCGTCGTATTTTTGCAGAGGGTGCTTTTGGACAGAGTTTTTTACCTAATTTTGTTAAAGCAAGAAAAAAAGGGGCTTTTTGCATTAATGTGTTATGTCAGTTTGGTATTATTGTTTTTCTTCTTTGCCTTTTAGTGAGTTTTTTTTCAAGCTTTTTTACTACTATTTTCGCTCTTGGTTTTAGTACCCAAACTATAGCACTTGCTGCACCTTTAGTGGCTTTGAATTTTTGGTATTTGTTTTTTATATTTATTGTTACTTTTTTGGCTTGTTTACTCAATTACAGACAGAAGTTTTTTATTACTTCTTTTTCTTCCGCCTTATTTAATATCAGTATAGTTCTTGCTGCTTTTTTTGTAGAGAAGGACAGTCCAAAACAAACGTTGTACTATTTTTCATATGCTACTATTTTAAGCGGAGCAGCTCAACTTTTTTTACACAGCATCGCGTTAATAAAGAATCCTGTCATACGCGCTATGTTTTTGAGTGTGAAATTTCGACGTTTTAAAACAAAACTCAATCATTTTTATGGCAATTTTTTTCACGGAGTTGTCGGCTCTTCTGCAACTCAATTAAGCTCTTTGCTTGATACGAGTATAGCAAGTTTTTTACTTAGCGGAAGTATTTCATATCTTTATTATGCGAATCGTGTTTTCCAGCTCCCTTTAGCTCTTTTTGCCATTGCTTTAACGCAAGTAAGTTTTCCAAAAATTTTAAAACATCTTAAAAGTGGGCAGGAAAAAACAGCTCTTGAATTTATGCAAAAGGCTTTAGTTTTTTTAACTATTTTGCTTTTATGTTCAAGTATTATTGGTTCTTTGTTTGCTGTTGAGATTTCATATCTTTTATTTGAAAGAGGGAATTTTACCCATCAGGATACAATTGTAACGGCTTCAGTACTTATTGCCTATTTGATAGGACTTGTGCCTTTTGGTTTGCAAAAATTGTTTTCACTATGGCTTTATGCAAAATTCAAGCAAAAAACGGCTGCAATTATTGCCTTTAAAGCATTAATTCTAAGTACTTTGTGCTCTCTTGTTTTGATTTTTTTAATTGAAGATGAAAATTTTAAGGTTGTAGCCATAGCACTTTCAAGCTCTTTATCTGCTTTTTATTTACTTTTTGCGACTCTTAAGGAATTTGGTTTTAGAAATTTCTTTACTCTTTTATCTGTAAAATCGTGTTCTTTAATTTTTATAGTATTTGTTGTATTTACTCTTTTACTTTTTGTATTAAAGCCTTTGATTAGGAATTTTGTTATTTCTTTCTTGTAGTATTTTCTAAGGAGTGTTTTTGTGTATTTATTTGATAGCGTAAGCAAACAAAAAAAGCAAGTGAATTCAAAAAAGATTAATTTTTATCTTTGCGGACCGACTGTGTATGATGATGCACATTTAGGACACGCGCGCAGTAGCGTGTGTTTTGATTTGCTGTATAGATTTTTTTTATTAAATGGTTTTGAGGTGCAATTTGTACAAAATTATACTGATATAGATGATAAAATTCTTGCTAAAATGCAAGAAACGGGTAAAAATTTAGATGAACTTACTCAAGAATATATAGACAGTTATGAAAGGGATATGCGGGCTTTAAATGTTTTAGAGCCTGATATCAAACCGAGGGCAACACATTATATTAATGAGATGCTTGAGCTTATTACTCAACTTGACAAAGAAGGTTTTGTTTATGTTTTAGAGGATGGAATGTATTTTGATACAAGTAAAGATAAGAAATATTTAAGTCTTTCAAAAAGAGATGAAAAAGAGAATCTTTCTAGACTTGAGAAAAAAACGGCAAAAAGAAATGAGAGTGATTTTGTTCTGTGGAAATTTGATGAAAATTTTTATCAAAGCGATTTTGGCACGGGACGACCCGGTTGGCACACTGAGTGCGTAGCTATGATTCACAGTCTCTTTAAAGAAGGGCTTGATATACACGCAGGAGGGATTGACTTGTTTTTTCCTCACCACGAAAATGAAGCTGCACAATGTCGTTGCGCCTTTCATAGCGAGCTTGCAAAAATTTGGTTGCACAATGGTTTTGTACAGATTGGTGGAGAAAAAATGAGCAAAAGTCTTGGTAATAGTTTTTTTCTTAAAGATGGTTTAAAACTTTTTATGGGAGAGGTGCTTCGCTTGTATCTTTTGAGCTCTCATTATAGAAGCCATTTTTCTTATGCTTTAGATGATTTATATTCGTGCAAAAAAAGACTTGATAAGTTTTATAGATTAAAAAAAAGATTAGAACTTGGTTTTATTGAGGATTTGCAAAAGGGTAGGGTGTATCAATGTAGTAGCGATATTGCAAGACAAGTAAATGAATTTTTAAGAGATGACTTGAATATCTCTAAAGCTTTAGCGGCTTTAGATGAATTTCTTATTTATTCAAATGCAAGACTTGATTTAGAAAAGCACAATAAAGCTTTAAAACAAGATTTACGAAAAGCGTTGCAAGAACTTGCTTTGATTTTTGGTTTTGGCCTCAAAGATACGAAGAGTTATTTTCAATTTGGCGTTGATGAGAGACAAAAACAAGAGATTGAAAGCAAAATAGCACAAAGAACTCAAGCAAAAAAAGCAAAAGATTTTAGTAAGGCTGATGCAATACGTGCTGCTTTAGAAGCTGAGGGGATTGTGCTTTTAGATACTGCAAATGGTACTGTTTGGGAGAAAATGAATGGATAAACAAATGAGGTTACGCGAGGTTTTAATTCGTTTTAAACCTTTTTATAGGCAGTATTTAAAATATTTTTTGTTTGCTTTTTTTGGTATGCTTCTAACAAGTATAGGTACAGCGGGAAGTTTTTATGCCATTGAGCCTATTATGAATATAGTTTTTATTGAAAAAAATGAAGCTTTATTGTATTTTGTACCATTTTTTATGGTTTTTGCGTATTTTTTGAAAAATGCAGGAATGTATTTACAAAGTTATTATATTGCATTTATAGGAACTGATATTTTAAGAATTCTACGCGCAAGAGTTTTAGACAATATTTTGCGCTTAGATATGGTTTTTTTTAAAAAAAATAGAAGTGGTGAGCTCATTAGTCGTTGTACTAATGATATTAATGCTCTTCAAAGCATAGTTTCAAGTATTATTCCTGATTTTTTACGTGAGTTTCTTACTGCTATAGGGCTTTTGGCTGTTGTTGTTTATCAAAATCCAAGACTTGCTTTTTTTGCCTTGATTATTCTACCTTGCGCTGTTGTACCTTTAGTATGGTTTGCAAAGAAATTGAAAAAATATGCAAAAAACATTCAACAAAGTAATTCTAATCTTCTTTCTTCTCTAAACGAAATATTTAGCAATATTGAGCTTATAAAAGCAAACAATACTGAAAAAAAAGAAGGAAAGAAATTTGAATTTCATAATAATGAAATTTGCAAACTAAATCTTAAAAGTGCTCGTGTCGATGCGCTTATTAGTCCTTTAATGGAGATGACAGGCTCTTTAGGGGTGGCAGTAACTATTATCATAGGCGGTTATGAGGTGATGAAAGGTTCTATGAGCGTCGGAGCATTCTTTTCTTTTATATCAGCTCTTTTTGCTTTATACAATCCGATTAAGAGAATTACTTCACTTTATGGCAAACTTCAAACGGCAGTAGTAGCAAGTGAGCGAACTTTTTATCTTCTTGATTTGCAACCTCAAATTGTGGGCGGAGTGAAAGAACTCCAATATATAGATAAACTTGAATTCAAGCAAGTATATTTTGCTTATGATGAAAAAGATGAGGTTTTGCAAGGCTTTGATATAGAGCTTGCTAAAGGAAAAAGTTTGGCACTAGTTGGAGTAAGTGGAGCTGGAAAATCATCAGTAATTGCTTTAATTTTGCATTTTTTTGAAAAGAAAAAAGGAGAAATTCTTTTTAATGGTAAGGATATAAATGATTTTACACTTCATTCTTTAAGATCAAAAATAGCCTTAGTTACACAAGATATTTATATTTTTAAGGATACAGTAGCAGCAAATGTAGCATATAGTGAAGAATTTAATGAGAAAAAAGTTATCCAAGCGTTACAGTTGGCTAATGCTTATGATTTTGTTTTGAAAATAGGAGGAATTTATACAGAACTCTTTGAACAAGGGAAAAATCTTAGCGGAGGGCAGAAGCAAAGAATAGCCATAGCTAGGGCTTTGTATAAAGAACCTGATTTACTTATTTTTGATGAAGCTACTTCCGCACTCGATAATGAAAGTGAAAAAGCTGTAGTAGCAACTATAGAAAATATAAAAAAAGACAAGCTTATTCTTGTGGTTGCACACAGATTGAGCACAGTAGAGAATGCTGATAGTATCGCGGTAATGCAAAATGGCAAAGTCTTAGCTTTGGGAAGTAATGATGAGCTTTTGCAAAGTTGCACTTTGTATCAAAAGTTAAAAAACAAGGAAAATTCAAAGCCAGTATTTAGTTAATTTCGTTACACTTTTAAAAAAGGAAAATGATGAATTATGAAGCAATAAAACCTTTACTTTTTAAACTTCAACCTGAAACAGCACACTGTTTAAGTGAATGGAGTTTGAGAGCTTTAAATGCTTTTTGTCCTTGGTTTTTTTCTGTATTAGCGCGGTGCTATGTTGTTGAGAATGAGAGTTTAAAACAGAATATCTTAGGACTTGATTTTCACAATCCTGTTGGATTAGCCGGTGGTTTTGATAAAAATGCAACAATGTTGCGACCTTTAAGTGCTTTTGGTTTTGGCTTTTTAGAGTTTGGAACTTTTACTTTAAAAATGCAAAAAGGCAATGAAAAACCAAGACTTTTTAGACTTGAAAAAGAAGAAAGTTTGCAAAATGCTATGGGTTTTAACAATGAAGGTGTTGAAAAAATCAGCTCAAGATTGGCTAAAATATATCCTTTTGTTCTGCCTTTAGGTGCGAATATAGGTAAAAATAAAGACACAGCAAATGAAAAGGCTTTAGAGGAGTATCTTGCTTTAGTGCAACAATGCCAATTTTTTTGCGATTATTTTACTATAAATATATCTTCTCCAAACACTCAAGCTCTAAGAGAGTTGCAAGACAATGAGTTTTTAAGTACTTTTTTGAGTAAAGCACGGGAAATTACTCAAAAACCACTTTTTATTAAAATTGCTCCTGATATGCAAATAGAACAAGCTTTAGATTTATGTGAAAATGCTATGAATAAAGGCGCAAGCGGTTTTGTTATTGCCAATACAAGCACAGATTATTCTTTGCTTAAAAATCAGCGCGCTTTTGGAGGTATCAGCGGACGGCTTATTGCTCCAAAAAATCAACAATTTTTTAAAGAGCTTGCAAAGGTACTCTTTGGAAAAACTTTGCTTATAGCAAGTGGTGGTATAAACAGTGCCCAAAGTGCTTATGAACGCATTAAAGATGGGGCGAATTTAATTCAAATTTATACAGCACTTGTTTATAAGGGTCCAAAATTAGTATATGATATTAATGAAGGTTTGATTTCTTTGTTGAAAAAAGATCAATGCTCTCATCTTAGCCAAGCTGTAGGAGTCAATATTCAATGATAGCTTTTGAAAAAATGGTTTTAAAAAATAAACTTGAAGTGTATGCTTTTAATGTGAATAAGGCAAGCGATGTTATCAGTGTTGATATTTTTTATAAAGTTGGGTCAAGAAATGAAACTATGGGAAAAAGCGGTATAGCTCATATGCTAGAACACTTAAATTTTAAAAGTACAAAGAATTTACGAGCCGGAGAATTTGATGAAAGAGTCAAGGCTTTTGGTGGTGTTAATAATGCGAGTACAGGTTTTGACTATACACATTATTACATTAAATGTGCAAAAAAACATTTAGATGAATCTTTGTCGCTTTTTGCTGAACTTATGGAAAATTTAAATTTAAAAGATGAAGAATTTCAACCCGAACGTGATGTGGTTTTAGAAGAGAGAAGATGGAGAACTGATAATAATCCTTTAGGATATTTGTACTTTAGACTTTTTAATCACGCCTTTATTTATCATCCTTACCACTGGACACCCATAGGTTTTTTTAAAGATATTGAAAATTGGACTCTTAAGGATATTAAAGAATTCCATTCTTTATATTACCAGCCAAAAAATGCTTTTATCATAGTTAGCGGAGACATTCAAACACAGGATGTTTTTTCAAGTGCGAAGAAACATTTTGAGAATATCAAAAACACAAGAATTATACCAAAAATATATACTCAAGAACCACAGCAACAAGGAGCTAAGAGAATAGAACTCTTTAAAAAAACAGAAACTGAACTTTTGGGAATTGCTTTTAAAATTCCAAATTTTAAACACAGGGATATGAGTGCTTTAAATGCTTTAAGTGAGCTTTTAGCAAATGGAAAAAGTTCTTTGATGAATATAATATTGATTGACAAATTAGGACTTGTAAATGATTTTTATGCTTTTGCAAATGAAAGCACAGATGAGAGTTTATTTCTTTTTATTTGTACTTGCAATCCTAAAATAAAAGCTGAACGGGTTGAAAAAGAGCTTTATAAGATTATAGAAAATGTAAAAAAAGGCAAATTCTCTCAAAAAGAAATGCAAAAAATAAAAAATACTGTGAAAAGTGATTTTATTTTTTCTTTAGATACAGCAAGTTCGGTTTCAAATATTTATGGTTCTTATATAGCAAAAGGCGATTTAAAACCGCTCTTAGAGTATAAAAAAAATATAGAAGATTTGCAGAAAGAAGATTTAATACAATGTGCAAGAAAATATTTTATTAAAGAAAGCTCTACTACTGTAATCTTGCGAAAGGATGTAAATGGATAAAAATGTAATTTTAGGAGCAATGACAGCTTTAATAACGCCTTTTAAAAATACTAAGCTTGATGAGCAAATGTATGCAAAGCTTATACAAAGACAAATTGATAATGGCATAGATGTTGTTGTACCTGTTGGTACAACCGGTGAAAGTGCAACGCTTACTCACGAAGAACATCGTACTTGTATAGAAATAGCAGTACAAATTTGTAAAAATACGCAAGTGAAAGTTCTTGCAGGGGCTGGGAGTAATGCAACTCACGAAGCTGTTGGACTTGCTCGTTTTGCTGCACAAAACGGAGCTGATGGAATTTTAAGTGTAACACCTTATTATAATAAACCAACTCAACAAGGTTTATATGAACATTATAAAGCCATAGCAAAAAGCGTTGATATTCCTGTACTTTTATACAATGTTCCAAGTAGAACAGGCTGTGAAATTGCCACAGAAACAGCCATAAGACTTTTTAGGGAGTGTGAAAATATTTATGGAGTCAAAGAGGCTAGCGGTAATATAGAAAAATGTGTTGATTTGCTTGCACACGAATCCAAGCTTGTTGTAATCAGCGGTGATGATGCGATTAATTATCCTATACTTGCAAATGGCGGTAAAGGAGTTATTTCTGTCAGTTCAAATTTATTACCTGATTCTATTAGTAAGCTTACTCATCAAGCTTTACAAGGGAATTTTGAAAAATCAAGAAAAATTAATAATGAGCTTTACGCTTTGAATACAATTCTTTTTTGTCAAAGCAATCCAATCCCTATAAAAACAGCTATGCATATAGCAGGACTTTTAGAAAATTTAGAGTTTAGACTCCCGCTTTGTCCTCCAGATAAAGAGAATTTTGCTAAAATTGAAAAAATAATTAAAAATTATACAATAAAAGGATTTTAATGAACGAATTTCAAGGAAAAACCTTAGTGATTAGTGGTGGTACAAGAGGTATAGGAAAAGCCATAGTATATGAGTTTGCTAAGGTTGGAGCTCATATAGCTTTTACTTATAATTCAAATGCCCAGCTTGCAGATGAAATAGTAAAGGATTTGGAAAATACCTATAAAATTCACGCAAAAGCTTATGAATTCAATATCTTGGAACCAGAAAATTATAAAGAACTCTTTGAAAAAATTGATGAAGATTTTGACGGCGTTGATTATTTTATTTCTAATGCTATTATTTCAGGTCGTGCTGTAGTTGGCGGTTATACCAAATTTATGAAGTTAAAGACAAAAGGGATTAATAATATCTTTACTGCGACAGTTAATGCTTTTGTAGTTGGAGCGCAAGAAGCTGCAAAACGAATGGAAAAAAGAGGAGGAGGAAGTATTATCTCTATTTCATCAACAGGAAATTTGGTGTATATAGGCAATTATGCAGGACACGCAACAGCTAAAGCGGCTGTGGAAGCTATGGCAAGATATGCAGCTACTGAACTTGGAGAAAAGAATATTCGTGTCAATGTTGTGAGTGGTGGTCCTATAGAAACAGATGCTTTACGTGCTTTTACAAATTATGAAGAAGTAAAGAATGCAACCATAGATTTGAGCCCGCTAAATCGTATGGGACAACCGCAAGATTTGGCCGGGGCGTGTCTTTTTCTCTGTTCAAACAAAGCAAGCTGGGTAACAGGACATACTTTCATCGTTGATGGGGGTACAACTTTTAAATAGTTAAATCTATTCTTTAAGCTTCCAGCCTATAAAAGCACACAAAAGTGAAAGCACAAAGATGCAATTGAGGCTTAGATTTTGAAAACCTATAAGGCTTAATGAAGTCGCACTGTATAAAAATCCGCCCATAGCAGCGTACATACAAATTGTGCTTAAACTTCCATTTTCAGCCATTTTTTTGCAAGGACACAGCTTGGTAAAGCTTTTTGTTGTTTTCTTTCGAAATTTCAAACCTATTAATGAAAAAATATTTAAAAACAAGAAAAAATATAATAACAATTGATCAAAATTCAAATTTGACCTTTAAGGTATTGTAGCCAGGAAGGCAAATGAATTTGCTCTTCTTTTAAGTTTGTTTCTTCTCCGTGTCCGGGATAGAGTCGGTAGTTTTGTTTATAGAGGCTTATTTTTTCAAGACTTTTCTTCATTAAGTCTGCATTAGAATAAGGAAAATCCCATCTTCCTATGCTTCTTTTAAATAAAAAATCTCCACTAAACATTATATTTTCACCAACAAGTTCTATCATACAACAGCCGGGTGTATGACCCGGAAAAAAATGAAATTTAAAATTTATTCCACAAATTTCAATCTCATCTTCACTTTCTACCAAAAAATCAGCCTTGCTGTGTATAAAACCTTTGTTAAAAGGATCTGTAAGCATAAATTCATCATTTTTATGGATATAAAGTGCTATGTTAAATTCATTTTTAAGCTTAGCATTGTCCCATATATGATCAAAATGTCCGTGAGTATTTAGTATGGCTAGAGGTTTTTTGACGTGTTTTTTTACAAAATGTAAAGCATCAACACCTGGATCAATGATAAATTCACCTTTGTTAGTTTGTATGATATAGCAGTTTGTTTCATACTCTCCACAAGCTTGTTTTATAATTTGCATTCTTATACCTTTGAAAAATTTTATAATAAAACTACAATTTATATTAAACTAGCAAAAATTGTACTTTTTTTAGATTTAATTTTCTTAAGTTTATTATAATTGTATCATATTCTAAAAAGGTGATATTATGGATTGTGAAAAAATCACTCTCAAACTTTGCGATTTTATTAAAACAAGTTTGCAAAAATCCTCTTTAAAAAATGTGGTTCTAGGGCTTAGTGGTGGTATTGATTCAGCGCTTGTTGCTACTCTTTGTAAAAAAGCTTTAAATGAAAATGTTGTCGCTCTTTTAATGCCAAGTTCAACTTCAAATGAAGAGAATTTAAATGATGCCTTGAAACTTTGTTTTGATTTAAAGATGAAACATAAAATTATTTCTATACAAGATATTTTAAATGAGTTTGTAAAGCAGAGTGAAAATATAGACAAGGTTCGTATTGGAAACTATGCAGCTCGCATTCGTATGAGTTTGTTGTATGATTATTCAGCCTTGTACAAAGCCCTTGTGGTTGGCACTTCAAACAAAAGTGAATTGCTCTTAGGTTATGGAACAATTTATGGAGATTTGGCTTATGGTTTTAATCCACTTGGTAGTCTTTATAAGAGCGAAGTTTTTAAGCTTGCGCATTTTTTAAAGCTTGATAAAGTGTTTCTTAATAAAGCACCAAGTGCTGATTTATGGGAAGGACAAAGCGATGAAAAAGATTTGGGATTTTCCTATGCTGTGCTTGATGAAGGTTTGCAAGCTTTAGAGAGTAATGATGAGCTTAAACTTGCTCAATGTGATGTAAAACTTCTTGCTTTTTTAAAAGAGAGAATAGAAAAAAATGCTTTTAAAAGACAAATGCCAGAAATTGCAGAGTTTGATTAAATGAGTGAAAAAAGAATTTTTCAAACTTGGCTTGATTTGTATTTTTTTCAGCCAAATTTTTTTCAAAAAATTGTAATTTTTTTACTTTTGCCTGTAAGTTTTTTGTATGTTATTATTGCTATTATTAATACAAAATTCCGTAAAAAGGTAGATTTTCAAAGACCTATTATAAGTGTTGGAAATTTAAGTTTTGGTGGCAATGGAAAAACTCCGTTTTGTAAAGCTATAGCGAAAGAGTTTGAAGGAGTTTTTGTTGTGCTTAGAGGGTATAAAAGAAAAAGTAAGGGTTTGATTCTTGTTAAAAATGGAGATTCTATACTCTGTGATGTAGAACAAAGCGGTGATGAAGCAATGGAGTATGCTTATGAAAAGTCAGTCTATGGTGTAATAGTAAGTGAAGATAGAGTGAAAGGTATCGCAAAAGCTTTTGAGCTTGGAGCAAAACTTGTTGTGCTTGATGATGGTTTTTCAAAATTTCATATCAAAAAATTTGATATTTTACTTCAAAACAGCATAAAGCCTTTTTTTTATTTTCCTTTACCCAGCGGTGCGTATCGTTTGCCAAAATGGTATGAGAAAAAAGCTAATTATATCGCTTTAGAGGGAAAGGACTTTTATCGTTATTCTTTTGTAAAAGAGAATACTAAAGCTGTTTTGGTTACAGCTATTGCAAAACCTTTCAGACTTTTTGAGCATTTTATTAAAGCAAGAGCTTGTTATTTTTTTACAGATCATTATCAGTTTAACAAAGAAGAACTTCAGGCTTTGTTAAAAAAACATCACTGCGATACCTTAATGCTGACTTTTAAAGATTATGTAAAAATAAAAGATTTTGGTTTAAAATGTCAAATTATAGAGCTTAATATAGAGCTTAGTGAAAGATTAAAAGAAAAATTACAACATTATATAAGGAGTTTTAATGGTGCTTGTTGAAACAAGAAATAGCCAAAATACAGCGAGCTTTAAAGAAGCTTTGATTAATCCAAACGCACCACAAGGAGGACTTTATTCGCCTTTAACTTTACCTCAGTTTCAATGGCAAAACTATGCAAACTTGTCTTATAAAGAATTTGCCTTAGAACTGATAAAAAGTTTTGAATTTGGATATGAAGAGCTTTTTGAAAAGGCTTTAAAAAGTTATGAACAATTTGATTTTTCAGATTCACCTCTCTTTTTGAGAAAAATTGATGAGAAAGTTTTTATCAATGAATTGTATCATGGTCCAACAAGAGCTTTTAAAGATATGGCTTTGCAACCTTTTGGAGTTCTTTTAAGTGAATTAAGCTTGGGAAAAAAACTTCTTATTGTTTGTGCTACAAGCGGGGATACAGGTCCGGCTACATTAAAAAGTTTCCAACATTCACATAATATTAAAGTTGTTTGTTTGTATCCGCAAGGAGGTACAAGTCATATACAAGAACTGCAAATGAAAGCATTAGCAAAGAAAAATTTAAAAATTTTTGCGCTTAATGGGGATTTTGATGAGGCGCAAAGAGCACTAAAAATGTTTCTTGCAAAGAAAGATTTTAAAAACACTCTTCAAGATTTAGGTTATGAACTGTGTGCGGCGAATTCGGTGAATTTTGGACGCATTTTATTTCAAATTATTTATCATTATTATGCTAGTGTGGCAGTATGGAAAGAATTGAAACAAAAATGTGAAATTATTATACCCAGTGGAAATTTTGGAAATGCTTTAGCGGCTTATTATGCTAAAACTATGGGAGCGATGATTTCAAAAATAAAAATTGCTTCAAATGCGAATAATATTTTGACTGATTTTTTTAAAACGGGTGTGTATGATTTGCGAGGACGAAAACTTCAAAAAACTATTTCCCCAGCGATGGATATACTTATTTCATCAAATATCGAACGTTTACTTTTTGCAAAATTTGGCGATGTGCGTACAAATGAGTTGATGAATGTATTGCAAAATCAAAAGTGTTTTGTTCTTACTTCAGAAGAAGTAAGAAAATTGCAAGAAGATTTTGAGGCGGATTTTTGTACTGATGATGAAACGATGAATTTTATAAAAACAAGTACGGTGATAATTGATCCGCATACTGCAACGTGTTTTAAGCTTTTAGATAGAACAAAACCAAGCATAATCACATCAACGGCTGAGTGGAGTAAATTTACTCCAAGTATGGTTAAGGCTCTCTTTGGTAGAGAATGTGTAGATGAAAAAACTGATTTGCAAATACTTGCTAAAGAATTTAAACTTCATATTAAGGAGGATATTTTGCAACTCTTTGCTTATGAACAGAATACAACTGAAGTTTTCCAAGCCCAACAGCTTGAAGTTGAAATTCTTAAATGGATACAGCAATGATAATTATACCAGCAAGATTACATTCATCCCGATTCTTTCAAAAAATACTTTGTAATATAGGTGGAGTACCAATGTTTATAGCAACTGCTAAAAAAGCTTTAGCGGTTGATGAAGTGTGTATAGGTGTTGATGATGAATTTGTTTTTGAACTTAGTCGAAAGTATGGTTTTAAAGCAATTTTAACAAGTACAAAGCACGAAAGCGGGACAGATAGGATACAGGAAGTGTGCGAAAAACTTTGTTTGCAAGATGATGAACTTATTATTAATATTCAGGCTGATGAACCTTTTATCGAGCTTGAAAATTTACAAAAATTTAAGGAATTTTCACAGTCGTATTTGCCAGAAGAAGCTTTTATGACAAGTTGCTATAAAAACATTAGTAAAGAGGCGGCACAAGAAAGTAATCTTGTAAAGGTTGTATGTGATAATGATGATTTTGCTTTGTATTTTTCAAGGGCAAAAATTCCATATGAAAGAGAGGAGTATAAGGATAATTTCAAGGGGCATTTGGGAATTTATGCTTATACAGTTGGAGCCTTGAAGGAATTTTGTAGTTTAAAGTCTTCAAGTCTTGAAAAGTGTGAAAAACTTGAACAATTAAGAGCCTTACAAAATGGTAAGAAAATTAAAATGCTTCAACTTTATACACAAAGTATAGGAATTGATACAAAAGAGGATTATGAAAAAGCTTTGCAAATTTTTGAAAACAAATTGTAATTTTTCTATATTTTATATATAAAATCGTTTATATTAAATTGTCAATGAGCAGTTTCGGGTTTAATTAATATTAAATTCCCTTGTCTGTTTTTAAAGAAAATTGCAAAATTCTTTTTTTATCTATTCTTTTACTAACTCTTGTAATATTTCCAAATCTGACTTAAAATATTCGTTAAGTGTGTTTTTACATACTATTGGACATTTTATTAAATTGATTTTAGTTGAATACTTAAAGTGCGAAATGAAAATAATATGCGGAAAAAAAAGTGTTTATTGATAGATATTTTTTATTATCTTTCTATTAGAACACTAATTTAACTTTAGTCATATAGACTAAAAAAAATTAAGTAATTTTTTTTATTTTATACTTGACAAAATAACACTCAATGTTGTATAATATTTAACGATAATCAAAAGTTGTTTATCGAAAAGCTAGTCATAAAAGCTTGATAATGTTATAAAAAAGGAGGCAGAGTGAGCGAAAAAACAAATGAAAATATCGAAATTTCAAATGAAACAGAACAGGAAAATATTGAACAAGAAGTAAATTTACAAAAAGAATTTGAGGAACTTAAAGACAAATATATGAGAGCAAATGCTGAATTTGAAAATATCAAAAAAAGAATGGAAAAGGAAAAACTTTCAGCTATGGCTTATGCTAATGAAGCTTTCGCTAAAGATTTACTTGATGTTGTAGATGCTTTAGAAGCTGCTTTAAGTACTCAAGCTGATGATGAAGTAAGTATAAAAATCAAAGAGGGAGTGCAAAATACTTTAGAGCTTTTTCTAAAAAAACTTGAGAAACACGGAGTACAAACTATTGACGAAGAGAAAGATTTTGATCCGAATTTGCACGAAGCTTTGTTTCATATAGAAAGCGATACACATCAAAGCGGGGAAGTAGTTCAAGTACTTCAAAAAGGGTATAAAATTACAGACCGAGTAATACGACCGACAAAAGTCAGTGTGGCAAAATAAATTAAGAAAGGAAAAATAATGAGTAAAGTTATAGGTATAGATTTAGGAACAACAAATTCGTGTGTTTCTGTGTATGAACGTGGTGAAAGTAAGGTGATTCCAAATAAAGAAGGAAAGAATACTACTCCTTCGGTAGTCGCTTTTACTGATAAGGGTGAGGTTTTAGTTGGTGATAGTGCAAAAAGACAAGCGGTAACTAATCCTGAAAAAACTATTTATTCTATTAAAAGAATTATGGGTCTTATGATAAATGAGGATGCAGCTAAAGAAGCTAAAAATAGACTTCCTTATCATATTACAGAAAGAAATGGTGCGTGTGCGATTGAAATTTCAGGTAAAATTTATACTCCACAGGAAATTTCAGCTAAGGTTTTAATGAAATTAAAAGAAGACGCTGAAGCTTTTTTAGGAGAGAGTGTTATTGATGCTGTTATCACTGTCCCTGCATATTTTAACGATGCTCAAAGAAAGGCTACTAAAGAGGCTGGGACAATAGCAGGACTTAATGTGCTGCGTATCATTAATGAACCGACTTCTGCTGCTCTTGCTTATGGGCTTGATAAAAAAGAGAGTGAAAAAATAGTAGTGTATGATTTAGGAGGAGGAACTTTTGATGTTACTGTGCTTGAAACAGGAGATAATGTTGTAGAAGTTTTGGCAACAGGTGGAAACGCTTTTCTTGGTGGTGATGACTTTGATAATAAGCTTATAGACTTTTTAGCGAATGAATTTAAAACTGAAACAGGTATTGACTTAAAAAATGATGTGATGGCTTTGCAAAGATTGAAAGAAGCAGCTGAAAATGCAAAAAAAGAATTAAGCTCGGCTAATGAAACAAATATTAACTTACCTTTTATTACAGCCGATGCAAGCGGTCCAAAACATTTAACGAAAACTCTTACACGTGCTAAATTTGAAACAATGATAGAGACTTTAGTGAGCGAAACTATTGCAAAGATAAATGAGGTTGTTGATGAGGCAGGATTAAAAAAAGATGAAATCAAAGAAATTGTTATGGTTGGAGGTTCAACTCGTGTTCCTTTAGTACAAGAAGAGGTAAAGAAAGCTTTTGGGAAAGAATTAAACAAATCTGTAAATCCAGATGAAGTTGTGGCTATTGGTGCTGCAATCCAAGGTGCTGTCATTAAAGGCGATGTAAAAGATGTACTTTTACTTGATGTAACACCTTTGAGTCTTGGTATTGAAACTTTAGGTGGTGTTATGACAAAAATTATAGAAAAAGGTACAACTATACCAACAAAGAAAGAACAAACTTTCTCTACTGCTGAAGACAATCAAAATGCTGTTACTATCAATGTTTTACAAGGTGAGAGAGAATTTAGTCGTGATAATAAATCTTTAGGAAATTTTAATCTTGAAGGAATTCCACCTGCACCAAGAGGTATGCCTCAGATTGAAGTAAGCTTTGATATAGATGCAAATGGTATTCTTACCGTTTCTGCAAAAGATAAAGCTACGGGAAAGGCGCAAGAAATTAAAATCACAGGTTCAAGTGGCTTAAGCGAGGAAGAGATTAATAATATGGTTAAAGATGCTGAGCTTCATAAAGAGGAAGATAGAAAACGTAAAGAAGCTGTAGATGCAAGAAATGTGGCTGACACTTTAGCACATCAAGTTGAAAAATCTTTAAATGAACTTGGTGATAAAGTTGCAGAGCTTGATAAAGCAAATATCCAAAAAGCTTTAGATGAGCTTAGGGAAACATTGAAGAATGAAAATGCAGTCAAAGAAGAGATTGAAAACAAGATGAAAGCTTTAAGTGAGGTTTCTCATAAACTTGCAGAAAATATGTATAAAAAAGATGATGCTTCAAATTCTAATGAGAAAAAGAAAAAAGATGATGATGTGATTGATGCGGAAGTAGAATAAAGCCTAGATTTTAGGATTTATTCTCTATCAGTCTTAGTTTTTATATGTTTGTACAAACTGGGCTATTCTTTCTAGTCCAGTTTTTATATTTTCTGTGCTTGTCGCATATGACAGCCTAAAATATCCATCCATTCCGAAGCCTACGCCGGGTACAATAGCAACTTTTTGAGTTTCAAGCAATTTTTTACAAAAAAGCATTGAGTCTTTTTCTATATTTTTAATATTAATAAAAAGGTAAAAAGCACCTTGTGGCTTATAAACATTGATATTTTTTATTTGAGAAATCATTTCAAGTGCTAAATTACGCCTTTTTTCAAAAGCCGCGCGCATAGCTTCAATCTCTTCATCGCACTGTCCCGTTAAAGCAGGGATAGCAGCGTATTGTGTGATAGAGCAAATGTTTGAAGTGCTTTGCCCTTGCAATCTCTTTACGGCTGAAATTAAGCTTTTATTTTTACTTGCCATATAGCCAAAACGCCAACCCGGCATAGCCCCGCATTTACTAAGTCCATTAATGCTTACAGTCCTTTGTAGTGCATCTTCACTTATACTTGCAAAAGCATAGAATTCTACCCTGTCGTAACGAAGTTTTTCATACATTTCATCACTCAAAACTATAATATCTGTACCCTCAAGAACTTTTGCAAGTGAAAGCAATTCTTCTTTTGTGTACATTGAACCTACAGGATTTGAAGGTGAATTGAGTATGAATACTTTTGTTTTTTCTGTAATAGCTTTTTGAAGTTGTGAAGTTGTAATTTTAAAACCATTTTCCTCTTTTGTTTCAATGAAAACAGGTTTTCCACCTGCAAATTTAACCATTTCCGGATAGCTGACCCAATATGGACTAGGAATGATAACTTCATCATCTTTTTCAACAAGGCATTCTATGCATTCAAATAACGAATGTTTCGCTCCCACATTTGTAATAATTTCATTAAGTTCATAGGTCAAGTTGTTATCTCTTTGAAATTTAGTTTGTATAGCTTTAAGAATTTCTTGATTACCTGCAACAGCAGTGTATTTTCCACAACCTTGTTCTATGGCTTTTATCGCTGCTTTTTTGATAGTAATTGGAGTATCAAAATCAGGCTCACCAGCAGAAAAACTTATAACCTTTTCACCTTTAGCCTTTAAGTCATTTGCTAGAGCAGTAATGGCTAAAGTAAGAGATTCTTCTAAAACTTGACATCTTTTGCTTAACATCTTTTCTCCTTCAATTTTTCTACATTATAACGAAAAAATTCTTTAAACAAGAACTCCTTTGAAGTTTAGAACAAAAGAGGTATTATCTTCTCTTAAATTATTTTCAGTTAATTTTTAAAAATAAACTAATATTAATATTTTTTAAATATAAAAATTATATTAATTAAATTATTATGTAGAAATTGAATAACTTGATAAATAGTGTAAGAAAAGAGAAAATATGCATTGATTTACAAGTGAAAATATATTTTACCTTATATTTTTTGATATAAGTTGCGATGATATACAAACAGAATAGAGTTGCGTTATTATGCTAATTTAGTTTTAGAGCAAAAAATCCAAATAAATTAAAGTTTATCAATTATTAAACTCTTGATATAAGAGCATATATAAATGTTAGAAAAATATAAGATTCAAATTATTTATTAAATTATAAATACACTACTTGAGAATCTCTGCGACAATTATCTTCAACTGCTGTAAATAGGAAGTTAAATTGAGACAATTGTAATTTCTATGGAAATTATATCATTAATTTTGATATGCAATTTTAAAAAGTGCTTACTCTATACTCAAAATCTTTTAGCTTAATTGACTACATTTTACAAAATTCTTAAGAATTGAAAACGCCTTTACTTGAACGAATACATTAAATGATTAAATTTGTAAAGCATTGATTTTGAAAGCTTGAATTTTAATTTTTTTGCGTTAAAGATAAGAATTATTTTTTGATTAAGTTTTCAAGCTCTAAAATGCGTTTTTCAAGTTGAGTAAGCTTATCTTCGCAAAGTCCATCTATAGCTCTGCTTTTTTCTTGTTTTTGAGTTTTTGCTATATGGGCAGGAATTCCAACAACGGTTAAATGAGGAGCCACGTCTTTAACAACTACGGCATTTGACCCTATTTTTGCATTTTCTCCTATTGTAATATTGCCGAGTATTTTTGCCCCGGAGCCTATAATAACTCCTTTTTTGATTGTAGGATGTCGTTTTATACCTTTTTCGAGACTTGTGCCTCCTAGTGTTACACCTTGATAGATAAGCACATCATCTTCTATCACAGCAGTTTGCCCTATGACTACACCGTTGGCGTGATCAATAAAAACACGTCTGCCAAGTACTGCTTGAGGGTGCAAATCAACACCTGTAATGCATTGTGAAATTCCGCTAATCATTCTTGCCATACGTTTGAAATTTCTTATATAAAGAAAATGAGCAAAACGATAATTGATTACAGCCCAAACTCCCGGATAATTAAAAAAAAGCTCTACATAGGAGTTAAAGGCTGGATCTTGAATTTTAGGTTGTAAAAAATCTTCTCTTATGATACCCCAAAACCCCAATTTATACTCCTATACTTTTAAGATAACCGTTGTCATTGAGAAAAAGATACAGCTCTCCTAAAATGTGTTTTTTTTGTTTTTCATCAACTCTGCTAGAATTTGAAATTCTTTCATTTAAAATATCCATAATTGCTCGTATATCATAATCTAAATCTTCAAGTGTGTCTAAAATTGATTGTGCTTCATTAATGCTTTCTATTTCATAACCTTTTTCATCGATGCTGATTGTGCATTCTGTTGGATGGGTAAAAAGATTATGCCTCATACCAAGAACTTCTTGATATGCCCCAACAAGAAAAAAAGCCAAAAAATAATTTTCTTTTTCTACATCTACATCGTGTAAAAACAAAGGATTGCCTTTAGAATATGAGATTTCCCCATCGCTATCGCAGGTAATATCCCAAATACTCGCACTTCTAGTCGGTTCTTTTTCAAGTCTGTCTAGCGGCATAATAGGGAAATTTTGCTTTAAACCCCAAAAATCGGGCATACTTTGAAAGAGTGAAAAATTAACTAGATACCTTTCTTGTACTTCATCTTGAATAGCAAGTAAATCAGCGGGATTTTGTTCTTCTCCTAATAATGAAATAGCTTTTTTTATGATTAAATGGGTAAGAATTTCAGCATTTGATCTGTCCGTTAAATCTACATAACCCAAATCAAAAAGTGTGAGTATGCTTTCAAGATGATCTGTGCTGTCGTGCAAATACTCTAAAGCATTAGAAGGTTTTATGCTTTTATATAAATCATAAAGTTCATCGATGAGTTTAGGATTATCTTGTTTGAGTTCAAGTTTGTTTTCTGTGTATTCCTGTGAGAAGAGTTCTAAAACAGGAGCAATCAAAACAGCGTGATTTGCAGCGATAAAACGACCACTTTCTATAAAAATATCAGGTTCTAATTCCTTTTTTTGTTCAGCAATATTTTTTAGTATAAAAACTACGTCATTGGCATATTCTCTTAAAGTATAATTACGACTTTTTTCATTTTTTAAACCAGAATACTCAACTGCTAAACCGCCGCCTAAATTGATGGCTTTAAGATTTTTTGCTCCCATTTTTCGAAGTTCAGTGTAAATATTTCCAACTTCATTAAGAGCTTTTTTTAGTGGATGGATCTCTGTAATTTGCGAACCAAGATGAAAATGTATCATAGTAAATTGCTCTAAAAGCTTATTTTCTTTCAGTAAATTAACAGCCTCTATAAGTTCAGTTGAAGTAAGTCCAAATTTAGAATGTATACCCCCACTTTTTGCCCAAATTCCAATACCAGCAGAATGCAGACGAACTCTTAGACCAATGTGTGGCTTTGGTTTAAAACGTTCCTTTGCAATATCAATGATAGCTTTAAGTTCATTTAATCCTTCTATGGTTAGCGTGATATTATGCCCCATTTCAGCAGCAATAAATCCTATATTAATAAGCTCTCTGTCTTTAAAGCCATTCACTGTAATAGGCGCTTCTTCGTTATTGTATGCCATAGCAAGCAAAAGTTCAGCTTTAGAACCTGCTTCAAGACCATAGTTGTAACTTTTACCCAAACGAACAAGATTTTTAACAAAACCCGGATATTGATTCACTTTTAAAGGATATACAGCGTTAAATTTTCCTTTGTAGTCAAATTCCTTTCGCGCTTTGTTAAAATTTCTATAAATAGTTTGAATTTGTTTTTGTATGAGATGAGGAAAACGAAGAAGTAGAGGCCCTCTATACCCATCGTCTCTCAATGTTTTTACCATATCGATGATAGCAGGTTTTTTTTCGTGATTGATACAAACCTTCCCATTTTTTATAATAAAATTTCCATCTCCCCAAAGCTCTATACCGTAGTTTTTCATAAAGATTTCTCCAAGTTAGATATTGCAATAATTTTTTCAGTTTTGTTTTCTAAATCTCTACAAAATAAAGTATCGTTTTTCGCTTCATTTTCACCTATGCAAATGCAAAATTGAAAACCTCCTTTATCAGCTAGTTCTAAATGTTTGCCAAGTTTTTTTGCCTCATAAGAAAGTACTACTTTATTCTTTTTTCTTAAAAGTTGGGCTATTGTAAAAAGTTTTTGAATATAAGGTTCATCTAAGGCACAAAGATACATTCCACTACGTTTGTCTTTTTGCTCTTGTTGTTCTAAAATATCTATAATACGTTCAACACCCAAAGCAAATCCAACACCATAGCCACCTTTACCTCCAAGATATTCTAAAAGTTTATCATAGCGACCACCACCGGCAATAGCTGATTTTGCACCTATTTGATCGCTTATAAATTCAAAAGCAGTTTTAGAATAATAATCAAGCCCACGTACAAGTTTTAAATCGACTTCAAATTCTATGGAACTGTCTCTAAGACACTGTTGCAGAGTGTCAAAATCCATTTGACAGTTTTTGCACAAATGCTCACTGATAAAAGGCGCATCGTTAAGTAAGTTTTGACACTGTTCATTCTTACAATCTAAAATGCGTATAGGATTTATTTCTTTTCGTCTTTTACAGTCTTGACAAAACCCCTCTTTTGTTGCTAAAAAGTCTAGAAAATTTTGCTTAAAGACGTTCAAACAATTTGTACAACCTAATGAATTAATTAAGAGCTTATATGTAACTTGAAGTTTAGAAAAAATATCAACAAGCATCAAAATTAAACTTGCATCTTCATACACGCTTGAAATTCCAAAACTTTCAACTCCAAATTGATGGAATTCTCGTAAACGTCCTTTTTGAGGTTTTTCATAGCGAAACATAGAACCGTGATAAAACCAACGTTTAGTAAGCTGCGTTTTGTCAAATTTATGTTCTATATAGGCACGTACAATCCCGGCTGTACCTTCAGGTCTTAAGCAAACTTCATTACCACCTTTATCGTTAAATTCATACATCTCTTTGGCTACAATATCGGAGCTTTCACCAACACTTCTTTTAAAAAGTTTGCACAATTCTAAATGAGGTGTGTTGATAAAACAAAAACCGTAATTTTTAGCAACTTCTTCACAGGTTTTAATAATTCTTTCATAATGTAAAGCTTGTGAATCTTTTATATCTTTCATTCCTTTTAAGGCATTAATCATTAATGAAATCCTTTATCTGTTGATGTAAATTCTCTTTGGGCTGTGCTGCATCGAGTTTGATATATTTTAAATTAATTTTTTCTTCCAAAAAATGCAAAATTTTTACAATCTCATCTTGTACTTCTAAAAAATATTGACTCCCATTTTTTTCTATCTTGTCTTGTTTTTTTTGGAGTAATCTGCTTGAGATTAAAGCTTCATCGCCTTGCAAAAAAATGACTTTCTGAGGAAAAAAATTATTCAAAGCAAAGGCGTTCAATTCAAAAAGGACATTCAAACTATCCGTTTCGATTTTTCTTGCATAAGCCATACCTGAAATGAAACTTCTGTCGCTGATAATGAGTTTATCCGTATGAATACTTAGTATCTCTTCATAATGTTGAGCACGGTCAGCTAGAAAAAGTAGAAATTCCGTTCTTCTACCGAGTGCATAATGCTTATGAAGTAAAAGTTCTCTTAAATATTTACCTAAGGTTGTACCACCGGGTTCTATTGTGAATATAGCATTTTTCAAAACTTGTTTTAAGAGTGCAATTTGCGTACTTTTTCCGACACAATCAACACCTTCAATAGCTATATACAAGAAAGTTCCTTTAAAAAAGGTAGGATTTCTTTTGGAACAAGAGAGCTTACATCTCCACCGTGTGAAGCAATGGAACGTACAATAGAGCTTGAAATAAAAGCATTTTTCAAACTCGGCATAAGATATACGGTTTCAATTTCCTCCCAAAGAGTATTATTCGCATAACCGATTTGAAGTTCGTATTCGAAATCGCTTACAGCTCGAAGTCCTCGAATGATGGTATTGATATTGAGTTCTTTTGCGAGTCCAACAAGCAGACTATCAAAAGCAATAATTTCGATATTTTTTAAATCTTTAGTAGCTAAATTTACAAATTCCTTTCTTATATCAAGTGCAAAAAAAGGCTTTTTGTGCTCACTTTTCGCTATGGCTATAACAACTTTATCAAAGAGTTTTAAAGCTCTTTGTATAACATCAAGATGCCCATTTGTAATGGGATCAAAAGTTCCAGGATACAAGCAAGTCATAAAACTCCTTTTTTTAAAATCTTAACTATAGCATATTTGTCAGTAAAAATTTACAATTACACCACAGAAAGAGAAAAATATACTTTTAGTGTAATTGTGTCCTTTTGTTAATCTTAAACTTAAATATTTTAATTGCACTGCTAGATTTAAGAATTTTCATTTATTGACACAGATATCTTTATCGGTGAAATAAAGTGGATAGTTTTTAAATATTTATTCCAAAAATTAATAACTTTTACATTAACTTTTTTTATTTATTAACAAGCCGTATTATATCAATTTTTTGTCTTCTTTAGTTTCTTTATTTCATTAAAAATATTTTATACATTGTTTTTTAAAAAACTTGTATTATAAGTATAAAATGCTTTAAAATATTTTCAATATTTTTTATAATAGACAGAGCTTAATCCTAATGAATTTGAAGATACTAAAGAGAGACAATACAAAATTTCATAGCTAGGATACATTACTACTCAAACAATATAAAGTTGTATTAAAAATCCCATAAAGAAAAACTTCCACAATAAAGCAATACACTATAAAACCTCCATTACTATAAAAGATTTATGCTAGAATACAAGTATAAATCTTTTAAGGATACATAATGAAAACTCTCACTCTACTCTTTGTAAGCTTACTTTTCTTTGGTTGTGTTTTTACAAGTAATGCTAAAGATTTAAATAAAAGAGAATTAGAAAAACTAGCAAAACAA
>NZ_JAPHNA010000016.1 GCF_026241315.1 Campylobacter sp. MIT 21-1684 | reverse complement strand
AGCATAATTTAATTTGCAAAGCTTACACTTCACAGACACAAATTTCATTTTTTAAACAGTAGAAAAGAAATGCTTTTGTAATCTTTTTTTGTAAAATCGCATTCACAGCATTTTTATACACTCTCACCTGCTCCTCGTCTTTGTCCTTCATACTTATTCCTGTTTTGTAATCAAGAATATATGCCTCATCTTCACTTAGGGCAAGTAAATCGAGTCGTTTAATCTCTCCTTGAAAACTTAAATTTTGTTCTTTAAAAAGTTGTTTGCCATTAATCAAAACTCTAAAATTTTCATCATAATAAAGCCTTTGCACGCTTTGAAAAAGCTCTGAAAAATCTTCTTTGCTTAAAAAATATCTGAATTTATCTTTTGTCTTTTCACACAGCGAAGAAAAATTCTTACCTTCATTTAAATCAAGTCTTTGCATAAAAAAATGAAAAGCCTCTCCAAAATATTTTTCTTTAGAATGAGACAGCTCTACGCTTTGTACTTCTTGTTTTGGTATTTTTTCGAAAGGCTCTAAAACAGATTCTTCTCTTACCTTCTTTATCACTTCGTGTTTTTGAGTATCAAGAAAACCTCTATCCTGCTCTTGTAAGAAAAGAAAAGTACCATTTTTTTGACAAAAATAACTTGGATTGTTACCATTTACCGATTTTTCATTTCTTTTAATAACAATAAGAGCGTTTTTTGCTCTTGTAAAAGCTACATAAAGTTTGTTTAAATCCTCATCGTCATCGGCTTCTTGTCTTTTTTCCAAAAATTTCATATAAGAAGGTTCTTTGAGAGTTTTTCGTATCAAACTTCTCATTTTAAGCTCCCAACCCTTAACGGTATCAAATTCAAAAAGTATTTTTTGGGTATTCCTATCAGACCTTGAAAGCGAATCAAGTAAAATCACATTTTCAAATTCCAAACCTTTAGATTTATGAACAGTCATAATGCTTATACCCATATTTTGCTCACTCACTATTTTCAAAGGACAAGGCTCAAAAAGAAGTTGCAAAAAATTTACTTTATTAAAGGCATATTCAACAAACTGTACCAAAGCCACATCATTAAGATCAAGACTCAGTTTTTCAATCAAATAAAGGACAACTTGGGCTGGATTTTTACATAAATCAAGTTGTAGTCTTGGAAACTCTTTTCCTAAAAGCTCTTTTAAAAAATAGGAATAAAACTCATCACCAAAAATACAAAATTTCGCATATTCAAGCACAGCTTTTACACTAGCTTTACGTTCTAATAGTACATTGCTTTCAGTAAAAGCGGGAATCTTTTGTTCTTTCAAAAAATCTAAAATAAAGTCTGCATCATCATTCTTCCAACATAAAATACAAATAGTATCAAGTTTGATATTTTTACTCTGCAAGAAGATAAGTTCTTGCAACAAAGCTTCTAAAGTCTTTGTTTTAATTTCCTTTTGAGTATTTTCTTGCGAACTTACAATGCGAACAAATCCACCCTTCTTGCTTTCATCTTTTGGTATTTTTTGCGCGATATAATGACTGTACTTCCCTTTGAAAGTATCATTTATAAAATCAACGAGAACTTCAGAACTACGATAATTTGTATCAAGGCTTTCTTTTTGAATTTGTGAAAATCTCTTTTGCAAATCATCAAAAAGCTCTTTTTTTCCATTACGAAAGCGGTAAATACTTTGCTTTTTATCTCCAACATAAAAAAAACTTCTTTTTTCTTTAACACCTATACCAGACACTAGCTCTTCTATGATAGGAAGTAAAATGTGATATTGAATTACATTTGTATCCTGAAATTCATCGATAAGCAAATGGGAAATTTTTCCATCAAGTCTAAAATAAATCATCTCTTTATCTTTACTCATAATAAGATCAAAAACTCTTCTACTTACATCACTAAATGTTAAGGTATTCTTTTGGCTGTGTATGAAATTTTTGGCTTTAATAAAATAGTGCAGCCATTTCATTAAATTTGCTGTTTGATAAGTTTCAAATTCATTTGCATAGTATTGCAAAGCATTGACAAAATCTTCTTTTTTGTCTCTAAAAACACTGTCTTGAAGCTTTGATATATAATTATCTTCTTTGAAAAAAGAGCTTTTTAAAAAAATATTTAAATCAAAATCTTTCTCTTTAAAAAACGAATTGATTTTCTTATCATTAAGACTTAAAGCATATGTTTTTAATGCTTGATAAGTTTTGTAAATATTTTCTTTATTTGGACATTGTGCCTTTGGATATTCTTGCATAAAGGCATTTTTATAGAGAGTATCAAGCATTGTATGAAAATCTTTTTTGTTTTCATCTGTTTGAAACATATATAAAGCTAAATCTTTCAGCTCATCACTGCCTAAAAGTTTTATGAAAGTGGTAAAAACATCAAGCTTATCGCAAAGAACAAAATCGCTGCTTAATCCTAAATTTAAAGCAAAACTCCGCAAAATTTTACTAAAGAAAGCATCAAAAGTATAAATCCTAAGTTCACTCTGCAAGAATTCTCGTTTTCTTTTGTCTCTTAATTGAAGTAAATGATTTTTATCTGTGTTCAAAAGCTTACAGAGTTCTTTGCACTCTGCATTTTTTTCTTCTTTTTCTAAATGCAAAAAAGTTTCAATAATCCTTTTTTGCATCTCATTAGCTGCTTTTTTTGTAAAAGTAATTGCAAGGATTTCATTGATCCTTGCTCCTTGCAACAAAAGAGTAATAAAACGAATACTTAAAGCAAAAGTTTTACCACTCCCAGCACTTGCTTCTAAGGCAAGAAAAGCCTTAAATTGATTCATTTTAAATCTTTTTCATAAAGGAGTCTGTAAGGACAAAAGTCTTTTTTGTTTCCATTTTCAAATATATAAACTTTTTCTTCCATAAATTCAATAAGCTGCTCCTTTAAATCCTCAAGACTTTTTGGATTTTTTCCATTTGTTCTGTCTAAGGATTTTTTCATATCATAAAAAAATGCTTGAGCTTTCTCATCATACAAAGCCTGATAAAATGCCAACTGATAAGAATTATCCTCTATTTCACCACTTTTATAATCAAGAATGAGATTTTTTCCATTACATTCATCTATACGGTCAATTTTTCCACTTATACAAACACTTTTCGTATCTGTGAGAAAAAAATCCTTTGTAACACTGCATTCAACTTCTTTAACCCTGAATCCTTGCGAAAAATATTTTTTCTCATTTTCTGCAAATTGAACAAAACGCAATTTCAAAATTTCAATTTCAAATGGAGAGAGAAGGTTTTTTTTATTTTCCTGCTCTAAAAGTTTCAGAAAAACAGCTGTATCAAAATTGTTCGGATTTTGCTTGTAATGCAGTTCTAAAATTTTATGTATAAAAATACCTAAATGTGTTGCTTGTTTTTCATCATTAAATGGTCTTGGTTCTTTAAGTTTTAGAATATATTGGTAATAATATGTTCTTTTCTTTTTTAAAAAAAGATTAAAACGACTAAAAGAAAGGGGTGAAGAAAAAAGATTGTATTTTAGTGTAGGAGGTTCTAGCGGTTCTAAATTTGGCTTAATGCCTTCATATCCAAGTTTGAAAGCATTTAAATAAGACTTGGCTTGAATTTCAGTCTCTTCTACAAATTCAAAATCAAGTTCATTGAGAAAACGTGTTGCAAAATTATGCTCATTTTCCACACAACAAATACTCACCTTTTGTGCGTTTTTCATTAAACTTTCATAATAAAATCTCTGCAAATTTTCACGTTTTTCATAACTTATCAATCCAGCTTTTTTACGAATTTCATTATTTAAAAACAGCTCATTGACACTTCGTTTTGGAATAACATTGTCGTTAAAATCAAGGATAACAACCCCATCAAAGCAAAGTCCTCTACTTTCTAAAATTCCCATAGCAGTAACTTTTCCGCCATCAACATTGCTCAGTCTTAATGTTGCAATCTGCAAAAAGAAAAGTTCAAGCACTTCTTTGAGTGTTAAAATATGTTTCTTTAGCAAATCTTTTAAAAAAAACAGTTCAGTTTCAATCAAATACAAAAGTTCTTTATAATAAAACTTCTTTTGCTCATCTTGTAAAAAAACATACACTAAAGTATTAAAATACTCCTCTTCATAAGGCTTGTCAAAATGCATTTTAAAAGTTTTAAAATCAAGCTTCAAAGAATGCAAGAGAGTATTGTAGTACTCAAATTTCATAGTACTATCTTCAAAATAATCACTCCTTTCATCAAAATGAAACTCTTGCTCATTTGCACTCTCATACAAAGCCAAAAGTTTTTGATAAAAACCACTTTCCTTGATACTAATACCATTTGCAAAATTAAACATCTTGTCTTTATCATACAATCTCAAAAGTTCACAAAATTTTTCATCAGGTGTTATAAGTACTATATTTTCAGGCTTCATACCCGCCCTAATATATTTTGAAATTTCATCTTTAGCAAAACAGAACTGTAAGCTTCTAAGTTCAAATTTTTTTACCTTACATTTTCTATTCTTTGCTTCAAAAGCTTTTTCTTCAAGTATCTGTTTTGTGCTGATATTGATTTTATATTCTCTGTTTGCTTTGAGAATAACAGTCTCTAAAATATCAAGCTTTGAAAGAATATCTAAGGTAAAATGACTCGTTTTACAGTGTAAAAATACTTGTTTTTTTTGAGCAAGTTGGGCTAAAAGATCTTCTTCAAATTTGCTTAAAAAACCTTCCAATTCATAAACAATCTCATCAAAAGTTTCTAAAAAATCCTCATCAAGCACATATTGACTTGGCAAGGAAATATCATCATATAAATTTTCTTGTTGAAGCAAAAGGAGGTATGTATGAAAAACTTCATCTAAAATTTCTAAATGTTCATTATAACTAGCATAATAATCATTATTTTTCAATTCATCAATAGTTTTTTTTTCAAAAGCTAATTCTCTAAAAAAAGAAAAAAGATAGTGATTGTTTTTTAAAAAAAAGAAAAATTCATTCGAAATTCCAAGCTCCTTTTCTAAATTTTTACTTTGTTTGCACGCTTTTTGCATTAAAAGCAAGGTTTCATATTTATTTGCTTTTCTAGCTTTTACCAAACATATATTCTCTAAAAAATCTTCAACACTCATAGCAGAATCAAGCAAGGAATTGCTGTTTTTGCATTCGTTAAAATACTCTTTGAGCTTCCTTTTTGAATTAAATATATGAAGTCTCACTCAAACTCTCTTATAATACATTAAGTTCATAAGAAAAAAATCCTACAGCCAAATTATGGGCTTGTAATTTTAACTTAAGCTGCCATCTTCCTTTTTCAAGTTTTGGTAAAACAAGAGTTAAATGTCCATTGCTTATATACCCTTGCAAACTTCTATCAGCTGCATTTGTATGAGGTCTTGTGAGAATAAACTCACCTTGTAATTTTTCAGCTTCTACACTACTTAAAGCTTGTATGTTAAATTCTACCTTGTTTGTTGCTGAGTCGATACTATACATTTTTATTTGTCTTTTTCCTTGTAGTTGTACTTTATCATTTTTAAAAGTAATTCTAAAAAGTTTATCAAATTCGGCTTGCTTTTTTTGAATATCATTAAAAGAATTTTCGACATTTTGATAACTGTCAAAATAAAAATCATCCTCATAAACTGGATAATGACTTGCAAAAATGATAGTAGCAATACACGCAAGTACAATGGCAAAAAGCGAGAGTACAATTCCATAAGGCCAAAAGGTTTTTTTCTTATTCATACCGTTCCTTTCTTTTCATCCTTCTTTGAATGTAATACAACAAAGCAAAACAGACAAATCCATAAATAAGAATTCTTAAAATGTTGAGCGTATCGCGATTAGCATTCCCTATGGTATGTTCCAAATTGATACCTCGAGCTTGGGCAATTCTTTCTACTATATCAGAATAACCATTTAAAATTGCCGCGTTATAAATATCACCTTTCTTTGTAGCTAAAATAGGCAGAATAGAACCGGTACCTGAATAAGGACTAAGAATCACTTCTTTATCAATCAAAGCCAAAGCACCTTTAGAACCTATAATATCAACTTTATGAGAAGCTTTTGACAAAACAAGGAGGAGATGAGAATTAGGCAAAGAATTGTGTCTTTGAATCAAATCTTCAAATAATGTTTTATCTCCTACGGCAACACCTACAAAAATTCCTGTTTTTTCATAAAGTTCTTTTCCTATAAGAGTAATCTCATTTTCGACCTTTTGGCTCAAAACACCTTCATTAAGAATAACAATATTTTGCCCAAAAAGAAAAAAAGGAAAAAAGAAAAAGGCAAGCAAAAAGCTGCCTTGAATATCTTTTTTCATCCTATATTAAGATGATTTGGGCTCAAAACTGACCAAGCTGTAATTACGGCTGTAACAATCAAACCAATAACAATCAAATATTCTAGTAGTTTATTCATTGCAACTCCTTAATGATTTTATACTCCTCAGTCTTAGAGCCTATCATTTTGACATTTTGAATATCTTTGAGCGCATACGGTTTTTGCATCACTTCTTGCTGTGCTTTTATACCCCAAATTGTAAGAACAACTAAAATTGCTAACAAAAGCAAAGTAGCTATCAACATTCCTGTTACACCAGAAAGAGAGAACACACATCTTTTTGTATTTTCCATCACTCACTCCTTGAAAGAGAAATTACATATTCGCCAACGGCTTCTTTTTGAATATCATTCAAAGTAGGAAAACTTGGCATTTTTCCGATAAACCCGTCTTTACCACTTTTTAATACATCTACAACAAAGCTTGAAGACCCATATTTACTCAGATCTGGGAAGATTCCTTCCTGACCTTTTCCATCTTCACCGTGGCAAGCTGCACAGCTTGCATACGCTTCTTTTCCTTTGGCAAGTAAATTTTCATTGTTAGTTTGTTTAATAGCTGAAAGCTCTTTTGCTACGTAAGCAGCAATAGCAACAATATCTTCCTCTGCTATACCCAAATCAGCTGCTGCAGGCATTTCACCGCCCGGAAAATTCATACCTTTAGAGCCGGTCCTAATAACTTCAACAAGCCCCTCTTCACTTCCCCAAATATTCAAATTTTGAGCTTTACCATTAATGCCATCAGCAGTAATTCCGTGACAAGCAGAACATTGTACTAAAAAGATATTTTCTCCCATAAGTTTTTTATCTTCAAGAGATAGATTATGGAACTTTTCTTCAAATTTAGCATTATGGGCTGCAACTTCCTCATTATACTCTCCTATTCGTGAATACGAACCCAAAGGATAACCCCATAAAAAATACCAAATTGTCCAAACTATAGTAAGAAAAAATATTATAGCCCAACCTGTAGGAATAGGATTTTTATATTCTTTTATATTATCCCAACTATGCTCACTAAGCTCAGCTTCGCCTTTTTTTTCTTTCATTTGAGCAAATATCCTACTTACAACCACAAATGTGATTAAAATGATAAGAATAGCTCCAATCAAAGATAAAAGATTAACATTATCTTCTAAATTGAACCACTGCATTAAGCACTCCTTTTATTTTCTACAATACTATCATCAAGGTCATCATCTAAAGCAAGTCTGGCATATTTTTCGTAATCTCTTTCGCCTCTTCTTTCGCTTCTATAAAGATGAAAACAATACGCATATAAAATTATCACTAAAAAAACCACAAGTATAAAAAATCCATATCCTTGAAAGATTTCCCATTCGTATTTTTCAATTGCTGATGAATTTAGTGTGATTATATTTTTCATCACACTAAAAAAAATTCCCAAACCTTCCATATCTTTACTTTAAGCTATTAAGGTATGCAATTAAAGCGATTATTTCTTTAATCTCACCACGTTCAAAAGCATCTTTCACTTCTTGATTTTTCATTTGTGCTACAATAGTTTCAGCCTCTGCTTTAACTTCAGCTTGTGCTTCTTCCCAAGTACCAAGCCTTGTTTGTCCTTCTACATCATAAGGAACATTAAAAACTTTCTTCACAGTTAAAGCTTCTGCATAGGCTGTTTGTATATCAGCGTTTTTGACAAACATATGTTTATAAGCAGGCATAATAGAACCGGGGACAACAGAAGTAGGGTCAAACATATGATTTTCGTGCCAATCGCTTGTTCTATAATTGCCCACTCTTGCTAAATCAGGCCCCGTTCTCTTTGAACCCCATAAAAAAGGTCTATCATAGGCAAATTCACCACTTAAAGAATACATACCGTAACGATCAGTTTCTGATTTAAAAGGACGAATGAGTTGCGAATGGCAGGCATTACAGCTATCTTTTATATAAATTTGACGACCTGCAAGCTGCAGGACTGTATAAGGTTTTTTTCCTTCAATAGGTCTTGCATTCTCAGTAAAATTTGGCAAAACTTCAATAACACCTGCATAAGCGATAACAAGAAACACTGCTACAGCAAAAAAGAATGGATTTTTTTCTAACCAAGCAAACATTTTTTTTCTCCTTTATGCTGCCATGGGAGAAGCACTTTTTGGTTCTCTATCAAGCACTTTTCCATAGACTATTGATTTATAAATATTATAAGAAAACATAAAAAATCCTATAAGATACAAGAAACCACCTATCGCTCTAATCCAATAATAAGGAACTATGGCCAAAACAGTATCGATAAAACTATAAAGAAGATTTCCATACTGATCAGTTGCCCTCCACATCATACCTTGAGTAATACCTGCTATCCACATTGAACTAAAATATAAAACGATACCGGTAGTTTGAATCCAAAATTGTATTTCCATTAATGATTTACTATAAAGTTCTCTTTTGAAAATTCTAGGAGTCATATGATATAAAGCTGCCATAGTCATAAAACCTACCCAACCAAGTGTTCCATCGTGTACGTGGCCGGGTATCCAATCTGTAAAATGTGCTAAAGCATTCACTGATTTAATTGAAAGTATAGGTCCTTCTAAGGTAGAAAACATATAGAAAGTTGAAGCAAGTATCATAAATTTAATTAAAGGACTCTCGCGTAATTGCTCCCATTCGCCCTTCATAGTAAGTAAAATATTCATAGCCGAACCCCAAGAAGGTAAGATAAGAACAATTGAAAAAATCGAACCCATAGTTTGCATCCAATCAGGCACGGTTGAATAAATTAAATGGTGTCCTCCAGCCCACAAATAAACAAACATTAAGCCCCAAAAAGCAAAAAGCGATAATTTATATGAAAAAATTGACTGCCCACTTTCTTTTGGCAAAAAATAATAAATTTGAGCAATAATACCTACCGTAAAAACAAAAGCCACAGCATTATGTCCATACCACCATTGCACTAAAGCATCATTAGTACCTGCATACATTGAAACACTGTGCCACCAATTGCCCATTCCGCTTACAAAATAAGTCGGTACAGCCATATTGTTAAACAGATAAAGCATAGCGATACCTAAAAAAGTAGCTATATAATACCAAACTGAAATATACAGTATTTTCTCACGACGAATCCCAATAAGCCCAAAAATACTTACGCCCCACAAAACCCAAACCAAAACAACAAGTATATCAAGAGGCCATTCAAGTTCGGCATATTCTTTAGAAGTAGAAACTCCGGCAAAAAGAGTAAATATTGCACAGATCATTGTAAGCATATAAAGCCAAAAATGGATTTTGCCTACAACCATCAAAAAGCTTGATTCTGCCATACTTACCTTAAGAACTCGTTGTCCTATATAGTACCAAGTTGCCCAAATTCCAGAAAGCATAAAACCAAAAATCACACCCGAAGTATGAAGCGGTCTAAGTCTTGAAAAAGTAGCATATTCACCTGCTAAGTAATTAAGATCAGGATAAGCCATCTGAAAAGCTATAAAAGTTCCTATAGCCATACCTACAATCCCAAACAATATAGTTGCAAGCATAAAATATTTTGCAACAGTATAATCGTAATTTAAAGCATTACCTGGGTGCATTAATGTTCTCCTTATAATTGAGATAAAACTGAATATTATAAAATATTAATTATAGATTTTTTCTTAAAATAGGCATTTTCTTTCTACTGCATTCTTATGATTTGAAATTTGCCTTATTTTATTCAAACAAAAATGAGACAAGATGCTTTTAAACAAAAGTTCTCAATCCCATATATGAAAGATAGATTCCATAGCCAATAATAATACAATAAGAAAGCGTGTTAAAAACTTTTTTAAGAGTATGAAGCATTTGAGCTAATTGTGAAAAAAAAAGCATAGCCGGTACTGTTGATAAACCAAAAAGAAGCATTACAAAAAGACTCTCACTTAAGGAATCTTTACTCATTGCATTAGCTAAGAAAAAATAAACCAAACCACAAGGTACAAAACCGTTAGCAAAGCCTAAAATTACAGCTGATTTTACACCTTTATACTGCATTGCTTTTCGGATTATTTTCATATTATAAGCAGTAAAAAAATTCAAATTTTCAATACAAGCAAGTATCTTTCCTCGAAAAAGCAAAGCAAAACCTAGTACAGTCATAAAAATACCAAGTATGAATAAACTAAAACTTTGAATTTGAGCATTAAGAGCTAATATATTGCCAAAAAGACCAAAAATTAATCCTAAAACAAGATAGGCGCAAATACGAAAAATATGATACATACAATTTAAAAAGAAGAGTTGATTAGAATTTGCATTAAATGCCATAAATGCTAAAGAAAAACCTCCGCACATAGAATAACAATGGCCAAAACTTGACAAAAATGCTACAATAAAAAGAGTGCCAAATTCGGTAGCGAAAAAATCAAAATTCACATTAAATCTACAAATTCTCTAAAAATATATTTGCTTTCGTGAGGACCAGATGAACTTTCAGGATGATGCTGTACCGAAAGTATAGGATAGTCCTTGTAGCGTACACCTTCTACATTGTCTCCAAAAAGATTACGGTGAGTAATAATTGCAACTTCGCAAAGCTCTTCTGGAACATTATAATTGTGATTCTGTGTTGTAATCTCAATACTCTTTTTTTCCAAATTCATAACAGGATGATTTGTACCGTGTTGCCCAAATTTCATTTTATATGTTTCATATCCAAAAGCATTGCTTAAAAGCTGATGTCCTAAACAGATCCCGAGCATAGGGATTTTTGCCTCAATAAGCTTCTTTAACTCTGCAATCTCATTTTGAAGGATTTTTGGCTCACCCGGACCATTTGAAAGAAAAATACCATTAATTTCTCCTTTTTTGTATAAAGTGATTAACTCATTAGCCTTAACATTATAAGGAAAAATCTCAAGTTCTAAACCTAATTGTGCAAGCTCATTAAGTATATTTGTCTTTACTCCATAATCAATTACAGCAATTTTTTTGCCAATTTTTTTAGGAGTATTGTAATTTTGAGTAGCATTATTCCAAACGCCTTGAATATGTGAGTATCTTTGTGTTGTACTTACCTGCTGAACTAGATTGTTTTCTTGAATTCTCTTTGATTTTTTCAAAGCCATTTCAAGCTCATCTTTGCTTGAAAGTTCAGTAGATATTACAGCTGCTAAATTTCCATTTTCTCGTATCAAATGAACTAAATATCTTGTATCAATACCATAAACACCTATTTTTTCATATTTTTTCAAATAACTTTCTAAGCTCTCTTGGGCTCTAAAATTCGAATATACAGTACTTAATTCTCGTATAAGAATTCCACTTGCAAAAGGCTTTTTGCTTTCATTATCATTGTTATTAGTACCTACAACCCCAATCTCTGGTAAAGAAAAAACTATAAATTGTCCAGCATAAGAAGGATCAGAAATAATCTCTTGATACCCACTCATAGAAGTATTAAAAACAAGCTCACCAAAAAATGTTCCACCTTTACCAAAAGCATAAGCACTAAGAAAAATGCCATTTTCCAAATAAATATAAGCTTTCATGTGTATTAAAACATTCCTCTTTTTTTAAGTTCTTCTTGATAAAGCTTCTCAAAGATAAGCTCATACTCCTCACTTCCGGGTATTGGTTTGCTTTTATAAGAACTGATTTTTTCATACACCTCATCTTCAAGTTTTTCATAAATTTTAAGATATTCTTCAATACTAGAAAAAATCAGATTTTTCACCCTATTTTCACTGACAACAAAATTAATATAATCATATTCTGTAAGTTCTTTTAAAAGAATATGAGATAAATGATTATGTCTGTCTTCATTATTTAGAATAACATTAAATTCTGAAGCAAGCTTACGTTTAACAAGCCAAAACATATTTTTCCTATCAACTTGCATTAATTCCATTTCACTTTCTTGTTCTTCCAAAAGCTCCTTAACTCGCTCTTCAAGCCTTTTTTCATTAATCACATCATTTTCTAAAATTTTTTGAATACAAGTTCTTACTTTTTCCATATCATCTTTAATATCTACAAAAGAACAATGGACTATATCTAAAAGAATTTTATTAGTAATATAAGGTATATGCGGTAATCGTATACGCATTGTTACGCCTTTCTAAATAATTTTCAAATAATAATATATTTTTAGTAAAAGAATGTTAAAAATTTTTAATTGCTTGTATTATTATCTAAACTTTTTAAAAGTAGCGTTAATTCACTTGCTTTTTTTGGTTGCATTTTTGAAAGCACACCTGAAATTTTACGAGATTCTAAAGACAGCATAATTTTACTTGCTTCTTCAACATCCATTTCGCTTAAAACCCCAGCTATAGCCGCATCTTTCATTTGGGAATAAATCTCTTTTACTCTACCTTCAGTTTTATCATCAATAGTTTGTAAAATTCTCTGTTTCTCTTGTAAAAGCCTCTCATTTTCAGCCTTTAAACTTTCAATCTGTGCCAAAGTAGCATTTACTTCAGCTTCCTTTTTACTCAAAGCCTCAAGTCTTTCTTTTTGCAGAATTTCAAAAGAAGCTTTATACGATTCTAAAGCTTGCTTAGCCTCATCAAATTCTCTTGTTTGTACTTCAAGTTGTGCTTTTCTAGCTTCGAAATACTTCTCACAATCTTGCTGTGCTCTCAAAACAAAAACAACAAAAAATAATAAAAAAATAATTTTTCTACTCATATTTTTTCTCCTTAAAAAAACGACTCAAAGCTACCTCATCTAAAAACTTTTGCTCAAGTTTTTCTAAAGCTTTTTGCTGTTCTTTTAATTCTGCTAGTTCTAAAACTTTCATTTTCTCATATTCTAAATGAGCCTTCTGATATAAAAATTCATAGTGCTTTATTTCTTGTTTTGAAAGATCCACTTTCTCTTTCGCTCTTGCTAATGCCTCTCTGCCTACATTCATCATCGCCAAACTTGATTTTAGTTCCGTTATCGACCCTGTATGAGGTAAGGTATTTAAATCTCTATATTCTTCTTGTGAAAGCTTATAAAGCATTTCATTTTCACTCTTTCTTGCTAATGCTTGATGAAGTTTTTTTTCAGCACTATCAAGTTGCCTTTTGCGTACTTGTACAACAGAATCGTATTTACTTTTCATAGTATGATAGTATCTTCTCTTTCAGCGCTTGTGGAAATAAATTGAATTTTTACACCACAAAGTTCCTCAATGCGTACTATATATTTTTTCGCATTTTCAGGAAGTAAATCATAATCATTAATACCAAAAACCTTATCCCAACCTTGCATTTCCTCATAAAGAGGTTTCACATTTTCTAAATCACTAGGCATATAATTAATACGTGTGCCTTTATATTCATACGCATAACAAATTTTTACTTTTTCAAAACCATCCAAAACATCAAGCTTTGTTAAGGCTAAAAAATCAAGTCCATTGAGTCGTGCCGCGTATTTTACAGCCACAGCGTCAAACCAGCCACAGCGTCTCTTACGTCCTGTGCTTGTACCTATCTCTTTTCCTATCGTAGCAAGTTTTTCACCATCTTCACCTTTATCTTCTGTGGGAAAAGCTCCATTTCCAACACGTGTCGTATAAGCTTTTACTATACCTATAATAGAACCAACTTCTTTTGGATTTAATCCAAGACCTGTCAAAGCACCAGCTGCAATAGTATTTGAACTTGTAACATAAGGATAAGTACCGTGATCTATATCAAGCATAGAACCTTGTGCTCCTTCTAACAATACTTTTTTATCCTCATCTAAAGCTTTCCAAAGCATTCTTGTTGTATCAGTGATATAAGGAGTTAAAATTTCATTGAAACGTTGCAAATCGTCTAATAATTCTTCAGCATTTGGAATTTCAATGTGTAAAAAATCTAAAAAACTCTTATTTGCTTTAAAATCTTCCATTAAAGCCTCACAAAGTACTCGAGGATTTAAAAGCTCTCCAAGCCTATGTCCTGTACGGTTGATCTTATCTGCATAGCTTGGTCCTATACCTTTGCCTGTTGTGCCAATAGCATTTTTTCCTTTGAGTTTTTCTTTAGCAATATCTATTAAAGAGTGGTGTCTTAAATTTAAATGAGCCCTAGCGCTTACATACAATCTCCCTTTTAAATTTTCAAACTGCGCCATTTCAGCAATAAGTACTTCGGGAGAAACAACAACACCATTGCCTATGATATTTATACACTCAGGATGTAAAATCCCAGAAGGAACAAGATGAAGAGCGTAACGAATACCATCAACCCAAATAGTATGTCCTGCATTATGCCCACCGGCACTTCGGCAAACAAAGTCGTAATTTTCACACAGTTTATCGACTATCTTTCCTTTGCCTTCATCTCCCCATTGAATACCTACTATAATATCAGCTTTGCTCATTTTGACTGCTTTCTTAAAATTCTTTAGCTTTAAAAATAATTATAACTCTATTTAAATGAAAACTAATTTAAAACAAATAAGCTCTGTCTCCATTAAAGAATGAAAACCGAGCTGTTTTTTTAATAGAAATTCTACTTTTTCATTTCCTTTAACATCTTTTCATATGCTTCTTTTGTCCCCGGTCTCACACAAGTAAAGAGACTTGCCAAAACTATAACCAAAGAAGCAGCTACAAAGCCCGGAACTATCTCATACAAAGGAAAATACTCTCCAATATAATTCTTCCACACAACCACAACCACAGCTCCAGTAATCATTCCTGCAATAGCTCCAATTCGTGTCATTTTGCTCCAAAAAAGCGAAAAAAGCATCACAGAACCAAAACTCGCCCCAAAACCAGCCCAAGCATATGCAACTATACTCAAAACACTTGAATTTTTATCACTTGAGATAAAAAAAGCTATAAGGGCTACAAGCAATACACCCATTTTACCAATATTTAATACGATATGATTTGGGGCATCTGTTTTAAGTATTTTTTTATAAAAATCCTCTGCTAAGGTTGAGCTTGAAACAAGAAGCTGCGAACTTGCTGTACTCATAATTGCTGCTAAAATAGCAGAGAGTAAAACACCTGCTATCCAAGGATTAAACAATAAACCTGACATTACAATAAAAATTTTTTCAGGGTCATTTAAAGAAAGATTAAATTTATTCACATACGCTATGCCTAAAAGTCCTATTGAGCAAGCACCTATCAAACAAAGTACCATCCAAACTATACCTACAAAAGTGGCATTAGGTATATCTCTGATAGAACGAATAGACATAAAACGTACCAAAATATGAGGCTGTCCAAAATACCCAAATCCCCAAGCCAAAGCTGAAATAATACCCAAAATAGAAGTTTCATTAAACCAAGCAAGACGTTGCTTACTAATCAAAGAAATTGTGCTAAAACCTTCAAGCAAAATTTTCAAACTCTCAATATCATTCTCTCTTAAAGCTTGTTCAAGTTTCTTTGAAAATTCTTGAGTGTGAATAGAAGTTTCTCCATTAAAAAGTAAAGAGAATTGAGAAAATGAATCAGGTACATTCTTTGTAGTAAAAATTCTGTCTTTGACATTTTCAAGTTCTTTAATTAGAAGAACAATTTGTTCTTTTGAGCTTTCAGAATCAAGATTAGCAAGAATTTCAGGCGCAGTATCTTGCATTTGAAGAATTCTTTGGCTAGATTGGTCTGAATTGTGGATGTATTTTTCTACCTCACTCAAACCACCTAAATGCATAAGCATTACAATTGGAACGATGATGAGAGCACTCAACATCAACAATCCTTGTATCATATCAGTCCAACATACTGCCTTATACCCTCCAAAAAAAGTATAAGCAACGATAATGAGTGTACCCGTGCTAAGAGCATAATTATACTCTATACCAAAAGTACTTTCAAAAAGTTTTGCTCCACTAATTAATCCAGAAGAAACATAAAAGGTAAAAAAAATCAAAATAACAATAGCACAAATAACTCGTAAAATATGTTTATCATCTGAAAAACGCGTTTCAAAATAATCAGGTATAGTCAAAGAATTGGCAATAGTACTTGTGTAAATTCTTAATCTCTTTGCGACAAAAGTCCAATTTAAAGTAGCTCCAACGACTAAACCTATAGCAATATAAGCTTCTATAAAACCGCTTATAAACAAAGCACCTGGCAAACCCAACAAAAGCCAACCGCTCATATCAGAAGCTCCTGCACTCAAAGCTGAAACCACAGGACCTAAAGAACGACCGCCAAGAAAATAATCCTCTGTATTTTTATTTTTTTTATAAAAATAAAAACCTATAAAAAGCATTAAAACAGCATAAACTATAAATGTAACTGATATTTGAATATTAATTTGCACATTTTCCATTCTCTCTCCTTTGTGCGCTTTCTAGACCACGAATACCTAAATTTCCATAACGATGGTAGGAAATACTTACAGACTTCTCATTATAATACACAAGGAGTTCAAAACGTCCGTTTAACAAAGGTTTCTCACGTGCGATAATTTTCGCATTTTTTGCAGCTTCTTGATAAATTTCATCTTCTGTATTTGCTTTTGCAAAATAACGAATTCTTTCATATCGGGCTATTTTTGGAAGAAAAGAGGTTGTGTTCTCATTAACAAAAACAGCTTGAAGATTGGCACTCTTGCATAATTCTTGCGCAAGAGCTATTTTTTCATTCTTTTCATAACTCAACAACAACCATACTTTTGCAATATTTGCCCCTAAAATTACTCCTAAAATATCCTGCAGACTATCAGTATCACAAACCCTATATACCATATTTTTAACACTTACATAAGAAAAAAGATTCTCTTCTCCTCGAACTTTTACATATTCTTTAACGCTTTGAAATTCATTTCTCTGATAGTAAGCATAAGATTGTGCCATCATAATAGCATTTTCTAAAGCTTCTATATCTTCAGCTTTTGCTTTCAAGCTAAGTTTTGCTAAGCTTTGAGAAAACTCATTATCAAGCAAGGATTCATCAAATTCATTTTGTTTTAATTCTACAAATTGTGTAATATAATTATAAATGCCTACTTTTCTACCAAAACCTATTGCTGATTTTTTTATTCCGCCAAAAGGCTGACGAAGTACTATAGCTCCTGTAGTCGGTTTGTTTATATAAATATTTCCCGCTTCAATTGTATTTGAAAAGAGCTCCCATTCCCTTTCATCTAAACTTTCAAGTCCTGCTGTTAAGCCATAACCTGTAGAATTTGCAAGCTCAATAGCGTTTTGTAAATTTTCTGCTTTCATTACAGTTAAAATCGGTGCAAAAAGCTCATTCATATGCGTGAAATCTTTTTCTCTTGTGCCATATTTAATTCCCGGAGTCATCAAATATTCATTATTATCGATAAAATGCGGTTTTAAAACCCATTCCTCATAAGGTTGTAATTGCTCAAGCGCTTTCATAATTTTTGGACCTGGTTTATCACAAAGTGTTCCAAGTTTATTTTTAAAATGAAAAGGACTGCCCACAGCTAAAGAAGCTGCTGCATCAACTAGAGTCTTTTTAAATTCCTCATCTTCATATACCTCTTTTTCTAAAATAAGTAAAGAGGTGGCTGAACATTTTTGTCCTGAATTCGAAAAGGCTGAATGAATGATATTTTTGATCGCATTGTCTCTATCAGCAAATTTTGTTACTATGGTAGCATTTTTACCTCCTGTTTCAGCACTTAAAAACAAAGTCGCATTAGCTTTAAGTAAGGCATAGGCTGTTTCTTCTCCACCGGTGAGTATGCAAAACTTCACATTTTCATCACAAAGCAAATGCTGTGAAATATCACTCCCTTTAGACGGAAGAAAAATTAAAGCATCCTTGCTAATTCCAGCATCCCAAAAACATTCACACAACTTATAGCCTGTAAGAGTTGAAAGAGAAGAGGGTTTATAAATAACTCTATTACCAGCAGCTAATGGAGCTGCTATTGTACCTGCTGAAATACCTATAGGAAAATTCCACGGAGCTATTGTAACGCCTATACCTTTAGAATGAAAATCTGTTTTTGGATTTTGTTTTTGTAATACTTCTAAAGAATGTGGGTAAAACTCGATAAAATCAATAGCTTCACTTACTTCAGGATCAAGCTCTACAAAAGTTTTTCCTGTTTCTAAACTTGCAAGAGCTATCAAATCTCCTCTTCTTTCTCTTACCAACTGCGCTGCTTTCTTAAAAATTCGATGCAACTCATCATTTGTTTTTTTGCTAAATTGAGAATTTTTTGCTACATCTAAAGCCTGTTTTATTTCATTTTTACCTGCTAAATAAATTTGAGCTAAAGGCTTTGTAGTGATCTTATCTTTTAATTCTATACTTTCTAAATTACTCCATTGTAAATCTCCAACAACAGGATAGATTTTATATTTCTCAAATTTCTCATATTTTTTTCGTAAATTTTTTGCCCATTTTCTATTTTGTGGCAAAGTAAAATCTGTATCACTTTCATTTCTAAATTTTTTCTTCTCATACAAATCTTCAGGCACAATATTTTGATTTCTGTCTTGCTTTCTTCTTGTACTTGTATCAAGTGTTTTAACATTATCAAGGCTGTGTAAAAAAAATTCTTGTTGCTTTTGCCAAGCATTGTCTAAAATCTTAAGATTAAAAAAATGCCTCATAAAATTCTGTTCGCTTGTATTCTCATCAAGTCTTCGAACAAGATACGCTATGGCATTACTAAAATGCTGCTTCTGGCATATTGGAGCATAAAGTATAACATTAGCCATTTGTGAAAGCTCAAAAGAACATTGCAAACTCATACCCTCAAGCATTTCAAAACTAAAAGAATCTAAAGCTCCTACTTGATTTATCCTTGTATAAGCGTAAGCGATTTCAAAAATATTATGACTTGCTATACCTATGTTAATGTATTTAAAATTTTCATCTTTCAGAACAAAATGGAGCATTTTTTTGTAATTACTATCTGTGTCAATTTTTCTTGAAAATGTAGGCAACTCCCAACCTCTTTGTGAGGCGATAGTCTCCTCATTTTCCATATTTGCCCCTTTAACAAAACGAATTTTAATCGGTTTCATTCCTTTTAAAACCCTTTGCTTCGAAAAAGTAACAAGTTGTTTAAGATAGCGATAGGAATCAGGGATATAAGCTTGAAGTACAATTCCAGCACAAATATCAAATTTTCTTATACTTTCCATAAAAGCCGCCACAGTCAATTCAAGATCTCTAAATTCCTCCATATCTAAATTGATAAATTTTGCAACACCCTGCTTTTTTTCCTCCTCTAAAGCAAGGACATAAAGAGTATCAAGTCTTTTAACTATCTCATTTTTAGAATACTCAAAATCCAAACTGCTGATCTGCGAAAAGATAGTTGTGATTTTAATAGAAATATAAGTAATAAAATTTGTTCTTAAGGCTTCTTTGTACTTTTCTATTCGTGCTTGACTTTCAACCTCTCCTAAAACCTCTTCACCAATTAAATTCACATTTAAAGTAATATTTTGATTTTTTCTTTTTTCAATATGTTCTTTGAGAAGAATATAATCAGAATCTAAAACCATATCTTTTGTATCACTTCTTAATTGAGAAATAAAAAAAGGTACACTCAAATTTGGAAAAAATTTCCCATAATGTACAAAAAGAAATAACAAAGCTTTTTCAAACATTGTAAAAAAATCAGCTATGCCGTACTTTTTTAGGATGTGCTCTATTAAATCAAAACTTGCCTTTCTTTCTTTGCAACGAAAAGAACGGTCGAGTAATTCTATAAGCATTACTTTACTTTTAGGGTTACGGAGGAGTTTTTGCATTTTATTATGAAAAGCTCTCTCATTAGAAGAAAGCTTTTCTTCTATTTTGCTTTGCAAATCTTGGGCTAAATCTAAACTTTGCTGTATCATTGTTATCTCCATTATTTTTTATTTACAATAATATTCAAAAATTTATAAAATAGGTACTATTCAACAGAGCCCATATGCTTTTAAGTTGTAAAACGAAATTAAAACTGCTTTTTATTCACATCATCTAAAATAGAACTAGCCACCTGATTTACTCTATGTGTAATTGTATTTGTCGAATTGACTATCTCAACATTTTCCTTTGTAAGATTTTCAAGTTCTGTTATGGAATCATTAATCTTTGCTATATTGCTCGTTTGTTCTTTAACAGAAACCGAAACTTCATTGACGCTTTGGACTAAAACATTGATGTTTGTTTCAATCTCACTTAAAGATTTTCCAGTTCTTTCTGCAAGCTTACTCACCTCATCCGCAACAACAGCAAAACCTCTTCCGTGTTCTCCAGCTCTTGCTCCTTCTATAGCTGCATTGAGGGCTAAAAGATTTGTTTGATCAGCTATATCTTTAATCACACTGACAATATCTTTAATATCCTCAGCTTGAGTAGCAACTTGAACGGTTTTCACGCTTACATTTTGCATAGAAACATTAATCTGCTCCACAGCATTAGCTGACTGTTCTAAAGAATTTGCTTGAGAATTTGAACCATCGATAAGTTTTTGCATAGAAGATTGAAGTGCTTCAGATTGCCCTGCCAACTCTTTCGCAAATTCTGAAGAAGTCATAAGCATTTGTTTTATTTCTTGACCTAAAATATTTGCCGTTATTTCAACCTCACCCTTGGCTTCTTGAATTTCAGTTGTAAAATCGAAGGCTTTATAACTATTAAAGACACGGTTGATTTCATTCATATCAGAACCAATTTTGTATTCTAAAACACCCAGCATTTTATTAAGCACATTTTTAAGTTCGATAAGCTGCGGATTTATAGGATTTTGAAGAATTCTTGCTGTAAGATTACCAGTTTCAATTTCCTTAGCACTTTGCACTGCTTCATCAACAGCTTTTTGATCTTGCATTAAAGAATTTTTTGTTTTTTCTATATTTTCATTAAGCATTTTTCCTATCGCACCAAGTTCATCATCTGCACGAATTCTAATTTGCCTAAGTTCAACTTTTTCATGATTTAAAAAACGAAAAAACGATTCTAAAGCACTTACAATGATTGGAAGTCTGCTTGCTACTATTTTTCGAACACAATAATACACTACAGCCAATACAACAAGAACAAATAATAAAGCCGCGACAATAATAGTCATTTGAAGTTTTTTCAAAGGTTTAAAGACTGAGTACTTAGGAGCAGTTACTATGATACTCCAAGAACTGTCTTGTATTTTAAAACTATTAAACGCTGCATATGAATCATCCCCATCTGAAGCAATATAATCAAAAATTCCATTCTCACCTTTACGAATAGCTTCATAAACCTTTTGAGCACTTTCATTTGGGTTAAGTTTTTGCAAATTCTTTAAAAGAAGCTCTTTATGAGGATGAACAGCTACAATCGAATCTGAAGTCAAAAGAGCTCTCAATTCTCCTTCAAATTGTCTCCCTAAAGGATCTAAAAGGTATTCAGCTACACTTGAAAAATCTAAAGTCATACCCATAACACCAATGATTTTATTATTATGATCAAATACAGGCATAGCAATATTAACACCATAAAAATCTTCACCATTTAAATTCATCTTTAGGGGTTTGCCTATAAACACTTTATTTTCATCATATCGTGCATTTTTAAGAACATTTTGCGTTGTATCAAAATTCACAATATCATCTCTTGATTGCACAGCTTCAATTTGACCTTTACTAAGCGTATCTTTATCAAAGTACAACATTACAAAATTGTTATTATGAGTTAGAAATGAAGGATTTTGCTCCTTAAAAGACTGAGGAGGATCAATCAAATACAAATATGCAAAATTTGCATAAAGACTGTTATCAAAAATATTTATGATGATATTAGTGATATTATCAATATCTATTTTTTCACTGACTTTTAACTGAAATACTTCAGTGAGAGTATTTGCAACACTTTTTTCCAAAGCTATCATTTCATTAAAAATTCCTTGAGCGTGTGTTGCATAGTCTTTTGAGGTTGAAGAAAGAATTTCTTCGGTATTTTTTGAGATATTTTGACTGACTTGACTTGTAATCAAAAAAATCAAAATAAAAAGCCCTAAAAGGATAACAACTGCTACAGAAAGTATTAGTTTTAAACCTATACTTAAAGTTTTAAACATTTTCAAACTCCTTATAATTTTCCATTAAATTTGTATTATTAGTTCTCAAATACAAAACGATAGATTTTATATTCGTTAAAAAACTATTTTTTCTTCAAAAAAAGCTCCCTAAATCTTTTATTTGCATATTCCTCTACATCTTTTTGCAAAATAGTATAGTTTTGTATTAACTGCATTGCTCTAGGGGTAAGTTTTGTACCCGAATTTTTTGAACGACCTTGTTTTGTAATTACCAAACTTTCTTGACTGTTTTTTTGCAGAGTCTGCAAATGCAACCAAGCTTTTTTGTAATTCAAGCCCATTAGTTTTGAAGCATGAAGCAAACTTCCTGTTTGTGCAATAAGTTCTAAAAGTGCTGTTTTACCTTTACCAAAAAGCAATTCTCCATCAGCATTTTCTATCCAAGTTTTAGTTTTAACAACGAAACACTCTTGTTTTTTTTCTTGTATATTCTTATTTTGTATAGCAATACTGCTTTCACTAGAATTTTTTTTCATTTTCTTCCAAGTCCGTTTTAAATTGTTCAGAAGATTTTAGAGATTCAAGGTAATGAAGCTTTTACTATTGCTAGTATTCAAATGCTCTTTTATAGAAACTCTTAGGTTTTTTCACTCTTTACTTCTAAATTTCTTAAATTCTTAGCTTTTACAAACCCTACAAACAAACTTTTTATTATAACACAAAAATATAACGAGTAAAAACAAATTTTGTTTTGGTCCTAAATCAAAACACAATTCAATTAGACAAGGCCGGACTATTTGTTTGCATTTGGTTGTTAATTTGAGCTAACATTCCCAAAATTTCATCAAATTCAAAGCTTTCATCAGGATTTTGAATGATAAAGTTTTGCATCAATTCTTTTTTTAACACAGCCTCATCAAGCTCTCTATCACTGCCTTTTTGATAGGCACCTATACGAAGTAATACCTCATTCTCCTTCAACAAAGAATGCAAACGTTTAAATTTCCTTGCATTGACTTTATGTTCCTCGCTTATAATATCATTCATCACCCTTGAAGCTGAATTTTGAATATTAATAGGAGGATAGATCCCAAAATCAGTCAGTTCTCGACTCAAAACTATATGCCCATCAAGTATGCTTCTGCTTTGATCAGCTATTGGATCATTCATATCATCACCATCAACAAGAACAGTAAAAAAAGCCGTAATAGTGCCTTTACCCTCTTCTTTTCCTGCACGTTCCATAAGCTGAGGCAAAAGACTTAAAACACTTGGAGGATACCCTTTCGTTGTAGGTGGCTCACCCAAAGCAAGTCCTATTTCTCTTTGTGCCATAGCAAAACGCGTTACACTATCCATAATAAAAAGCACATCTTTGCCTTGCTCTTTAAAATATTCAGCTACACTCATAGCACAAAAAGCACCATACTTTCTCATTAAAGCACTATCATCACTTGTTGCAACTATAAGCACTGTATTATTAAGATTGCCGCCAAGATTTTTTTGAATAAATTCAGGAATTTCTCTTCCACGTTCTCCTATTAAAGCTATAACTTTAATAGGAGCTTTTGAATTCTTTACTATCATACCTATTAGTGTTGATTTTCCAACTCCACTTCCTGCAAAAATCCCTAACTTTTGTCCGACTCCGCAAGTTAAAAGCGCGTCTATACTTTTTATTCCAACAGGAAAAATTTCTTCAATAAGTCCTCTTTTCATAGCATCAATAGGAGTGCGCATAATAGGCATAAATTTGCTCGGTTCAATGATTGCTTTTCCATCTTTTGGCTTCATAAAAGGATCAACTACACGACCCAAAAGCTCATCGCTTACTCCTATTTGCATTCCTCCTTCGCTTAAAAAAGCTCTATCGCCTATTTTAAAGCCTTCCACAAAAGAAAAAGGGCTAAGAAAGCTAGAATTATCTTTAATTTCTACAACCATAGCGAGAGTCTGCAAGTTTTTATTCTCGTTTGAAACAAGTTTTATTATATCACCTATACCTGTTTTTAATCCAAAAATTTCAATACTCGTTGCTGAAATTTTTGTAATTTCACCAAAAACAGTACTTAATTTCTCTTTACCAAGCTTCAAACGCAATTTTTCTAAATCCATTAAAATCTCACTTGTTTAGAAGCATTAATAAGCTCAAAAAATTCTTTTCGAGTTTTCTCATTTTTTAAAAATAGCCCTCTTAAAGCCGAAGTACTAGTGGTAGAATTTGCCTTTTGTATTCCTCTCATTTCTATGCACATATGCCTTGCTTCAATAACTACACCAACGCCCTTTGCACCAACATTATACATTAAGGCATCAGCAATTTGTTCGGTAAGCTGTTCTTGAATTTGCAATCTGTGTGCAAACATATCAACAAGTCGAGGGATTTTGCTTAAACCAACAACTTTCTTATCAGGAATATACGCTATATGAGCCCTTCCAAAAAAAGGTAAAAGATGGTGTTCGCATAAACTGTAAAACTCTATATCCCTCACTAAAACCATTTCATTATTTGAGCTTTCAAATAAAGCATTATTAAGAATTTCTTTGACATCTTTCTTATAACCACTTGTTAAAAATTCATAAGCCCTAAAAACTCTTTGTGGTGTTTTTACAAGCCCTTCACGTGCCGGATTTTCACCTATAATTTCAAGAATAGTACGAATACAATTTTCAAATTTTTCTTGCAAAATCTGCTCCAAAAAAATATTATTTTTTATAAGTCTATCATAAATTGCTTGCAATTTTTTGCAAGCAATTAAGGAAAAATTTGTTATGATTAAAACTTATCAATTTTATTTTATAAGGAAAAAAGTATGGAAGTAAAAGCAAAGCAGTTGGATTCTGTTAATGCAAGCGCCAGTATCAAAATTTCTGCTGAGGCAATTCAAACAGAAAAACAAAAATTGGCAAAGAAAGCTTCTAAAAATGTAAAAATAGACGGTTTTAGACCGGGCAAAGTGCCTGTAAATGCTGTCATAAGACTCTATGGCAAAGGACTTCAAAAAGATGCAGAACAAAATCTCTTTAAAAATGCCATAGACACAGCATTAAAAGAATTAAATAAAGAAAGCAAAGAACTTGTAGGTGAGCCATATTTTGAAAAATTCGACCGTCAGGATGAAAATATCATTGCTGAATGCATCCTTTCTTTTAAACCGCAATTAAACCTTCAAGGATATGAAAATTTAATTCCTCAATACCAAAATCCAAAGATAAATAAACAAGAGCTTGATGAAAAAAGACACAAGCTTTTAAAGAATTATGCTCATACTGAAACTATTAAAGAAAAAAGGGCTTTACAAGAAGGTGATTTTGCTCAATTTGATTTTGAAGGATTTATCGATGGCAAAGCTTTTGAAGGCGGTAAAGCTGAAAATTATGTTCTAGAAATAGGTTCTAAACAATTTATACCCGGTTTTGAAGAAGCTATGATTGGTATGAATGCTGGAGAACAAAAAGAGATACAAGTACGTTTTCCTAAAGAATATGGAGTTGCAAATCTTGCTGATAAAGAAGCTGTGTTTAAAATCAAACTCCACGAAATACAACAACTAAAAATACCCGAACTTGATGAAGAAATGCTTAAAAAACTATTGCCAAATGAAGAGAAACCGAGTAAAGACCTTTTAGAAGAAAAACTCAAAGAACAACTTTACAATGAAAAACTCCTCAAACTTATCAATGATGAACTCAAGCCAAAATTTGTACAAGCTTTAATTGAAAAATTTGATTTTGATATTCCTCAAGGCATACTTGAACAAGAAATCGATATGCAACTACGCAACAGCTTTAAAGACTTAAACCAACAAGAAAAAGAAGAAGTGCAGACCGAAAAAGAAAAATACGAACAAAAACGAGAAAGTTTTAAAGAAGAAGCAAAGAAAAGTGTGAAATTGACCTTTATCATTGATGAACTTGCAAAACTTCGGAAAATTGATATAAAAGATTCTGAACTTGTTCAAGCTATATATTTTGAAGCATACCGTTACGGAGTAGAACCCAAGCAACATTTAGAAAACTATAAAAAACAAGGTGCTTTGCCGGCTGTAAAAATGGCTTTAACCGAAGAAAAACTTTTTAATGATATTTTTATGCCAAAAAATGACCAAAATCAAAAAGAGGAAAAATAATGTATATCCCTTATGTTATAGAAAAAACGAGTCGCGGTGAAAGAAGTTATGATATTTACTCACGTCTTTTAAAAGATAGAATTATTATGTTAAGTGGCGAAATTCACGATGAACTTGCTGCCTCTATTGTGGCACAGCTTTTATTTTTAGAAGCTGAGGATCCTCAAAAAGATATTTACCTTTATATCAACTCTCCCGGAGGTGTCATTACAAGCGGATTTAGTATTTATGATACTATGAATTATATTAAACCTGATGTTTGCACTATCTGTATAGGACAAGCAGCTTCTATGGGGGCTTTTTTACTAAGTTGTGGAACGAAAGAAAAGCGTTTTGCTTTGCCTCATTCTCGTATTATGATTCATCAGCCTTTAGGTGGTGCAAGGGGACAAGCAAGTGATATAGAGATTCAAGCAAAAGAAATTTTAAGATTAAAAACTATTTTAAATGAAATTTTGGCAAAAAACACCGGACAAAAGAATACTAAAATCATAAAAGATACAGAAAGAGATTTTTTTATGAGCGCTAATGAAGCAAAAGAATATGGTCTTATCGATAAAGTTTTACAGAAAAGCTTTAAATAAGCGATGAAGTTATGATAAGAAAAATCATTACCTATCCAAACAAAAGGCTTTTTTTACAATCACAAGCTGTAAGCCAATTTGACGCAAAACTTCATACTCTCCTTGATGATATGTATGAAACTATGATAGCAGGTAATGGTGTAGGTCTAGCTGCCATACAAGTTGATATACCTTTGAGAGTTTTTATTATAAATATTTTAGATGAAAATGAAGAGCAAAAAAAAGAAGATTTGCTTGAAATTATCAATCCACAAATCACTTTTTTAGATGAAGAAAAAATTGAATGCACCGAAGGGTGTTTAAGCATTCCTGATTTTTTTGAAAAAGTTCAAAGATATAATAATATTATGCTTCAGTATCAAGATCGCTTTGGCACACATCAAAAACTTACCGCTAAAGGATTTTTAGCTGTGGCTATTCAACATGAAAATGACCATCTTGATGGTCATTTATTCTTAGAAAAATTATCTTTTTTTAAGCGTCAAAAATTCGATAAAGAATTTAAAAAACAGCATAAAAAACTCAATGAAAACACTTAAATGTCTTAGTTTTAACGAAAATTTAGAACTCATCGATGTTGAATCTACTTTTACAAGAGGTCTTCCAAATTTAACCATAGTTGGGCTTGCAAATACTGCCATAAAAGAAAGTGTTGAACGCATTAAAGCTGCTCTTGTAGCTTGTAATTTTCCTCTCCCTGCAAAAAAAATTCTCATCAATCTCTCTCCTTCTGGAATACCGAAAAAAGGTTCGCATTTTGATCTTGTTATTGCAACTCTTATCCTTTTTCAAAATGAAGAATTTGATGAAGATTTTTTTAAAAATCTTTTTGTTGTCGGAGAACTTGGGCTTGATGGAAGTGTAAAAAGCACAAATGAGCTTTTTTCTTTGCTTTTGTTTTTATCAACACAACTCTCTTTTGCTCGAGTACTTCTTCCAAGTAGTTTAGCACATAAGGCTGCAATGATACCAAACTTAGAAATTTATGCCGTTGAAAATCTGAATGAACTCTCTGAATTTTTTAAAGATAAAAATTATGAAAAATTCAAATTTAGCGGACAGCATCCTTTATTTGCCAATGCTTTAACAATAGCAGATGAAATTTTCATTAGAAACGAATCCTTTCCTCTTGATTTTATAGATGTTAAGGGACAAGAAAATGCTAAAAGAGCTTGTTTAATAGCTGCACTTGGAATGCATAATATCCTTTTTGAAGGAAGTCCGGGTAGTGGTAAAAGTATGTGTGCAAAACGTTTGGTTTTTATACAACCTCCTCAAAATTTGAAAGAAATTTTGTTACAAAGTGCATACAAATCCTTAAATTCTAAAGAATGTGAATTTACAAGTATCAGGGCTTTTAGACACCCTCATCACAGCTCTACACGAGCAAGTATCTTTGGAGGTGGTACAAAGAGTGCAAGAATTGGCGAAATTGCCCTTGCAAATGGTGGAGTATTATTTTTTGATGAATTTCCACATTTTAATAAAGAAATCATAGAAAGTTTAAGAGAACCTTTAGAAGATCACATCATTCAAATATCACGAGTACATTCCAAAAGAAGTTATGAAACAAAATTTAGCTTTATAGCTGCACAAAATCCTTGTCCTTGTGGAAATCTATTTTCAAAAAATTTGAATTGTGTGTGTTCTGAAAACGAAATTAAAAAATATAAAAATCGTCTCTCAGCACCAATTTTGGATAGGATTGATTTATATGTAGCGATGGAAGAAATTAGCAAAGACGATAGGGCAAGTGTCAGTTCTAAAGAATTAAGTCAAAGAGTATTTGAGGCTTTTGTTTTTGGAAAAAAACGTGGTCAAAAGGAATTTAATGGAAAACTCAACGACCAAGACATTAAACTTTTTTGTGTGCTTGAAAATGAAGCAAAACATATTTTAGATTTGGCTGTAAATCGTTATAAACTCTCTCAAAGAGGTATTAATAAAACTCTTAAAGTTGCACGTTCCATAGCTGATTTACAACAAAGCGAAAGTATCTATAAAAGTCATCTCTTAGAAGCTTTAAGCTTTAGAATAAAAGGATAAATATGGAAAATAAAAGCATAGCTATTTTTATTGATGCAGAAAATATTCCCTCAAAATACGCTAAAGTTATTTTTGATATAGCTTCTGATTATGGCGAAATCATTATTAAACGTATTTATGGAGATTGGACTCAAAAAAATTTACAAAACTGGAAAGAACAAATTGCTCAATACTCTCTTATTGCAATGCAACAATTTCATTTTGCTACGCATAAAAATTCAAGCGATATGTATTTAATCACAGAAATAATGAGTATTTTTTATGAAAAAAATATTGACATTTTCGTTATTGTTTCAAGCGATAGTGACTATACAAGTCTCATACAAAAACTAAGAGAAAATAAAAAACAAGTCATAGGAATGGGACTTGAAAAATCTATAAAATCTTATGTCAATGCCTTTAGTGAATTTTTTTATTTAAATGAGCAAAAAAATGAAAATACTTTAAGCAAAGAATACTTAAGCGATTTAATCAAAATTAGCGAACAGCTTATTGACGAAAAAGGGCGAGCTGAATATGCTCAAATTCGTATCAATATGAATCATAAATACTCTGATTTTAATCCACAAAATTATGGTTTTAAAAATTTTAGAGCACTCATACGCAATTTTTTACCTCGAATGAAAAAATTTGAAGAAGGTAGAGAAAGAAATATTTATTTTTTGGTTAAAAATGAAAGCGATTTATAAAGAAGACAAAAGCCTTGATGAAAAAGCTATGAACTATGGTTTAAGCGAGGATGTTTTACTAGAAAATGCCGGTATAGCTTTAGCCTTACTTATCAAAAAAGAAGCAAGGAAAAAACAAAAACAAACAGGGAAGAAATCACGAATTCTTTTTTTGCTAGGTGGTGGAAACAACGGTGCTGATGGACTTGTGGCTTTAAGACATTTAAAAAGATGTAAAGCATATAAACTTGGTTTTAATGAAAATGCTAACTTCAAAAAACAAGAGCGCATTCTCAAAAATTATGGCTTTAAATTCTTACAAAAAAAACCACGATTTCAAAATTATGATTTTATTATCGATTGCATTTTAGGCACAGGAATACAAAGAAATTTAGAAGAGAGTACAGTAGAAATTTTACATAAGGTCAATAGAAGCGATGCGATAAAAATAGCCTGTGATATACCGACAGCATTAGGGCAAAAACTATGCTTTAAAGCTGATATTACACTGTGTATGGGTGTCTATAAAGAACTTGTACTGCAAGACTTTGCAAAAGATTATGTAGGCAAACTTTACCTTGCAAATTTAGGAATCAAACACAAATATTTTGCCTGCGATGCAAAGACTTTTTTGCTTGAAAAAAAGGATTTGCAAACTCTGCAAAGAAAACAAAATTCCCATAAAGGTACCTTTGGACATATCTATATAGCTGGAAGTGCAAGTGCTGGGACCTTAGCTGGTTTAGGTGCATTGCATTTTGGTGCAGGTTTAGTTTCTTTAGTAGCTCCTCAAAGCTTCTCACCTCTCTTAATGCTAAAAAAAGACTTAAGCTCTCAAGCAAATGCCATAGCTTTAGGAATGGGGCTTGAGAATTTAGAACTTTTACAGAGTGAAATTCTAAAAAACATCCCTCTTGTTTTAGATGCAAATTGTTTTTTAAGTAAAAATATACTTTTATATCTTGACAGAGAAGATGTGGTCATAACTCCTCATCCTAAAGAATTTTTAAGACTCTGGCGGCTTTGTTTTAATGAAACACTTACTATTGATCAACTTCAAAAAGAACGTTTTTTCTATGCAAGAGAATTCACAAAACAGTATCAATGCATCTTAGTATTAAAAGGAGCAAACACTCTTATAGCATATAAGGATAAAATCTTTGTAGTGAATTTAGGAAATTCAGCATTGGCAAAAGGAGGGAGTGGTGATGTTCTAAGCGGTATGATAGCAACACTTTTAGCAGCAGGATTTAAAGCTTGTAAAGCTGCAAAAAATGCTGTCTTAGCCCACGCTTTAGTTGCCAAAAACTATAAAGCCAATCCAAATAGCTTTACAGCTTTAAAACTTGTCAAAGGTTTGCAATGCTTATAAAATTAGCGGTACTTTTCAGTGGAAATGGAAGTAATTTAGAAAATATACTTACAAAACTTCATCGCAAAAATATAGGACACAACAACTTTGAAGTCGTGCTTTGTTTATGTAACAATCCATCAGCATACGGAATCAAAAGAGCTGCAAAATTCGGACTTGAAACTATAGTTATAGAACACGGTGCGTTTTTAAATCGCCAAAACTTTGATCAAGTCTTAGTACAAGAGATTCAAAAACACAAAGCAGACTTGACCATTTTAGCTGGTTTTATGCGCATTTTAAGTCCTATTTTTACTCAAAATATCAAAGCTATTAATCTTCATCCTTCTTTACTCCCACTTTTTAAAGGAGCAAATGCTTTAAAAGAAAGTTTTCAAAGCGATATGAAAATAGCTGGAGTTACTGTACATTGGGTGAATGAAGAGCTTGATGGCGGAGCAATCATATCTCAAAAAGCTTTTGAAAAGAAAGGTTTAAGCTATAAAGAATTTGAAGAAAAAATTCACGAATTGGAATACCAAATTCTTCCTCAAACCATCATAGAACTTTTTGAAAATGGGAGCTAAAAACTATAAATTCATACACGGTTCTTATAAGTTTATTGCGATACAAATTGGATTTTTGACTTTTTTACTTTAAAAAAATATAATTTCATTTTAATACAATGAGGTTACAATGTTTGAATGGATTTTCAGTACCGATTCTTGGCTAACTCTTCTCATACTTACAAGTCTTGAAATCATACTTGGAATAGATAATATCATCTTTTTAGCCCTTTTAGTCAATAAACTTCCACCAAAACACAGAAACAAAGGTCGTATTTTAGGACTTGCATTTGCAATGATTACAAGAATTGCGCTACTCTTTTCACTTTTTTGGGTTATAAAGCTTGTTTTTCCACTTTTTTCTTTCTATGTCGGAGCTTTAGAGAATTTAAGCAAACAGGCTCTTGATTCAGCTGTTTTTACAAGTTCATATTTTTCTTTTTTTCAAGGAGGTATAGCTGATCTGAATGGATATTGGGGCGAAATTTCAGGAAGAGATCTTGTGCTTTTCTTCGGTGGTTTATTTTTAATTTTCAAGTCTTTTAAAGAAATAAAAGAAGAACTTTTCACAACAGTCCATAAAAACAACACTTTACACAGCCATACTAGTTCTAATTTTTGGATTGTAGTAGCTGAAATCGGAATTATGGATATTATCTTTTCTCTTGATAGCGTTATTACTGCTGTAGGCATAGCTGATAATATTGAAATTATGATTATAGCTGTAATTATAGCTGTGCTTGTAATGCTTGTTGCTTCAAAACCTGTTTCAGATTTTATCGAAAAATATCCAAACATTAAAATTCTCGCCTTAGTTTTTTTAATAATGATAGGTTTCATCCTAGTTTGTGAAAGCTTTGAAATTCATTTTAACAAAGCATATATCTATGTTGCTATGTTTTTTGCTTTACTTATAGAATGCTTAAAAATGATTAGAGAAAGAAAAAAATAATACAATTATATAAACAAAATTTACATAAAAAAGCCCTAGTTTTTATAGGGCTTGCAATATTTTGAAAAGATTCAATCACTATATCGGATGAAGTATAAAATACTTTAGAAAAAATAGAATAGCCTGTTTGCATTAAGTTGAAAAATCCTCAAATCACTTTAAATCTGTATCTTTCAAAGAATAAAACTCAATTCCAAAAACAAAATAAATAGTATTCTATCACTAAATAAAGCCAGTA
>NZ_JAPHNA010000015.1 GCF_026241315.1 Campylobacter sp. MIT 21-1684 | reverse complement strand
GCTGGAGTTATTGTTTCTGCACTTTTTGGGAGTTTTATTTCTTTTGTTAAGTACCTTGCAGACCCACAGGATGTTTTACCTGCTATTACCTATTGGTTGTTAGGTTCTTTGGAGGTGAATAACATAGGGCAAATGCTTTTTTCGTGTGTGCTTGTAAGTCTTTGTGTTTGTGTTATAATTTTTTACAGATGGAAGCATAATCTTTTATTGCTTGATGAAATTGAAGCAAAAAGCTTAGGGCTTAATGTAACAAAATTAAGGATAATTCTTATCCTTGTAAATACCTTGATGATTTCATCTGTGGTCAGTCTTTGTGGTATTATTTCTTGGGTGGGGCTTATTATTCCTCATATTTCAAGATTGCTTTGTGGAAACAATACAGCTCAAATCATTCCTACAAGTGTTTTTGCAGGAGCCCTTTTTATGCTTTTCATTGACACAGTGAGCAGGGCTTTGCTTAGTCAAGAAATTCCTATTTCGGTATTGAGTGCATTTGTTGGTGCTTTTTTGTTTCTTTATATACTCTACCGCAAAGGAGTCAATGTATGAGTGTGTTTGCCCTTGAGAATGCTTGCTTTTCTTATAGAAAAGAGCTTGTGTTTGAAGGATTAAGTTTTTGCGTTGATAAAGGCGAGATTTTGGGTATTTTAGGACATAATGGAGTAGGAAAAACAACTCTGATTAAATGCTGCATAGGAATTTTGTCTTTGCAAAAAGGACAGGTTTTTTTACAAGGGCAGCACATAAAAAAACTTTCCCATAAACAATTTTTCTCTCAAGTAGCTTATGTCCCTCAAGCTAAAAATTCTCTGACAAAACTTTCTGTGTTTGATATGGTGCTTTTAGGTGCAAATATAGACATCACAACTACACCAAAGAAGATTCATTTAGAAAAGGCAGAAGCGCTTTTAGAAAAATTGCGCATTTCTTTTCTTAAAGGTAAGGCTTGTTCAAATTTAAGTGGAGGAGAGTTGCAGATGGTTGTTTTAGCACGTTCTTTAATGAACGATCCTGATTTGCTTATTTTAGATGAGCCAGAATCAAATTTGGACTTTAAAAATCAAGATCGTATTTTAGATGTTTTGCTTGAACTTAAAAATCAAGGTAAAAGTATTATTATTAATACTCATTTTCCTCAAAATGCCTATAAACTTGCAGATAAAGTTTTGATTTTACAGAAAAATTCACATATTCTAGGAGATAAAAGTCTTATCAATAAAACCCAGTTGAGCCAAAGTTTCGAGGTAAGGCATTCTTTTTTTGACTATTTAAATTTAGCTTAAGAGTTTAAATTTTATTTTTTAGTGTTTTAATTCTCATAATGCAAAAATCACAACTTCTTTAAAAATAAAATTGATGGATACAGGTTTAATGTAGCACTATCTTTTCGATACGACATTTACCTTGCTAACAATATAAAGAGTTTTTTGAAGTTGGCATTATCGATATTTTTAGTTTAGTTTTTACTTTTTTATAACTTACAAAGTTTTTGTTAGCTTTTAAAACTCATTTAAGATGAGTTTTACCATACTCTTACATTTACCCCATTTTTTTGAAGATACATTTTAAGCTCTTTTATATCTACAATTTTTTGATGAAAGATACTTGCAGCTAATGCCCCATCAATACCTAGTTTAAAAACCTCCAAAAAATGTTCTTTTGCTCCGGCTCCGCCACTTGCAATTAAAGGAATTGTGCAAAGTTCTTTTACCGCTTTAAGCTGTACAAGATCATAGCCATTTTTCATTCCATCTTGATTCATCATATTAAGCACTATTTCGCCCGCACCTCTTTCTTGCACCTCTTTAACCCATTCAAGAGTATTTTTTCCGCTCTGTTTTGAAGTATTTTCATCTCCTGTGTATTGAAAGACTTTTAAATTTCCATTTTCATCTTTAAAGCTGTCAATCCCTACAACTACACATTGTACTCCGAAATTTTTAGCAAGACGTGTGATTAAATCAGGTTCATTTAAAGCAGGAGAATTAATAGAAATCTTATCAGCACCATTTGCTAAAAGTTCTTCGGCATCTTCTTCGCATTTAATGCCTCCAGCTACACAAAAAGGAATGCTAATATGTTTTGCTACTTCATTGACCCAAGCTCTTGAAATTCGTTCTTTTCTTGCACTTGCAGCTATATCGTAAAATACTAATTCATCGATGCCTTGACTTGAGTACAATTTTGCCAACTCCACAATACCACCCATATCTTTGTGATTTCTAAACTGTATCCCTTTAACTACTCTACCATCTTTAACATCTAAACAAGCAATGATTCTTTTTGTGAGCATTGTGATCCTTTTGAATGTATTGAAAATCAATTGTACAATTGTATTCTTTTATTTTAAAAGAGATTTTAACTATCTTACACTCTTGCTTTTTCTAAAATGTTAAGTCAAAAACATTGTTTAAAACCGCTAATACTCTTTTTATCATCATTTGCCAAGTTCTCTTTCTGGTGGTATTAGCTTAATAAAAAATCATATTCCAATATCCTCTTGAGATACTAATCTATGTTTTTCTATGCTTGCATAGTTTATTTTTTCCATATAATAAAAGAATCTCACTACTAAAATGTTTTTCATATCTCCATAAAATACAATTTTGTAAGCCTGTATTTCATAAAATTCTTAATATTTTTGTTTTGATTAATGATCTAAATACTCAAAGAGTTTTTTATCTTTTTTGTATTTTGATACTTTAGTGTTTAAAGGATGGTTTTTACATTTGATTTTATTTTCATTACATTTTCCTTTTTGGAGTTTTATTTTAATATTAAACTTTTCTTATCTTACAAGAATTCCTTCATTCTCTACTTCTAAATCAATCCATATTTTAGTTTTTGGTACGATTTGATAGAGATAAGGCAGGTCTTTTCTAAAAACTTCTGCTGTGCTTTTAACAATATCAGCAACTATATTTATTCCATCACTTGCAGTAATATAATTGACTTCTTGTTTTTTCTTTGATTCTTGTAAGGCTTTTAAATATTCATTTGTAGAATTTTTAAGCTCTTGGCTTGAAGAAGCTAAAGAATCCCAACTCATTTGTTCAATTTTCCTATCATTAACAAATGTTGCAAGATTGTAGCTTGTTTTTTCTTCATTTAAGACAATAGCTGATTGCACCTTGAAACGAATTGTATTTCTTTCAATGTATTTTGGGTCAGCCATTAAAGAGAGTTTTTCATTTACTGCAATTAAATTTGCCATCAAAATAATACTTCCTCTATTTGTTTGACAAGGAATTCTTATACTTGTTGGTTGTATTCCTGCATTGATTTCATTCATAATAAAACAAAAACCTTTTACAGCAACAAGTTTCTTTGTTTCTGTGGCATTATTGCCATTATTTTTTGATTCTGTTTTAATGTTTTGAACAAAAGTATCTTTTACTTTTGTGCCAGTAAATTCTTCACCTCTTTCATTTTTTTTCTCGTAAGCAAGAATCCAATTTAAAATAACCGCTCTACGATATTTTTCTTCTTCTTTATTTTTATTGATTTGAGCAGGACTTAATTCTTGCTCTTCTATGACTTTTCTACCCTCACTTGCAGAATCAATGATATTGTTTGAGACATTTTCATTAGAGGCAAAAGCAAGACTTGTAAAGAAGAGTAAATTTGCTATAAATTTCCCTGTGGTAGAATGTATTCTTTTCACTAAAAATATCCCCTTTCTATCCCTATTTTGTAAATGTTTTGAGAATCTTCCTCTTGTTGCTTCACTTTGAAAAATTCTTTCAAAGCTTCTTCAAATTCATTTTTGCTTTTTTCGCTTATTGTGGTATTAATATTAGAATTTGAATTGAAAAGAGAGTATTTTTTCTCATTAGGCAATTTATTAGTTTGTGTTTTTGAAGAACAAGCACTAAGACTAAAACAAAATGATAAAGAAAGACAAAAAATTAATAGAAATTTAAATGTTTTAAATTGAAAGATTTTTTGAATATAATCTCGTGGGGTGTTTTTGCTTTGGCTTTGTGCCTTGCAACTACAAGTAGAATCCATAAGGTCGCACCCTAGCGGCAAGTAGCCTATGCTCCTAAGCAAAGATATTAAAGTTTTTCGCTTCATCATTGTTACAATTATACTTATATGTATGATTGTTGTCAAAGCTTGCTAAGTTAAACTCTGCTTTTGTGGGACTTTGATAAATTTTCCTTGTATTTATTTTTTTAAACATTTTTTCCTCTTTTGAAAACAAAAACCCTATAACAATAAAACATAGAAGTTGCAAAATAAAGCTTTCTACCAATTTCTTGTTTTTTCCAATTTATGTTTCAATTCTTTAAAATAAAAGGATTTGCGATGCAAATGCAAAAAATTGTAGAAAAACTCAAAGACATACTTTTGCATAAAGAATTTAAAAAAGATGCAGCCAAAAAGCTAGACAGTAGTCTTGTATTTCCTAAAACTTAAATACATTTTTTGTTTAGTGTTAGTTTTAGCGTTTTTTGAAATCTTTTATGATAAAAGACATTCCACTGCCTCACTCACACTAAAAACACCTTCTAATAAAGCTTTTCCGACTATCACACCGCTACAAATTCCCTTAAGTTTTTTGACATCTTCTAAACTTGCAACGCCTCCACTTGCTTGAATTTCAATCTTAGGATACTTTTTGTTGATGAATTCATACAGCTTTATATTTGCCCCATTCATTGTACCGTCTTTTGAAATATCAGTGCATAAAAGGTGCTTTAAACCGTGTTCTTTGTAAATTTCAAGTACTTCTAAAATGTTTTTATCGCTTTGTTCTTGCCACGCATTAATAGCAACGATATAATCATTTGCTTTTGGTACAACATCAAGAGCAAGACATAATGCTTCACTCCCAAATTCTTTGAAAAACTCTTTACACAGCTTGGGATTTTTAATCGCTAAAGAGCCTATGACAACACGTTTTACTCCACTATCAAGCAAAGCTTTCACCTCGTCTTTGCTTCTTATGCCTCCACCTACTTGAAGGTTAATTTGTATTTCTTTGGCGATTTTGTTGATGATAGGAATTTGCCTTTGTGCAGTGTCTTTTGCTCCGCTTAAATCAACAAGATGAAGCCATTTTGCTCCTTCTTTCTCATAAATTTTGAATTGATGAAGCGGGTCTTTATCATAGCTTTTTTTTTGTGTGTAATCGCCTTTAAAAAGTCTCACTACTTCACCATTTATCAAGTCAAGAGCGGGGATAATTTGTGTTTTCATTCTATAAGCTTTGTCTATAAAATTGTTTATTATTATATCAATAAATTGTAAGGAATCTTTAATTTGTCTAAGACGCTTTTGAAATCGGTTAAGCATTTTTTGCATTACCTCATTTTGATAATGCACTAGCATTTTTCTCTTAAGACCACAAACCTTCAAAACTTATAAAAGTTAAAAGATAAAGCCGATTTTTTATTTAGATAAGCAAAGAGTAATTAAGGCAAAAGAAGCAGAAAAGTATAGAAGTCTTTATTCTACATTGATTAAATGTAGAATAATCTTAAGCCTTAAGATCTACAATTCTTGACGTAGTGTTTTGAGAAAGGATTTTATTAAATTCTCCTGTGTCATCATCGCTCAATTTCATACCAAAAAGAAGTTCTAACTCTTGACTTTTACCAAATTTATTTTCTAATAGCTTCTTTACAAGCTCATTTCTTGTATTGTCATCTTTATAAGTTTGGCTTTTACTTTCTGTTTGTATAGGTTTAAAAGGTTTTGTTTCTTGGGTTTGTTTTGTTTGATTATCTTTTGTTGTTGAGGTAGAATTTACAGAAGTATTTTGATTGTTATCTCGTAATTCTTTGTGAACTTGTTCTTGCATTTTCTTTGTAAAGTCTTGTGTTTTAGCTTCTTGTTTTGCCTGAAATTCAAGCCATTTTTGCTTAAGTTCATTTGCATTTTTGCTCGTATGAAAAATTTTAATATATTCTTCATCATAGCCATCATTCCATTGTATGCCTGTTGTATTTTTGTCCATCCATTCAAACAAAGAATTAAGTTCTGTTTGAGACATTTCTCCTTTTCTTAGTCTATATTCATAAGAGCCCTCAAGCACGGGGATTGTATTGCCCAATTCCTCATAATAGTCTTTTGCACGCAAAAAACTATTGACTATCTTATCTTTTTCCTCATTTGTAACTTTATTGTCTGAGGAAGGATTTGCAATATTTTGCTTTTTGTAGTATTCTAAATCTATGTTTGAGAGCATACTTATTGTCATCATCTTAAACCTCCAAGAATTTGTTCCATTTGTTTTTTGTATTTACCACTCATTTCTTTGATAATCATATTATTATTTAACATTCCACTTGAATTAAATTTATAAATTTGTCCTTTTGTATCAGCTACGCCGACACCATAAGTAAAATATACATAGTTACCATATCGACCATAACCTATATTTCTTTTAACTGAATATACAGGAAAAAAATCAATAGAATTTTGTGTCATACTTAAAAACTCATTGATTCTATTTGCACTAGGATTAGAACAAGTTGTTTGATCTATGCCACATAAACCTTTAGATGCATTTATATTATAAGCGTAATTAATAATGTATTGAGATTCCCCGCTAGTATATCTAGCTATAGCATAAATTTCATCAACACCATTACTTGAAAATGTAACTAAATACCCACCCTTAATTTCTTTCATCTCATCTAAATTAAGAGCTTTTACACCTTGAGAGTTATCGCTTAAAGCACCATTGCTAATTTTGGCTAAAAAATCACCTGCAAAAGCAGAACCTGCTAATAAAGAACCTAAAATAAATGAACTTGCTAATTTCTTTAACATAACTTCTCCTTATTCTTAATTATTGTGTAATATCACAAAATTATAATATTAAAATAAAATTTTTGTTTGGGACATTCATTGTTTTAAAAAAATTTTGAAAATATTTAGAAAGGTAACAATGAAAAAGATTTGTTTAGCATTTATGGTTTTAGTCGGTTATGTTTTTGCTAGTGATGAACTAAATATAGATAGTTTGTTTAAAAAGCAAGTAGGTTTAAGAAGTATCACAAGCCTTTCACTACTTAGCACAGGAAATGCTAATTCTTACGCACTTTATCCTAATATCACTATAGACGGAGATTCTACGATTTGGAACAACACAAAACAAGCGTTTTTAAATCAGACTTTTATTTATACGATAACATCTCAATTTGATATTCTTGTTTCAGGTGGTGGAAGTTATGCAAGACAAGAATACACAAACTTTTTTACAAATGAGTATTCTAGTAAAAATCGAATAGGTTTTGATAGCTTATGGCTAGGTTTTATTTATACGGGTGATAGCATTGCAGATTTTATTCCACAAATTACCTTTCAAACTGCAGTCATTCAAAGAGAAAAAGCAATCAACCGAATAAAAAACTTTTATCTAAAATCACAAAGCTTGCAAGCTAGTCTAAGGGGATATAGTGATCCTGTTGTATATAGCATTTATACAGGTTTTGGTTATAATCAAACAAGAAAATTTCAAACCCTTAAAATAGAGTATGGAAATAGTATTTATGTAGCGGGGATTTATCTATCATTTTAAGTCCTAAAATTACTTTAGGTTTGGGAGCAGAGCAAAGATTTCAAACAGAACAAAAAATCAATGGCTTTCAAAATTCCGAACTACGTTCTATTCCAACTTTAAGTTTAGGTTCTACTTATAGTATTAATTTGAATACCGCTGTTTCTTTTAATGCTAGTTTCGGGGCAAGTTCTGCTTCACCTGATAGTATATTTGGGATAAGTTTATGGAGAAAATTCTAAAAATTGTATCATTCTTATTTATTTTTGCTTTGAGTGCAAAAGCACAATGGGTAGTAAAGTCTTATCAAGAAATCAAAAACGAAAGAGTCGTAAGACAAACTTACGAGCAATCTTGTGGGGCTTCATCTTTGGCAACTTTAATCAATATACTTGACAATCAAAAGTTTGATGAGTTTAAACTTTTAGAAATTATGAGCGGACAACAACTTTATACAGATATGGTAAGTTTTGCAGATTTAAGCGATGCGGTTAGAAAGTTAGGATATGAAAGCAACTCTTATCAAATCAATAGAGAGAATTTAGAAAAGCTTGTAAATATTCCAATGCTTGTAAAAATTGAAGATGATCCACGTTTTCCGCATTTTGTGATAATTATTAATTATAAGGGAGATTATTTACAAGTGCTTGACCCAAGTCATGGAGAATATATAAGCTCTAAAAGTCAATTTTTTAGTATTTGGGATAGATATAATAAAGGTGGATATGCTTTAATCATTGCCCCTAAAAAAGAATTAAAACCATTTAAGTTGAATGTTCCAAAATCTATGCACTTTTATTTTCAACCTTTTAGCCTGTATTAATTTAATTCGGTTTAAAGTCACTTTTTCCGTAAAGATTCTCACTTTTAATAATTGTAACCTCCTAAAATAAGACTCTAAAATACCCCTAAACAAGTATAAATGAGAATCTGATTTTTCTAACCCTAATTTTTGATAGATTCTATGGTGGGCATTTGAAAAATATTTTGCATAAGAGTGATTTTCTTTTTTACAAGTTTTGTTTTTGCAAAATCTTATTTAAGATGAACATAATTTTTTACATTTTTACAAAATTTTTTAGCAGTACTTCTCCAGCTTCGCCACTTCTCTCAGGATGAAATTGTACCCCGTAGAAATTTTCTTTGGCTAAAGCCGCACTAAAATCTTGACTATAAGTGCAAGTGGCTATGGTGTATTCAGAGACATTTGCATAGTAATTGTGTACAAAGTAAAAATATGCCCCATTTAAGCCTTTAAAAAGCGAATGAGAGCTTTTGACATTATTCCACCCCATATGAGGGAATGAAAAGTCTTTTTGTTCTTTAAATTGAAGTGTTTGAAAAGGGATTATTCCTAAGGTTTTTTGATTTAATTCTTGTGAAAATTCACCAAGAATTTGCATTCCAAGACAAATTCCTAAAAGTGGTTTTTTGGTTTCTTTAAGAAAAGAGACAAGTTTAAAATTGTTTAAATTGTGCATCGCTTTCCACGCTGTACCAACTCCGGGTAAAAAAAGTTTGTCAGCTTGTTCAAGTTCTTTAATTTGGCGACTTATGAAGCTTTTAAAACCTAATCTTTCAAGGGCAAATTGCAAAGAAGCTAAATTTGCACATTGTGTATCTACAATGGCGAGTTTCATTTTTCTCCTCTCACATTAAATTTTTAGATTACAGTATTCCTTTGCTGCTTGCAAGTTTTTCATCTTCACTGCGAATAGCCATTTTTAAAGCTCTTCCAAAGGCTTTAAAAAGCCCTTCGGCTTTGTGATGGTCATTTTTGCCTTTGACTTTCAAATGCAAACTTGCTCCCAAAGTGTAAGAGAGTGAATAAAAAAAATGATAAATCATCTCTGTGCTAAGCTCTCCGAGTTTTGTTTTTGAAAATTTGGCTTTATATACTAGATGAGGTCTGTTGCAAAAGTCAATAGCACAGCTTGCCAAACTTTCATCCATAGGCAATACAAAACCATAACGCGCTATGCCTATTTTATCTCCAAGTGCCTTTTTTATCGCAGTACCCAAAGCTAAAGCTATATCTTCAATACTATGGTGTTCATCGATGTGTAAATCTCCTTTGCAATAAATCTCAAGTCCTATACCAGAATGCACAGCGATCTGTTCAAGCATATGGTTGAAAAAATCTATTCCGCTGTGAAGTTCTATCTTTCCACCATTTAAACAGACTTTTACAGAAATATCTGTTTCCTTAGTCGTTCTTTGTATTTTTGCTGTTCTAAAGGTGCTTAAAATTTCGTTTTGAATTTGTGTCCAAGTAAAGGTGTTTTTGTTGTATTGTAAGCCCCTGATTCCTAGATTATTAGCTAAAACTATGTCTGTATCTCTATCGCCTATGACAAAACTTTGCTCTTTTTCAAAAAGCTCGTGTTTGATATATTCATTAAGTAAGCTAGTTTGAGGTTTTCTGCATACACAATTTTCATTTTCAAAATGTGGACAGATGAAAATGTCTTTAAATTCGATACCGCAACTTTGTAAAATATCAAGCATCTTTTGATGTGGAATTTGAAAATTTTCTCTAGGAAAGCTTTGAGTGCCAAGCCCGTCTTGATTGCTCACAAGTACAAAACGAAAACCGAATTTTTGTAATTGAAGTAAAGCTGGAATCGCTCCTTTTTCAAAGTTGAGTTTTTCAAGGCTGTCAATTTGTAAGCTAGGTTTTGGTTCTTCTATGAGTGTTCCATCTCTGTCTATAAAAAGGATTTTTTCTTTCATTGCTAATACTTTCATTTTTGAAAGTATTCTAACATAATAAACACAAGTTTATCGCAATGTTTTAAGTAGAATTTATTGTGAGTGTTAGGGTTTATCTGTGCAATAAAGTCCAAACATCATCAAGATTGTAGCAATTATATTAAACAAAATTATAAGCAGATTCTATAAGTGCTATCTCATTTTCATTTAGTCCATAGAGTTCATAAATCATTGTATCAAGCTTAGAATCTAGCACATTTATATCCTGCCCATTTTGCCTCAATTCAATAATTTGACAAGCCAAAGCTTTGATTTCTGCAATTTTTTGCTTATTTGTCTTATTTTGCTCTATCACAGGGAGTTTTTCTATAAACTGCTTTATCCATCTAAATGCGCCATCGCCTAAATTTGAGGCGATTTGTTTCATATAAAAATAAATCAATTTTGAGTTTAAAATCGCACATAAATACTTGTCATCTCGTGGGATAAAATAGCAAGTTTGATTGATATAAAATCGTTTCTATTCTCTATCAATGATTTTTTTGGGAAACCAAAGGGAAAAATTTATATTTATTATAGTTTAAAGCAATATTTTAGATTTTTTTGCTTAAGATTTAAAAAACAAAAGGTAGTAAATGCAAAATGGTATAAATACAGATGTGATTGCTTTGGCTAACTCTTATATGTCTTATGCAAATCTTATTATTGTGGTGGCTGCCCTCATCATTGCTGCAATTACTATAAGTTTAACAATTTATTACAATAGAGACAAGAAAAGATTGATTGAAGAAACTACCCATAATATTTTAGATAAAATAGCCAATAATGAACAAATGAGGAATGATTTTATCAATAAAATCTTAGAAAATAATAACTTTAAACAAGAGTTTGAAAGAATGGTGGATATACACATAAGTGATAAAATGGATAGATTGGTAGATGAAAAACAAGAGCAATCCAACATAGGAGGTTTAAAATGAATTGGACTGAAATAAAAAATAAAACTCCTTATGAGATTTTAAAAATCCTTGAAATGAAAGAGCCACCATTTAACCCTTTTGATATTGCAAGAAAGCTAAATCTTAGCGTTAAGACAACTCTTGATTATGATAAGCTTGATACAGAGGGACAAATTAGTATTAATCAAAACAATGAGCCAGAAATTTGGATAAATCCGATCAAAAGTGAAGCAAGACAGCGATTTACCCTTGCACACGAGCTTGGACATTTAGCAAACGATGTTTTGCCCCAAATAGATAACCCTATCATTGATAAATATGAGACACTCTATCGTGGCAATGCCTATGGTGGTATAGAAACAAAAGCGAATAGATTTGCTGCCAAACTTCTTATGCCTTTAAAAGCATTGGAAAATTTCATTGAGAGAGAAAGACAGAATAACCCTCATTTAAGTGCTAAAGAAGCTATTATGCTGATAGCTACAAAGTTTGAAGTTTCAAAACAAGCGGCTTTTCATAGATTGCAAAATATAGGATTGATTAGCAAAGATTATAGGTATCCTTTTTAGCAGAGAGGCAGATAAAAGCCTAATTGCTTTGAATATGAAAATAAAATTTCAACAACATTCAAAATTAATTAAATACAAAATTTTTTGAGCTTTGCTTCTCTTATTTCTTTGCAATCAATATGTTCAAACCATTTAGCTAATGCATCAATTTGTTTATCTGTAAGATGATAGTGTATCTTTAAATATTGCAATAAATCATTAATGTATTCAATATTTTCTTGACTTAAGTGCTGTAAAGCCTTTTGCATTTTGTAATAGTAAGCGTAGCAGGTAGAAAGATTGGATAAAGAAAATTTTTTAGGTATATTTGGGGAGTTTAGAATATTATTAATATGATTTATTGCTTCTTCGGATAAGTCATAGTTATTTTTATATTCTTGATAGTAAGGTTGGAGCTTATTATATGAAATATTTTCAAAACCCAACTCTTTTAATTTTTCCTCTCTTAACAGCAAATAAGTTAAAGCTTGAGATTTTTTATTTGGTTTTTGTTGCCCAGTGGGTGAATGAGAAGAGGAGGAGTTGCATTTATCTTTTGTAAAATTTACGAGAAGAGAAGTAGTTAAATCAGGCACAGAGCTTAAATCAGTTTGGCTATGTTGTTTGGCACATTGCTTTCCCGCTTGAAAAATTTGGCCATTATTATCAAGCAAAAAATAAGCTTTTCCTGAAGTAAGTCTTCTTTTGTCGCAGTAAGATAAAGTATTTGGATCAACAAAATCTCTTTTAATTACTCTCATTTATCACTATTCTCCACATTTCTATTTCTTTTTTTTATACTTAAAAAGCTCGGCTTTTTTAAATACTTAAACTTTTATTTTTTAGGATTTTATAAGTTATAAATTGGGGTATATTGACCCAAAGTACTTTAATAAGTTTGTGTCTTGTTTGTGCCAAATATATCTAAAATTGAATGATAATACACCTTTTTACAAGATTGTATCTCTTATTCGATTATTATTAATAGCTGATTTTTTTAAAGTATTTCTTTTAAAAAATTAATATTAATTTAAGCTTTAAAAATTGCTCTCGTGTGGGCGGTTTGAAGTCAAGCGATGCAGGATTGCAACAGGTTTAAAACACATCTTGCTTTCCTTTTTAACATCAAAAGAGGACAAGTTGCAGAGCTTTCTTCCACAAGAGCTAGAAGAGCAAAGCGGCAATGGCAATATTGATTTAGTTTGTGAGAATAACCGATAAAGCAAATCTTAAGGCTATGCAAACTCGCTGTGGGCTTTTCACTCACTACATAATTTGCGAAATTGTTTAGAAAAAAACAAACAGGCAAAAGAGTATCTCTTTGAAAGAGAAGCTGAATATGCCACCAAGTTATGGCAAAACTGAAACCATAGCGAGAAGTTTTATTGCTTGGGCTTTGGGTAGAGATAAAAAAAGAAAATTCATATACATTTCTTATAGTGATGAGCTTTGTAGAAAAATTAGCAATCAAGTAAGGGATTTGCTAAAGAGTCCATTTTATAAAAATGTTTTTGGTGAAATGAAGTTTTTACAAGATAATTCAAGCGAGTTTGTTTTAAGAGAAGGCGGTGGACTTTTTGTAACAACTTTGAAATCGGCAATAACAGGCTTTCACGCTGATAGTATTTTAATCGATGATCCTATCAAAGTGAGTGCTATGAATAGCAAAATAGAAAGAGACGCTGTTAATCAAAACTTCAAAGAGAGTGTTTTAAGCAGGTTGCAAAATAATGAAAGCAATATAACTATACTAATGCAAAGACTCGGTTTTGAGGATTTGTGCGGTTTTTTACTTGATGAGAGACATTTTAGCAAAGAGCTTATAGCACAATGGAAAATTATCAAACTTGAAGCATTAAACACTGATGAGTGTGAATATAAAGTGCTTGATTTTAGCTACACAAGAGCAAGAGAGGAGCCACTTTTTAAAGCAAGACACGATAAGCAGGAGCTTTTAAAATTAAAACTTCAAATGGGAATTGATGAGTTTTCTACCCAATATCAACAAGAACCTCAAGCAAGTGAAAGCGGTTTTTTTGAACCTTGCAATTTTAAAGAGATACCAAGCTATGATATAGGTGAGAATAATGAGTATATCTTTATCGATAATGCTATGAGTTTAAACTCAAGAGCTGATAATAGAGCTTTAGTGGTTATTGGTGTTGAAAATTATAAAGAAAGTATAAGATATGTTGTTAAAAATTGCTTTTATGGCATTTGGGACGAGGAGAAAACTTGCGAGCATATCATACAGACTTTAATCAGCTATCCAAATGCGACCTGTTATATTGAAAATGAAGGTGGTGGAATTATCTTACACAGACTCCTTTTAAAAGAACTTGTTAGAGTGAATGAGCTTTTAAAAAAGCAAAATAAAGCTTTAATAACAAATACTATAAAAGCATACAGCGCTTTAAGAAATATCTCAAAAGTAGAAAAGATTAAAGCGTTGAAACCTTATTATAATAGCGGTAATTTAGTCTTTTTTTCAAATGCGTATGGTTTGGGACAAATCAAAAAAGAGCTGTTTTCTTTTAACCCTGAAAAACCTTTTAGAAAAGATGATTGTATAGATGCTATTGCTTCTTGTTTGATCCACGAAGAAGTTAAAAGCCCTTACAAGGAAGAACAAAAACCTAGAAATCAACAACGTTTAAAATCTTTGTATCAAAGTGCGTGGAATGTGTGAAAGACTTACTAAAAAGATTTAAAAACACTCGATAAATAAGACTTTTATGCCGCTTTTATTGTTTCGTCAATAGGTTTTAATCCTTTGTAAAGTCAAAATTACTGCCGAATGCGGATTCTTGAGGATTTGTTTTGCAGATTGTGCTATAGCCCTCTGCATTTGCTGAAGTAGTCTTTTCAGCTTCACTTTGTGAGCTAGGCAAGTCTGTCCCGCGTCTAGAAATGCTTTCGTTTGCAGATTGTGCTATAATGCTGTTGTCAATCTTTTTGGCGATAGACCCTTCGTCCTGTAAAAGCTTGTTATAAGGGAGTAGTGCGAAGTTTGGAGATTGATAAATAACACTTCTTGTGTTTGCTAATTTGTTTTTTAAATTGGCTCTTTTGCTTCTTGTTTTAGAATAAGAAGCAAGTAGAACAAAAATATCATAATTATAAAACTATATCATATTTGCAAGAATAGACAATATCATCATAAATTACACTGATAACAATATTTTCGCAATGCAATAAACAACTTTTCTTTTTATTAATAAAATAATAGCAAGTATAAACGAGATTAAAGTAACAATGCTCTAGCTCTATTCTAAAATCTTTTATAAATAAAGCAGAACTTTTATCATTGTAAGCTCGTAACAATTTTTTGCAGTTTTCATTTGTATTGTTTTAAACCGCTTTGCTCTTCTAGCTCTTGTGGAAGAAAGCTCTGCAACTTGTCCTCTTTTGATGTTAAAAAGGAAAGCAAGATGTGTTTTAAACCTGTTGCAATCCTGCATCGCTTGACTTCAAACCGCCCACACGAGAGCAATTTTTAAAGCTTAAATTAATATTAATTTTTTAAAAGAAATACTTTAAAAAAAATCAGCTATTAATAAAATATGTTTTAGCAAGACTTGATTTTTTTCATTTTTTCTAAAATTATGGAGCAGCTGAAAAATGAAATTTTACATTTTAGCACTTCCTTTCCGCTCGGCTTTTTTACAATAAAGTTCAAAAAACTAGAGATATTTCACTTGACTTTTTTTAAAAAAAAAGCTTTAATTATGAAATATGTTTGTGATAATTCGCAAAATGGCACAAAAAAATTATTTTAATATCCTAAATTATTTATTTTTAAGTATTTTTTTTATAGCATTATTTGGATTCTATAATTTGTATTTCTGTTTCTGTGAGATTATAGAGTTGATACACTAAAGAATCAATGTGGGATTCTAGTTCGCTTGTGTCAAAGGTGGAATCTTTTGCCTTAGATTCTAGGATCTTATCTACTAAAGCGATAATATTATTTGCGATTTTTTGGTTTGTTTTTGTGATTTGCGGAATTGGCAGTTTTTCTATATAAATTTTAGCCCCATAAACTCCCTCGCCCAAAGTTGCAGCATTATTTTTTATCCAATGTTTTGAAATATTAGAGTTAAGCACCGATAAAAGATATTTGGTCAAAAACTCATTTTCACTTGTAATCATAAACATAGAATCTAAAATATAATGCCCCATCTCATCATAAGAGAAACAAAGTTCATTTGAGATTCTATTCCACATAATCTTGCCTTGATATTGTGCTGTGCTTGAGCGATAAATCGCAAATTCCCTCAATAAATGATAAAGCTTCTCAATTATTTCTGTTCTCTCTCTCTCTCTCTCTCTCTCTTGTTTGCTAAATTCAGATTCAATTAAGTTTATCTCATTTTCACTTAATCCATAAGCTTTATAAATCAAAGAATCAAGGCGAGATTCTAAACTTTCAAGTTTTGTATCTTTTATGAGAGGGCGGAGGAGCTTGAATTGCGAAGTCGCTCCCTCCTCCCTCTCAAACTCTCCCTCCACCCCGACAACGCTTTTTGGGTGCGTGCCGCACACTGCATTTGATTTTTTGCACTCTATAATCTCTTGCACGATTGCTATAAACTCCGCTTCTTGCTTTTTATCTAGCTTTGGAATAGGGAGATTTTCTAAAAAGGCTTTTTTATAGCGGTAGCCACTCTCTCCAAGCCCCCCTCCTGCATAAAATTCCTTAAAGGCAAAAGTGCAAAGCTTAGAATGCAAAAGCCCTAAAAGGTATTCTAGGGAGCTTTTAAAGTTTTTATTACCACTTAAAATAAAGCTTGTTGCCTCTGCATAAAAATGTCCAAACTTAAACTCGCCATTGTCTAAATAAAATTGTGGCTCACGCACGATTTCACTATATACAATTTTAGGTTTAGCAAATTCTTGCAAATACGCACAATTTCTAAGATTATAAGGCGTTATGCCTTTATCATCTCGGTTATAGAATCCTTTGCCCTTGCCTTGCTTACCACTTTTTGCCACTTCATCAAAGTAAGCTTTAAGCGTTGGATACTCGTTTATATCAATGGGCGGGATTTTAATTTTTTCTTTGTCATATTGAGGGCTTTTGCCCGAAATATCTCTTTTAGAATCATTAGGGGATTCTTCGCTACGCTCAGAATGACAAAAGCTGCCAAGAGACGAATCGTCTATTGTGTAGCCATTATGTGTATTGATAATCCACAATCCCGCCCACTCATAACCATACCTTTTAATATCCCTCCAACGCAAAATAGGCTTAATCAGCTCACTTGTCCTAGCTCTCTCCTCATCATTAGCACACGCATTTAAAATCTCTGCTCTTTTCTCACTATCTATAATAAAAGCCTCATTGTAGCCTGTCAAGATTCCACGATAAATGTTTATATCCCAATCTTTGAGCGGTGTGCCGATTTTCTCAATCTTTGCCTTTAAGACTGCAATTTCTGGACTTGTAAAAATAAAAGAATCAGTGCTTAGGGAATCTTGGGGGATTTGAGTAAGCTCTAAGCTCTCCTCTAAGGGTTTGTTTTCTTTGGGATTATAATCCTTTGGGTTTGCGTAGTTTAGAGTATGTCCTCTCTCTGCCTTTGCTTTGGCAAATTCTAAAATGCTCGTATCCACCGTGGCGGATTCAAAAACTTTCACACCATTGAAATCAATATAATAATGTATCTTTGTGCTTTCTAGCAAAAACTCTCTCAAAGGCTCACCATATCCCGCCCTGCACCATTTATTAGGGGTGATGAAGCTTAGGATTCCATTCTTTTTAAGAATCTTATAACCCTGCTCAAAAAAGTAGGTATAAATATCGCTCGTGCCTTTGTAAATGCTAAAAACTTTTTGCAAATGTGGCTTTAACTCTTTAATCTCCTCTTGCCTAATATACGGCGGATTTCCTATCACTAAATCAAAGCCTAGAAATTTACCGCTCTCGTCTTTATATAAATTTTTAAAATTGCCTTTTTGTTTTTGTTGATTATTGTGTGTAATTTGCTCTTTGCTTAGTCCTGTATCTAGGAGCTTAGGAAATTCTATGCGCCATTCAAAGTTTTTTGAAAGATTAAAGATTTTATCGTGTTCGCTTTTGAGTTTTTCAAGTTCTTTTTGCGCTTTCTCTTGCATTTGTTCGTCTAGGTTTTGTTCAAATAAACCCGAGATGCTAATGTGGTTTTTAATAAATTTATAGTGTTGCCCTAAACTTTCTTTGGCATAATCACCATAGCTTTTAGAATAATTCTCACATTCCTTTTTCAAGTTTTCTAAAGAGTCTTTAAATTTAAATTCAAAATGTTGATTGAGTAAATCTTGTTTGACTTTTTCAATTTTTTTTATCATTGCGTCTTTGTCTCTATAAAATCCATTGAAATAATCTGATTCTAATTTTTGGTATCTTTTAATTTGTTCTGAGGTGTGTAAAAGCAAATTTTCTTCTATTCCCATATAAGAGACTAAACTATTCCCACATTTGATATTAATATCAATATTTGGCAGAGTCTCTAGCCTCTTATTAGCTATATCTTTATAAAAGCTGTATTTGAGTAGCTCTATCCAAAGTCTTAGTTTAGTTATCTCACAAGAATTAGGATTAATATCCACGCCAAAGAGGCAAGATTCTATGAGTTTGCGTTTGTTAAAGAAAAAGGCTTTTTGAATCTTGTGTGATTCTATGTTTTCGTGTGCTGGGAGAGTGTAGGTAAAAGGCGCATTGTGAGAATCTCGCACAAGGATTTCATCATTTTCTATGCTGAGGGTAATGTCTTTTAGTCGCTCAAAATGTTCATCGCAGAGGATTTGGAGCTGAAATTTAAGTAAAATAAGTTCATTGAGAGCAGACACCAAAAAATGCCCACTTCCCACACTTGGGTCGCATACGCGAATAGTATCAAAAATGCTATTTGTTTCCTTATAGCCCTCTTTAGAATCTGTGAGTTTGTTAAGCTTGTGTTTAAGTGCTTCTAAATCCGCACATTGCCAATTTTTCGCAGTATTAAACTTTTCTAATATCACTTTTTGTAAGCTTTGCTTACACACCCAGCTTGTAATAAAGCTAGGTGTGTAGAAACTGCCCTCCTTGTAGCCATTGAGCTTTTCAAAGACAAGCCCCAAAACTGCAGAGTTGATGAGCTTGTCATAATTGATTTTTATGTGGTTTTGAATATCTTGTGCAGTCGTGGTGAAATTATAAGCGTGGAGAAAGGCAAAGAAATATTCTAAAAGCGGCAGTGTGGAATCTTGCGCATTGAGATTGAAACTTTTTGACAAAGTTTTGTCTTTATACAAAATAGAATCTTGATAAAGCACCAAAGGCTTAGAATCTAAACGCGCGATTTCCTTGCCTTGCAATTCTAAGGGGGTTTTGTCAAAAAGGCTTGAGTTGAGATAAGGGATAGAGCTTAAGGATTGTGGAATATGGGCCTCTCTTTTGCTCTCCTCTTTAGCTAACACATCAAAAAAGAGCGTGTTGAGTGTGGCAAAAGTAGGGAGGCAATCCGCATTCAAAAAGGGCTTAGAAATATGCTTGAAAGAGAGCAGCATAGATTCTACAAGGCGCAAAAACAACAGGCGATTATTCCAAGTTGTAATGAGCTTAGAGGCACTCTCAAAATCTCTATCTTTATCATAAGCAAAAGCAGTACATAGAGTATCTAAAAGCGTGTTTTTTGTTTCATTTGCTTTGATGAGCACCTTGCCATTTTGGCTTTGTTCCTCTAAGCCTAAAATATAGAGGAGTTCATTATAAAATCCCACATTAAGCGTGTTTGCGTCAATATAGCTCTTGCGCTTTAAAAGCACAGCGGGGTTTAGGGCTTGATAGATAAGGGGCAGTAAAGAAGTGTGCAAATCCTGCGCTAAAACGCTCGCTTCAAGCCTAAAATGTGTAAAGGCAAGTGTGGAATCAAGGCTGGGCAAAAGCAACTTTAGCTCATCATAAAACTTTTGAGTGCTTGTGTCATTACCCTCTTTGTGTTCGCAGTTTTTAAAGGCTTTTTGAATCTCTTTGTGCTTGGCAAATTGGACAAACTCTTTTGCGTCAATGCAATAAAAATCTCTCGTGTTAGTTAAAAGGATAAAGCTAAGGTTGTTATTCTTGTGTGTGAGGCTTTCGCGCAGATAGTAGAGGATAGATTCATACAGGGCTTTGAATTCTAAAGTATATTTCGCCCCCCCCCCAATAAATTCATCTTTTTGTGCATTTAGACTTTTGGTTTCAAAAATCACTTTTGGCGTAGAATCTTCATAAATGGCTAAGTCAATTCTGCCTTTTGTATTGCAGTTGTAAGCAAAAGTTTGGCTTAAAAAATCACGCAAAATATTCTTTTGGTGCTCTTCTGATTCTTTGTTTTCTACCGCTTTTTGCAATGTCTTAAAATAAGTCTCCAAACTTTGTTTAAAGCCTTTAAGTGCTTCTTGCGTGGGATAAAGTAGATTGTAATTTGATAAAAAATCTTGCAACTTTATAAACTTATAATGCATTTCTTTGCCTTGTTATTTTACATAGCAGTATAGCAAAATTTACTCATTCAAAAGTATTGCATCGTTTTAAGGTCAGAATCTTTTAGTATTTTTCATTATGAGGAAGATGTTTTCTGCTATGATTCTAAGTATTCTTTCTTAATTTTTAATTTGCTATAATTTAGTTTAATTTTTCAAACGGAGTTTTTCAAATGCAACTTAAATATGTCAATGGTGGAGTGATGAAAACAAATGCAAATAACCACTTTGATGAATATTTTACAAAACCACATATTGCGCAATATCTTTTTGAAAAAGCTAAAGAAATTATTGCACAATATGAAAATCTTAGCAAATATACTTGGCTTGAGCCAAGTGTAGGTGATGGTTGTTTTTACAAACTTTTACCGCGAAAAAAAATCGGTATAGATATTAATGAAACTAAATTTAAAACTCTACGCAAGAATTTTTTAAAATTTCAACTTCCCAAAAAACCTTTAATTGTAATAGGAAATCCTCCTTTTGGACATCGTGGAGTTTTAGCCTTAGAATTTATCAAGCATTCAAAAAATGCCGAATTTGTATGTTTTATCCTGCCTATGTTCTTTCAAAGTTTAGGTAAAGGCTCAATTCGTTATCGTGTAAACGATTTTCATTTACTTTATGAAGAATCTTTACCCTATAACTCATTTTATCTTGCCAATGGCAAGGAGAAAGATGTGAAATGTTGCTTTCAAATTTGGAGTAAAAATCACAAAAGTCAAAAGCAAGAATTTAGTTGGTATCAACAAAAAGAAAAGCAAGAGCCGTATAGCGAGATTCTTAAAGTCGTAACAGTGTCTTTGGCAAAAAATAGAGAATGTGGCAAGGAGTGGATTTTTAACAAAAAAGCAAACTTTTATCTCTCAAGCACTTTTTTTAAAGAAAATGCCGTTGTTAAGGATTTTTCACAAGTAAAATATAAAAGTGGAGTGGCAATTATTTATAATGAAAATGCACCCAAAAATGCACTTGATACATTATTTTTGAATGCTGATTGGAATAAATACAGCTCTTTAGCTACAAATGGTTGTAGGCATATTGGAAAATCACATATTTTTCAACTTTTGCAAGAAGCGGGATTTTAAGATGATTAAAGAGCTTTTATTACAAATCATAGAAGAAAAACATAAAGAATTGCAAAACTTTAACCAAAGTGGAATTTTTGATAAAATTAAAGATTTTGAAGGCAATGCCATAGGACAAATTGGTGAAAAATTTGTTAAAGAAGTATTTAGAAATTTTAAGATTCCACTTGATGAGATAGGAAAAGAGATTATACACGATGAATTTGATTTACTTTCATTAGGAAAGAAAATAGAAATCAAAACAGCGCGAAAAGGGCTGAAGAATAATACTTTTCAGTTTAATGGCATCAATCCAAAATACAATTATGATTATATTATTTTAATTGCTATCTCTTATGATGATGTATATTATTACATTATCAATAAAAAGTTTGATTATATTTATGACCATAAGTTAAGAAAAGAATTTATCAAAATTAATGATAAACCTAAACAACTTGTGCAAATGAACCCGGGTAATGCGGTAAATTTAAAACTCACTTTAAATTTGAAAGAATTAAAAAACATTGAAAATTTTGTAAATGAGTTACAAAATATATTTTAGAATTATGGATAACTTGTTTTCCATTTTATTTAAGTAGAAAAATTAGGTTTTAAAAATTGAGTTATTCTTAGTTTGATTGAGACATTTTTTCAAAGTCTTGTGATACAAAGTTTTTTAGATTGATTTTTTATAACTTAAAGAATTTCAAATTTGATTATGTTTCAAGCTTTCAAAACGGTAATGTAAAGCATTTTTGTGAGCCATTAGTTCTTCAGCTTCAGCTAAAATTTCAACGCTCTTTGCCAAATTTTTAAAACCTTCGATGCTTAATTCTTGCACAGTCATTTTTTTTGTAAAATCGTTTAAATTTAAACTTGAATGTGTTCTAACAAATCCATAAGTTGGTAAAACGTGGTTAGTTCCACTTGCATAATCGCCCATTGATTCAGGTGAGTAATCCCCTAAAAATACACTTCCTGCGTGTTTTACTCCATCAAGCAAACCTCTTGGATTTTGTGTTTGGATAATGAGGTGCTCTGGGGCATAAGCGTTTGAAATTTCTAAGGCTTGTTGTAAGTCCTTTACAACAATGATTTTTGAATTTTCTATGCTTTTGCTTGCTAAATCTTTGCGAGGTAAATTCTTGAGTTGAAATTGTACTTCTTTTCTTATTTGTTGAGCGAAATTTTCACTTAAACATATTAAAATTACTTGTGAATCTGCCCCGTGTTCTGCTTGAGAGAGTAAATCGCTTGCAACAAACTGTATTTTTGCTTCTTCATCAGCTATGACTAAAACTTCGCTAGGTCCTGCTTGCATATCAATGTCTGCTCCGTATATATCTGTACTTACTTTTGCTTTTGCAGCTGTTACAAAAGCATTTCCCGGACCGAAAATTTTATCTACTTTGCAAACACTTTGTGTTCCATAAGCTAAAGCTGCTATCGCTCCTGCTCCACCCATTTGATAGATTTCATCAACTCCGCATAAAGAAGCACTAAAAAGTATCGCATTATTGATTGTAGCCGGACTTGCAAGTACAATTTTCTCGCACTGTGCTATCTTAGCTGGAATAGCAAGCATTAAAACCGTTGAAAACAAAGGTGCCAAACCACCCGGTATGTAAAGTCCGACTTTTTCAATAGGACGACTTATAAGCTCACAACAAACGCCAGGCATTGTTTGGACGCAAATATTTTTAAAAATTTGAGCTTGGTGGAATTTTGTAATGTTTTTATGAGCTGTTATGATGGCTTGTTTGAGTTTCGCATCCACGCGATTAGATGCTTTTTCTATTTCATCTTTGTCTAGTTTGATTTTTGAAATTTGTATTTTGTCAAACTGTAAAGTTTGTTCTATCAAGGCTTGGTCTCCCCTTGAGCGAACATCTTCGATAAGAGTATTTACAATTTGCATAATTTTGTCTTTTGCAGCAACAGCAGGCCTTTGTAAAGCTTCCTTTTTTTGTGTTTGATCAAGATTTTCATAGAGGAGAATTTGCATTTTTGACTACTTTAACATTTTTTCAATTGGTAAGACTAGTATAGAGCTTGCCCCTTTTTCCTTTAAAGCCTCCATAGTTTCCCAAAAGAGATTTTCTTTGCTGACCATATGTAAAGCCATTTTTTCTTCATCGTGAGCAAGTGGCACTATTGTAGGATTTTCTATACCCGGCAATAAAGCAATGATTTGATCAAGACGATTTTTTGGTGCGTGGAGCATAATATACTTGCTTTCTCTTGCCTGCATTATACCATCAAATCTTAGTAGAAGTTTTTCTACTAAGGCATAGTGTTCTTTTTTAAGCTCTGTTTTTTGGATTAAACAAGCCTTTGAATGATAAATTGTGCAAACTTCTTTGAGACCATTGGCTTGTAGAGTTGCACCACTTGAAACTAAATCACAGATTGCGTCTGCTAAATTAGCACGAGGTGCAATCTCAACAGAACCTGTAAGTGTACAATTTTTGTATGAAATTTTCTGTTTTTGCATAAATTGTTTTAGAAGTTGTGGATAAGAAGTTGCAATTCTCAATCCTTGAAAGTCCTCTAAATTTTCAAATTTTTTGTCTTGAGGTAAGGCTAAAGAAAGCCTACAATAACCAAAATCAAGTCTTTTAAGAATTTTAAAATCTGTCTGACTAACTTGTCTTTCTAAAGCATTTTCTTCTAAGACATTTTCGCCTATGATACCAAGATCAGCTACTCCGTCAAAGATTAAACCCGGTATATCATCATCACGTACTCTTAAAATATCAATAGGAAAATTACTTGCAAAAGCTACCAAACTTTGCTCGTGAATGTGTGCTTTAATGCCGCAGTCTTTTAAGAGTTGAATAGATTCTTTACTTAAACGACCTGATTTTTGAACAGCTATACGCAAACGAGGATATTCTTGCATTTTTTCCTTTCAATAGATTGAAAGTATATCTTAACATAAAAGGTTTTAAAAATACTGAAAACAAAAAGAAAAATAAAGTTTTGAAAACGATTTTTTAACAGGCTTTTGAAAATTAAATGAAATTTTCAAAAGCGATTAAAAACAAGCTGTGGAAGTTTTGTTGAATTTAGACTACAAATTCTATATAAGCCATTTCCGCAGCATCTCCGCGTCTTATACGTGTTTTGATAATTCTTGTATAACCACCATTTCTGTCTTTAAATTTTGGAGCAAGTTCATTGACAAGTTTTTTTGTAGCTTGTTTGTCTTGCAAAGCAGCGAAAATAGCTCTATGTGCATTAAAATCACCAATTCTTGCTCGAGTGATAAGTTTTTCTATATAGCTTCGTAATTCTTTGGCTTTAGGGAGAGTTGTTTCAATTTTACCGCTTGTTACAAGAGCTATGCTTAAATTTTTAAGTAAAGCACTGCGGTGAGATGAAGTTCTGCCAAGTTTTCTGTATCCGTGTTTGTGTCTCATTTTTTATCCTTCATTCTGTGCTTTGAGTTCGGTGATTTTTTTTCTTAAAAAGTCTTTATTTTCGCTAAGTTTAGAAGTTCCTACAGAAAAGCCTATGCTTTCCATAATATTTTTAATCTCATCTAAAGATTTTTTACCAAGATTTTTGAGTCCCGCAAGCTCATTGATGCTCATTAGAGCAAGTTCTCCTATATAAACTATACCAGCTTTTTCAAGACAATTGTAACTTCTAGCACTTAAATTTAAGTCAGTAATGTTTTGTAAAAGTTTTGTGTTTTCAAATGCATTGTTTATGGTTTGTGTTTTTATGATGTTTCGCGCATTTGTAATTTTATCAAATACAGACAGTTGTTTATACATAGCTTCTAAAGCATTTTGAAAGGCTTCATTTGGAGTGATTTGTCCATCAGTTTTTATGGTTAAAACTACTTTTTCAAAATCAGAACTGTCTTCAAAGAGTACTTTTTCTATGTCATAAGTGGCTTCTCTTACCGGTGTAAAAAAAGCGTCAAGTGCAATGAAATTGTTATCGTTTAAAAGCTCTTTAGTTTCCTCGCTTGGTACATAGCCTATACCTTTTTCAATGATAAGAGTGAAGTGAAGTTCTGCATCTTCGTTTATAGTTGCAAGATAGGCATCGCTATTGACAACTTCAACTTGCGTATTGTTTAAGTCTTTGCCGTGAATTTCTTTAGGTCCTTTAAAAGAAAAATCTACTATTTCTTTGTTGCTTTCTCCTTTAAGTTTAAAGCGAAGTTTTTTAAGATTGATGATAAAGAGTGCTACGTCTTCGAGCATTCCGCGCATACTATCGAATTCATGTGCAACTCCATCAATACAAACAGCAGTTGGAGCATACCCTACTGTGCTAGTGTAGAGCAGTCGTCGTAAAGGGTGGGCTAGAGTTATCCCATACCCTACTTCGAAAGGCCACGCACTAATTTTTGCTGTGTTTTCGCCTACATTTTCTATTGTAAATTCTGTAGGTGTATAAGCTGATACTGTGATATTTTTCATATTTTAGTCCTTACTTAGAGTAAAGCTCAACAATAAATCTTTCCTCAACAGGAATGACAACTTCTTCTCTTTCAGGTTTTCTTGTGAAAATCCCAAATCTCTTGTCTTTTTCTACATCTACCCAAGCAACTATACCAGTTTGTGCTGTGAGTTCTATTGCTCTCGTGATTTGAGGGTTATTTTTGCTTTTTTCTCGTATTTCAATTTTTACTCCTGCTTCAACACGGTAACTAGGTATATCTACTCTTTTGCCATTTACTAAAATATGCCCGTGTGTTACGAGCTGTCTTGCGAAACGTCGAGTGCTTGCAAAGCCCATTCTATATACCACATTGTCAAGTCTTTGTTCTAAAAGTTGAATCAATAAAACGCCTGTATTACCATCTCGTCTTGCTGCTTCGGAAAACAATCTTCTAAATTGTTTTTCACTTACTCCATACATAAATTTTGCTTTTTGTTTTTCTCTAAGTTGAAGTCCGTATTCGCTGATTTTGCCTTTTCTTGCTCCGTGTTGTCCCGGTGCGTAAGGTCTTTTATCAAGAGCACTTTTTCCTGCCAATCTCCTTTCACCTTTTAAGGATAAACTTACCCCGAAACGTCTTTCTAATTTTTCTACCGGTCCTCTATATCTTGCCATATTCTATCCTCCTATCTTTAGACACGACGACGTTTTGGTGGTCTGCAACCATTATGAGCTAATGGGGTGATATCTTTTAAAAAATTTACTTTTATTCCCTCCATAGCACCTACACTTTTAACGGCAGTTTCTCTACCACTTCCGGGTCCTTGCACTTTTATACCCACTTCTTTAATTCCGTGTTCTTTTGCTTTATTTAAAGCGTCTTCAACTGCTTGTTGTGCTGCATAAGGAGTGGATTTTTTAGAACCTTTAAATCCTAATCCACCTGCACTACTCCAAGCAATAGCATTTCCCATTTCATCAGTTACTGTAACCATAGTGTTATTAAAAGTTGCACTAATATATACAATACCTTTAGCTATATTCTTTTTGACTATTTTTTTCTTTATCTTTCTCTTCGCCATACTCTATCCTTATGATTTTGCACCGACAGTTTTTCTTTTACCCTTACGTGTCCTTGCGTTTGTTTTTGTTTTTTGTCCGCGTACAGGTAAACCTTTTCTATGTCTTAATCCTCTGTAAGAGCCTAAGTCCATTAATGCTTTAATGTCCATAGCGACTTGTTTTCTCAAATCACCTTCAACCATATAGTTTTCTTGAATTTCTTTACGTATCGAAGCAGCTTCATCTTCGCTTAACTCATACACTCTTTTATCGTAAGAAATTCCTGTTTTATCTAAAATTTTTCTTGAGCTGAAAAGTCCTATACCATAGATATAAGTTAATCCATACTCTATCCTTTTCTTCTTTGGTAAATCCACACCTGCTATACGAGCCATATTTATCCTTGTCTTTGTTTGTGTTTTGGATTTTCGCAAATAATGCGAACTACGCCTTTTCGACGAACTATTTTGCATTTATCGCACATTTTTTTCACCGAGGGTCTAACTTTCATAGTTTTCTCCTTGAAATGTCAAATCGCATTTATTTCTCATAAGCTAAGGTATTTAACCAACTATTTTCAAAACAAATGCCAAATTTTGAAAATACTTTCTTAATAAAGTTCGCTTAGAAAAAATGTCAATTCTACCTAATTTAGCTTTTATTTTGCTTAGATTTAAGAATTTTTAGTATTAAAGTGCTTTTTAATAACTACAATGTAAATCTGTGAAATTTAAAAATGAATTAAAGCATAGAGAGTCTAAAATGTAATAAATCTTGGTTTTTGTGTAGTTTAATACTTGTTGCTTAAGAATGTATTTTACTCTTTAAGCAATATTTTTGATATATTAATGGATTATTTATACCTAAAAGTTATACGTCCTTTATCAAGGCTGTATGGAGTGAGTTCAACTTTTACTCTATCTCCGGGCATTATACGAATATAATGCATACGCATTTTTCCTGCTATATGGCATAAAACTATATGTTTATTGTCAAGTTCAACTTTAAAATTTGCATTTGGTAAAGCTTCAACTACGCTACCATCGATTTCTATTACATCGTCTTTTGCCACATTTTTTCCTTTAGAGTGAATTGAGAGTGATAGGTTGTATAAAAGGCATATGAGTACCTATAACTTGTATCTCATTTTCTTTGAATTCTTTTATAAAGTGTTTTCGTGTTTGAATAGCTTCTTGTTGATTTGTGTCAAATTTTATAGAAATTTCAGGATTTTGTATTTGCAGGTCAAAAGCGTGGAATATATCGGCACAAAAGGCAAGTTTGTCATTGATTGTGATGATATTATGACCGGGCGTGTGTCCATAAGCTGCTATTGCTTTGAGCCCAGAGTTTTTATTTATAAGTTCTGTTTGATGTGTAAAAAATTCTTTTTTTTGTATTTTTTCTAATGTTTTTCTAATGTTTTCATTTTGAGAATTTATCCAGTATTCATATTCTTTTTCATCAAGCAAAACAGTAGCATTGATAAAAGGATTTTGTTGGCCCATAAAAGCCCCTATATGATCAGGATGAGCGTGGGTAAGAATAATATGGGTAAGGTCTTTAAACTTTACTCCTTGAGCTGTTAAAGCATCTTCTAGCTTTGTTAAGGTGTCTAAATAACCAGTATCGATTAAAGCTGTAAAATTTGGATTTTGTATCAGTATAACATTGTGTTTGTTTGCTTTCATATCTGATATTTGAGCAATACGTTTTTTATCTTCTTCGTTTTGTGCAATGAGTAGTTTAGAATCAAGTTTGTTTTCTTTTAATGAGATAACAGTTATTTTATTTTCTCCAATGAGTGTCTGATAGTTTTCATTTGCAAAACTGAAAACAGAAAAACAGCACAGTAAAATGAAACGTTTTAACATAAAAAATACCCTTTAGAATGATGTATTTGAAAAATTCTAATAATTATAGTCTAAACAAGCTAAATATTTTTTTAGAATTTCTTAAAATATAAGTTTTTCAAATTTGTATTGTATCTATAAATACTTTAGTTTGATTTTATTTTTTGTAAAAATGTGGTATTGTTCTTTAATAAACAAAACTAATTTTTCCAACTGTAAAGCAAAATGCTGTTGTTTGTTACAATTAATTTATGGCTTTTAGTAACGTATTGCATTCTTTGCAAGAAAATCTTTTAATTTATCATATTCACCTTTTTCTAAATAGCGATATTTTCCAGCTTTTAACATTCCTAAATTTAAAATTCCAAAACCAACTCGCTTTAAGTCCATTACTTCAAGGTCAAAATGTCCAAAAAATCTCCTCAACTCCCTGTTTTTGCCTTCATTGATAATAACTCTAAGCTTTGTATAACCTCCGCTTGAACCGAAGATTTCAAAATTTAAGAAAGGAGCAAAATTCATAGAGGTAATTTTGCTTTTAAAATGCCCTCCTTTTTTTGCATTGCGAAGTTGTAATCCTTCTTTCATAGCTTCAAGGACAGGAGTAGTTATGAGACCTTTGATTTTAAGATAATATTCTCTTTCTAAATCGCTTTTCATTAAAGAATGCGCTATGAGGGGAGAATCTGTTAGAAGTAAAAGTCCTTCACTTGCAAAGTCAAGTCTTCCTACACTTAACCAAGAATTGAATTGTTTTGGCAAAGTATCGTAAATAGTTTTTCTTCCTCTATCATCTTTTTTACTTACTATCTCACCTTTTTGTTTGTGATAGATAAGAACGCTAAATCGTGTTTTTTTATAGATTTGTTTCCCTTTAATAGTAATTCTATCATCTTTTTTTACCTCATCGTTGAATTTTGCTATAACAGCATTAATCTTTACAACACCTTGTTTTATAAGTTCATCTGCTTGGCGTCTAGAATAAGGAGTATTGTGCGATATAAACTGATTAATCCTCATTTGTATTCCTACATAATAATAAAAATTACATTATAAAAATAGTAGGTACTATGGTAGGATATTTTTTTATTTTTCTAAAAATATGTTTTCTTAATACTTGTCTAATCTGATTTTCTAAAAATCTTGGATCATTGAGTATTTCATCTTTAACATTAATGAAAAACTGTCCTAAAATTTCTGACATTTCTTTAGAAAATGCGTGATCGTGTTTATCTGCAACCAAACCATAGCTAAAGACACGAGGTTTATTGATGAGAGTTTTATTTGTTTTATCAAGTTGGGCTACAATCATAACTATACCATTATCTGCTAAATTTTGACGATCTATAACGACATCATCAGCAATTTGTTTGTTAATTTGATTATCAACAAAAACTTTCCCTGTTTTTACTGTTTTTACTCTTTTGAGGTATTTTTGACACAGTTCAACCTGATCCCCATCGCTCATTAGATAAATATTGTGTTCATTAATTCCACAAGCAAGAGCTGTTTCCTTGTGTTTATTGATATGATTGTATTCCCCGTGGATAGGTAAGAAAAATTTTGGTTTAACAAGATTGAGCATAAGTTTTTGTTCTTCTATGCTAGCGTGTCCGCTTACGTGAATTTCACTAAATTCTTGATAAGCAACTTTGGCCCCTGCTTTTAAAAGATAGTCAAGCACAGCAGAGACACTTGCTTCATTACCGGGTATGGCTTTTGCAGAAATGATGATTTGATCTGTGGGTTTGATTTTAATGAATTTGTGTTCATCGGTTGCCATTCTATAAAGAGCACTCATTGTTTCGCCTTGAGAACCTGTTGTAACAATTAAAACTTCGTTATCTTTGTATTTGCTTACCTCATCAGCATCGATGAAAATTTTTCTATCAAGTTTAATGTAACCAAGTTCCATAGTCGTGTAAAGATTTCTTTCCATAGAGCGTCCTATAACACAGACTTTTCGACCATATTTTAACCCATAGATAATAGCTTGATATACGCGATGAATATTGGAACTAAAAGTACTCATAATCACTCTCCCTTTTGTTTTAGCAAAAATTTGATCAAAGGTAGGACCTACGGAACTTTCGCTTTTTGTATAGCCTTCTTTATAGGAATTAGTACTATCGCTTAAAAGACATAACACGCCATTATCGCCATAGTGAGCCAAACGACTTAAATCACTAGGATAGCCGTCTATTGGAGTTTGATCTATTTTAAAATCTCCCGTATGGATAATGACTCCAGCTTTTGTTTTTATAGCTAAAGCTGAAGCATCTATAATAGAGTGAGTAATGTGTATCCATTCTATATCAAAATCTCCTATTTCATAAATTTTGCGTTTTTCTACAGGGCGAAACCATTTACGTTCAGCTTTCAAACCGTGTTCTTCAAATTTGTTTGAAATCATTCCTAATGCCAATGGTGTCGCATAAATAGGGAATTGAAATTCTTTAAAAAAATATGGCACAGCACCGATATGATCTTCGTGAGCGTGTGTGATTATAACAGCTTTGATTTTTTCTTTAATTTTTCTAATATAATCAAAATCTGGAATGATAATATCAACTCCGTGCATAGTTCCATCTGGAAAACTCATTCCAATATCAACGATAATCGCATCTTTATTTGTTTCAAAAAGAGTGATATTTCCACCTATCTCTCCAAGTCCTCCAAGTGGAGTAATACGAATTTTATATTCACTTGAGCTGTTGTATTTTAAAGGATGCAGTCTGTTTTCGTGTGAGATTCTGTTTGCTTCTATACATTCTGCTAAAGCTTTTTGCCAATCCTCATTCCCAGTAAGTTTGGAAGGGAGATTACGATTTTTTTTACGCTTGACTGTTTTTTCTGTACTGTATCCATTATTTTTTTCATTCCGTTTTTGATTGGAATCTAAATCGTTTTCTGTATTTTGGTTTTTATTATTGAAAAAATCTTTTTGTTCATTTTGATTGGAAAGAGAATCGGCAAGTTTCTTTCTGCGATTTTTGTATTTATAATGTTTGTTATTTTTAGAATTTGCATTAGGGTTTATTGGGGTTAAATCTTTTTTTTGATTCAAATTTTCATCGAAGTCTTTATTTTCATTCATAATAATCCTTTAAAAGTTTATAGATTTGAAGGTATGAGTCAACGCAGAGCTCGTGTGGTCTGATGTTTTTTTGTATATTTTGCTTTTGAAAAAAAGGTACAATTTTTTCTTTTTTTGCTTTTAAATTGCTTAAAAGTTGTTTTCTTGGACTTTTGAAACATTCTTTTAAGAATTGTTTAAAAGTTTCAATATTGCAAAATTCTTTAAATTCTCTTTTCTTGATAAGTTTTATGACTGATGAAAGAACTTTTGGTTGAGGTTTAAAGCACAAAGGAGAAACATCAAAAAGTATTTTTCTTGTACAAATCATCGCGCTTAAAATACCTAGTGCAGAAAATTCGTTTTCTCCACTTTTTGCACAAAATTTTATTGCCATTTCTTTTTGTACCATAACGACAAGTCCTAAGCAATTTTCATCTTCTAAAGCTTTTAAAATCAAGCGACTCGCGATATAATAAGGCAAGTTTGCTACTAAAAAATATTTTTTTGTATCAAAACTTAAAACCTTGTTTGCATCTTGATGAATCAAATTGAATTTTTCACATTCAAGTTCCTTTTGAAATTTCTTTTGTAAAAATATTATGAGTTCATCATCAAGCTCATAGGCTTTTACTGGAGAAATTTTTAAAAGTTCTTGCGTTAAATCACCTAAGCCAGGCCCAATTTCAACAATGTTTTTTATATTTTTGGGTATGGCTTGAATGATTTGTTGTATGATGTTTTTATCACATAAAAAATTCTGTCCGTAATGTTTTTTTGCTTTCATAATTGTAATTTCGATTGTACCTAAAAAATTCTTAATTAAGTCTTTTTAGTTACAATGCCTTGTAAAATATAATTTGTTGGGAAAAAATGATAGTTTGTGCAGGTGGAAATGAAGATTTTATTTTTGCAAAAAGTATAGGCATAGGTCTTGTGGAATCAGCTTTAAATTTAACCCGTCTTTGTTTGGAATTAAAACCGACCAAAATAGTATTTGTAGGGAGTTGTGGAATTTATGATTCTGGAAATATTTTGGAGATTTATAAAAGCTCTCACGCTTTTAATCTTGAATTTTCAAGTCTTTCCAATGCTTTTTATACTCCCGCTGTTAATGAAATTTGCTTAGATTATAATGCAGATACTATTCATAGCAATGTAGATGTTAAGAAAAAGAATGTTTCTTGTGAAACTTATAAAATTAATTCTTCAAATTATATCTGTCAAAATCCACAAGCAGCTAAAGAATTTGCCAAAATAGGTTTGCATTTTGAAAATATGGAAGCTTTTTCTGTTTTATTTGTAGCAAAAAAATTCAACATACAAGCGGAGTGTATTGTATGTGCTACAAATTTTTGTAATGAAAATGCTCATATTGATTTTTTAGCAAATCATTCGCAGGCAAAAAAGAAGCTTGAAACTTACCTGCAAATTCATAACTATATATAATTATTATAAAAAGGAATAACTTGAAAGGACTTGATAATATTTTAGATTTTACATTTGAAGAATTAAGTGAAAAAATACAACCAATGTTTCGTGTGAAACAAATTTATCAATGGATTTATCAAAAGTATGCCGATACTTTTGATGAAATGTCAAATGTGCCAAAAGATTTAAGACAGGAACTTGGCAGAAAGTATCATTTTTCTCCTTTCAAATGTATTTTTTCACAACAGAGTCAAGATGGAAGTGTAAAGTATCTTTTTGAGTTGCTTGATGGATTGCGTATAGAAACAGTGCTTTTGCCTATGAAAAAATCGCATATAAAGAAAAGTATTAAAAATGATAAATATACTATCTGTGTTTCTTCTCAAGTCGGTTGTAGAAGCGGTTGTAGTTTTTGTTTAACAGCAAAAGGAGGTTTAAAACGCAATTTAAGCGCAGGAGAGATTGTTGGGCAAGTTTTATGGATAAAAAAGCATAATGAACTTCCATATGAAAATAGGACAAATATAGTTTATATGGGTATGGGCGAACCTTTGGATAATCTTCATAATGTAGCTAAGGCTGTAAAAATTCTTTCTGAAAATGATGGCTTAAGTATAAGTCCTCGTCGGCAAACTATCAGTACTAGTGGTTTGGCAAAACAAATCGATGAGCTTGGAAAAATGAATTTAGGAGTATTGCTTGCCATCTCTTTACACGCTGTAAATGATGAACTTCGTAGTGAATTAATGCCTATTAATAAAGCTTATAATATAGCTACAATTATGAAAGCTGTGCGCGAATTTCCTATTGATACACGCAAAAGAGTGATGTTTGAATACCTTTTGATTGATGGGGTTAATGATAAATTTGAACACGCTAAAGAACTTGTTAAACTCCTTAACGGTATCAAAGCCAAGATTAATTTGATTCTTTTTAATCCACATAATGGTAGTAAATATCAGCGTCCAAATCTTGAGAATGTGATGAAATTTCAGAAGTATATTCATTCTAAAGGACTCACTTGCACTATACGAGAAAGTAAAGGTTTGGATATTTCAGCAGCTTGTGGTCAATTAAAAGAAAGGATTGCTAATGACGACTTTAGATCTTGTTGAGCTAGCGTTTGTTGCAATAGTTGTTGTTATAGTTTTTTGGGTTATGTTGAGTGTGATAGCGAAAGAATCAAAAAAATAATTTTGTCTTATTGGAATTTTGCAATTAAATTTTTATGAATTATTGATCAAAAAATATTTTTAGTAGTATGATGAATCATCGATATATAAGATTAAGATGAGGAAATAACAATGAAAAAACAGTATCAATTTCACCCCAACGATACCAAGATTGACAAAAAAATGGTTGAAATTACTGAAAATATAGGAATAAAGTTGGCTGTATTTTCTATGGCAAGTATGACTGTCTTAGGAAGTGCAGCTATAGCTCCAGCTCTTCCAGCTATAAATAAACATTTTTACGAACTTTTATTACACGACCCAACGAGTTTCGCTTTTTCTCATTTAGACATTCTTACTCGTTTAGTATTAACAATCCCAGCTATTTTTGTAGTGCTTGTATCTCCTCTTGCCGGGATATTAATGGATAAATTTGGAAAATTACGGTTTATTTTTCCTGCTATGATAGTTTGGACTTTTTCTGGAATGAGTGGATTTTTTTTGAATGACATTTATGCCATTTTGTTTTCACGTTCTATTTTTGGTGCAGCAACTGCTTTTATTATGACCGGCGCTTCTGCTTTGCTTGGAGATTATTATAGTCAAGGGGGTTTTAATCGGCGAGAAAAAGCTTTAAGTGCCCAGGGATTTTTTTGTGCTGTTGGCGGCGCAGTTTTTATTTGTATCGCAGGTTTTGTTTCGAGCTATTCTTGGCGGTATCCTTTTTTGGTTTATGGACTTGGTGTACTAATTACGATTTTAGCAATTATCTATCTTTTTGAACCTCATAAATTTAAATTCTACGACAAATCCCAAGTTGAAGCAAGTGTGCATTATAGGCATTTTTTTCCTGTGTATTTTATAGGATTTTTTATTATGGTGGTGTATTATATTTCACCTACGCAGCTTCCATATTATATAGAGGAAAATTTGGGTTTAGATCCTAAATATATCGGTGTTTCGATGTCTGTTTCGGCTATTTTTTATGGAGTTTTTTCTTTAAGTTATAAATATCTTATGCAGTTTTTAAGTGTAAAAACGATTTATCTTGCTACGATTTTTCTTGTAGGGTGTTCTTTTTTAGTTCTCTACTTTATACACACTTACAATGCGGTTTTACTTGCTCTTGCTTTACTTGGAATGGGTGGTGGCATTATGCTTGTAAATAACACCTCTTACTTGTTTTCTATCTGTCCTAAAAATGCAAGAGCACGAGCATACGGTATTTTAGCAAGCTGTATTTTTTTAGGTCAGTTTTTAAGTCCTATCATCTCCCAACCTTTGGTACGTAAAATAGGACTAGTAGATGCTTTTTTGGTTTGGAGTATTGTAATATTTATTATTTTTTTTCTTTTTTTCTTTTTTAGAGAAGAAAGCAAAAGACTTTAATTTTTTCTTTTACTATAAAGATAGTCTTGTTAAAAACTAGAAATTAAATTTTAATCCCTATCAAATTAGATTATCAGGTTTTATAGAGCAAGAACAAAATTTACCTTATGGAATTTTTGTTAAAATGAGGCATAAGGGAATGGTAATGTTATCAAATTTCCACAGACGAATTAAGGCAATTTTATATTCAAAATTATATGAATAAAGAACTAGGAGATGTATTAATAATTCTTAAGAGAAAATTTTTAAAGCAGATTTTATAATCTATTAAAGAGCTTGTCAAAGAAAGAAATATATTTGACCAAATACAAGTGTCTTTTAAAAATCTCAAATATGAAAAATAAAAACAAAAAAGTAAGGAGGTAAGTTATAGGTATAACCTTACCTTTTTAAACCTGAAGTAGAGGACATGCAAGAAGCAAAAATATAAGAACTAAAAAGAAGAAAACAAGCACTAGAGCAAAAAGTCCAAATAAGTGAATAATAAACTAATCAAAAATATGCGTCTTTAATAGAATAATTAAAATTAGAATAAGAATTTGGTAATTACATAGGAATTAACTTTTATAATGAGCGAGAAGAAATTATTAAAATCAAAAATATATACTAAGAAGCTTTAACG
>NZ_JAPHNA010000014.1 GCF_026241315.1 Campylobacter sp. MIT 21-1684 | reverse complement strand
TTTTTAGCATTTAATTCTCAAAAAATGCTGGTATTGAGTATAAAAATTAAGGTTTAAAAAAGGACTTTCATCGTCAAATTCAACGTAACGAGTTGTTGTTTTAGTACAGAGATTTTGAAGTTTATGTTCATCATTTTCAAGGCATTTTTGACAAAGCAAAGCAAGGGAGCTGTGGTACAAACCACATAAAAAATGTATATGCAGCTGTGTCTTTGCAATGATGATTTTACTCTCCTTATCTTTAAAATGTAGAAGTTTTTGTATCTCTTTAACACTAACTTTAGGGCTATCAACGCTTAATACAAACACAAATTCGTTGTCAAAATGTTTTAAGATAGAATACAAAGCAAGCATAGGCGAATAAAACTGATACTTTTCGTCATCTTTTATAAGCTCATACCCTTTGAGTTTTTGTTCTTTTGCACTGATAAAAACCTTGTCAAAAATTTGGGAAAGTTTCTGTGCTTGAAATTCTAAAAGAGTGCTTGAACCTACAAGGAGTTTGCATTTATCCTCTCCCATACGCAAAGAACGACCGCCACACAAAATCACAGCCTGCATTTGTAACCTTTATCTTTTTTTCATTCTAGCACAAAATTAGTCAAATTATTTTATAATTATTTTATGAAATACAATGAACTTTTACAACTGAAAGAATTTTTTTGTGGCTTTAAAAAGCTTGATTTTGCAAGGCGAATCGATGATAATATTTTAGAATTAAGCTTTGATAGGCATAAATTTCTTTTTGATTTAAACAGAAGGCAAAGTACTATTTATACAGCCGATTTAGAATTTAAAAACTATAATGCCCCTTTTGATTTTATGCTTAAAAAATATCTTAACAATGTCTTTGTTCGTAATGTACTTGTACCTCACAATAACAGAATTTTATGTTTTCATTTTGAGATACAAAAAGCCTATAAAAGCTACACAAGTAAATTGTATTTCGAATTTACAGGAAGAAATACTAATGCCATACTTACTGATGAAAATGAAACCATCATAGAAGCCTTAAGACACATAGAAAAAAGTTACAGAATAATAAAACCAAAGAGAACTTTAGTAGCTTTAGAACCTTTTAATGTAGAAAAACAAGGACTTGAGATTAAAGACTTTAAAGCCTATTTTCAAAATAATTTTAAGCTTGTCTATACAAAACGACTTGAACAAAAAAGAACAAACAAACTTGCAGAACTTCAAAAAAGAAAAGACAAACTTCAAAAAGTTCTAACAACGCTTGAAGATGAAAGCACTTTACTGCAAAAAGCCCACGATTTGCAAAATAGAGCTGATGTTTTGTTTGCTCATTTACATCAAATCAAAAGCTATGAAAGAAAATTCAATATAAGAGATTTTCAAGGAAAAGAAATGCATTTTGACTTGGATTTAAGCCCAAAAGAAAGTGCAAATCAATACTACAAACAAGCAAAAAAATTCAAACAAAAAGCAAAGAATCTTCTTTTGCAAAGGCAGAATTTACAAGAGAAACTTGACTTTGAATTCAAACTTACCCAACTCATACAAAAGGCACAGAGTGAATTTGAACTTGAGAGCATACTTCCAAAAAAAAAGAGAGAAGAGAAAAAAGAAAACAATGGTTTTGCAAATGAAAAAGCGATAGCAAAGTTTTATTATAATGAATTTAAAATTTGTGTAGGAAAAAATGAAAAAGCAAACGAATTCTTACTCAAAAACGCAAAAAAGAATGATATGTGGCTTCACATTAGGGGATTGAGTAGCTCTCACGTGATTATTATTTCAAACAAGCAAAAAATCAGCCAAGAAGTGTTACAATTTGCAGCAAAACTTTGTGTAAATTTTTCAAAAGTAAAAAAAGGGTTGTATTGGGTCGATTATACTTTAAGAAATTGTGTTAAAGTCAAAGAAAAAGCCTTTGTTGAGTATAAAGACTTTAAAAGTATCAAGGTAGAAAAGGATTAAAATGCCTATAAGTCCAACAGGAAATATAAATTACCTTAATCAAAATATGGCATATCCAGCCACTCAAATCAGCAATGAAATTTCAAAAGAAAGTTTTGCACATTTAGCAAGTATAAATGAATTCAATGAAAAAGAAAGAGCTGTAAAAAAAATCGAACAGGTTAATGAAACCCAAGATATTCAACAAGAAATTAAAGAAAAAGCCCAACAAGAGAAAAAAAATAAAAAACACAAACAGGAAAAAAACAGCGAGGAAAAGAGTGAGAAAGAAGAAAACACAGAGAATTTAAACTTTCATCACTTAGATCTTAGCATATAAAAAGGAAAACAATGTCTCAAAGAATTACTTTAGGTCTTGCAATGGCAGCTGCGGTTGTCTTGATTGCTTTGATTAATCAATTTTTCATCACTTTTATAGTGTTTATCGCTTTGTTGTATTTCACTTTTAAAGAAGCAAAAAAACTTTTTAATGCAGAAAACGCTTCTGTTTTTCCCGTGCTTATAGCCTTCATCATCGGTACTATAACGACAAAAGTACTATTGTTTGGAATTATAGCTTTCATCTTAGTACTTGGGTATCTTGTCTTTATAAAAAGTGAAAATTTACGACTTAGCTTTATTTATTTGTATCCTACTTTACCTCTTTTTGCCCTATGGCAAGTGTATGTAAGCTATGGAATGTTTGTCCTCTTTTGGCTTGTACTTATAGTAGCTGTTTGCGATACAAGTGCGTATTTTATAGGTAAAAAATTTGGCACAACTTCTTTTTCACAATCAAGTCCAAACAAAACCTTAGAAGGTGTGATAGCCGGAGTTATTTGTGCAAGTATCATAGGAGCAATTTTTGGCGTCTTTGAATACAACTTCTTCTTTGCCTTGCTCTGTTCTTTTTGTGTAGGAGTCTTTGCTATTATAGGTGATTTGTTTGAAAGCTATTTAAAACGTGAGTTAGGAGTGAAAGATAGCGGAACAATTTTGGGTGAACACGGTGGCATACTTGATAGAATCGATGCTCTCTTATTTGCTTCTTTTATAATGGTCGCCTTTTTATGATAGTACTTGGGAGTACAGGAAGTATAGGTGTCAATGCTCTAAGGCTTTGTGCTGCAAGAAATATCACTATCAATGCCTTAGCTTGCGGAGATAATATCTCAATGCTCAACAAACAAATAGAGTATTTCAAGCCAAAATTTGTTGCTATAAAAGACAAAAAAAACAAGCATTTGGTGAAACACAATGTTGTTTTCACAGGACAAAAAGGTTTGCAAAAGCTTTTAAGCGAGTGTGAAGATGAGTTTTTACTCAATGCTATAGTCGGTTTTGCCGGAGTAAGAAGTACTTTAAAAGCAAAGGAACTTGGAAAGAAAATCGCCTTAGCCAATAAAGAAAGTTTGGTTGTGGCTGGAAATTTTTTACAAGATGCAAAACTCATACCTGTAGATAGCGAACACTCTGCCTTGCAATTTTTACTGCAAGGAAAGGACAATATTAAAAAACTTTTGATTACTGCAAGTGGTGGGGCTTTTTTTAAGTACAAAAGAAAAGATTTAAAAAAAGTTCGTCCAAAAGACGCTCTCAAACACCCAAATTGGGATATGGGGGCTAAAATCACTATCGATAGTGCCACTATGGCTAATAAACTCTTTGAAATTATCGAAGCCTATCATCTGTATGGCTGTAAAAACATAGACGCTCTTATAGAACCAAAATCACTTATCCACGCTTTGTGCGAATTTGAAAACGGGAGCACTACAATGTATGCTTCAAAAGCGGATATGCGTTTAGCTCTTTCACTTGCTCTTTTTGAAGAACATAAAACTCAAATTGTTAAACCGCTTGACTTTCTTGAAATTTCTCATTTGCAATTTTATCCCATAGACACGAAAAAATATCCTCTTTTTTCTCTCAAAGACAGCTTACTTGAAAATCCAAATTTAGGCGTTATCATCAATGCAGCAAATGAAAAAGGTGTAAAAAATTTTCTTCAAGGTAGGGCTGGATTTTTAGACATTGCAAAAGGAATTTTTAAAAGTTTGGAGCATTTTGGAGAGCCTAAAATCAAACATATTGATGAAATTTTCGAATGGGACAAAAAGGTTAGAGCATACTTAAGGAGTAAAAAATGAAATTGTTTCTTGTTATTTTCTTATCTTTTACAGGGCTTTTAGCTTTAGACTTAGAATTTAGCGTAGAAGAAAATGGAAAAAGTTTAGATGATAATAATACAGTATTAATCTTTGGAGGTATTCAAGGCGATGAGCCCGGAGGTTTTCACGCTGCAAGTTTGTTGTTAAGCGATTATAATATCACAAAAGGTAAAATCATAGTTGCTCCAAATTTAGCCTTTGATAGTATCATCAAAAAGAGTCGTGGTTATAATGGAGATTTAAATCGTAAATTCGCAAATATTAGTCCAAATGATCCTGATTTTAACGCTGTACAAAGAATAAAAGAGCTTATTTTACTTCCTGAAGTGAGTATGGTTATCAATCTTCACGATGGTTGGGGGTTTTACAGACCAGAATATGTAGATGCTATGCAAAATCCTAAACGTTGGGGAAATTCAAGCGTAATTGACACTAGTGAAATCAATGCAAGCAAATACAATAATCTTGAAAACATTGCTTCACAAACGATTAATAGCATTAATGCCTCTTTAGTCAATCCAAAACACGAATACCACCTTAAAAACACGAAAACAGAAGAACTCAAAGATATAGAAATGCTAAAAGCTTTGACATATTTTGTTATTTCTCACAATAAAGCTGCTTTTGCAAATGAAGCAAGTAAAAATTTAAGTGTTAATGTGCGCGCGTATTATCATCTTTTAGCGGTAGAAAATTATCTTAAAACAGCGGGGATTGAATTCACTAGAAATTTTGAACTTAGCCCAGAAGGAGTGAAAAAAGCAATTAACCGCGAAGTTGAAGTCAAACTTTTTAATGACAGAATTTTACTTTTTTTAAAAAATCCGCGTAAAAGTATCAAATATGTACCTTTTCCTGTAAATAAAGAACCAAACTACACAACAAGCAACGAACTTACTGCTGTGATTGCTGAAGATAAATCTTTCTTTATCCAATATGGCAACCGCTTTCAAACAAGACTGTATCCTGAATACTTCGAATTTGCTGACAGCTTTAATGAAATACCAATGCAAATCGATGGCAATCAAACCACAGTACCTTTTGCAACAAAAGTACAAATAAAAGAAAACTTTTTTATTCCTAAAATAGCAGGTGTGCGTGTAAATGTTATAGGTTTTGATCATGGTAAAGATGAAAGCAATATACTCATTAGCAAGAAGAATATGCAAAGTGCTTATTCTTTAGATATGGAAGGCAAAATTTATCGTGTCGAATTTTATGAATTGCGAGGAGCTGTTTTGCCACAAATTTTAGCTAACACAGAAACAAAAAAACTGATTAAAAATGTCAAAACTGAGGTTTACACACTCAAACTTGCAAGCAAAAAAGATAAATTTTTAGGCTCTATTCTTGTGGAATTTGAATGAAAAATCTCATATTAGCGATAGAAAGCTCTTGTGATGATAGCAGCATAGCCATCATTAATAAGGACAATTATAATTGTCTCTTTCATAAAAAAATTTCCCAAGAAAATGAGCACTCTCATTATGGTGGTGTAGTCCCTGAGCTTGCTGCAAGGCTTCATAGTGCAGCTTTACCACAAATTTTACAACACTGTGAAATCTTCTTTGAGAGACTCTGTGCGATAGCAGTTACGAATGAGCCGGGCTTAAGTGTTTCTCTGCTTAGTGGAATCACAATGGCAAAAACCTTGGCTTTAAGCCTCTCTTTGCCTCTCATAGCTATAAACCATCTCAAAGGACATATTTATAGCCTCTTCTTAGAAGAAAAAATCCATTTTGATATGGGAATTTTACTTGTAAGCGGAGGGCATACGCTTGTTGTAAAAATCGATGAAAAAGGCTTGCTGCATCTTTTAGCTCAAAGTAATGATGATAGCTTTGGAGAGAGTTTTGATAAGGTTGCAAAAATGATGAATTTAGGTTACCCCGGAGGAGTGGCGATAGAACAACTCGCACAGAAAGCACAGCAAAAAAATATCTCTTTTTCTGTACCTTTAAAACACAATAAAGAATTGTATTACAGCTTTTCAGGTTTGAAAAATCAAGTAAGAATGAAACTTTTAGAATACGAAAAACCTGATGAGAGTATAAAGAGTGAGATTGCCTTTGGGTTTGAAAAAGCAGCTTGCGAACATATCTTAGATAAACTTGAAATGCTTTTTTCCTTGCACCATTTTACAAGTTTTGGCGTTGTTGGCGGTGCAAGTGCTAATCTGACTTTACGTTTCTCTTTGCAAAAATTATGTGAAAAATTTAAGTGCGAACTCAAACTTGCCCCTTTAGATTTTTGCTCTGATAATGCATTAATGATAGCTAGAGCAGCCATTGACGCTTTTGAAAGAAAAGAATTTGTTAGTATAGATGAGGAAATTTTACAGCCAAGAAACACTCACTTTACAAGAATTTAAAAAGGAAAAAGATGAAAAAGGGTTTTACTGTACTTGAACTTGTTTTTGTTATTATCATCCTTGGAACTTTAGCTGCTTTTGCTTTGCCAAAATTTGGAACAAGTAAAGATGAAGCAGAATTAAGCAAATCTTTAAACAATCTCAAAACTCTCATCAATGATATTAATCTCTATACACTCAAAAACGACTCTTTAAGTTCTTTGCGAGAAATGAGCAATGTAAGCGGAGTTAAAGATGAAGATTTATCTCATTTTAATGGAGTAAGAGAAGTGGATTTTAAAGTCGGAGATGATGATGAGTGTATAAAATTAATTTTCATCAATAAGACTGATTTCACTATAATGGGAATTGCAAGCAATCTTGCAAGCAAAAATGCTATAGAAAACATAGCCAACAAGGCTCAAAATACGAATTTAGAAAATGTTGATTTTACTAGCACTTCAAAAAATAAAGTCTGTATTGCTTTAAGTAAAAATGAAAATTTCAAAGCTTTATCAAGCAAAATTTATGTTTTATTGGGAGTATTACAATGATAAAAGAATTGCTAAAAACCAACGATTTTACTTGTATCAAAACTAGAATGCAATTCTTTTTCTATACTTTCTATAAAATCTTTCATTGTAAAAACGCCTTCCTTTGAAACAGCAGCTTTTAAAGCAGTATTTTTAACTACCATTAAAATTTGCGCACCGCTTAATTCATATTTTGCAAGAGTCTTAAGACTAAATTCTGTCTCAAATTCTGCATTTTTTGGTAAAAATTTCTCCCACATTTTAAGGCGATGTCCAAAATCTGGCTTTTTAAATTCTATCTTATAATCAAAACGTCTCGAAAAAGCGCTGTCAAGATTTTCAAGGAAATTCGTTGTAGCAATTATTACACCGCTAAATCTCTCAATCTGTTCTAAGAAAATATTTTGCATTTGATTGTGCATTTTATCACTTCCGCTACTACTTTGAATCCTTGTACTTAAGAATTGGTCAGCTTCATTAAGAAGTAAGATGGGATTTTGCTTACAAGTTTGAACTATATTCTTATAGGTATCAAAAATTTTCCTCACATTTTGTTCGCTTTCACCTACCCATTTGCTTAAAATTTTCGAACAGTCAAAACTTAAGACATTTTTTTTCATTGATTTTGCCATAGAAAGTGCTGATAAAGTCTTTCCCGTTCCCGGTGGTCCATAAAAAATAATTTTTGCTTCTATATTCTTACTTTTTTTAATACCCCATAGATGAAGTCTCTCTACCACTTTCTTATCAAGCTGTTTTAATATGCTATGTAAAAGTTCTTTCGTATTTGAAGGCATAATAACATCGTTTATATCTGTATTTGGCTCTATAAGTTCAAAAATATCTTGTTCTTTTAAAGCTGTCTCGATTTTAATTTTTTTACCCTGTTTTGGCTCAAAATGGATAATTCTTTCCAAAATTTCATCACTAATAAAAAAACTTTTTGTAATATCTCCGAAATTATTTAAATACTCATCATATTCGATAAGATTTAAAAGTCTGGCACCTTCTTCTAAGAATTTACGATTTTTTCTTTTCTCTAAATCATTTTCACTAATCAAAGCAAGCAAAGAATCTAACTCTCTTATAATAGAATTGTCATTGCTAAAAAGGTATTCTTCTTTGAGTAAGGCCAAAAAGATGATTTGTTCTTTACTCTCAAGCTTGTATTCTTTAAAAATATCACCTAAAACATTGTAAAATTTACTTTTCTTTAAACATTGAGCAATGTATTTCTCATAAGCTTTAATTTGAGCTTTAAGACTACTGCGATTAGCCTTGATAAAAGAGAGTCTCTCATAGAGTTCTATGCGAAGAAACTCATCTTTTAAATACTCCATATAATCATTATAGAATTCTTTTTTTTGTATCGGTAACTGTGGTTTTTCTTCTAAAAATTCTAAAAAATACTCACTTAAGCTTAATTCAGTTTGCAAAAGACTCAATTTTGAATTACGAGTTTTTTGTCCTTCTATACCCTTAAAAAAACTCGAATTTTGACTGATAAAACCTCGTTCTATTAAATTTTTTACATCATCTAAAGCATCTAGGTAACTATAATCTTCAGTGCCAAAAACAGAGGAAAGAAGAGTAAAAGCATTGACACTAGAAAGAGAAAGGATATAATTTTTACACAGCTCTCGTAAAATTAATGCTTCATTATTGTTGCATTGAAGTTCTTTATAAATTTTACTTTCTTCAATCTTTGCACTGCTTAAAAATTCTTTTAGAGCTACCATTTTATTTTCCTTGTTTTTTAGAGCTTTTGCCACTTTATCCTTACTTTTGATTTTTCATCGACAAAATTAACCTTTCCATCGCATACCTCATACACAATATTATAGACATCAAACTTTTGAATAAAGCCACATTCATTTTTTTGTATATTTTTAGCATTCCATAAAGGCTTGGCTCTTAAAATATCTTCTAACAATTCATCATAATAAGAGTTATTAAAAAATTTTTCATTGAAAGTTCTCTTTTCATAGCAAACACGGTTCACACAGATCCTCTCATTAATCTTAAGTTCAAAAAAAGGTTGTGCTGCTTTATATACTTGCAAACTTAAAGTATTAGCTTTTGAATATAGAAAAGCAAAATCGTGTATTTTAATCTTAGGTAGATACAACGTTACAAACAGAGCTTGATTAAGATTGTTTTTAGGAATGAAAGTAGTGCAAGCACTAAGCAGAAAACATACAACAAAACTCTTCAGTATAATCTTTAGCAAATGAAGTCCTACTTGAAATTTTTAAAACTAATATTGAGTTCTAAATCCAAACCTTTAACAAGCTTCATCACAGCTTGTAAGTCATCGATTTGCTTTGCCATTACCCGAATCTCTGTTCCCCTAATAGTAGAGCTTACTTTCAATTTACTTGCTTTAATAGCTTGAGTGATTTTTTTTGCATTCTCACTCTCTATGCCATTTTGTACTTTAAGATACAAACGATTGAATGTTCCATTTTCCCTTTTATGTTCTATAATAGCAGCAGGATTAATTTCTCTTTTAATTAATTTAGAAATGAGTATATCTTTTACAACTTCAAGCTTCTTTTCGCTTGAGCAGCTTAAGGTAAAAATTCTTTCTTGTTCATTGAGTTCAAGCTCTGTTTTTATGCCTTGAAAATCGTAACGACCATTGAGTTCTTTTTTTGAAAGTTCTAAAGCATTCTTAAGCTCACCAATAGATACCTCACCACTTATATCAAAACTATGCTCACTTGCCATTTTCTATCCAAGTTTTAAGATTGTCTTCTACCTTCTGCATTAAAGCCTGTAAGGATTCTTCACTTGCCCAAGCTATATGAGGTGTTATTAAAAGTCTTTCTTTGTGTTTAATGTTTAAAAGCGGGTGATTTGGTATCATAGGCTCAACTTCCAAAACATCAAGCCCAACACGCAAATCTTTTTCATCTAAAACCTGTGCCAAATCTTTTTCGTTGATAATTCCTCCTCTACCGACATTAATCAACACTGATTTTTCTTTTAAAAGCTGCAATTTTTCTAAATTAAGTAAATTCTTTGTTTTTTCATTTAAAGGGGCGTGAATACTGACAATATCGCAAGTTTGCAAAAGTTCATCAAGCCCAAGTCTTATAAAATCGGCATTCATATTCGCCCCGCTTGTAGAATAATAAAAAAGCTCTGCTCCAAAAGCTTGTGAGAGTTCTGCTACTTTTTTTCCTATTGTTCCAAGTCCTATAATTCCGTGTTTTTTTCCTGCTAAAGTGTTAATAATTCTTGTATAATCTGTGAAAATAGGATTGTTACTCCATTTACCCTCTTTGCTCCATTTATCATAAAATGGAATTTGATTTAAAAAGGCAAAAAGCAAAGCAAAGGTATGTTGAGCAACACTCATAGTAGAATACGCAGCTACATTTTTTACTATGATACCTTTTGCTTTAGCGTATTCAATATCGATATTATTAAGTCCTGTGGCAGTTTCAAGTATGAGTTTGAGCGTTGTACTCTCAAGCACTTCTTTATCGATAATAATCTTATTTACCATAGCCACATCAGCATCTTTGAGTCTTGCTATAACCTCATCTTGAGGTGTAAGTTTATAACTTTGAAATTCTCCATACTTTTCAAAAACTGATAAATCATAATTTCCTAAAGTTGCAGCATCTAAACATACAATTTTCATTTAATCCTCCTCGATACTATGCCCAACAAATTTTGAAGAATTATCAAGTATTAATGATCCTTTTCTAAAACCCAAACCACAACCCTCATAAGCAAAGAAAACTCCTGCTTGATAGTACTCATTTTGGTGTGAATTTAATTCTGTAAATTCTTGATATACAAATTTACCATTACCATAAGGACCTCCATTTTCACAAAGAGGTTTTGAATCTTTAACTATACTTATATTTGCACCTTCGCGTCCAAAAACAGGCTTTTTAACATAAGATTTAGCCACTAAAGGCTGGTCAGATGTTTCTAAAAGCAATGGATGATTTGGATACAATTCCCAAAGAATTTTTAAAATACCCTTTGATTGAAATAAAAGCGTATAGCCTGGATTTAAAATAATGGCTTTTTGATTTCGCATAATTTGTGTTAAAAGCAAGGCAAGTTCGCCTTCTTCTATGGCAATATCCTCCCAAGGAAGAAGTTTAAACCAATACTCATAATTTTTTCCGTCTTTAAAAATACCATCTTCGCTAAATTCAACTTCATCTACATACGCAAAATCAGTTTCAAACCCGGCCTCTTTTGCAATATGAGCAAGCAATTTAGTTGTAAGTTCCTCTTCCATACTCCCAGCTACGCTTGAAAAAAGAATTTTCCAGCCTTTATAATGCTCTTCAAAACTTTCTGTACTTTCCTCTAAAGTAATGAGTCTTTTAAAATTGTCCATTAAACTCTCATAAATGTTATTAAATTGACTGCTCTCATCCATACCATTTTGTTTTAAAAGAGCCCATTGTAAAATAGCACTTTCAAATAAAGTTGTTGGTGTGTCAGCATTAAATTCTAAAAGTTTAATTCCCTTACCATCAAGCCCACCAGCAAAATCAAAACGACCGTATAAATGCCAATGTACTTCATTCTCCCAACTCATTTTAATACAGTCAATCAAATTAAAAGGAATTCCCAATTCATCAAAACGATTATTATCAATCACATTCTGTGCCGCAGCGATAAACATATCATAAAGCTCATTAGCCGCTTCATAATACGCATTTGCTTCACTTTGTTTTACACATACTATCTCATTACTTAAATATTCACTTCCATCAGCATCGGTATGCCACGAAAATCCTATACTTTCTAAATACTCTTTTTGTAATTTTTTTAGCTGTAAAAGTTTCATCTGTACTCCTCATCAAACACAATTCTTTGTGGCGTTTTTATCTTCAAATGTAATAATTAAGACTTAAGCAAAATTTACAAGGATTGAGTTTTTTACAATCTTCATTTGCCAAATTTAAAAAATCAGACAGACTAAGATCCAAAACTTGAGCTTGTGCTTGCAGATTTTGAACCACTTCTAAAAAAGCCAGACTTTGTAGAGCTTGTGCTTGCACTGCCTGCCTTATTAAAACTGTTCATACTTCTTTGATAAGAGCTTTGATTTGAAAAAGCACCTCTTTGCTGATTTGCAAAATTTTGATTGTTAAAGAGTTTTGAACCTATCCAACTTCCAAGTATAGCACCAGCAGCACTTGCTAATAAAGTTTCTCCAAGAGAAAGTCCGCCACTGCTCATTGAAGCATTCTCTTTTGTAAGGTTTGAAGTACCATTATCAATCTTTGCAGATTCCTCTTTAATAAGTGCATTCATCTCTTCTTTACTTAACACTCTTTCTGTACCATCAAGCTGTTGTAAAACTACTCGTGTTTCGGCACTAGGAAACTGCTCTTTTATTTTATATTGACCCGGTGCTGTTTCTTCGATAATAACAAAAGCACCGCCACTTTGTGTATTTTCAATAGCATTTGTTTGGTTTGAATTTGAATCACAACCGACTAAAACTCCACTTGCAACAGCTGCAATACCGCTTAACATACTGATTTGAATAATTTTTTTGATGTTTTTCATTATTTTTCCTTAAAAAGCCACAAAATTCTTTAAAATTCTAACAAAAAATAATCAATAATGAAAAAATTTCCACAAAAAGCAATACAAAGCCTAAATAGGCTTTGTATTTTAGAGTCTTGACTCATAGCGTCTAAGCATATACAGTCTTTTAAGCATTTTTTTGCGAGCTGAAATTTTTTGTTTTTTACGAATTTCAGTCATAGGCTCAAAAAATCTTCTTGCACGTACTTCAGTAACAACAAGATTTCTATCTACTTGTTTTTTAAATTTACGGTACGCTTCATCAAAAGACTCATTAGGATGTACTCTGATTCCGGGCACAATCCTCACCACCTTTCTGTTTAAATTGTATGTGGAATACTATTATAATAATTTACTTATTAATACTTACTTAAGAAAATGTTAAACAACTATTTGCAATTTTTTGAGTATGATTTGAAAAGAATCACCATTACTATGAAAAGGAGTACTTTAATGCAAAGTTATATTACCACTTACACAGAAAAAAGATATATAACTTATTGTTTAGCAACTCTCATTATCTTTCTTATACCTTTTGTAAAAATAAATGGAAATCATTTTTTTCTTCTTAGTTTTGTCCATCAAAAATTAGACCTCTTTTTTATAAGTTTTAATACTCAAGAATTCTATCTTTTACCTCTAGTACTCATTATACTCTTTCTTTTCATCTTTTTTATCACAACCTTAGGAGGAAGAGTATGGTGCGCTTGGAGCTGTCCCCAAACAATGTTTCGAGTTCTTTATAGAGATGCAATTCAAACAAAATTATTAAAGATCCGCAAAAATATCAACAACAAACAAAAACAATATGAGGGCAATTTCATAAAAAACATTATCGCTTTAGTACTTTTTTATTGCATTTCTCTTATAGCAACAAGCAATCTCTTGTGGTATTTTATCCCACCTGAAGATTTTTTCCTCTATCTTCAAAATCCAAATGAGCATTTACTACTGCTTGGCATACTTTTCTGTACAAGCTTATTTTTAACTTTTGACATTACCTATTTAGCAGAAAAATTCTGTATCTATGTTTGCCCTTATGCAAGAATACAATCTGTAATGTTTGATAATGATACTATGCAAGTACTATATGATGAAAGACGTGGAGGACTGATTTTTAATGGCAAAACTAAACTTCATAAAAAACCTTTGCAAGGTGAATGCATAGGTTGTGAAGCCTGTGTGAGTGTGTGTCCAACTCACATTGATATACGGGCTGGTATGCAACTTGAATGCATTAATTGTCTTGAATGTGCTGATGCTTGTTCTAAAGTTCAAGAGAAGTTTTCACGTCCAAGTCTGATAAATTGGACAAGTGCTAAGGCTATGCAAACGCAAGGTAAAGTAAAGTATTTGCGTTTTAGGACTGTTGCATATTTTACGGTCCTCATTTTTGCTTTTTTAATGCTTCTTCTTATGGGTTCTAAAAAAGAGCATATGCTTTTAAACATCAACCGCTCAAGTGAGTTGTATCACATCGAGGATAAAAATGGAAAAAAACAAGTCAGCAATGCTTATACCTTTTTATTTCAAAATACCGATTCAAAACCTCACGAATATTATTTTGAAGTTTCTTTAGAGGGAATTGAAAATGGTCTTGAAATTATTCGTCCAAAAAACGCTTTTGTTCTACAAGCTGGAGAAAAAGCAAAAAAAATTGTTATTCTTCAGGCAACAAAGGAACTAGCGAATGAGAGTCAAAAAGATGTAATTTTACCTCTTTACATCAAGGCTTATGCTAAAGATGATGAAAAGGTGGTAATTTTTAGAGAGAGTATTTTTGCTTACCCAAAAAGTACTCTATTAAACTAACAAAAAGAAAAATACAATGAAACATAATAAAACACCATCAAATAAGGTTATACGAAGACAAGAGAAAATTAAAAATGTAGCTTTAGAACTCTTTTTAACTAAAGGATATCAAGAAACAAATTTAAGTGATATTATCAAACTTTCTGGGGGTTCATACTCAAGCATTTACGAAAATTTTAAAAGCAAGGAAGGTTTATTTTTTGAAATTTTGGACGACGTTTGCAAAAAACATTTCGCGCTTCTTTCTTCAAAGATTCAACAAATTCATAACGGAAGTCTAGAAGAAATATTATATTCTTTTGGAATAACTTATATGGAAATTTTTAATGAACTTCAGGTTGTGCTTTTTAGAAAAATAATCTACTCTCAAGTATATAATAAAGAAAAATATTTAAGAAAATGGATGGAAAATAATCAAGAAAATTTTGCATACGATATACTCATCGAATATTTTAATAGGCAAAATAATGCCTCGATTATAGCCAATTCAAATAAACTTGCTAAATTATTTTGTGCTATGCTTACAGAACCTTACCATACTTTAAATGTGCTTGCTGATACCCCATTAATGGATAAAAACGAACAAAAAGCTCATGTTGATTTCGTTGATTTCATTGTCAGTATCTTTATAAATGGTATCCCTAAAGGATAAATTTGCTATTTATCTCTATTAACGAAAATATCACTATAATATTTTACAAAAGTTATTTATAACTTACTTTTATATTTTTAAAATAAAATCCAATTTTTAAGGCAATGAATGAAATTTAATAAAAATATTACAATCATTGTGAGTGCTATGCTCTTACTTTTTGCTTGTTCTCAAGAACAAGCACCACAAACAATACCTCCTCAAACCGTAAGCACATTAAGTGCGCAAGCTGAAAATCTTCCTTTAGTATTTACCTATCCTGCAAGACTTGTGAGCGACTATGATGTTATACTCAAAGCCCAAGTAAGTGGTATGGTGGTAGAAAAACTTTTTAATGCTGGAGATTTGGTGAAAAAAGGAGATGTCCTTTTCATTATAGAACAGGACAAATTCCAAGCAAGTGTTGATTCAGCCTACGGAAAAGCTTTAACTGCAAGAGCTACATTTGATAATATGGATAAAGAATTCCAAAGAAGCAAACAACTCTTTCGCAAAAAAGCTCTTTCTCAAAAAGAATACGATGCTGCTTTAGCAAATTTTAAAAATGCACAGGCTAATCTCATCAGTGCGAGAGCGGATTTAAAAAATGCAAGGATAGATTTAGCAAATACAGAAATTAAAGCCCCTTTTGATGGAATAGTAGGAGATGGACTTGTTAATATAGGTGAATATATCAGTGCTTCGACAACTCAACTTGTTCGTGTTACAAATCTTAATCCTATCTATGCAGACTTTTCTATTTCTGACACAGACAAACTTGATATAGTTCGCAATACTCAAGATGGAAAATGGAATTTAGACAGTTTTAAAGCACATTTGCATTTAAATGGGCAAAATGTAGAAGGAAAACTCTATTTTATTGATTCTGTAATTGATTCAAATAGTGGTACAGTCAAAGCAAAAGCTATCTTTGATAACAATGCTTCTCTTTTACTCCCCGGAGCTTTTGCAACAGTTACTTCTGAAGGTTTTGTACAAAAAAATGGATTTAAAATTCCACAAATTGCCATTAAACAAGATCAAAATGAAATCTATGTTTATACTCTTGTTGAAGGCAAGGTAGCTAAAACACCTGTGCATATAAGCTATCAAAACAACGAGTATGTTATAATAGACAATGGGTTAAAAAATGGCGATAAAATTATCATAGATAATTTTAAAAAAATCCATCAAGGGAGTGAGGTTGTGGAGGTTAATAAAAAATAATGTTTTCTAAATTTTTTATAGAAAGACCGGTTTTTGCTTCGGTTATAGCTATTATTATCTCTTTAAGCGGAATTATCGGGCTTACTAATTTGCCAATGGAGCAGTATCCATCTCTCACTCCTCCAACAGTTCAAGTTCAAGCCACTTATACAGGAGCAGATGCACAAACCATAGCCTCAACAGTTGCTATACCTATAGAAGATGCTATCAATGGTGTTGATAATATGATTTATATGGATTCAACTTCAAGCTCCGGAACAATGAAACTTACTGTATATTTTAATATAGGAACTGATCCTGATCAAGCAACTGTCGATGTTAATAACAGAATTTCAGCTGCTACAGCTAAACTCCCAAATGAAGTTAAAAAGCTTGGTGTAACAGTAAGAAAGTCTTCTTCAACTATACTTGAAGCTATTTCAGTCTATTCAAATGATGGATCTATGAATGCTATTGATGTTTATAACTATATTGCTTTAAACATACTAGATGATTTAAAAAGGGTCCCGGGTGTTGGTGACGCTGTGGCTATTGGAAATCGGAATTATTCTATGAGAATTTGGCTCAAACCTGATTTATTAAATAAATTTGAAGTTACGGCAAATGATATTACTTCTGCAGTTGCTGAACAAAATTCTCAATATGCCACAGGAAAAATCGGCGAAGAACCTTTAATCCAAAAATCGCCATATTCATACTCTATTACTATGCAAGGACGTTTGCAAACTCCAGAAGAATTTGGCAATATTATAATAAGAACAAATGCAGATGGAACATTTTTACGTCTCAAAGAAGTTGCAAACATTGAAATAGGTTCACAACAGTACAACTCTCAAGGACGTTTGAATGGTAATGATGCTGTACCTATTCTCATAAACCTTCAATCAGGTGCTAATGCTGTTAATACAGCAAAACTTGTGGAAAAAAAACTAGAAGAACTTGCAAAAAATTTTCCTCCCGGTTTAGAATACAAAGTACCCTATGATACAACGATTTTTGTAAAAGCATCTATTTGGGAAGTAATTAAAACCTTTGCTGAAGCTTTAGTTTTGGTTATCATAGTTATGTATATGTTTTTAAAGAATTTCCGCTCAACACTTATCCCTATGATAGCTGTGCCTGTTTCTCTCTTAGGAACTTTTGCAGGACTTTATCTCTTAGGTTTTAGCATTAACTTGCTTACTCTCTTTGCTCTAGTTTTAGCCATAGGTATAGTGGTTGATGATGCTATTATTGTGGTGGAAAATATAGATCGTATTTTACACGAAAATCCTGCTATTTCTGTCAAAGAAGCTGCTATTAAAGCTATGCAAGAAGTTACTTCTCCTGTAATCTCCATAGTCTTGGTACTTTGTGCTGTTTTTATCCCTGTTTCTTTTATTTCAGGCTTTGTTGGGGAAATTCAAAGACAATTTGCTTTAACTTTAGCTATCTCTGTTACGATTTCGGGCTTTGTAGCTCTTACACTCACTCCTTCTTTATGCGCTGTATTTTTAAAACGTGCCCACAATGAACCTTTTTTAATCGTCAAAAAATTCAATGATTTTTTTGATTGGAGTACTCAAATCTTTAGCAGCGGAGTTGCCTATATCCTCAAACGCGCTGTACGTTTTGTACTTCTTTTTGGCATAATGCTACTAGCTATTGCTTCTCTTTACAAAATAGTACCAAGCTCACTTGTACCAATTGAAGATCAAGGAATGATTATAAACGTTGTCAATCTGCCAGCCGCTTCTGCCTTACACAGAACTATCGTTCAAGTTGATACTATGAGTAAAGAAATTATGCAAACTGAAGGCGTGAAAAATAGTATGGCTATGATAGGTTATGATCTCTTTACAAGCTCATTGAAAGAAAATGCTGCGGCTATGTTTATTGCGCTTGAAGATTGGAAAGACAGAGATGCAAGTGCTAATGACATTATAGCAAATTTATACGCCAAATTTGCAAATGATAGAAATGCTCAAAGTTTTTTTATCGGACTGCCTCCAATACCGGGTCTTAGTATCACTGGAGGTTTTGAAATGTATGCACAAAACAAAAGTGGTAAAAGCTATAATGAAATTCAAGAGGATATTAACAAACTTATTATCGCGGCTAATCAAAGAAAAGAACTTTCTAATGTTCGCACTACTCTTGACACAAGTTTTCCTCAATACAAACTTCTTATAGATAGAGACAAACTCAAATCATACAATCTTGGTATGCAAGATGTTTTTGACACTATAAGCGCTACCATAGGTACTTATTATGTTAATGATTTTTCAATGTTAGGAAAAAATTTTCAAGTGAATATACGCGCTTTGGGAGACTTTAGAAATACTTCTGATGCTTTGAAAAATATTTTTGTACGTTCAAAAACAAATGAAATGATACCGCTTAATTCCTTTCTGACTTTAGTAAGGAGTTCTGGACCTGAAGATGTAAAACGTTTCAACCTTTTTCCAGCAGCACAAATCCAAGGAGATCCTGCACCCGGTTATACTTCAGGACAAGCTATAGAAGCCATTTCTCAAACTGCAAAAGAAACCTTAGGGGATGAATATTCAATAGCTTGGGGCGGTTCATCATATCAAGAAGTTTCAAGCAAAGGATCTGCCGATTATGCCTTTGTCTTAGGTATGATTTTTGTTTTTCTTATCCTTGCTGCACAATATGAAAGATGGCTGATGCCTTTAGCTGTTGTTACTGCTGTACCTTTTGCTGTGTTTGGCTCTTTAAGTCTTGTAGCATTAAGAGGTTTTACAAACGATATTTATTTTCAAACCGGTCTCTTGTTGCTTATAGGACTTTCTGCAAAAAATGCTATCCTTATAGTAGAATTTGCTATGGAAGAACATCTTAAAAAAGGAAAAAGTATTTTTGAATCAGCTCTTGCAGCTGCTAAATTAAGATTTCGTCCTATAGTTATGACCTCACTTGCTTTTACTTTTGGAGTATTACCGATGATTTTTGCCACAGGCGCAGGAAGTGCCTCAAGACATTCTTTAGGTACAGGACTGATTGGTGGAATGATTGCTGCATCAACTTTAGCAATACTTTTTGTACCTTTATCTTTTTATCTTTTGGAGAGTTTCAATGCTTGGCTCGACAAAAAAAGAGGAAAAAACAATGTATAAATCTCTCTCTCTCTTGAGCTTTATTTTCATCTTGTGTGCTTGTTCTTTAAGTCCAAAACTACCGACTACTCAAACACAATTTACTGCAAGCGTTTCAGAATACAGTGTGTCTAAAGAATGGTGGAAACAATTCAACGATGAAAATCTCAATACACTTATTCATTTAGCTCTTCGAAACAACAGTGATTTGAAACTCACTTTTATCCATATGCAGCAAGCAGCCGCTCAACTTGGTATAAGTTTAAGCGATTTTTTTCCTCAAATAGATGCTACAGGCTCTGCAAATCGTAAAAACATTGCTGCTAATTCCCCAAATAATAGAACGAATACTTCTGGTTATACTAATGATTTTGCAATGGGATTTAATGTAAGCTATGAGCTTGATCTTTGGGGAAAATTACGCAACACATACCGTGCTAAAAATGCCGCTTTTAAAGCTAGTCAATATGATTATGAAGCTTCAAGACTTTCTTTGCTCTCTAATGTAGTGCAGTTGTATTTTAATCTTGCTAATGCTTATGAAAATGAAAAAGCACTCCAACAAGCTAACAATGCTTCAAAACAAATTTATGAAATCATCACACACAAATATACTTATGGTGCTGTTGGAGAATACGAACTCTCACAAGCAAAAGCAAATTTAATAAGTACCTCTTTACAATACCAACAAGCACAACTCAATAAAGAAAATTTAGTCAAAGCTCTTAAAATTCTCGTTTCAAATGAGCTAGATGAGATACTCTATAAGCAACAAGACTATCAAGACTATAATGTAAGCGAATTTGATATACCAAAAGGCATTTCAAGTACAATCTTGCTCAAACGTCCTGATATACAGGCTTCTTTAGAAAGATTACTCCAGCAAAATTATCTTATTGGAGTAGCAAGAACTGCTTTCTTACCTTCGCTTTCGCTTACAGGATTGTTTGGTTTTGAAAGTACTGATTTAAGCACTCTTGTCAAAAACGGCTCTCAAACTTGGAATATAGGCGGAAATTTTGCAATGCCAATTTTTCATTGGGGAGAAATTTATCAAAATGTTAATTTAGCAAAACTCTCTCAAGACGAAGCTTTCATTACTTACGAAAATACACTCAAAACAGCCTTTGGTGAAATACGTTATGCTTTAATAGAACATAAAAATATGCGTTTGCAGATTGACAATGCAGTATCAAATGAGCTTGCTTATAGAAAAATTTATGAAATTGCCAAACAACGTTATGAGCTTGGCGAAATGTCTTTGCAGGAATATTTAGATACGAAACAACAATGGCTCAATGCCACAATCTTATATAACAATACAAAATATAATTATGCTAATTCAATAGTAAATGTTATAAAAGCTTTTGGTGGTGGTTTTGATACAAATGAAAATCTAAGCATAGAGCACGATTCTCAAAGCTTAGATTTGTCTTTTCAAAAATAACTAAAAATCTTTCTCTAAATCTTCATCTGCAATGCCATAAGCCTTAAAGATTGCAGGAAGCAGTTTTCTTATAGCATAGTCAAAATGATAAAACTGCTTATATGTTTCTTCAGAATCTAAAGCTGTTGCTTTATCAAAATCAAATACTTTAGTGTTTGATTTTGTAGGTATATGTTTGTCAAAAAAAGCATAAAACATTGCTCTTTGTTTAAATAAAGTATTTAAGTCCTTAACAATTTTTTCTTTTTCCATACTTTTTCCTTTTTTTGTTATAGTAAAAAATATTGTATCATAATGCTTACAAAAAATGTACTTTTAAAAAGGTCTTACAACCATCATCAATGCAATTAAAGCAAATAAAATCGTTGGAATTTCATTATACACTCTAAAATACCTTCCACTTTTTCTACAAGTTCCATTTGCAAGAGCCTTAAGGCAAGAATAATTATGGATATGGTAGAAAAACAAAAGCAAAGCGCAAGTGAGTTTTGCGTGCATAAAACCAGAACCTATCATTAAAACTTCTTTATGCGTATGCAACATTAAACTTCCACTGATTATAGTAAGTATCATTGCAGGAGTTTGGATTTTAAAATACAATCTTCTTTCTTGAATTTTTACTACCTTAACAAAACCTTCATTCTCTATATTTTCCTTATGATACACAAAAAGTCTTGGCAAATAAAAAAGACCTGCCATCCAAGATACAAAAGCTATATAGTGTATCCATTTAATCCAAAAATAATATTCATTTATCAATTCTGTCATTTTTTTTCTTTCTACAAAATTCTTGTACAAGCAATAAAACCACACTCATATTTATAAGCACATCAGCAACATTAAAAATAGCAAATTCAAACCATTTGTGCCAGAAAAACATATCTACAACTCCACCATACAAAAAACGATCAAGCAAATTTGAACTTCCAGCTCCAAGCATTAAACCAAAAGCTACTTTATGTTCTTGTAAAAACACTTTTTGCCAAAACAAATACAAAAAGAGTACAAGAATAAACACTAAATTTAAATATTTTAAAGAATTATCTAGAAAACTCAATAAAGAAAATGCAACGCCTGTATTTAGTACAAAAGTGAGATCTAAAAATTCACTTTGATAACGTAAGCCATTCAAAGTTAAAAATTTCATCAAACGATCAAGGGTAAAAGCTAAAACAAAAGGAAGCCAAAACAAAGAGTATAAACGAAGAAATTTAACCATTTAAGGCTTTCTTAAAAAATTCAACAACCTTTTTCATTTCCTTTTCTAAAAGCTTTATATCTTTAGCCTCTAAAAGCAAACGTATCAAATTTTCAGTGCCTGAATAACGAAAAAGTGCGGTAATATTTTGATTTTTTAGATCAAGCTCAAGCTGTTTCAAGCCTTTAAGTTTATTCAAATCCTTTTTTTGCGTTACTTGAAGATTATTCAAAAGTTGAGGATAAGGTTTGATTTGTCCTAAAATCACACTTGCAGATTTTTTCTTTGTAAGCATCAAAGCACTAAATTGTAAAGCTGCAATCAGTCCATCTCCTGTTTTTGCATATTCACTGAAAATAATATGCCCGCTTTGCTCACCTCCAAAATTTCCTCCACAACTTTTCAGTTTTTCAAGTACAAACTTATCGCCAACATTACAGCTTTGTAGCTCAATACCGTGCTTATTTAAAAATTCTTTTAATGCTCCATTACTCATAACAGTTGCAACAACGCTTGAATGTAATTTATTTTGTTCTTTAAGATATAAAGCTAATACTCCTAATAAACTATCACCATTGCCCACTTCACCTTTTTCATCAACAACCACCAATCTATCAGCATCGCCATCAAAAGCAAAACCAACATCTGCACGCAATTTTTTCACCTCAACGGCTAAATTGATAGGATGTAAGGCTCCACAATTTTCATTGATATTTAAACCATTAGGTTTATCGTTAATAACAATAACTTCTGCTCCAAGTTCTTTAAAAACAGTAGGTGCCACTTTGTAAGCAGCACCATTTGCAACATCAAGCACAACACGCAAAGATTTTAAGGTCAAATTTTTAGGAAAAGAATTTTTAATGGAAACAATATAACGACCAATTACATCATCTATTCTTTTGGCTTGTCCGATTTTTTCCATTACGACTTTAGAATTTTCAATAAGCTTATCATTATAATAAATCTCCTCAATTCTTCTTTCTTCATACTCATTAAGCTTATGTCCTTGAGAATTAAAAAATTTAATGCCATTATCGTAGTAAGGATTATGTGATGCTGATATCATAATACCAGCATCACAACGCATATCTTCAGTCAAAAAAGCAACAGCGGGTGTAGGCATAGGTCCAATTTGTATAACATTGTATCCAATAGAAGTAAGTCCTGAAACAATAGCATTTTCTATCATATAACCACTACGTCTTGTATCTTTACCAACTAAAATATTATTCGTGAGAGTCTTATCTTTAAAATATATCCCGGCCGCCATTGCCAAGCGCATAGCTAAAAAGCTGTCTAAAAAATTTCCTGCTTTTCCTCTCACTCCATCTGTTCCAAAAAGCTTCATTAATAAACCTTTCTAGCAAAATTGGAAGATAATTATAACAAAGCTAAGATAAAAAAATTTAAACAAGCTCTAAAATAGAGCTTGCTCAGACCTTATAGTTCAGGTTTAGGAGTTTTTTCAGTAGAAATAGGAAGTTGTGGATAAACGATTGCTGGTTTTGTTCCTGTTAAAGATTTTAAGAAAGTTTCAATACTTTTTGCTTCTTTATCAGAAATTTTAATACCTAATTGCACACTACCCATTTCTTTGATAGCATCTTTTAAATTCCAAATAGCACCATTATGAAAATACGGAGCAGTTTCAGCAACATTTCTTAAGGTTGGAGTTTTTACCATGCCATTTGCATCACCCTTAAAATCGCCTAAATTTGCAAATTTATACTTACCAGCAACCTCAAATGCTTGCATATTACCACCCAAATTCACACCGGTATGACAAGCTACACAGCCCTTGTCTATAAAAAGCTTTAAGCCTTTTTGCTCCTCTTTTGTTAAAGCTTTTTCATCTCCTTCTAAAAATTTATCAAAACGAGATGGAGTAATCAAAATTCTTTCAAAATTTGCAATCGCATCGGCAATATTGTCAAAATTCACACCACTTTTACCATAGATTTTTTTAAACTCACTAACATATTCAGGTAAAGATGAAATTTTTTCCACTGCAAGTTTAGCAGGAGTTGCCATTTCAGCTTCTGATTCAATAGGACCTTTGGCTTGATCAGCTAATGTTCCTGCACGACCATCCCAAAATTGAGTATTATTTAAAACCGCATTATAAACTGTTGGTGAGTTTAAATGATGAGGATTTGCTGTCCATTTATGACCCACTGCAGTGCTGATTCCGTCTGCTCCACCCAATCCTACATTATGACAGGTATTGCAGGAAATAATACCGCTTTTTGAAAGGCGTGGCTCAAAATAAAGCTTTTTACCAAGCTCTGCTTTTTCAAGAATAAATTCACTAGCCTTTACTCCATTTTGTTTTAAAATTTCATCAACGCCTTTTTGATCTTTTGGTAAAGCAACAAGACCCGAATTTTTAGCCTCGTCTATAAGACTTACAGCATTTAAGCTTGAAAAAGTAACTAAGGATGCGATTAACAATAATTTTACTTTCATTATAAACTCCTATCTTGAAAGATAAATATTATTAAACGATTTTACAATTTTTATCTTAAAAATTTTTTTGTCTATTTATTTTCATAAGATATAATTTTAAGATGATTTGAATTAAGGATATTATGGAAAATTTAATAATTTACGCTTTTGTATATCTTCTAGGCTCTATTCCTTTTGGTCTTTTACTAGCTAAAATTTTTGCAAAAGTTGATATTCAAAGTCAAGGCTCAAAAAGTATAGGTGCTACTAATGTTTTAAGAGTTGTCAAACAACATAATGAATCCTTAGCAAAAAAACTTGCTCTTGGTACTGTGGTCTTAGACTTTGCAAAAGCTGCCGTGCCTTTATTTATACTTCAAACTCAAGATTATAATGCAAACTTACTTTGGACTGTGGCCGTTTTACTTGTATTGGGACATTGTTTTTCTATATATCTCTTGTTTCAAGGTGGTAAAGGAATCGCTACTGGTGCTGGAGCAATGATAGTTCTTTTGCCTTTGGATCTTTTAAGTGCTATTATTGTTTGGTTTTTAATTGGAAAATTTTTTAAAATTTCTTCACTTGCCTCTCTTTTAGCCTTATGCACCTTTTTAGTAAGCTCTTTTATTTTTCATTTTGATTTAGAACCTATAAATACTCACGCACCATTGTTTATCATCGCTTTCTTTATAGTCTATAAGCATTGGTCTAACATCAAAAGATTGCTTCTTAAAAAAGAATGCAAAGTCATATAAGTGCCAAAATAAAATTTCGTTGTATTATCGGAATTTTGCGTTTTGAACGAAAAAAAAAACAAAAAATTTGTATTCATTTCAAAGCTGGGGCAAATGAATTTTTAGACTACGCTCAATGTATCAAAAAAATCAAGAAATACTACAAAACAAAACAATTTCATACACTAGAAGAAAGTTTAGAATACACTTGCAAAAAACTCAAAAAACATTTCCCGCAAATATTTTACATAACTGTCTCAATCTACAAAACTCAAATTATAAAAAATGCAAGAGTTGGAGTAAGTTTAGAAAAAAAATACTAATTTCACTTTTTAAAGATATTTAACATTTACTTAAACTGTGTTATAATTTTTTAAATTTTTCTTAAAATGTGAGGATAAAAACTATGAGAATTTTAGTTATAGAAGATGAAATTAGCGTCAATAAAGCTATTATAGATAATCTTAACGAATTCGGCTACCAAACCGATTCTTCTGAAAATTACAAGGATGGAGAATATTTTATAGGAATAAGACATTATGATTTAGTTCTTTCGAATTGGACTTTACCTGATGGCGATGGCAAAGAACTTATCAATACAATAAAACATAAATCTCCAAGAACTTCTATTATCATTATGTCTTCCAAAACAGACAAAGAAAATGAAATCAAAGCACTCAAAGCTGGAGCTGATGATTTTATAAAAAAGCCATTAGACTTTGATATTTTACTAGCAAGAATAGAGGCAAGATTAAGACTTGGTGGGACAAATGTTATTAAAATTGAAGATTTAATTATTGATCCTGATGAAGAAAAAATTACCTACAAAGGACAAGATATAGAACTCAAAGGAAAACCTTTTGAAGTTTTAACACATTTAGCACGTCATTCTGATCAAATCGTCTCAAAAGAACAGCTTTTAGATGCTATTTGGGAAGAACCTGAACTTGTAACTCCTAATGTTATAGAAGTAGCTATTAATCAAATTCGCCAAAAAATGGACAAACCTTTAAATATTTCTACAATAGAAACAGTCCGACGTAGAGGATACCGCTTCTGCTTTCCTAAAAAATCATAAATATTTTGCACCACAAGGTGTAAAATATCCATTTACTCTTTTATATTTTATTTAAGTTTTTTATTGTATAAGTCTAAGATTATTTTTATTTGAAAGGTAAATATGTCTCTTCTGATAACAAAAGATTGCGTTTGTTGTGATGCCTGTCGCGAAGAATGTCCTGATGAAGCTATTTACGAAAACAGCCCTATTTATGTGATTGATCCTGACCTCTGTTCTGAATGCGTCAGTGATTTTTCAGAACCTGCTTGCATTGTTGCTTGTCCTTATGAGTGTATAGTTCCAGATCCTGACAATGTAGAAACCATAGAAGAATTACGTCTTAAAAATCGCAACAAAGAACTTTAATGGCAAAAAGAACTGCTGTTGTTGATTTAGGCTCAAATTCCATTAGGATGATTATTTTTGAAAAAACTTCACGTTATGCTTTTAATACTCTTCAAGAATATAAAAGAAAAGTCAGAATTGGAGAAAACGCCTACAATAATGGCAAAGTCTTGCAAAAAGAAGCTATGCAAAGAGCAGAAGAGGTTTTGAAATTTTTTAAACAATGTGCTCTAAAACATAAATGCAAAAAAACTTTCATCATCGGTACTTCAGCCTTAAGAGATGCACCAAATTCGAAAGAATTTATCGCGAAAATTAAAAAAAAACTTGGATTAAATATCCGTTGTATCGATGGTAAGAGCGAATCTTATTTTGGGGGACTGGCTGCCTTAAATTTACTCAGTCCTTTTCAAAATGCTACTACACTTGACATTGGTGGAGGCTCAACTGAATTATGCTTAATACAAAATAATAAAATTATTGATTGTATTTCTTTAGATATTGGTACTGTAAGACTTAAAGAGCTGTTTTATGATAAAGGAAAATTTGATGCCTTGGATAAATTTATAAAGCCTATCATTGCACAAATCCCATCTGATTTTTGCAATGAAAATCTCATAGCCATTGGCGGAAGCTTACGCGCGCTTTCAAATTCTATTATGCAAAAAAACTCATACCCTATTAAAAATCTACACGACTTTCGCTACAATCTCAAAGACGAAAAAAATCATATACTCAAAATCCTTCATTGTAAAATGAATGCTCTCGTCAATTTTGGTATAAAAAAGGATCGCTTTGATACCATTAAAGAAGGGGCATATATCTTTTTGAAGATTGCTGATGCAATTAAAACCAAACAAATCATTACAAGTGGAGTAGGCATACGAGAAGGTGTGTATTTACAAGATTTACTTCGTCCTAATAAATGTTTTCCACAAAATTTCAATCCTAGTCTTAAATCTTTGGAAGATAGATTCTTGGAAAGAAAAACAAAAACACCAAATTTCGCTTTACAAATCTTTACTCTTTTGCAAAAGCTTCACAAACTTAAATCTGAATACAAAAAAATACTCTTCACTGCTGGAAAACTTTGCCATATAGGAGAATATATCAATTTTTATTTTTCTAATGAGCATTCTGCTTATTTAGTTTTAGAAGGTCTTAATTATGGCTTTTCGCATAAAGAAAAGGTTTTAATTGCAAGTATTATTAAATTCAATGGCAAAAAAATCAATCCCTATGCCATAGAATCTTATAGACAGTTCCTGCCTCAAATACATACACTCTCTTGGCTTAGTTTTATCCTAGGTCTTTCAAAAATTCTCAGCACAAACGAAGAAGAAATAGAATTTGCTTTTTCAAATAATACTCTTTACATTTACAATCAAAACAAACATTTATATTTACCAAAAGACGAACTGAAAAAACTTATAAAACCTGCTGCTATAGCCATAGCGATAAATCAAAAACCCTAATTACTTTTTAGTCTGTGCTACAAGTTGTTGAATTTTTCTTTTATTCTCCTCAAAAAAAGAATCAAATTTTTTTTCTGTTTGCTCTACGCGTTCAAATTTCTCGTCTTGCTTTTCAAGCTCAACACTTTCTAAAAGTAAATGAGAATTACCTATGATAAGGGTATAACGTTTGGCATTGTATTCTAAAACTACAAAATGATTGTTTCTATCCAAAGGTCTTTGAAAAACGAGGGTAAAATCCTTTAAAATCCCGTTATTTCTATATCGCAAAACTCTTTTTAACCACCAAAGTACAACAAACAAAAGCATCAAAAGAAGTATAACTATGATATAGTTTGTAAAATCAACGCCTTCTAAAGTAGTATTCTTAGACTTTGGCAATTCATTATTTAAAACATTTTCTGTTTCCTGTGGCAGAGCTCTTATTCTCAATCCAAGTTTATCATTAGAGGAGCTAACATTTAAGACTATATTTTCTTGAGTTTGAAACATAATATAAGTTTGTTGATTTTTTGAATTAATGCTTATTTTATTAATAAGCCTTGAATTTAAATCTTTTAATTCATTTTTATTATATTCAAGCCCATTAAGAGTGAGTAAAATAAAATCCTTTTCTTTTTTTTGTGAAATATTCCCATTATAAGCATTATCAAAAGAAAGCATTAAATCTACACGGTCATTTCTATCATAAATGTTATAATGTATTAAATTTGTAGCAAAAAGAGGCAAAGCTAACAAGATTAAAGCTGTGCATTTCATCAAATTTCTTTTTTAAAATATTGAAGAACTGTCTTAGAATCTAAAATTTCATTAATCCTTATAGCAAGGTTTTTTTCATATACCATAACCTCACCCTTACCGAAAATCCTTTTATTAATATACACCTCTACGCTTTCTCCAGCAGGTTTTTCAAGATCTATAACTGAACCAACCTCTAGTCTCAACAAATCAGCAACGCTCATATTTGTAGTACCTAATTCACTCACAAAATCAACAGTAATATCTAAAATATCCTCATAAGACTGGAGTAATCCGTGTTTAAAATCAAAAGTTTCATCACTCATATTTACGCAATCCAATTCTAAAACAATGGCCATCAAGCTGGTACGTTAAAGACTGGTCTAAAGCTATACCTGAAAAATCAACGCGTCCGAGATATTCAGGAATTCCTAATTTATATTTGCCATCACCTTGAATATCATTAAGTAAATTCTTTGCATAACCAATAATTTGATTTGCACATTCTTTTGTTAAATCAGTCCAATCATCTTCTGCAAATTTAAATTTGTTAGTATTAATCAAGCTGTCAGCAATTTTTTGCAATACTTCTTTAGGGAAAAATAAATAAAAACTAAATTCATTTTTTTCATTTTCTATAATAGGAATAGAAGCTCCGTAAAGCTCACCACCTATATTTTCGGCTTCTTCAATAGGAAGCTTTAAAATATGTTCGCAAAAATGTGTGATTGAGTATTCAAGAACTTTCAACATTATATAACCTTTATAAAAAACTTTTACAGGATTATAATAAACATAAAATAAAAACTATTTTAAAATTTTAATTTTTAAAAAGTTCTTGGATATTTTTCATCACCATTTCAAGTTTCGCTTCTTTAAAAAAATCTACCACAGCAGTACCAACAATAACACCATCTCCAAGTTCTCGCATTTCTTTGACATCTTTATTGTTCTTTACACCAAAACCTATAAAAATAGGTAATTTTGTATAAGTTCTAATCTGCTGAATTTTCTCCTTAAGCAGAGTTTTTTGTACACTTTTTCCACCTGTGATTCCTACACTTGCAAGCAAATAAATAAACCCTTTGGCATTTTTCACAAGTTGAGCTACCCTTTTTTTCGGTGTTGTAACACTCACAAGAGTGATTAAAGCTAAATCATATTTTTCACATTCTCTAGATAATTGCATACTCTCTTCAAAATTTAATTCAGGCACTATCAAAGCACAAAATCCTGCTTTTTTTGCTTTTTGAACAAACTGCTTTATACCATATGAAAAAATGACATTATAATATACCATAAGCACAAGAGTTTTTTTTGTAGTAATTTCATCAAAAAGCGTAAAAATTGTATGGATAGTAACACCCTGCTTCAAAGCTTGTGCAGCAGCATTTGCAATAATTTCACCATCAGCAAGCGGATCACTATAAGGCACACCAACCTCTAAAATGTCAATACCACTCTCATCTAAAGCATTTAAAAATTTCTTACTCAATTCTAAATTAGGATATCCTATCACTGTATAAGCTATATTAGCATTGTGTTTATAGTGCGTCCGAAAATCAACCATAAATCGTCCCCTTTTTGTATTCTCTAATACTCTGTACATCTTTATCGCCCCGCCCAGAAAGATTCACCACAATGACACTTTTTCGCTTCAATTTTGGACAAAGCTTTTCTAAAAATGCCAAAGCGTGGGAACTTTCAATCGCAGGAAGTATCCCTTCTTCTTTACAAAGAAGTTTTAAAGCACGAATACATTCATCATCGCTAATAGCATAATACTTTGCCCTTTTGCTTTCATTAAGATACGAATGCAAAGGCCCAACCCCGGGATAATCAAGTCCGGCAGATATACTATGTACCGGTAAAATATTTCCAAGCTCATCTTGTAGAACTCTTGTTTTCATTCCGTGTATGATACCTATTTTGCCTTTACTTAAAGTGGCAGCGTGATATGGGGTACAAAGTCCAAGTCCAGCTGCTTCAACGCCAATTAATTTCACTGATTCATCATTTAAAAAATCGTAAAAAATTCCAGCTGCATTACTCCCACCTCCAACAGCAGCTATAATAAAATCAGGTTTTTTACCAAGTTTCTTGAGCTGCATTTTACATTCTTTCCCTATAATTCTTTGAAAATGGGTAACAATTTGAGGATAAGGATAAGGACCAACAGCGCTTCCAACCACATAAAACAAATTTGCACAATCATTTACCCAAGTTTGGATAGCTGCGGTTGTAGCTTCTTTTAAAGTTTGCAATCCATTGCTTATAGCGTGAATTTTAGCTCCTAAAAGCTCCATTTTATAGACATTTAAAGCTTGTCTTTGTACATCAATCGCTCCCATATAAATTTCACATTCTAAACCTAGAAGTGCTGCTGCGGTTGCAGTAGCTAAACCATGCTGCCCTGCCCCCGTTTCAGCTATAATTTTTTTCTTTCCCATTTTTTTTGCAAGCAAAGCTTGAGCTATGGCATTATTAATTTTATGAGCGCCTGTATGATTAAGATCTTCTCGTTTAAGATAAATTTCATGTTTGTATTTTTGACTTAAATTTTTCGCAAAATATAAAGGCGTAGGGCGCCCGACATAATTTTGTAAAAGCTCTTGCAATTCTTTTTTGAAAAGCAAATCTTTACGAAAATATCTAAAAGCATTTTCAAGCTCATCTAAAGCAAAAAGAGCACTTTCTGGAAGGAATCGTCCTCCAAAATCACCATAATACATTTTTTTCATTTCCCTATCTCCTTTAAAATTTGTCGGATTTTTTCTTCGTCCTTCAAACCCTGTTCATTCTCAACTTTGGAATTTATATCAATGATTTTTGGCTTGAATTTTAAAGCTTCTTTAATGTTATCAAGCCCTATCCCGCCAGCTAAAATAAAATCTTTTTTATAAGATGTTAAAAGCTGCCAATTAAAGCTTATTCCATTACCACCTTGAAATTTACCCTTTGTATCAAAAAGCACCATATCAGCATACAACTCTTGTGGGAATTCTAAATTCTCTCCCACACTTATAACCTGCCAAACAAAAATTCCTAGAGCTTTCAAGCTCTCAAATTCATTTTTATTGATCTTTTTATAAATTTGTACTCCATCAAGCTCTACAAAATCAACAGTTTCAAGGATACAATCCAAAGTTTTTTCAACGAAAACGCCGACAATCTTTTTGCCATTTCTATGAACAATTTGTGCTATATTTTTTGCTTTTTCCCTGCTCACCTCTCTAGGACTTTTTGCAAAAATAAGCCCTAAGTAATCAACATTCAAAGCACTTATGTGTTGAGCATTATCCTCATCTTTTATCCCGCAAATTTTAAGTTCGAACACAGTGACGATACTCCTTGAAATATTCCCATACTTTTCCAGACTGTAAAGCCTGTAAAATAGTATCTTTAGCTTTAAGAGGTGTAGAGGCTTTTCCTGCTGTATAAAGTGCAAACATAGCATTAAGCACGACTATATCAAATTTTGCCCCTTGCATTTTCCCTTGCAAAATAGCTTGTAAATCTTTAGCATTTTGTTCTGGGCTACCTCCAACTATCTCATTATGAAAAGCTCGACGAAAACCAAAGTTTTCAGGACTAACACAGTATTCTAAAATCTCTGAATTGACAAGCTCATACACCTTGGTTTCATCACAGATACTAAACTCATCCATTCCATCATTTCCACGTACAACTAAAGCGTGCTTACGACCTAGATTTTTTAAGACTTCTATTAAGAGTCTCTGTACTTTAGCATTATAATTGCCCATCAATTGATACTGCAATTTTCTATTTGGGTGTAATAGAGGTCCTAAAACATTAAAAACAGTTCTTACTCCTAATTTCGCACGAAGCTCACGTAACTGGGCTACTAAAGGATGAAAAAAGGGTGCGTGAAAAAAACTCAAACCTGTTTTCTCTAAAAGCCACAAAGCTTTTTCTAAATTCTCAGGAACTCTAATGCCCAAAGCATTCAAAACATCGCTACTTCCGCTCTTGCTTGAAACAGCTTTATTTCCGTGCTTTGCAACCTTCACTCCAAGACTTGCTAAAATGAAAGCACTCGTGGTTGAAACATTAATACTTTTAAATCCATCTCCGCCAGTTCCACAAATATCTATCATTTCACTCTCATCGCTAAAAGTTTTTGAATAATGTAAAATTTCTCGTACAAAAGCAGTTAAGGTCCTTTCATTCAGTGCTTTCTCGCTTAATAAAACAAGTAAAGAAGCTAATTGTAAAGGCTCATAATCTTGATTCATAATACCTTTGCAAATAACTTTAAAATCCTCACTTTCAAGACTTATATCTTCACTCATTTTTTGCAAATACGGCATTAAATTGCATTCTTTTTTCTGCTTTTTAAGCTCCTGTTTTAAAAAATTTTTAAAAATCTGAAGTCCATACTCACTAAAATAACTTTCAGGGTGAAACTGAACACCGAAATAAGGCAAATTCTTATGTTTCATTGCCATTACTACTCCATCTTCACTCAATGCTAAAACTTCAAGTTCATCGCTTAAATCTGCCACTTCTAAAGAATGGTATAAAATCACAGAAAAGGTTTTAGGAAAGTCTTTCAAAAGTTCATTGTCTTGTATTATACGCACTTGAGAATTTTTTGCGTGGGCTGGAGTTTGCAATCTTTTAATCGTAGCGTTAAAACTTAGCCCTAAGGCTTGATGTCCAAGACAGATTCCAAGTATAGGTATGTCAAGTTTCGCTTTAAAAAGTTCAAGACAGATTCCACTGTCTTTTGGATGTTTTGGACCCGGACTTATAATAATATGACTTGGAGCTAAATCTATAAGCTCATTAAGATTGATTTTATCATTACGCACAACAAGAATTTCATCCTCGCTAATACTTTCAAGCATAGCCTTTACATTAAAAACAAAAGAATCATAATTGTCAATTAAAAGTATCATAATTTTCCTTGTAATTTTTCAAAACTGACAAGAAGAGCTTTGCGTTTAGCACAAATTTCAGCATATTCATTATGAGCTTGACTCTCAAACACTATACCACCACCACTTGCGATAAAAGCCTTAGTATCTTTAAAAAATGCCGAACGAATAATAATGGCTAAAACAACATCTTCATTAAAATTTAAAAAACCCACAGCTCCTCCATACACTCCCCTATCAAGTTTTTCTAATTCAGCAATAATTTGCAAAGCTCGTATCTTAGGAGCTCCACTTAAAGTACCTGCTGGAAAAACAGCACTGATGACATCAAAAAGATCTGCTCCATCTTTCATAGTGGCATACACCTCGCTTACTATATGGATTACATATTTGCTTTTCAGTATGCTAAAAAGATTTTCAACTCTTGTTTTTGTACCAAATTTAGAACTGTCATTTCTAGCTAAATCAACAAGCATTTTATGTTCGCTTAATTCTTTTTCATCACTTAAAAGTTCTTTTTCAAGGATTGATATATCACTTTTTTCATCTAAATTTCTTGTTCCAGCTATAGGTGCTACAAAAATTTCTTTATTTTTGATTTTTAACATAAATTCAGGCGATGAACCTAAAACAACACCATAAGAAGAAGGAAAATAAAACATATAGGCACTTGGATTTAAAACACTTAAAGTTTCATAAAAACTAAAACTATCTACATTATGTTGTATGCAAAGTTGTTTACTTAAAACCACTTGAAAAATATCACCACTTAAAAGATACTCTTTTGCTTTGCTGATCATACTCAGATACTCTTCTTGCTCTTGCTCTAAAGAAGTGAGAATTTCAAATTCACAATTTTTATGCTCAAAAATTGCCTCTTCATTTAAAAAATTAAAGTACTTTTCATCACCAAATTCAAAAAACATTTTGGTATTTTTTTCATAGACCAAATACGCTCTTGCATTTGCAAACAAAAAAAGAGGAAAATCATAACTTTTCTTTTCACATAAAGGCAAATCTTCAAAAAGAGTAATAAAATTTGCACTCAACACTCCAAAAAAACCTGCATATTCACAAAGTTTCTCACCAGCTGCACTTTGATAAAATTTCGCCTTAAGCTCACTAAAAGTCATTGTATTAGAATCTAAAAATTCAACATCAATGCCTATGATCACTTTATTTGAGTCTTCTGCAAAATATGAATTTTCATATCTTTCAAGAATTTGTCTGTAATAGAAATTTGCTTTTTTTTCAAGCATAACAAAAACCTTCTAAAGAATTTTTTATAAAAAATGAAGTTTAAAGACGCCAAGAATGGAGAGCGTGGATAAGGGTTAGGATAAAAGAAGCGGGTTGAAATAAATCCATCTCTTGCCTTTCTTGATAAAATTATGTTTGAGTTATTCTAAAAGTTTAAAACAACTTGTATTAATTTTCGTTTAAAAATTCAAAGCAATGAAAAGTTTAAAAAAGAGCGTAAGTTATACCTTAGCTTAATGAGATACAATTTCTTTTTTCTAAGGATTTAGATATGGAAACTATGATTAATATACCTTTTGTCTTTATAGAAAGCATTCTTTCACATATAGCAGTAGTATTTACGCTAATTTTATTTCATATACATTATATCCTTCTAGGCATTTTTTCAGGTATAGTATCAGGACTTTTTGGTATAGGTGGAGGAATGATTATCGTGCCTGCTATGCTTGTTTTAGGCAACAGTTCTCATTACGCCATTGCTATTTCAGTATTTCAAATGTTTTTTGCAGCACTCTTTGGTTCTTACCTTAACTATAAAAAAAAGAATTTAAATCTTAAAGATGGCTTATTTATAGGTATTGGTGGGCTTTTAGGAGCAAGTTGCAGCGGAATGCTCTTGCAAACACTTAGCGACACAATACTCACAGCAATTTTCTTATTAGTAAGTTGTCTTTTTTTTCTTAAATATGCCTTAGGCATTAAAGAAAAAACTTCACAAACACAAAAAAATCCTTTGCAAAAAAACATTATTTTGTTTTTTTCTGGAATTTTTACAGGAATTTTTGCTATTTCTTTAGGTATAGGCGGTGGACTCTTAATTACCCCTTTATTAGCTTACTTTTTGGGCTATGATAGTAAAAAAGTGGTACCTATCGCTTTATTTTTCGTCATTTTCGCTTCTTTTTCTGGTATCCTTTCTTTGATCAATTCAGGAATTCTTCATTCGGCTATCATTGAATCTGGAATAATCCTAGGACTTGCTTCAATGGTAGGAGTTTTTTTAGGTATAAAAATCATTGAAAAAATTCATATTGCAGCACACAGAAAATTTTTACTTTGTATTTATATATTTTCTATTATTATGACAAGCTTTTCCCTGCTCAGAAAATTAGGAATACTGCAAGTCTAATTTACATCAATTTATGGTAAAATTACAGCTTTAAGATTAGGAAAAATGATGAATGAAACGATAAAAATAATAGGAGCAAGAGAAAATAATCTCAAAAATATACATTTAGAACTTCCCAAAAATAAGCTTATAGTTTTCACAGGTCTTTCTGGTTCTGGTAAATCAACCTTAGCTTTTGGAACTTTATACGCTGAAGGACAAAGAAGATACATAGAAAGCTTAAGTGCTTATGCAAGACAGTTTTTAGACAAAATAGGCAAACCTGATGTTGATAAAATAGAAGGTTTAACTCCTGCGATAGCTATTGATCAAAAAACTACTTCGAAAAATCCTAGATCCACAGTAGGGACAATTACTGAAATTTATGATTATTTAAGACTTTTATATGCAAGAATTGGCACACAACACTGCCATAAATGTGGAAAAATCATCTCAAGTATGAATGCAAGCGATATTACAAATGAAATTTTAAAACTTCCAACAGGTGCTAAAATCATTATCTATGCTCCTCTTGTACGAGAAAAAAAAGGAACATACACAGATTTACTAGAAAATTTACGACTGAAAGGATATGTAAGAGCGCAAATTGACGGTGTCTTAGTAAGACTTGATGAAGATATAGAACTTTCAAAAACAAAAAAGCATACTATCAAACTCATTATTGACAGACTTGAGGTGCAAGAAGATTCTTTATCAAGGCTTGCAAGCGATGTAGAAAAAGGCTTAGAAGAAAGTTTTGGAGAACTTGAGATAGAAGTATTAAACGCTGATGAATTAGGTATTACAAGACATTTTCATTACAGCGAACACAATGCGTGTTTTGCTTGCAAAATCTCTTTTCCTCCACTTGAACCCTTAAGTTTTTCTTTCAATTCTCCAAAAGGTGCGTGCGAAAGCTGCGACGGTTTAGGCATACGCTATACTTTAGATATGAAAAAAATTCTTGATGAAAATATTAGCATTGAAAATGGTGCTGTAAAAACAATGTATGGTTTTAATAAAAGCTATTATTACAAATTCCTCATAGCCTTCTGCGAACAAAACAATATTAACATTAAAACACCTTTTACCCTCTTAAGCGAGGAAGAAAAAAAGCTTATTTTCTATGGAAATGCTAAAACAATTGTTTTCTTTTGGAAAAGGCACAGGATTCAAAAAAATTTCGAAGGAATAGTAAAGATTGCTTATGAACTTCTTAAAGATGAAAAAGATTTAAATGAATATATGAGTGAAAAAACTTGCAAAGATTGTGATGGGCATAGACTCAAACCTGAAAGCTTAGCTGTAAAAGTTGCTTTAAAGGGTTTGGCAGAAATTTTGGATTTTAGCATAGAAGAAAATGTGCAATTTTTCAGCAAAGCAAGTAATTTTTCTTATTTAAACAAGCAAGAACAAAGCATTGCAGCACCTATTTTAAAAGAAATTAATGAAAGGCTTTTTTTTCTCAAAGATGTAGGGCTTAATTACCTTAGTCTAGGCAGAGACGCAAGAAGTATCAGCGGAGGAGAAGCACAAAGAATACGTATAGCCTCACAAATTGGCAGTGGTTTAAGCGGGGTAATGTATGTTTTAGATGAGCCAAGCATAGGTCTTCACGAAAGAGATACAGCAAAGCTTATTAAAACATTGAGAAATCTCCAACAAAAAGGAAATACTCTCATTGTAGTTGAACACGATACTATGACAATAGAACAGGCAGATTTTATAGTCGATATAGGACCTTATGCGGGAAAATTTGGAGGAGAAGTTGTTTTTAGCGGGACTTTTAAAGAACTTCTTCAAAGTAAAACTCAAACTGCTTTATATATGAGCAAAAAGAAACAAATTTCACAACAGTACAACCGTCCGCAAAAAGAATGGCTTGAATTAAAAAATGTTAATATCAACAATATCAATAATCTCAATGTACAATTTCCCCTTGCAAATCTTGTAGCAATTACAGGAGTTTCAGGCTCTGGAAAAAGCTCTCTCATCTTACAAACTCTTCTTCCTTTTGCACAAGAAGAACTCAATCACAGTAAAAAAGTAAAAAAAATTGGAGGTGTAAGTATAGAAGGCTTAGACAAACTTGATAAGGTTATTTACCTAGACCAAAGCCCTATCGGCAGAACTCCAAGATCAAATCCGGCTACTTATACAGGAGCAATGGATGAGATTCGAAATCTTTTTGCAAACACAAAAGAAGCAAAAATGAGAGGCTACAAAGCAGGTCGTTTTTCTTTTAATGTCAAAGGAGGCAGATGCGAAAAGTGTGGTGGAGATGGTGAGCTTAAAATAGAAATGCACTTTTTGCCTGATGTAATGGTTGTTTGCGACGCATGCAAAGGAAAACGGTATAACGAAGCTACACTTGAAATCAAATATAAAGGGAAAAATATCAGTGAAATTCTCCATATGAGTATCTTAGAAGCGAATGAATTCTTTGCAGCCGTACCAAAAATTAAACAAAAACTTCAAACACTTGTAAAAGTTGGACTTGACTATCTTACACTAGGACAAAATGCTACCACTTTAAGCGGAGGAGAAGCTCAAAGAATTAAACTTGCAAAAGAATTAAGTCGCAGTGATACAGGAAAAACACTCTACATACTAGATGAACCTACAACAGGATTGCATTTTGAAGATGTAAATAAACTCATACTTGTTTTACAACATTTGGTTGAACTAAAAAATTCAGTATTTGTTATAGAGCATAATCTTGATGTGATTAAAAATGCTGATTATATCATAGATATGGGACCAGAAGGCGGAGTTGGTGGTGGTAAAATTATTGCTACAGGTTCTGTAAAAAAACTTGCAAAAGAACATAAACAAAGCGGTTCTTACACTGGATATTACTTAGCACAAGAATTAAAAAATAAGTGAAATTGAAAAATCAATTAAAATTGCAACGAAAATTTATTTAGTGAGTTTCTAAAAGGTTTTAATTTTAAAAATTAGAAAATCTTTTGAAAAAATTAACACAAGTTATTCAAAATCGCTAAAAATAATGAGATAAATCTTTGAACTTTATACATTATTAAAATAGAATAGCATTGCTTTT
>NZ_JAPHNA010000013.1 GCF_026241315.1 Campylobacter sp. MIT 21-1684 | reverse complement strand
ATTGAATATTTCATTTTCTTTTACTTTTAATGTACTTTTACAATATGAATAAATTGAATTTATTATTAGAGAATACTCGATTAAAATATCTGTGTTTTGTATAAATGCAATAATATTTTTTAATTTATTTAAAATAAATTTTTTCAATACTTAATCTTGCATATTAAAATTGATTAAAACTAACAATTCAAAAAATAATTCTGTATTTTTACAATATCTTTTGTTTCTGTCAAAGCTAAGCTTAATAAAATTCTCGCTTTTTGTGGATTTAAATTGTGAGCACTGATAAAACCTAAACTCTTATCTTCATCACTCAAAACAACTGCGGCACAAAGGACGCGTGAGCTAACAACAACAAAAAGCCCTTGTTTTAAAAGTCTTTTAAGCATATCTTTATGGTCTTTATGTATGCTTCCAGCTCCACTGCCTGCAATAACAAGACCTTGCGTACCATTTTGAAACAAAGCTTGTGCTGCCACACCACTCCCATCATTAGCATAACTATAGAGTATATCAACTTTCGGCAAAACCTTAAGTTCTTTGATATTAAAAAAAAGATTTTGAGATATTTCTGTGCTTTTATTATAAAAAACAGGCTGTCCATCAACTATATAACCTAAATCTCCACTACTTAACGATGAAAAAGCATTAACATTAAAACTATGCGTTTTTACAAGTTCTCTCGGTTTGAAAATTCTATCATTCATAGTAACCAAAACACCTCTTGCATTTTGACTTACTGCTAAAGCCACCGCATTATAAAGATTTTTAGGTCCATCGGCACTTAAAGCTGTCGATGGACGCATAGCACCAACCAAAACAACAGGTTTATCGCTCTTTAAAACAAGACTTAAAAAATAGGCACTCTCTTCTAAAGTATCAGTACCGTGTGTTAGTACTATTGCATCAGCTCCGCGAGAAAAAGCTATATTGATATGCTCAACAAGTTCAAGCCAAATTACATCGCTTATATTAGCACTATCAATATTAGCAATTTGCTTTACGCTAATATCAGCAAGGTCTTTAAGCTCATCAATAGTATTAACCAATTCATCAATCCCAACAACCCCTGACTTGTATAATGTCGAAACAATAGAATTTTTAGCTTTTCCCGCTATAGTACCACCTATAGCCAAAAGTGTTATTTTTGGTTTTATCTGCGCCATCATTTTCTTAAATCAAACATACAAAAAACTTAACAAATTATCTCACAATGTAAATAATCTCAAAGAGTACTCATATCATTACCATTGAATTTCAACTGCAGGTTTGATTAATCCTTCTGGTTTATTTTTCATCATAGCTAAAGCTTGCTCTATAGCTTCAAATTTACCTTTTAATTTATGTGTAATTATTGGTTTAACATCAAGCTTTTTAGTTTGAAGTAGTCGTGCTAGTTTTTCCATTCTGTATCTTCCACCGGGAGTTAATCCTCCTTTTACCGTTTTATGCCCCATACCAACATTCCAAGCTATACGAGGTATGGTAATATTTTCTCCTGTCCCAAGATAATTAACATTTGAAACTATTCCTCCATTGACAAGACATTCGCACGCATCACCTATAGTTGTAACACCTCCTCCTGCAATAAGAATTTTATCCACACCTCTTCCTTTGGTACATTCATTTATCTGACTTTGAAAAGAAGCTTTTGAAAAATTGATATAATGTGTGGCCCCATAGTGTTTATTTGCTACTTCGTATCTAAAATCTACACAATCAACAGCGTAAATTTCACTTGCTCCCATTAAATTTGCTCCTGCACAACACATAAGTCCGACAGGACCAAGCCCTATAACAGCGACAGTCTCACCGGGTTTGATATTTGCATTTTCAGCACAATGAAATCCCGTTGTTACCATATCGCACAACATCACAGCCTCAACTGCCTCAACTCCATCTGGTAAATGGGCAAGATTGCCATCAGCATCATTAACATGGAATTTTTCCGCAAAAACACCATCTTTAAAATTTGAAAATTTCCAACCAGCTAAAGCACCGCCGCTATGTTGTGCAAAACCTCTTTGAGCGTTAATAGCATTCCAATTTGGAGTAATAGCAGGAACAATAACCCTATCTCCAACTTTAAAATCTTTAACAAGCTCTCCTATTTCTACAATTTCTCCTACAGCTTCGTGTCCTAAGAACATATTTTTTCTCTCGCCAATGCCACCTTCATAACAAGTGTGCAAATCAGAAGTGCAAGGTGCCACCGCTATAGGCTTTAATATAGCATCTAAGGGACCGCATTCAATTTTTTTACCAGTCGTAACCTCTTCTAAGTATTCTTTTTCTATAATACCAACCGAACCTATACCAAGCATAGCAAAACCCTTTATAGCCATAATATCTCCTTTAAAAAAATTTTCAAACCCTCTAAAGCATAGAGGACTACTTTAATGAAATACAACATAAATTATTAATTTTTGCTGAAAGTAAAAAATTTGCATAAAGTAGCAATTTTTGTTACATTTTAAAAAAAATTGCTTTAGAGTATCTCTTTTACTATAAATTGCGGTGTTATAAGTCCCTTAAATTCATTTTTAGAAATACTGCCTAAAAGACTAATATTTTCATTAATCTGCGGCTCTTTATCAAAATTAAAAAATAAAGCCTCTATAGTTTTATTTTCCTTAGTAAGTATAAGTTTAAGATGTTTTGATTCTCTACCAAGTATTTTTTTGCTTTTCACATTTAAATTCTCTAAAATAAAAAACGGACGTGGGTTTTTATAACCAAAAGGTTCAAAAAACTCTAAAATTTCAAGCATTTCAAAATCAATCTCACTTGGTTCTAGTACTCCCAAAACTTCATCAGAATCACAAAAACTCTCTTTTGAAAGCTGTTTGCATTCATCTTGCACAAGTTTTTTAAAACTTTCATAGTTTTCAAAATTCAAACTAAGTCCAGCTGCTCCTTTATGTCCGCCATAATTGCTCAATAAAAAATTTGCTTTTGAAATTAAGGATAAAATATCTATTTTTCCAACACTTCTTGCACTACCTTTAAGTTTGTTTTGATTGAGAGAAAAAACAAAAGCTGGCTTATTGTAATGCTTTGCTAAACGACTCGAAACTATTCCAAGAACTCCTTCGTGCCAATTTTCGCCAACGACAATCACGCAACTTTCTTCGTTTCTAACTTGGGTTAAACTTTCTTCAAAAAGTTGTTTTTCTTCATCTTTTCGACTTTCATTAAAATTAACAATTTGTCCTAAATAGATACAAGCCTTATTAAAATCTTTGGTATGCAAAAACTCATAAGAAATACTCGCATCATCCATTCTGCCAGCACTATTGATTAAAGGTGCAATTAAAAAACCTATATTATCAAGAGCAAATTTATCTTTCTGATAGTACTGTTTTATTGCTTGAAATGCTGCTCTTTTGGATTTATTAATATTTTCAAATCCTCTGCGAACCAAAGCTCTATTTAAATCTCTAAGCTCCATCATATCAGCTATTATGGCTATAGCTAAAAGTTCTAAGAATTTACTCATATTATAATTAAGCTTACAAAGCTCCTTTAAAGCAGCAATTAAATACCAAGCAACTTGTGCCCCACAAATTTCTATATTGGGAAAATCACAATCTTTTTGCTTTGGATTAATAATTGCAAAAGCTTCAGGTAAAACATCTTGTGGAGTATGATGATCGGTAATAATTAAATCTATACCCTTTTCTTTACACAATTTGGCAGCTTCAATAGCTGCTATACCATTATCCACAGTAATAATCAAATCAACATCAAGTTCCTTAATAAGTTCTGCATTTAAACCATATCCATCTTTAAAGCGGTTTGGAATACGAACTACATAATCAAAGCCTATATCATCAAAAAATTCAGAAAGTATTACACAAGAAATTATTCCATCAACATCATAATCACCAACAATAGCAACTTTCTGATTTTTTTCAATAGCCTTTTTAATGCGATTTGCCCCTTTATAAGCATCTTTTAAACAACAAGGCAATGGTAAATCACAAAGTTTTGTGTGTAAATCCTTCTCAAAGCGAAGTCTTAAAATCTTTCTTAGTTCGTTTTTATTAATTGTTCTCATAAGCCATAGCTGCCTTAATGAAATTAAAAATAACGGGATTTACTCTTACAAGTCTTGAGGTAAATTCGGGATGAAATTGTACGGCAAGAAAAAAAGGATGATTCTTAAGTTCAATAGCTTCAATGAGTCCTTGACTTTCCCCACTTATAATTAAACCTTTATCTTCAAATTGTTTTCGATAGATTGGATTAGCTTCAAAACGATGACGATGTCTTTCTATAACACTTTTTCTCCCATTATATATTTTATGTAAAAGAGTATTTTCTTTTAATTGACATTCATATGCCCCAAGTCTCATAGTGCCGCCTAAAGGTGTTTTGCTTGTACGAATTTGTTTTGTACCGCTAAAGTCTATAAATTCATCAATTAAATAAACAATAGGGTTTTTACATTTTTCATCAAATTCTGTAGAATTAGCATCTTCAAGGTTCAAAACATTTCTAGAAAATTCTATTAAAGCAAGTTGCATCCCCAAACAAATGCCTAAAAACGGCATCTTATTTTCTCTTGCATATTGTATGGCTTTCATCTTACCATTAATTCCACGAAATCCGAAACCACCGGGAATTAAAATTGCACTGCTGTCTTTAAATACCTCACTAAGTTCTAAATTTTCAAGTTTTTCACTATCAACCCATTTAAGTTCTACTTTCGCATCTAAAGCCGCTCCTGCGTGAATAAGGGCTTCTGTAAGGCTTTTATAGCTTTCCTTAAGATCAACATATTTTCCAACAAAAGAAATCACAACCGAATCACTTGGAGCAATAACTCTTTTAACCAAACTATCCCATTCTTCCATATTCGGTTTTATATTTTTTAAACCAAGAACATTGGCGATTGGATTTAAAATATCTTGCTTTAAAAAATGCAGTGGAATTTGATAAATACTTGCTGCATCAACACTTTCTATAACACAATTTTTTTCTACTCCGCACGAAATGGCTATTTTATCTTTTAAATCTTTATCTAAAGATTTTTCACTCCGACAAATTATCATATCAGGGCTTATACCTATACGACGAAGTTCGCCCACGCTATGTTGAGTCGGCTTTGTTTTAAGCTCACCTGCAGCTTTGATAAAAGGTACTAGAGTCAAATGAATATTCATAGCATTATTTTTTCCAACCTCCAAACGTAAGGCACGGATTGCTTCTAAAAAAGGCAAACCTTCAATATCACCAACCGTTCCGCCTATTTCAACAAGAAGTAAATCCTGATTAACTCCAGCTTTTTTAATACGTTCCTTAATCTCATCTACTATATGCGGAATTACCTGAATAGTTTTGCCAAGATACGCTCCACACCTTTCTTTTTGTATAACGCTTTGATATACTCTACCCGTGGTAAAATTATTATTTTGACTTAAATTCTCATCTAAAAATCTCTCATAATGTCCTAAATCTAAGTCTGTCTCCGCTCCATCATCAGTTACGAAAACTTCTCCGTGCTCAAAAGGACTCATAGTTCCGGGATCTACATTAATATAAGGATCGGCCTTAAGTATGCTTACTTTCAATTTTGAATTTTTTAAAAGTGTGGCAATAGAAGCTGCCGCTATGCCTTTACCTAAAGAACTTAAAACACCTCCTGTTACGAAGATATACTTTGTTTGTTTTTCCATTTTCGTTTAAACCTTGAATTTTAGATAAATTATAACTTTTTAACTTTATTAGAATTTTAAGCAAAAAATGTAACAATACAACTAAAAAGGATATTGTATGCGAGTTACTTTACTTTTTCATACTCCACTTTCAGTATGTTCCCACGCTACAAGAACTTGTTGGCAAAGTTTTGAAAAAGGTGATAATGGTGGCGAAAAAGACAAAGAGCTTATTGACAGAGTTGGAAATAAATTCAAGCACGCTTCAACTTTAGAACACTTAAATTACACTTTTTACATTCAAGATATTTCAAGAGCTTGTTTGCAAGAACTTTCAAGGCACAGACACACAAGTCCTAGTGTAAAAAGCACCAGATACACTTTAAAAGAACTGAGAAATGAAGGGGAATTTAAAATAAATGATTTTAAAAATGCTGCCCGTTATCTTGTTTTGTGTGGAAATGAAAAAGTCGATAATGCAAGCATTCAAGCCTTAGAAAATTTGCGTCAAATTTTGCAAGAAAGTATTTCCTTAGACCTTGCCAAATATTGTTTGCCAGAAAGCTACAAAACAGAGCTTACACTCACAATCAATGCAAGAAGTTTGCAAAACTTCCTCTCACTTCGTAGCTCCAAATCGGCTCTATGGGAAATAAGAAAACTTGCCAATACTCTTTTTAATACCTTGCCAAATGAACACCGATTTTTGTTTGAACACTGTATATATAAAGAATCATAGTTCTTAAGATAAATTTTAGAATGATTAAGTATAATGGAATTTATATTTAACCCTAAAGATTAAGAAAGGAGAGATAAGTGAATACACTCCCTCATACTAAGTTTAGCTTTAATTCTTCTCTTCTTTCTTCCACTTTATTGTATATGCGTGCTTAGCACGCTGTAAATCCCTATTTATTTTTTTACTAAAACAAACATCAAGTTTTATTTACAAAATTCAAAGGATATATTAATGGCAAATTTACAGCATAACAATTTCACACAAAATACTCTTGCACTTCACGCAGGATATGAATATGACACACAAAGAACTTTAAGTGTACCTATCTATCAAAATTCTGCTTACAGCTTTGAAAGCTTAGAACAAGCCGGAAATCGCTTTGCCCTTAAAGAACTTGGCAATATTTACAGTCGCTTGACAAATCCAACCGTCGATGTTTTAGCAAAACGACTTGCCGCGGTTGAAGGAGGTGCATTTAGCATTATCACTGCAAGTGGAACATCAGCTTTATTTTATGCACTTGTTAATACAGCAAGCTCTGGAGATAATATCGTTTATGCAAATAAAATTTATGGCGGTTCTCAAACTTTACTTGCTCATATTTTAAAAAGATTTAATATAGAAGGAAGAGTTTTTGATATTGATAATATAGCTTCACTTGAAAATATTATCGACGAAAAAACAAAATGTATATTTTTCGAGAGCCTCTCAAATCCTCAAATTTCAATAGCTGATACAAACAAAATCACACAAATAGCAAAAAAATACAAAATTATAAGTATTTGCGATAATACAGTACCAACTGCATTTTTACACCGTCCTTTGGATTTTGGCGTAGATGTGGTCATTTATAGTCTTACAAAATACATTAATGGACAAGGTTCTGCCATAGGCGGAGCCATCATAGAAAGAGAAGGTTTAAATGAGCTTTTAAAAGACAATCCTCGATACGAGCCTTTCAATGTTCCAGACCCTAGTTATCACGGAATGGTTTATAACACTTTAGCTTTACCGAATTTTTGCATTCGCGTACTTTTAGAATGGCTTAGAAATACGGGTGCTTGTATTAGTCCTATGAATGCTTGGATACTGTTGCAAGGGCTTGAAACTTTAGAACTTCGTATAAAAAAACATTCTCAAAGTGCTTTAGAAATAGCCAAATTTTTAGAAAATCATCCTTTGATTGAAGAAGTGCATTATCCCGGTTTGCCCTCAAGCCCTTACAATAAGCTTTTAAAATCTTATTTTAAAGATGGACTTTCAAGCGGTTTAATAAGTTTTGAAGCAAAAAGCCTTGAAGAAGCAAAAAAAATTTGTAACAGCACAGAATTGTATTCAATCGTTGTGAATATAGGAGACAGTAAATCCTTAATAATACACCCTGCTTCAACTACTCATTCGCAATTAAGTGAAACAGAATTGTATTCAGCAGGCATTACTCCAAAAACAATACGATTAAGTATAGGTTTGGAAAGTACTAATGATTTGATAGAAGATTTAAAAAAAGCTATTGAAAAATAGAGCGTAGCTATACACAAACAAGGAGAAATAAATGCCTGTTATCATTCCCAAAGAGATTCCAGCATTTGAAGTGTTAAAAAATAACGCTTTTATTATGGACACACAAAGAGCAATTTCACAAGACATTCGACCTTTAGAAATTTTGATTTTAAATCTTATGCCAACAAAGATAGAAACAGAAAATCAAATCCTCTCTTTGCTTGCAAATTCTCCTTTACAAATTCATATAAGCTTTATCTCTACAAGGACTTATATAGGTAAAAATACACCTCTATCGCATCTTGAAAAATTTTATCAAGGAATTGATGAGTGTCAAAACAAAAAATTCGATGGAGCTATTGTAACAGGAGCACCTGTAGAACTTATGGAGTATGAAAAAGTAAAATACTGGAAAGAACTTGTTGAGATTTTTGATTTTTTGCGAAGTAATGTTACAAGCACTTTGTATATTTGTTGGGGAGCAATGGGTGCTTTGTATCATTTTTATGGGATTAAAAAAAAGAAATTAAGAAAAAAATGTTTTGGAGTGTTTGTCCATACAGTCAAAGAACAGGATTTAATTTTAACAAATTTAAATGAAAAGATTTTAATGCCTCATTCAAGACACAGTCATATTAACGAGAAACAGGTAAAAGATAAAAAAGAATTAAAAATTCTCCTTGAAAATAAAGAAGCCGGCATAAGTATGCTAAGAGACAAACGAGATATTTTTATTTTGGGACATTTTGAATATACAAAAAATACCTTAGAACTTGAATTTCAAAGAGATGGCAAAATACAAGCACCAAAAAACTACTACAACAAAAAAGGAGAGATACAATATAACTGGCGTTCAAATGCAAACACAATTTTTTCAAATTGGCTCAATTATGATGTCTATCAAAGCACACCATATGTTTTATAGGTTACTGACATCCCTCACATTCTATACTTCTATCGGCTACATTGTCTGTTATATCACTATTTGGACTTTCACTTCTTAAATAATATGTCGATTTTACTCCAAGCTCCCAAGCAAGTTGATAGATCTCATTAAGATACCTTCCGCTTGCTTTTTCCAAAGATAAAAAAATATTTAAACTTTGCCCCTGATCTATCCATTTTCCTCGCACAGCAGCAGCTTTAACAAGAATCTTTTGATCAAGCTCATAAGCTGGGGTGTAGTATTGCCAAGTTTCTAGATTCAAATTTGGTACAACAACAGGAATCATTCCGCTAAGATTTTGTTCAAACCATTTACGCTTATACACAGGTTCTATGGTCTGAGTCGTACCTACAAGTATAGAAATAGAAGAAGTCGGCGCAATAGCCATTAAATAACCATTTCTTATTCCATTACTCTTTACTTTTGCCCTTAATTTTTCCCAATCACATTCGCTTTGATTAAACAAACCATCACGCAAGGTCAGTGCTTTTGCTTTCGTATTTGCCACATCAATAGGGAAAATACCCTTACTCCAATTTGAACCTTTAAAATCAGCATACGCACCTTTTTCAAGAGCCAAATTTGAGCTTGCATTAATAGCCTCATAACTAATTTGTTCCATAATAGAATCAATAAGCTGCAAGTGTTCATCACTTCCCCAATGAACTTGCTTACTTGCTAACATTTGAGCTTCACCCATAACACCAAGTCCTATTGCTCTTGATTTAAGATTCGTATTTTTAACCTTAATGTGTGGATAAAAATTTAAATCAATAACATTATCAAGCATTCGGATTGCTGTTGGCACAACCCTAGCAATATCTTCTGCAGTATAAACCTTACTAAGATTAATACTTGCGAGATTACACACAGCAGTTTTTCCATCATTTTTAAATTTTTCTACTATATAAATTTTATTTCCATCAATACTATCAAGAGTTGAAAGTTTTTTTGCAGGTTTTTCATATCCTCCGTCAATAAAAACTATTTCTTCTTCATCATAGTGATGTTCCTGTCCATTCTCAAAAACAACTTTAATTTGATAGTAATTTGGTTCAGTATTCTGAAAAATTTCAGTACATAAATTTGAACTCCTGATAATCCCACAATGTGCATTTGGATTCGTTTTATTTGCACTATCTTTAAAACATAAGAAAGGAAGTCCTGTTTCAAAATAATTAAGCAAAATTTTCTTCCAAAGTTCCTTAGCATCGACGATATTTTTTGTTATGGTATGATCCTTTTCATATTCCTCATACCGCTTCTCAAACTTTTCTCCATATAAATCACATAAATCAGGAGTATCAGAAGGATCAAAAAGAGTCCAAGTTTCATTATTGCGTATTCTTTTCATAAATAAGTCATTCACCCATAAAGCCGGGAAAAGTTCGTGTGCCCTTCTTCTTTCTTCTCCAGAATTCTTACGTAAATCAATAAAATCATTGATATCCATATGCCAAGTTTCAATATAAACAGAAATAGCACCTTTGCGTGTACCAAGCTGATCAACTGCCACTGCAATATCGTTTGTGATCTTAAGAAAAGGGATTATTCCTCCTGCTGCATGTTTATGCCCATCGATACTTCCTCCCATAGCTCTTACTTTCGACCAATCCCAACCTATACCTCCACCGAATTTAGAAAGCAAAGCCATCTCTTTATATGAATCAAAAATACCTTCTATATTATCAGGAGTACTTCCTATATAACAAGAGCTAAGCTGGTGTCTTGTTGTTCGTGCATTTGAAAGAGTTGGAGTAGCAAGCATTACTTCAAATTTGGAAATTAAATCATAAAACTTCTTTGCCCATTCTTGACAATTAAATTCATTTTGAGCTAAAAACATAGAAATCGCCATAAACATTTGTTGTGGAAGTTCTATAGGTTGGGCTTTACTATCTTTTATCAAATATCTGTCATATAAAGTTTTAATACCAAGATAAGTAAATTGCAAATCCCTTTCAGGTTTAATATAAGCATTTAAATCATCCAAATCATATTTTTCCTTAAGCCCAAGCAAAATTCTCCCTTCTTTTTCCCCTCTTGCAAAATATTCTTTCAAATGTATATAACGGTTCATATTCCCAACTTTTTTATACAAACTAAAAAGAAAAAGTCGTGCTGCTACAAAAGTCCAGTTTGGGCAATCTAAATCTATCTTATCCACAGCAGTTTTAATAAGTGTCTCTTGGATTTCTTCAGTAGAAATACCATCTCTAAATTGAATTTTTGCATCAAGCTCAAGTTCGCTTACATTGACGCCCTCTAAACCTCTTATTGCATCAGAGGTACATTTTTTAATTTTTGATATATCAAGCTCTTCTGTACGACCATTTCTTTTAATAACCTTCATCTGTTTCTACCTCTATTGAAATACTCTTGAAAAAATTGCATCAACATTTTTCGTATAATAACTATAATCAAAACATTTTCGTATATGTTCTTCATCTAAACTTGCCTTTAATTCTTCATCATTTAAAAGTGCAAGCAGAAAGAGACTTTCGCCTTTTTCATTAAGTGCCGATTTCCCATTTTGTAAATCCTCCCACACTCTCATAGCATTTCTCTGTACTATTTTATAAGCATTTTCACGACTTATACCTTTTAAAGGGAGTTCTAAAAGCACTCTTCCAGAAAAAACAAGTCCTCCTGTAAGATTTAAATTTTTCATCATATTTTTTGGATAAACAAGCAGATTCTCAATAAGTTTTCTTAAACGTACAAGCATAAAGTCAGCTGTAATAAAAGCATCGGGTAGAACAAATCTTTCTACACTTGAATGTGAAATATCTCTTTCGTGCCATAAAGCCACATTTTCTAAAGCTGGAGACACAAAAGAACGCAATATGCGACATAATCCTGTGATATTTTCACTTAAAACAGGATTTCTTTTATGTGGCATAGCTGAACTGCCTTTTTGTTCGGTACTAAAATACTCTTCAGTCTCATACACTTCTGTTCTTTGAAAATGTCTCAAAGCCACAGCAATTTGCTCACACGAACAAGCAAGTAAAGCTAAGGCAGAAATAACTTGTGCGTAACGGTCTCTTTGTATGATTTGGTTTGAGATAGGGGCAGGTTTTAAACCTAAATTTTTACATACTTCCTCTTCGAATTCTAAAGGAGCGTGGGCAAAGTTTCCCATAGCACCGCTCATCTTTCCATAACTTATAAGCTCTTTAGCGTGAAGAATAAGCTCTTTAGCGTGAAGAATTCCATCATACCAAATTGCGATAACGAGTCCGAAAGTTATAGGCTCACCGTGAATTCCGTGGCTTCTGCCAACCATTAAAGTGTCTTTATGTTCATAAGCACGTTTGCGTAGTACAGATAAAAGCTCATCTATATCCTGTATTATAAGCTCTAAACTTTCCTTCATTTGCAAAGCCATAGCAGTATCAATGCAATCAGAACTTGTCATTGCATAATGCACAAAACGGCTTTCTTCTCCTAAACTCTCACTAACACTTGTTAAAAACGCTATAACATCGTGCTTTGTACTTTTTTCGATTTCATCTATTCTTTGTATATCAAAGGAAGCATTCTGAATAATTTTTTTACAATCCTCATCACTAACAAAACCTAAAGTATTCCAAGCTTTTACAGCGGCTAGTTCTACTTTAAGCCAAGCAGTATATTTTGCTTTTAAATCCCACTTTTTCGCCATAAGATCCCGGCTATATCGGAAAACCATTTAAAACCCCGCTCTCAATAAAAATCTTTTTTAAGCTATAATTTTCTTGAAAAAACGAAGTCAATTTTAACTAAATTATATTAAAAGGATTTTAAATTGCCATATAAAAAAATCAGCTTAAAAAACAGCGGAAAAAAAGCTTTTTTAATACTTATGGAAAGTTTGCAAATTCCTATGAATGAGGCTCAAAAACTTATTGATAAAAAAAGACTTTTTTGCAATACAAAACTTGTAGAAGAAAAAAATGCCATACTGAACGGATTAATAGAACTTATAGTCTATGAAAATAAGCCTCGAGGGGTCGAACTTGTTTATGAAAATGAAGATTTTGCCATTCTTGAAAAACCAAGTGGGGTACTCACTCACCCAAATGGAAGACATTGCTTATACAGCCTTTGTGATGAAATTTGGCATCTGTGGGGCAGAAAAGCTTGTGTGGCTCACAGACTTGACAAAGAAACAAGCGGTCTTATATTAGTAGCTAAAAATAAAATTGCACAGCAAATTACAAAATCACTTTTTGAAAAAAAACAAATTTATAAAGAATATGTTGCTCTTGTTAGAGGAAAAGTTCAAAAACAATTTAGTATCCATAAAGCTATGGCTTTAAATGAAAATTATGACGGACATAAAACAAGAATGGATATAAACGAAAATGGAAAAGAAGCTTTCACACAATTTGAAATACTTGAAAACTTTGAGGATTGCACACTTTTACTTTGCAAACCCTTTACAGGCAGACAACATCAAATACGGTTGCATTTATTTTATAGCAAATACCCTATTATAGGTGAATATCTTTATGGTTTAGATAAAAATCAAATCCAAAAAATACTCGACAAAACTCTCACTCAAAAAGAAAGAATACAAATGACTGGTGCAAACCGCTTGTGTTTGCACTCGCAACGTCTAAAATTTTGGTATCAAGGGAAAGAGTTTGATTTTGTTTCACAAAAAAACATCAAAGAGGAATTTCTTCAAGCTAGGTATTGTGAAACAAATCCTTTATCTTAAAAAAATATTTTTAGATTCAATACAAACAGGTTATAATAAATCGATACAGAAAGGATGCCTTTGAAATTTGTAAATATTCTTTGGGATGGCAAACCAGAAATTGGAGTGCTAAATGAAGCTTTGGAAGTTGTTTTTTTAAAAGATTTAGGCATACAAGTTAGCGATATGAACGATTTTATTATTCATTTTGAAAAACACAAACATAAATTACAGACTTTGACTGAAGTACCATCTTTTACAATTTCTAAAGAATTTTTTCTTGCTCCTATCGAAGAACCAAAACAAGATATTATTTGTTTAGGAATTAATTTTTTAGATCACGCCAAAGAATCAGCTACTTTTAAAGGAGAAAAATTTGAAGAAAGGAAGTATCCTGTATATTTTAGCAAACGGTGTAATAAAGCTAGTGCGCCTTATGCAGAAATTGAATCTCATAAAGATCTTACTACTCAATTTGATTATGAATGTGAGCTTGCTTTTGTATTAGGCAAAGAAGCTTATAAAATCAAAGCGCAAGATGCTTATAAATACATCTTTGGCTATACTATTATCAATGAACTCTCCGCAAGAGACTTGCAAAAAAGACACAAGCAATTCTACCGTGCAAAAAGCCTTGAGGGTAGCACTGTTATGGGTCCTTATTTAGTAAGTGCAGATGAAATTACCTATCCGCCGCAATTAAAACTTCAAAGTTTTGTTAATGGGGAGATTCGCCAAAATTCTCACACGAAATTTTTTATTTTTGATATTGCTTATGTTTTAGAAGAATTAAGCGCTGGAATGCGTTTAAAAGCTGGAACCATCATCTCTATGGGAACTCCAAGTGGAGTTGGAATGAGTTTAAATTCCTTTTTAAAGAGTGGCGATGAAGTTCGTTGCACCATAGAAAATTTAGGCGAACAGTGCAATAAAGTAAAATAATTCTCAATAAGCTCTTCTATGACATTCTATTTGAATTTCTTTTGCCACTGGTACAGACATTGCATTTGGTTGGTATGAAGTGTAATACAACTCTACCTCAACAAATTCACCGATTTTTAAATCCTTCCATCTGCCGTGTTTATCCATACCAAAAAACCCACAATTGTCCATATCAATTTCCGTATGTGGGACTACCCTTATAGCCATAACACCGCCATAAGCAGAATCAAGTACCAAAGTTCTATTGTTTTCATATACTTCTGCTATGACTCCATGCACTTTAATCCCATCAGCAAAAAGACAAGAACTTCCAAAAAATAAAACTAAGAAAAATATACAAAATCGTTTCAATTTCATCTCCTTTAATACAGATAGTATAAAAATTTTCAGTGAAGTTAATGTGAAATGAAGTAATTTTATAGAAAAATATTTATGTTTTGGAATTTTTGATATACTTTAGCTTTAAAATCAAAAGACAAAACAATAAATTTACAAAAGCAAAATACTTTACTCAGCTCTCATTTAATTCCTTGGAAGAAAAAAGCTTTTAAGGATTTTTGTGAATTTTAGAAAATGAGGATTTTCCCTGTATTTTTGCAAAATCTGCCTTTGAAAATAAAAGTATTTTTTAAACTTCATCGACAAAAACAATCACAATTCTTTCATAATTTCTTTGAGAGAATATGCAAATTTTTGTAAAAGTACACCTTTGCAAGAAAGAATAAAAAGCCCTTTGGTTATCTTTTTTGAAGAAAAATTTAAAAACTTAGAAGAAGAGCAAAATTTCGCGTGCCAACAAATTCAAAATTTGCACGAAAATGATAATAAAAAATGGCTTTCTCATATTCCAAAAGATACAAGCGATACTCAATGGTGCTTTTGTTTTGAAGAAATGGAATGGTTTTTAATGTTTCTTGTCCTTATTATCAAATCCTAAAAAATAGAAATTTAGGCAGATATTTAACTTTTGTAATCAATCCTCGAACAAATTTTGATTTTGTTACACCTAATAATGCTAAAGGGAAAAAATAAGAACTTTTATAAGAAAAAGAGTAAAAAAATTCAATCAAGGATTTTTTTACTCAAGAATTTGGCTTTTTTGGCGATAAAAACAAATTAGAATGGAAGCAATATACACTTAATGAACCACTGCAAAAACAACTTGTAAAATGCCCTTTGAAGTTAAAAAATGATACATTTTGAACTCCTTGTTGCTTATTTTTTTGCTGTGATTGTACTCATTATCACACCCGGTCCTGTTGTCGCACTTGTACTTAAAAATGCTTTAATCTGGGTTTTAGAGCAGGATTCCTCACAATACTTGGAACAAATTTTGCCTCACTCATACTCATTTTTATTGCTATTATAGCAATTTTAGGAATCATCATAGTTTCTGAAACTCTTCTCTTTTGACTCTCACTTTTAGGTTGTGTGTTTATATTTTATTTAGGATTTTCATCATTTTTAGAAAATTTCAAAAAAACATAATATGAATTCAAATTAAAGATGGTCTCAAATTACAATCCTTTTTTGCACAAGGCTTTATGATAGCTATTTGAAATCCTAAAGACATCATCTTTTTCATAGCCTTTTTTCCACAATTTATCCACCTAAGCACTTCTTTGAATTTAGTCTCTTTTTGCTTGTAATTGTATGGATAATGCTTGATTTTTCTTTGCTTTTAAGCTATGTATTTTTAGGCAAACAAGCCTTTCTTAATAAAACACAAAAAACATCTTCACTTCATCAGCGATCGTATCTTAATGGGAATTGGAATTATTGGATTTTATACCTTACTTATTAGAAAATTATAATACAATATCAAAAATCTTAAAAAATAAAGGCTACAATGCAAAATTTATACGCACTTATACTTGGAATTATAGAAGGTTTAACTGAATTTTTACCCATTTCATCAACAGGACATTTGATCTTAGGAATGACGATTTTAGGGATAAAAATTGATGATTTTTGGAGAAGTTTTACTATTATTATTCAACTTGGGTCGATTTTGGCGGTACTTTGCGTGTTTTGGAAAAAACTTTTGCATAGTTTTATGCTTTGCTTAAAACTTGCAGTTGGTTTTTTTCCTACCGGACTTATAGGACTTTTCGTTGCGAAATATCTCAGTTTTTTGTTTAATGGTTATGTAGTTGTATTGATGATAATAACTTGGGGTATTGTGCTCATAGTTATAGAAAAAATTCATCACAATAAAAACTCTACTATCACTTCTTTAGAACAAATTAGTTTTAAACAAGCCTTTTGCATAGGCGTTTTTCAATCTTTAGCGATAATACCCGGAACTTCAAGAAGTGGTGCAAGCATTATAGGTGGTTTGCTTTTAGGATTTAATCGCAAAATAGCTGCTGAATTTTCCTTTTTGCTAGCCATACCGACAATGATTGCCGCAACAGCATACAGTATTTACAAAGAACCTCAAATTTTCACTCATATCGATTCTTTTATCCCTTTAACCATAGGATTTATAACTGCTTTCTTAGTGGCTTTTTTTGTTATAAAAACCTTTTTAAAATTCATCTCTAAGATAAGTTTTATCCCTTTTGGAATCTACCGCATAGCCCTTGGACTCATCTTTTTTTACCTCTACACAGCGGAAATTTTAGATGCTGGAAGCGAATTTAAGCTTTAGGACTCAACAAAGAGTAGGATACAATAGCAGCTATGCTTTAATCATCGCTCCAAAAAAAGAATTAAAACCTTATTAGTTAAATATTCCTAAATCTCTACACTTTAATTTTAAGTCTTTTAGCTTGTATTGAAGATGATAAAAACCAAAGCAAGTGAAATTAAGATTTTGACAGTCCTTTGGTAATTTCTCATTGTAACATTTTAAACTATGGAAAAATAAGCTCTCATTGTATTACAACCCGAAACGATGATTTTCTCAATTTAAAATGAGTTTAAGCCTACTAAAGCTACAATTATAAGTCTAAGCTCATTTTAGAGCAAATTTTGAGGTAGAAATGGAAAAAGAAATCATCGCTTATTTTGATGAGGGAAAAATAATCGATTTACAAAGTGCTCATTCTACAAACTTTCAAGCAATATTCTTTAACAATTCTAAAGAAAGTTTAGAACTCTTAAGGCATTCCTGTGCGCATTTGATGGCACAGGCTCTTAAAGCTTTATACCCTGAAGTGCAATTTTTTGTAGGACCTGTTATCGAAGATGGATTTTACTATGATTTTAGAGTCAAATCCAAAATCACTCAAGAAGATTTAACAAAAATTGAAATGAAAATGAAAGAACTTTCTAAGAATAATTTTGCAATAGAAAAATACATTCTTACAAAAAAAGAAGCTTTGGAAAAATTTAAATATGATGATTTAAAACAGGAAGTTTTGCTCAAAATTCCTAACAATGAAGTGAGCATTTATAAACAAGGTGATTTTGAAGACTTATGTCGTGGTCCCCATATACCAAATACTAAATTTTTAAAATTTTTTAAACTCACGCGTGTTGCTGGAGCGTATTTGGGTGGTGATGAAAGAAGAGAAATGCTTACAAGGATTTATGGTACAGCATTTGCAGATAAAGAAAGTTTAAAAGAATATCTCCATACCATAGAAGAAGCAAAAAAAAGAGACCATCGCAAACTTGGTACAGAATTAAAACTTTTCACTTTTGATGAAGAAATTGGTGGTGGCTTACCCTTATGGCTAAGCAATGGTGCAAGACTTCGTTCAAAACTTGAGCAGTTTTTGTTTAAAGTCCATCGCTTAAGAGCTTATGAACCTGTGAGAGGACCTGAACTCTTAAAAGCTGATGCGTGGAAAATTAGTGGGCATTATAGCAATTACAAAGAAAATATGTACTTCACAGAAATTGATGAACAAGAATATGGAATCAAACCTATGAATTGTGTTGGACATATAAAAATTTATCAAAGTGAGGTACGTAGTTATAGGGATTTACCTTTAAAATTCTTTGAATACGGACTTGTACACAGACACGAAAAAAGCGGTGTTTTACACGGACTCTTCAGAGTAAGAGAATTTACTCAAGATGATGCACATATTTTTTGTATGCCAAGTCAAATTAAAGAACAAGTTTTAGAAATTCTATCTTTTGTTGATGGTTTAATGAAAATTTTTGATTTTTCTTATGAAATGGAAATTTCAACAAAACCGGAGAAAGCCATAGGTGATGATACAATATGGGAAGAAGCAACAAAAGCCTTACAAGAAGCCTTAGATGAACAAGGTTTGCAATACGGCATAGATGAAGGCGGCGGAGCTTTTTATGGTCCAAAAATAGATATAAAAATTACAGATGCCTTAAAACGCAAGTGGCAATGCGGGACTATACAGGTTGATTTTAATCTTCCAAATCGTTTCAAACTTGAATATACAAATGCAAATAATGAAAAAAAGCGGCCTGTAATGCTTCATAGGGCTATTTTGGGTTCTTTTGAAAGATTTATTGGAATTTTAACTGAACATTGTGCAGGAGAATTTCCGTTTTTCATAGCTCCAACTCAAATAGGAATTGTACCTATTTCACAGATACATTTTGATTATGCTAAAAAAATTCAAAGAATTTTACTCGAACTTGGGGTAGATAGCGAAATTTTTACCAAAAATGAAAGTCTCGGTAAGAAAATTCGCACAGCTGAAAAACAAAAACTCCCTATGATTCTAGTCTTAGGCGATGAAGAGGTGGCTAAAGAAAGTGTTGCTTTGCGAGATAGGAGAACAAAAGAACAAAAAAATCTTAGCTTGGAAGAATTTATTATTATAATTAAGGAAAAAATGAATGAGGTGCATTTTTGAATAAAGAAAAAGAAGTATTACTCAATGAAGAAATCAGAGCGGATGAATTAAGATGTATAGGTGATGATGGCAAGGTTTATGGTATCATCAGTAGTAACGAAGCCTTAGATATAGCAAATCGTCTAGGCTTAGATCTTGTAATGATAGCTCCAGATGCAAAACCTCCTGTGTGCAAAATAATGGACTTTGGTAAATTCCGCTACCAACAGGAAAAAAAACAAAAAGAAGCAAAGAAAAAACAAAAAATTATTGATATTAAAGAAATTAAACTTTCTATCAAAATTGCCCAAAATGACATCAATTATAAAGTCAAACACGCTTTAGAATTTCTAAAACAAGGCAAACACGTCAGATTTCGTGTGTTTTTAAAAGGACGAGAGATGTCAACACCAGAATCAGGAATAATTCTTTTAGAAAAAATTTGGACTATGGTTGAAGAAAAAGCGAGCAGAGAAAAAGAACCAAATTTCGAAGGTAGATATGTCAATATGCTTGTAACCCCGAAAAGGAATTAAAAATTACAACACCTAATACAATAAACCTGTATAAATACATTCAAAAAAACTCAATTCTGCTTGAATGATAATGCTATATACTTTTTTACTCAGTTTTATAGAAGCTAAGAATATTTATTGTATATAGGTCAATTCATAAAATGAATTCTAAATTTAAACTGGATTTTGCACTACTGTAATTAATATTTAGTTAATATTTTATTAAGATTATTTATAATAGACTTACAAATCTAAAAAATTCATTTTAAATCCTTAAAATTTTTAATAATTTATAAACTCTCAAGGTCAATAATGAAAAATATATTTTTACTCGGTTCTATACTAAGCTTTTTAGGAATTTTTGCTGTATTTTACAGCAATTCTTTAGCAATAGCATTTTTCATCGTGCTTATCGCTTTATTTATTGTTTTGTTTGTAATAAAAAATTACGAAGAATTGATGATAGACAAAATTGACGCCCTCTGTAAGCAACTTAAGGAAGGGAATTTTGATGGAAGGATTGTTTATATAAAAAACAAAAATCAAAAACTCGTCCAAATCGCTGATAATCTTAACAACACTATGGACAGACTTGAAGCATATTTACGCGAGATTAATACTTCAATTTCCTGTTCTCAAAAAGGAGAATTTTACCGCAAAGCCTTAAGTCAAGGTTTAAAAGGTATTTTTGCCCATAACATTGAATTTATCAATAAATCTCTTTCAAACATAGAAATTACAGCTAAACAAACCTTTAAAAATGCGCTTTCTAAAACCTTGATGGATCTTAGTCTTGACAATCAAAATAAAGATATGTCTCAAATTTCAGATTCTCTCAATACCGATATTTCACAGATGAAAAATATCTATGAAATAGTGGGTTTCATCACTAAGGTCTCTACAGAAAATGGCAATGAGATATATTCTTTACAAGAGATAATGTCCTCGCTAATGGAATTTGCAAATTCAAGCAAAGAAAGCGTTTCAACCTTTGTGGCTAATTCTCAAAATATCAACTCAATAGTCGAAGTGATACGAGATATAGCTGATCAAATCAATCTCTTAGCATTAAATGCTGCCATAGAAGCAGCCAGAGCAGGAGAACACGGAAGAGGCTTTGCTGTTGTTGCTGATGAAGTACGAAAGCTTGCTGAAAGAACTCAAAAATCAACCAGCGAAATTTCAATCGCTATTCAAACAATGCAACAAGATTTTAATAATATCCAAACAGCAGGTGAGCAGGTTTTTGATATAGTTGGTAAAACCGAAGAAAAAATCACTAATTTTTCTCAAGCCTTTGCAAAACTTGAAGAAAATTCTCAAGTTTTAAGCACAAATTTTGAAAGCTTTGCAAAAAGACTCACCCTTTCTGTTGTTAAGATCGATCACATACTCTATAAATCTCATATCTATCTAGCGCTCAATGGTACACATAACTTTAATTTAGATAGTACTGATGTCATCTCAAATATACTTAATGATGAAAAGACTAGAGAATTCATACTAGAATTTATTAGTCAAAGAGAACTTGATGAAGGTAAAGAATTTATACTTTCTAATGCTAAAAAGGCTATTGAAGAATCAAAACTTGAATATATCAATCAAGAAAATTATGACCATATAGTTAAAGATATTAAAGATTTAGAAAATAAAAGTGCCGCACTTTTAACAAAACTAAAAATAGGATAAAAAATGTCAAAAGAAATTTTTCTAAGCGAAGACACGCTTATCACCTCTAAAACAGACCTCTCGGGAAAAATTGTCTATGCCAATGAAGATTTTTTAAAATACGCAGGTTATGGAATGGCTGATGTATTAAATAAACCACACAATATTGTACGTCATAAAAATATGCCTCGTGTTGTTTTTAAATTTTTATGGCAATACGTCAAAGAAGGAAAAGAAATTTTTGCCTTTGTTAAAAACAAAGCTAAAAACGGAGATTTTTACTGGGTTTTTGCAAATATTACTCCTTCATTTGACCTCAATGGCAATATCATAGGCTATTATTCAGTGCGTAGAGCGCCTAATAAAAAAGCTATAACTGACATTGAAAAACTTTATTCTCAACTGCTGGAAGCTGAAAAAATAAGCATTCAAAACAGCATAACACTACTTAGTGATTTCTGTAAAAATTCTCAAAAATCCTATAATGAACTCATTTTCGATTTGCAAAATTCTTAAAATTTCAGGGTTTTACTTATCAAAAATATGCTTAAAATAATACAAATACTTTCACTTACAAAGGCAGTTGCAAAAATTCCTTTTAAGCCTAAAAAATAGGCAAGCACACAAAGCATACAAAGAGGGATGAAAATATTTTGAGCCAAACCTAAAATCAAAGAAGCACTAGCTTGATTCAAAGAAGTGAGGAGACTTCTTGCAGTAAAATTATACCAAGCAGCAAGATAGTTTAACACATAGATACAAAGTCCAAAAGAAGCAAGTTCTAATAAAGTTGTATCATTAGTGAAAAAATTTACAAGATTCTCACTAAATAAGATACAAACAACAAAAGCAACAAAACAAAAAAATAAACTTGCTCCAAAAGTATAATAAATAAGTGCTTTTAGCTGCTTTGAATTTTTTCTAGCATAATTAAAACTAAGAGCTGGCATAAGAGCCTCGTTAAGACCCATTACAAGAGTAGTGATGAGACTATCAATATAAATAATAATACCAAAAGCCGCCACAGCAATACTTCCACCAAGTTCTAGTAAAAACACATTAATACAAATTGCAAAACCAGAATGTGAAATAGAGCCAAAAAATTCACTGCTTCCATTATAAAAAATATTACATAAAATTTTAAAATCAAGCAAAATTTTGCTAAATTGTAAAACTAAACGGTTAAACAAAAAAGGTAAAAGCCCAAAAAGAACAGAAAGACTAAAACCTATACAAGTGGCAAGTGCTACAGAATAAAGTCCCCACCCAAAAACAACGATAAAAAGATAGTCTAAGAAAATATTACTCAAGGCTATAATTACATTCATTATCATACAATAAAAATTCTTACCACAAACACGTAAAAACACATCAAAAGGATAATAAAAAACAAGTAAAGGCATAAAATATAAAAAGATATTTAAAAATTCTAAGGCTAAATTTTTAAGAGTATCCTCAGAGTTTAAAAGCCCGATTAAAAAAGGTGAAAGAAAATAAAATACAAGGCTTATTAATAATGAAATTAAAAAAATCACAACTAAAGAAGTGCTAAAAATAATTCTAGCTTCTTTCAACTTATTTTTTCCAAGTCGCATTGAAACTTGTACAGAAGCACCTACAGCAACCATATCACTAAGAGCAAAAGCCACCATTATAAATGGCATCACAATCCCCATTGCAGCAAGGGCTTCACTGCCCAAAAACTTTCCTACAAAAATTCCATCAATGATAAAATAAAATGAAAGGAAAAAACTTCCTATCATATTTGGTAAAGCACAGCGAAAAAGCAAGTATAAAGGCGATTTAAGATATAAATACGTCATTGAAAACTTCTAGATTTGCAAACTCTTAGCTTTTAAAACCTTAAGTTTTAACATTGCGTTAAGATATTGCGATTTTATCATTTTTTATATTCAGTTTCAAGAAATTAACTCTATTTTCTTTTAAAAGAACTCACGCCAATTCGGAACAAATTTCTAAAGATTGTTATTTTTAGTGATACATAAGAGACTCAAATAATCATCTTTTCTTTCAGGAAAATTGAGCTAAAATAAGATTTTGTAAATCATAATTTCATTTATAATTGAAAGTTTAAAATATTTTTCAAAATTTTATGATAAGTAATGATACGAGCTAGTGCTAGAAATTTTAAAAATTTTTCACATAAGTCTTTGCTTGATAAATACAATTTAATAAAAACAGGGCTCATTGAAAAACGTTAAAGGAAAGAATTTCTAAAGTCAAATATGATACAAGCTATAAAAATGATACTTGGACTAAAAAATTGTAGAGTTGAAAAGATATATAACAAAAAATAAAATGAAAAAAGAGGGTACTAGCTGTTCTCTCTTAATGTGCAGTGTCATATTAGAAAGCATAAAATTCTTTTGTTATTTAATGAAATTAATTGTAATTAATATAAAATAGTGTAAAACTATAAAAAATACTAATTAAGGTAAATAATGAAAATATTTCTCTTTTCTCTTATATTCTTTCCTCTTTTGGCACAATCTCCCCAAAAATTAGCTGATATGCCTAAAGATAAACCGCTACGTATCATAATGGATTCTAAAATTGGGTGTCTTAGTCCCATTTTTAAGGATAATGAAGGATATGTAGGATTGATGACGTGTGATAAAGCCATAAAAGCTAGATATGATGTCTTTAGTCGTTTAGCTTGGGAAGTAAAAAATACTTGGGTATGCCTAAGTGCCAAAGATGAGAGTCTTGATAAAGCTCTAGTATTACGTCCTTGTAATGTAAATGATACAAGTCAAAGCTTTACAGTCAAAGACAATGCATTATATACCCCTCATTTAGATTATATGCTTGAGCTTAAAAATGGTATTTTAATCTTGCAAAAAGTAAAAAATAAGCAAAAACCCTCATACACTCTCTATCAAATGCAAGATTGGCTAAGAGACATAGCTACTCCTCCAAGCTTAGTTCAAAAAAGTTTCATTGCTTGGAGCTTTATCACTGAAAGAGGTTTTGATTTATATTATATGCGCAATAATGAATCGATCAAAGATGAACCGCTTTATCTCTATTTTAACTATGAAAATGGCTACATAGCCCAATATAATACATCTAACGCACAAATGCTGTGTCTTAACTCCACGCAAACACGAAGCCAAGATTGGAATTGGGTAAGTTGGGAAAATTGCAATTTTCACGCTAAAAAACTTGCAAATGACACTAAAACTTGGGAATTTTTCAGCTTTGCAGACAATAATGAAGCTATGCTGAAAGATTATTTAGGGAATTTCTTGCGAGTTACTAAATATGGCATACATTGGGGTGTACCATATACTGCAAAGTCTTATTTTTTGGCAAAAGATACAGATAAAGGGCAAACTTCATATTTTCGATTCGCTTATGGTTTGCAAAATTGGCAACGTTTTGTAAATGCCAACCTAAGCGATTCTCTGCCTATGTGTCCAGCAATAGGTTATAATACTACGCTACAAGAAACACAAAATATTAAATCCATAGTACCGCCTCACTTTGTTTTAAATGAGGCGTGGAAAAGGAGACTTTGGCAAATTGCCACGACAACCGATGGCACTTTGGCAAGAGCAGGAGATTGTGGTGTGTGTTTGTTGCAAAGCTATCAAATTATAGCTGAAATGACGCAAAATCCATCTACTCCATTAGAATCAGGGGGTTTTTTCTTTGATACAGAATATGGACGCAATCCATTCATATCTTTTCGTATGCGCTACCCAGCTCTTGCTAGTGCATTAGAACCATACAACGCCTCACAAATTCCAGCAGGACTAAGTCAAGCAGATACATTTAGATATGCTGCACAAATGTACCGTTCTATCGCTCTTAGCTTATTTCCCGGACATTTTTGGATTGCATCAAATTTTTTCACAAATCACAGAGATATTCAAAGAAACTTGCAGTCTTTTTTTACACAGCCTCTAGGCACCATGTGGGTTGTACAAATTTTTTCCACCAATCAAAGAGGACAACGTAGTGGGCACGCAATAGTAGCACTTAGAAGTCCTAATGGAGTGCAGTTTATACCTACAAATGTACTCAATGCTACTTATGAAAACTATACTCAAAGATTAACAAATTCTTTCGCACGAAATCCTCAAGAAGCATTGAATGTACTAACACAAGGTGGCAGAATAAATATTTATCTGTTTTTTCATTTGCAATTAAGAGAGATATATCACAATCCGCTTGCTGCCTTTATTTCAAACAATAATTGCACTGGAGAAGGCGATGATAGGCGCGGTAGTAGGGTTTTGCCTCTTAGCAGTATGGTTAATCAATGTGCAAGTGGTAGATGTGTGATACAGTAGAATCATTGTAAGATAAAGTAAATAAATAGTTATAAATATTGAAAGTGGTTATTATGGATTATCAAAAAGCATTTTATTCCAAGCTAGAGGATTGCTATTTGGGTGTGAAAATCAAGGATTTTCATCAAAGAAATATCGCTAAAAGTGGTTTTAGCGATATTTCGCTGTACTAGGATATGGAATAATAAACCTGACTCTATGAATGAGCTAAACGAGCAAGGATTACTCTATACAGCGCTTGAAGCAGATGAAAATAGAGAATTTAGAGTGCCTGAAGATGGAGAGGTATATAGAGTATGGCGACAAATTTTCCTCAAAAATTATATGAAATAGTAGAATTCTTACAACAGCAAAATTTAACTTTAAGCATAAATTCACGCGATGGCAGGGTTAATTCTGCTTTTAATGAAGATGAGATTTTTAATCTTTTATGTCGCAATTTTGTTATTAATCGCCAAAATATGAGAGATTGGTTTGATTTTTCTTTTGAGGAAAATGGAGATTTTTATCCTGTTAATATCAAAATTACAAAACTGAGCACAGATAATTTAAATTGCAAATTAGGCATTTATTACGCCTTTACAGGCAAGATTCCACATTTTGATAATGAAATTTCTTGGTTAAAATTTTTTCAAGCAATTCGTGCAAATGCAGAACAAAATTCAAGAGATTATTACTTTTTAGTTATAAATAAAAATGATACAAGGGATATTTTTGCAACAAGTCTCAAATCTCTTAATGTTTTAACTCCAAATGGCAATAATCTACCATTTCAAGCAAATTGGGCAAAAAATAAGATTTTGCAAAATCGTAATTTTACAGAGGCAAAAGATTTTATTTTAGGCGCTATGGCAAAATCTTTTGCCTTAAGAGCTAGAATCTATAATAAGTTTTTAGAGTACTTTCCTGAATTTAGGATAAACAATGACAAAGCCTAATAATACAAAAAATTCTCTTAATATCGCATATTTGGGACAAGTTTTTACCCCATTAAATATAGTAAGTGAAATGTTAGGGCTCATTCAAAGTGTTAAAAAGCGTGAAAATCCTCGTTTTTTAGAGCCAAGTTGTGGCGATGGAGCATTTTTCTTGCATCTGCCAAGCAATAAAGTTGGCATAGAAATTGATAGCAATGTTATTAAAGATAAAAAAATTTTGCAATGCGATTTCTTTGCCTATCCTATAAGTGAAAAATTTGATACTATTATCGGCAATCCTCCTTATGTGCGTTACCAAGATATTGTAGAAGATACAAAATTTCTTTTAAATCCTTATAAAAATCTTTTTGATATGCGCTCTAACCTCTATTTATTTTTCATTTATAAGTGCATTTTACATTTAAATGAGGGTGGAGAGTTGATTTTTATCACTCCTAGAGATTTTTTAAAATCCACTTCAAGCATTCGCCTCAATAAGTTTTTATTCTCTCAAGGCACAATCACACATTTTTATGACTTAGGCGATAAAAAGATTTTTGAGAATGCCCAACCAAACTGCGCAATATGGCGTTTTGAAAAAGGAAATTTTAAACGCAAAACACAAAGTGTGAAAAATTTTACTTGTATTAATGGACAAATTCTTTTTACACAAAAATCTTATACCATACCTTTTAATGAGTTGTTTTTTGTAAAAGTTGGGGCAGTAAGTGGAGCAGATTCTATCTTTGCAAATGATGAGGTTGGTAATGTAGAATTTGTAAATTCTACTACTGCAAAAAGTGGCAAGACAAGAAAAATGATTTATGGAGAATATGGCAAAACTTCAGAGTATTTGCAAAATTTTAAAAATAAGCTTTTGGCTAGAAAAATAAAAAAATTTAGTGAGGAGAATTGGTGGGAATGGGGTAGGGATTATTATAAAAGCAAAGCTCCACGCATTTATGTAAATACTAAAACAAGAAATCAAAAACCTTTTTTTCTCCACGAATGCAAAGCATATGATGGCTCAATTCTAGCGATTTTTCCTAAATTTGAAGTAGATAGCAAAGCACTGCAAATTCTATGCGATAAGCTAAATAGCGTGAATTGGATAGAACTTGGCTTTGTCTGTGATGGACGATTTTTATTTTCTCAAAAAAGCTTAGAGAATTGTCCGCTTGATGATGATTTTAAGTGTTATAATAAAAGTTAAGCAGTATTTTAAGCAGCTTGTTATGGGTATGTTGCTTAAACTATTATCTTTTGCGCTTTTTCCTAGAAAACGCAAGAGTTATGTTTGTAGGAATAATAGAGATTCTAATAATGCGCGACACAATAAGCAAAAAGGCGATAAATACGAATTGCAAATTGTTAAGCATTACAAACAGCAGGGTTACAAAGTGTATCCTAAGGGTCTTAAGGAGGGGTGGCGCGATAAAGGCATTGACATCATTGCATATAAAGGCAAAGAGGCGCTTTTGATTCAATGCAAGAATTGGGAGCATTCGCAAATCAAACAAGAGCATTTAAGAATCTTTTTAGGAGATTGCACCGCATATTTAGAGCAAAATCAAAAAATTTTTGCCAAAAAGAGCATTCGCCGAGTGTTCATAACAAGCTGTGAAAATATAGACTATGGCGTGAAAAAGTTTTTGGAAGAAAATGATATGGAATATAAGATTATCCCCTATTTTGCGTGAAACTTTCACATACAATCTTAAAGATAATTCAATAAAGCATAAGCCCGATATGGTTAGAATACTGATTAATATTTAAAATGGAGTAAGTATGATTTTTGAAAAACAAGATTATCAGCAAGATTGCCTAGAAAATATCAGCAAGATTTTGCAAAATTTTGATTTTAAGGCACAAAATGTACAAAACCTCCAAATTTGCTTTCAAAATTTCTATGCACAAAATCCTATGCCAATTATTGCTTTAAGCAATAAGCTCAATATTGATATTTTAATGGAAACAGGCACAGGCAAAACTTTTACCTATCTTAATCTTATTTTTGAACTTCATAAGCAATTCAAACAAAACAAATTTATTATTTTTGTACCAAGAAAGGCGATTTTAGAATCTGTTAAGCAAAATATCCGCCTTACTAAAGACTACTTTTATAACCAATACAAACATCACCTTAAAATCTACACTTATGAGGGGAGTAAATCCCAAAGTGCAATTATTAACCACTATATTAAAAACACCGATGAATTAAGTGTGCTGATTCTAACTAATAGCGCGATAGATAAAAAAGATAATATCCTTAACAAAACAAGTGAAAGCCTTTTTGATACAAAAAGTATTTTTGAAAATATCGCCGCACTTAATCCTATTTCCATTATTGATGAGCCGCATTTGCTTAAAGGCGAAGCGTTTAATGCCTATTTTAGCAAGATTAGTGCATTATACTTTCGTTTTGGTGCGACTTTTCCAAAAGAAAAAGATTTTGAATTAAGCAATGTCGCATATTGCTTGGATTCCATTAGTGCGTTTAGAAAGTACCTTGTGAAGCAAATTCGTGTGCATACGATTTCTAAAGATTCTCAAGCACCCTTTCTCCTTTCTGTTAATGGCAAAAGCGCAAAGCTTTCATTTCTAAAGGCAGGAATAGAAAAGCACGACACCTTTATAAAAGGTGTGGATTTAGGAAGATTGGATTCTAGTCTAAGCGGCGTGAGTATCGTAAAAATCGCCAAAGACAAAGCATATTTAAGCAATGGAGAAACATTGCAAAAAGCAAAGTCTTATAAACTAGAAAAATCTGAGATAAACATTTTGCTTGAGAAAGCAATAGATTTGCATTTTGAAAAAGAAGCCATTTTATTTTCGCAAAATATCAAAGCCTTAAGCCTCTTTTTTATCCCAAATATTGAGGATTTTAGGGAAATAGAGGGCAAAGACGAGCCTTTTATCAAAAATGAATTTGAAAGGCTTTATAAGCAAAAGCGCAAAGAGATTTTAAATAATCCACATTTACCCCAAAACTACAAAGACTATCTAGCAAAAGATTTTGATGAAAGCGGAAATTTACGCGTTCATCAAGGCTATTTTAGTGGTGATAGTCAAGTAAGCACAAAGAAAAAAGAAAACACCAAAGAAAATATTGAAGCAAACGATATTAAAATGATTTTAGGGCAAAAAGAAAAGCTTTTATCCTTTGATACTCCTTTGCGTTTTATTTTCAGCGTTTGGGCTTTGCAGGAGGGTTGGGATAATCCTAACATTTTCACCCTTACTAAATTAGCAAATTCTAACAGCGATACAAGCAGACATCAGCAAGTAGGGCGAGGTTTAAGAATCTGTGTGAATAGTGATGGCAAACGCATTACACACCGCTATTTAAATTCTAATGATAATGCCTTTTTTGACATCAATTACCTTGATATGCTAATTAGTGGCGAGGAGCTAGGCTTTATAGAGGGATTGCAGCGTGAGATTATGGATTCTAGCTTTGTTTTTGGTGGGGATTTTATTGATGGCAATGTATTAAATGAAATGATAGAGAATAGAGCAAAAAGTGATGATTTTATCTACTTGCTAAGAAAGCGACTAAAAGTCATTGAATACAATGAGGAAAACAACACTTACAAAATCATTTCTCCCATTTATGAAGCAATCAAAGACAATGAGGAGGCAAAAGAGATTTTGGGTGATGATTTCAAGGGGGTGCTAGAGAGATTTAAAGAATCTAACAACAAACACGACCAGCTTATTAACGCAAACAAATCCCAAGAAAAAGTGAAAATCCGCAAAGAACTAGCCAAAGATTTTAAAGAGTTATGGCGCACAATCAATGCCAAAGCACAACTCACCTACCACAATATCCAAAAACAAGCCCTTATAGATTCTATTTGCTTAAAATTTAATGAAGCCACTATTGAAAAAGAATCTATCACCTATGAACGCAAAATCTATGACGCCAAGCAAAATAAAATCATCATCGCAGATTCTACTACTCTAAAAGACAGAGATTACAAAAAAGCCTTACAAAAAGAACTAACTGCACTTTTGCTTGATTTTGCCAAAGATTCACATTTACCACTTCAGTTGATATGTGGAATCTATAACGCACTTCCTCACAAGAATTTTTATAATTCACCCAAAAAAGCCTTTGCCACACTCAAAAATATCATCACTGATTCCCTGCACGAAAATTTACTCTCTTGCGTGAGTTATGAATTTTGTCAAAATGCGTTTTCTAATACGACCTTTACATTTGCCGAGAATGACCCGCTTTATACAAGCAAGGGTGAGCCAAAAGATGAGATTTATAAACATAAGTTAGGTAAATATGAAAGCAAAGATAAAAAGCCAAGCGATAAGTATCTTTACGATAAAGCCATTTGGGATTCTACAATTGAAGAAGAAGTGATATTAGAGGAACATCAAAATGTAGAGGGCAAGAGCATAGAAGTCTTTGCTAAACTCCCTAAATTTAGCATTCCCACTCCCTTTAAGGCATATCAACCAGATTTTGCATATTTGTTAAAGGACGAAAAAGGGCAAAAAATCTTTTTTGTCTGCGAAACAAAGGGCTATGATAAAGAGAGCGATATTCCTCCACAAGAGCAACAAAAGATAGATTATGCCAAAAGATTCTTTGAATCCTTGCAAAGAAATCTTAAAAACACCCAAGTGATTTTTACCACGCGCATTAAGGCACAAGAATTGCGCGACATTATAAAATCCACACTCAAAGGATGAAGTATGATAGATAAAAAACAAGCAGCACAAAAGGGCATAAAAATCCTTGATAGCACCAAAGATTCAAATCCACTTGAAGAAATGCTAAAAACACACTTTCCACAGAGCATAAAAGAAGGACAAGCAAACTTAAACGCCATTGCCGCGCTATTAGGTAAGGATATAAGCAACGCACAAGGCTATGAACTCACTTTCACAGGCAAAGGACTAGCAAATGCCCTTTATAGCACCCCTACGCAAAAAATGCTGAAATTTGAGGAAACATTTTGCCATTCTAAACATCAATCACACGAAGTGCAAACCTCTAAAAGCGTTGTCGGGGTGGAGGGAGAGTTTGAGAGGGAGGAGGGAGCGACTTCGCCATTCAAGCCCCTCCGCCCTCTCATAAAAGAAGATTCTAACAATAGAGAGATTTCTGCCTTTCAATATGACAAAAATGGCAATGCCACCCAAAATTTTATAATAAAAGGCGATAACCTAGATGTCCTTAAAATCCTAAAATCCGCTTATACTGAAAAAATCAAAATGATTTATATTGACCCTCCTTACAATACAAAAAATGAGAATTTCATTTACCCCGATAATTTTAGAAAAGATTATAAGGCAATCTTGCAAGAAGTAGGACTAATAGAAATAGATGAGAATGGACAAGAGCTAGAATCTGAAACCTTGCAATTTTTTAGAAACATACAAGGCTCACGCACACATAGTGGTTGGCTAAGCTTTATGCTTCCACGACTTAAACTTGCAAGGGATTTGTTGCGTGAAGATGGCGTGATATTTATTAGCATTGATGATAATGAACAAGCAAATTTAAAACTGCTGTGTGATGAGATTTTTGGGGAGGAGAATTTTGTAGAAACATTTTTGTGGAACAAAACACAAACACCGCCTTCTGCTTCAAATAAAACAAGAAAAACACACGAGTTTATTTTATGTTATCAAAAAGAAAAAGATAATCAAAAAATGATAGCAAGAATTTCAGAAGGTGGAGATGCACCATTATGGAACGAAACAAATAGTGAAAGAATTTTAACTTTTCCAGCAAATTATGTTTATAGCAATTTGGAAAATGGAGTCTATAAAAAAGGCATAAGAGATAAAATAGAACTTTTAGATAATGTAAAAGTTGAAAATGGCAGAATTGTTAATTCATTTAGACTTAAAGGTCATTTTCGTTGGAAACAGGAAACATTAGATTTAGAAATTTTGCAAAATGTTTTTTTGATTGTTAAGAGCGATAAATTTTCTATTAGGTATTGTAGGCAAGAAGAAAGAATTGTAATGCCAACAAACGAAATTTCAAAAAGAGATGGTGTCGGCACAAATGAAACAGCTTCAAGTGAATTAAGCGAAATAATGGGAGATAAAATTTTTAATTTTAATAAACCGGTCTCATTATGCAAATATTTAATTTCTTTGGTATCTAACAAACAATCTTCAAATAATTTAGATAAGAAAGATATTATCCTAGACTTTTTCGCAGGCAGCGGCACAACAGCTCAAGCAGTAATGGAGCTCAACGCAGAGGATGGGGGCAATAGGCGGTTTATTTTAGTGCAAATTGATGAGCCAATTTTAGAGGATAAATCAAAAGTCGCTTATGATTTTTGCAAAAATGAGCTAAAAAGTAAGAATCCTGTCATTAGCGATATAACGATTGAGCGAGTAAAAAGAGTAAGTGAAAAAATTGCCAAACATTATGAAGATTCTAAAAACCCAAAAGGTGAAAATCTAGGCTTTAGTGTGCTAGCCTTAAGCGATAAACCCGAACTTATCACAACCGAAAAAGGCACACTCAAACTCCTAAGCAATAAGGATTTAAGCCCCTTAGATAAAGCAATAAACTTAGCCTTACAAAGCGGAAAGACTTTAGACAAACCTCTAAAAACTATCTTTGAAAACAAACTTTATCAATGTGAGGATTGCTTTTATCTCATAAGTTGCGATAAGGAAGTGCTAGAGTTTTTACGCGGCACGCAAAATGAATATATTTTTATCGATGGCTTTGAAGAGTTAGATTTAGAGAGCTTTTTAAACCTTGATTCTAGCCTAAATGATAGACTTAGAGTGGTGTATTGATAAGCAGCAAAAGATATGTATAAATACCCAAAACTGAAAAAGCTAACTATGGTGGGAGTAGAAAGGATAAAAAATGAAAATTTATATTAAAAACATCGGAATGCTTGATGAAGCGGAGTTTGAAGTAGGAGATTTGACACTTATTTGTGGTGAAAACAACACAGGCAAAACCTATGCAACTTATAGTTTGTATGGATATTTGGATTATATTAATAACGATACAGGATATATTCTTTTAAATCTTATTGAAAAGATAACGCAAAAGTTTTTAAAAAATATTGCAATAGAGGATGAATGTGTAATGAAAATCTCCTCTAATATAATGAAAAGTATTGTTAGTGAGTTATTTAAAACATTAAATATAGCGTATAAGAACAGTTTAGCTGAAATCTTGGCTAGCAAAGAAGAAGATTTTAATAATAGTGAGTTTCATATAGATATTGTGGAAGAAATGATTTCATATATAGAACAGGTAGAAAGTGCAGAAATACGAGAAAAGGTATTGGGTTATTTTTCTTATTCTTTGCATTTTGAATTACTGGAAGCGACTAGAGAATATTTTTTGTTTGATTATAAAAAAAGCAAAAATCGTTTTAATGAAAAAATGCAAAAAGATATTGGTGTAAGAAAGCAAATTTTTATATCAACTTTGTTTCGTTATATTATTGTAGGTTTTTATCCTTACGCATTTATTTTAAGCACTGAACGCACAGGTGCTACAATGTTTCAAAGAGAGTTAGATGTGAATAAAAATGAAATTGTAGAGAAAATTTCAAGGGCAAATGGAAAAAATATAGAGGAGACAGTGTTTAATGTGTTAAACACTAGGTATTCTCGCTATCCAAAGCCTGTAAAGGATAATATTTATTTTGTGCGTGAGCTTGATGAGGTAGCTAAACAAACAAGTTTCATCAAAAAGGGCGAAAAAGAAAATGTCTTGTATAAAGAAATCATAGAGTTGCTCTATCAAGTAATAGGCGGGAAGTATATCGTTAGCCCAGAGGGGATAGAGTTTGCACCCGGTGCAAAACAAAGAATTACAAAAGGAAAATTTTTAGTGCAAAGAGCTTCTAGTTCAGTGCGCTCCCTTTTAATGCTTAATTATTATGTTTTGCATAGGGCGCAAGTTGGTGATATTTTAATGATTGATGAGCCAGAACTCAATTTGCACCCCAAAAATCAGATTCTTGTAGCAAGATTGCTTGTCTTACTTGTGAATGCAGGAATTAAAGTGTTTATCACAACACATAGTGATTATATTGTAAGGGAGCTAAGTAATTGCATTATGTTAAAGAATCTTTCCAATGAGCAGATTACGAAATTTAAAAAGCAAGGATATAGCAAAGAATATGGCTTAGAATCTAAGAAAGTTAAGGCATATTTGGCAGAGAATATTAAAGGTAAAAATACTTTAAAAGCAGTAGAAATCACACAAGAGCAAGGTATTTTTATGGAAACCTTTGATGAGCCTATTGATTGCCAAAATGAGAATCAAGGATTGATTTTTGAGGAGGCTATAAGAGGCAAAGGACGAGGCAATGACAATTAAAGATTTGAAAAATTTTCGCAATGCGATTCATAGAGATTTAAAAATATCCCCTCAAAACGAAAAAAGTTCTTGTTTTATCGTAAGAGAAGAGAAAAAAGAAAGTGCTATTCAAAGAATAGAATTTACTTTTAAAAATCAAGATGATGTTTTGATTATTAGACAAGAAGCAGAAAAATGTTCAGCAATTAAAAATCTTTTTGAAACAAAACCGAACTTAGATTCTTGCGATTTTATCGTGTTGCTTTGTAAGAATAGAAATATAAAAATATGTTTTTGCGAAATAAAATCAAGCAAGAGTAAAGAAAATCAAGAGAAAGCCTTAAAACAAATAAATAGCTCTAAAATATTTTTAGAATATTTGTGTAAGTGCTATAAGGAACATTTTGATAGTGCTTTTGAGTTTTCTTCAGAAATGACAGAAAATATTTATATTTATCCCGCTTCAAACTCTCAGAAAAATCGCACTTCATCTTTAGGTAGTAATTTTAAGTTTAAGTCTATTAAAATAGATAATGGTAAGGCAATTATAGACAACGGCTATGAATTTTTTAGAGACTAGAATTTGTGCCAAACCTCCTCCTCTACACCACGCAAGATAAAAAGATAAAAGTTGAACTCTATGAGCTTGGTGAGAGTATATTTTTAGCTCAAGATTCTATGGCAAAACTTTTTGACACCTCGCGAGAAAATATTACGATGCACATTAGGAATATCCTTAAAGATGGGGAATTGCAAGAGAATTCAGTATGTAAGGAATACTTACATACTGCTAATGATGGTAAACAATACAAGGTAAAATTTTATTCCTTAGAGATGATTTTAGCTGTAGGCTTTCGTGTGCGAAGCAAAAGAGGGGTGCAGTTTAGAATCTGGGCAAATGAACATTTAAGCAGTTATTTACAAAAAGGCTTTCTTGTTGATAGCGATAGGCTTAAAAATCCAAATGGTAGAACTGATTATTTTGATGAGCTTTTAGAGCAGATTCGCGATATACGAGCGAGTGAAAAGAGGTTTTATCAAAAAGTGCGAGAACTTTTTGCTTTAAGTATAGATTATGACTCAAGTGATAAGGCAACGCAAATGTTTTTTGCCCAAACGCAAAATAAACTTTTGTATGCAATTACACATAAGACTGTCGCGGAGCTTATTTGCGAGAGAGCAAACGCAAATAAGCTTAATATGGGGCTTACAAGCTGGAAAGGTGGTATTGTGCGTAAAGGCGATGTGATTGTCGCTAAAAATTATTTAAATAAAGAGGAGCTAGATAGTCTTAATCGCTTAGTCAATGTATTTTTAGAATCTGCAGAGCTTAGAGTAAAGGATAAACAAACTTTGACTATGGACTTTTGGAGGCAAAATGTGAATTCTCTATTGACCTTTCAAGGAAAAGAAATTTCAAAAGATAATGGCAGTGTTTCTAATGTACAAATGGAGCAAATTGCCTATGAACAATATGAAATTTTTGCTTCAAAGTGTAAAGAGAAAATTTGCTTAAAGCACAAAAAGAAGGTGATGAGCTTTTAGAATCTACTTATAAATCACTCACAAGGAAAACTCAATGAGTAAAGCAAAATCCGCACAGAATAAAAACTCTTTAGAAAAAAAGCTCATTCTCAAAGAAATCCTTGAATCTAAAATGCAAAACTTTGAATCACTTTTTAACTCCTTAGAATTAAGTAGCTTTTCTCACAGCATTATTTTGCAAGAGTATCAAATTGCTGCTTTAAAAGTGCCATTACAGCTTAAAATTTTTACACACAAGGTATAATTCACCTTATGAAAAAATCAAGGATATTCAATGCAGGATTTAATCAACGAAGGAATTAATAAGGGTTTAATATCTTTTGACCAAAACAAAGAAACCATTACTTATATTCATCAAAACAAAAAACGCAAATACAGTAATCCCGAAGAACAAGTGCAAGCCTTGAGTTTTCTTAAACTCATACTTCACTATAATTATCCTGTGGAGTGTATCAAGCAGTTTGAGCCTGTGAAAATGGGCAGCTCCACAAAAGAAGCAGACATCATTGTTTTTAATGACAAACAATGCCAATCGCCTTATATTATCGTTGAATGTAAAAGACAAGATATTTCAGATTTAGAGTTTAAAAGTGCGGTAGAACAAGCCTTTAGTTATGCTGTTTCGGAATTGGCTTCGTATATTTGGGTAAGTTCTGGTCTAAAAGATGAATACTATGAAGTTCCAAAAGAGCGTCCAAGACAAAGAATTCCTATCCCAAATATTCCTCGTTATGGCTCAAAGGAAATTTTAGAATATAACTTTGTAGCAGGTGGTGAAAGAGAGGGCAAAAAATATTTTGATTTACAAGAGATTGAACAAAGCCAATTAACGCAGGTCTTTAAGCAAGCACATAACGCTCTTTGGGGAGGAGGAGAGCTAAATCCAAGCACTGCTTTTGATGAGCTTGATAAATTGATATTTTGCAAGATTTGGGACGAGAAAAATACTCCAGATGGAGAACCTTATAAATTTCAAATCTATACCATAAAACAAAATAATAAAGAAGAATCAAACATACAAGATATTATGAATAGGCAGCTTATGGCAAGGATTCAAGAGCTTTATGAAGAGGGACGCAAAAAAGACCCTGAAGTTTTTAAAGAGGATATTCGCTTAAGCCCTGAAAAGATTAGGGCAGTTGTTGGATATTTGGAAAAAATTAATCTTTCAAAGACAGATTTAGATGTTAAAGGCAGAGCTTTTGAAACCTTTATGGGTTCATTTTTTAGAGGGGATTTTGGGCAATACTTCACACCTAGAGAAATTGTTAAATTTATTGTAGATGTTTTACCTATTACTAACGATTCTTTCGTGCTTGATACGAGTTGTGGTAGCGGAGGCTTTTTACTTCGTGCTTTAGATAAAGTGCGCAAACAGGCGTGCAATAAATTTGGCATTAGCGAAGAAGATATAAGGCTTTATAAACATTATAAAAATGATTTAGCTAATTTTATGCAAAATAATTCTTATGATAAAGAGACTAAGGATAGGGTTGCAAAAGTTGCGAAACTTTATGAGCATTGGAAAAGATTTTGGCACGATTTTGCACAAAACAATCTTTTTGGTATAGAAATTAACGAACAAATCGCAAGAGTGGCTAAAATGAATATGATTATCCACGATGATGGGCATACAAATGTGATTGCTTATGATGGATTAGCTCCTATTGATGAGAATTCTATAGAAGATAGCAAGGGGCAACAAGAATTAAAAGAGAGATTAAAAAAGCTTACGATTGACAAGCAAAATAATAATTTTAAATCTAATCATTTTGATTTTATTATCACAAATCCTCCTTTTGGCTCTACGATTAAACAAACAGAAAAAGCCTATTTGCATCAATATAATTTTGGCAATAGCGAAATCTCTTGGCTTGATTTAAGACCTTATAGAAAGGAAAAAGGAAAAGAAAACCAAAGCACAGAAATTTTATTTATGGAACAAGCTCATAATTTTTTGAAAGATAAAGGTATTTTAGCTATTGTAATCCCCGATGGAATTTTGACAAATTCTAGTTTGCAATATGTGCGTGATTCTTTGGAAGAACTTTACCGCATTGTAGCGGTTATCTCTATGCCTCAAACTGCTTTTTCTCACAAAGGTGCGGGAGTAAAAAGCTCGGTGTTATTTTTACAAAAATACAACCCGAAGCAGACACAAGCAATAAAAGATTTTAAAGAAAAGCTACAAAATAAGCTTAAAAAGAGCGAAAAATATGAAGAGCAAATGCTAGACTTTGAAAAAATAAAAAGACAAGAGATGAAAACACTTGATACGAAATACCCTAACAAAGCAGACAAAGAAACCACCGAATACAAAGAAGCAAAGGCAAATATTAATGCTCTATACAAAGAAAAAGTAGAGTGCCTACAAAGTAAAATGCAAGAGTTTTATCAAGAGCAAAAATCAAAACTTTTTGAGGAAGAGGGGCTTGATTATGAAATCTTTATGGCGATTGCTGAAAATATCGGCTATGACGCCACAGGTAAGCCCACAGGCAAAAATGAATTAGATGATATTACAAAAGAACTTGAAAGGTTTATTAAGGTTTTAGTATGAGTGAAATGCTACTTGAAAGAATTTGTAAAAATTTGATAGCAAGTTTTGATAAGGATTTGGTGCATTATGCAGAAAGTGGCGGAAAAGAATCCGCCTTGAAAGAACCAAAAGTATAGTCAAATAAAGATAATATGAAGCTTAAATAGGGAAGTAAATGGAAATCTTTACAAGAAAATGGAGTGAGCTAAGCGGGGGTAGGTTTGACCCTTTGTATTTACTTTTTAGTTCTAAATCCTTTTTAAAAAATACACATTTTGAAGTTAAATCATTGGCTAGTGTTATAAAAAGTGCTAAAACAGGTTTTGCCATTGGAAGAGATTATCAAGAAGATTGCAATAATGGTATTTTACAAATTAGACCCACAAACTTAGATGAAAATGGAATATTAAAATTTGATAAAAATATTTATGCTCCAAAAAATGTAAGTAAAGAGCATTTGATACAAAAGGGCGAAGTTTTGTTTAATAATACAAATTCGCAAGAACTTGTAGGAAAAACTGCCTATTTTGATGTTGAAGGAAATTTTGTATGCTCTAACCATATAACAAGAATTCAAACAGATACTGATAGTTTGTTACCAAAGTATCTTTGTATTCTTTTTAATATTTATCAAAAAAATAAGGTATTTTTTAATACTTGTGTGAATTGGAATAATCAGTCGGGCGTAAATATAGATTTTCTTAAAAGTTATCTTATTCCACTTCCACCAAAAGAAGCTCAACAACAAATCATCGCCATAATGGATAATGCTTATAAAATCAAACAAGAAAAAGAACAAGAAGCAAAAGAAATTTTAGATTCTATTGATAGCTATCTTTTAGGAGAATTAGGCATAAAATTACCGGGGCAAGAGAGCGAACAAAATCGCACTTTTATAAAAAAATTTAGCGAGATAAGCGGCAATCGCTTTGACCCGAGTTATCATCAAAAATATTATCACGATTTAGAAAAGGCTCTTGCTCAAAGCGTTTATCCACTGACGAGCCTCTCTACTATCATCGCAAATTTCAAAAAGGGCATAGAAGTAGGAAGCGGGAATTATGCACAAAATAAACAAATCCCTTTTATTCGCGTAAGCGATATTCAAAATGAGGGCATAATGTATGAAAAAGTTGAAAAATTTATCACTGCATCTTTATATGAAAATTTACAAGAATTTAAACCTAAAGACAATGAGCTTTTATACTCAAAAGATGGCACAATAGGCTTGTGTTTAAAGGCTGATGTGAGCAGGGATTATATTATAAGCGGGGCAATCTTGAGGCTTGAGTTAAAAAAAGAGGTAAATATTGATTTTGTGCAAAATATTTTAGCCTCGCATTTACTAAATATCCTAGCAAATAGAAAGGCAATAGGTGCAGTGATAAAACATTTAAGCGTAAGTGAGTTTTTAAGCCTTAAAATCCCTTTACCACCGCTAAATGTGCAAGAAAAACTAGTAAAGTCTATACAAGAATCCAAAGAAAAAGCTACTTTACTTCAAAACCAAGCAAAAGAAATTTTAAGTGCGGCAAAAATTGATGTAGAAAATATGATATTGCACAATTCTGCTGCTGGGGGGGGGGATTTAATAGAGATTGATTTTGATGTTCTACAAAAAGCTTTGGAGTCTTTAGATAAGACTATTTTTGATTTTGGAAATTCTTTACAAAATGTATGGAGCGGCGGGAGGTATAAGCTGGTAAGATTGGGAGAGATATTAACATTTTTGGCATCTGGCTCAACACCAGAAGCTAAAGGCGAGGATTATGAGCAAAATGGTAAATATCACTTTTTAAGATTGGTTAATTTTAATGCAAATCTTAATATTGATCTTGAAAATTCTTTATTTGTTAAAGAACATATTTATAAAAACTTACTATCAAGGGTTCAGCTTCGACAAAATGATATTTTGTTTGGCATTGCTGGGAGCATTGGAAAGGTTGCGCAATATAAAAGCAATAAATTTGCAGTTGTTAATCAAGCCATTGCTATTTTAAGATTCAATACTAATGTTACAAATGATTTTATGCTTTATTTGTTGGCATCTTGTCTTGCACAAATTCAAGTAACAAGATTGCAAAGACCTATTGCTCAACCTAATCTTAATACCGCAGAATTAAAAAGCATATATATTCCCCTGCCGCCCCTTGCAATTCAAAACCAAATCGCAAATGAAATCACCAAACGCAAAGAAAAAGCAAAAGAATTACAACAAGAAGCAAAAAATATCTTAGAATCTGCGAAAAAGCAAGTAGAATCTATGATATTAGGAGGATAAAATGAAACTAAAGGGTATTATGGAAAAGTCAGTTGGAGGATTCTTGACCTTTAGAGGCTTTGCAAACTTTAATGATGTGGTGAGAATCTCAAAACCTGATGAAGCATACCAAATAGAAATTGACAAATCGCATAATGAGGACTTGCAAGAATTTTTGAAAAAGGGAGAAAATCTCTTTTTCCCTGAAGTTGTGCTAGGGTGCTATTTGCCTGAAAATGATGAAGAAATAGTGAGACTAGAAGAATTTTATCAAGCATTTCAGGGAAACCAAAAAGGCAATTTTGGATTTAAAAAGCTCAATATTGGCATTCAATCCCCAAAACCTAAGAATTCCACTTTTAAGGTGGCGACTTTAAACACCTTAAAAGAAAGAGGCGATAAAGACATTTTCTTTCGTATTGATGGAAATCATAGAATTACCGCATTTGAAAATTTAAATAAAGAAAAAATTTTTCTTGAGAACCCAATGCTTGCTATTTGTGTTATATTTTTTAGAACAAAAGAGGAGTATATAAGACAAAGCCAAATGATTTTCCATAATCTAAACTTTAAAGCTATTCCTCTAAAAAAAGAGCATAGCTTAAAGCTTATTTTTGAAAACTTTGATAATGAGATTTTAAAAACTGATAAATCTTTTGGAATGCCCTACTATTATGCTAAAGAAATTTCAAAATGTAATTTTAAGGAGTACTTCACAAATTTAGAAAGTCTTTTCAATGATAACAAAAGAAGTAGTTTTTTGGATTTTTTTAAATTTTTAGAATCTAAAGGAATAAAAATAGAATTAGAAACTATCAAAGCAAACCTTAGTGATGTAAATACTATCTTTAGAGATAAAGATTTAAGGGTATCAAAAAATACTAATTTATTCTTAGTGTTTTTGTATTATTGTATTTGTGGAGAGAATACAAAAAAGATAGAGCTTTTTACACAATGGGTGCTTAAAAATCATATTTATAAGACCAAATCAATAGATTTAGAGAGCTTAATTAATATCTTTGATGAAATTTATAACTCTCGGATTCAAAAAGTTTTTGTAGCTATGGCTTTTTCTGGAGAACATTGTGAGAATGTTTGGGAGAGTATTGTTGATGTTTATAATGAGCTGATTGCAGAGGGATATGAGCTTAGCAAAGAACATCAGCAGGGTGATAAATATATACCTTACAGAGTTGATAAAGAAAAGAGAGAATCTAAAGATATTATTGAAAAAATAAAAAATGGCATTAAGGAGTGTGATTTGATGATTGCCGATTTGACACACGCTCGTCCAAATGTTTATTATGAGATTGGTTTAGCAGAGGCTCAAAATAAACCTTTGATTTTATTGTTTAATAAACAGATAAAAGCACTAGATAAAGAAAACAGAGATTTGGTTCATTTTGATTTAATAACAAAAGAACGAATTAATTACAATTCAAATAACTTTAAACAACTTAAGCAAGAATTAAAAGAAAAATTAAAAAGTATTTTAGAAAGCATTTGTGAGCCTTTAAAATAATCTTTATATGCAAATCTCATCTTTTGGCTAAAGCATAAGCAAAGCAAAGAATATAAAATTATTTTCATAGACTCTAAAGGCTTGGAACACGAGGCAAATCCGCGAGATAAAGTGCAAGGCTTTGAAAATATTTTTGGCAAAAATGGCAGTGAGAATTTAGGAACTCAAACATTTTTATATTATTTTAATAAACAAAATCACACCACTTCAGATATGAGAAATTACATAAAAGCTACTCCTGAAGAGATATTTGATTGATTAAATCAACAAGGAGAAAATATCAATATGGCAAAGGATATACACACAGAGTATAGAGAGCTTTGATATTTGACACTATGGCAAACCCTTATAGAGTCGAATATCAAAAGATTATTTTTAGATTCTTGTAATAGAATAGTGCGAATTTGACAATGGCAAAATCGTCTCTTTAAACACTTTAGATTTACACAAATACCCAAAACTGACTTTGTAGAACAAGGAGGTGGAAATTATACGCTAAGTGAAAATGAAATATTTTTTATAAAAACTAAAGATGAAGATATGGGAGAGTATCTTGACAAAATGAAACACACAAATAATTGCATAACTAAGGACGCTTTAAAAAAGATAGAAACTCTATATGTTTTTGAAAAAATAAATGATAAATTTCACCTCTACATTCAACGAATAATGCCTTCAGCTAGAGTTGAAAAAACTTATTTATCATTTAAGCCAGATATTAAATTGGCTCATATTGAGACAAATAAAGTCAATATACCTATTTTAAACTACACGCATCTTTATTGGAATCAGCAAGAACAAAAGATATATTTTAGGAAATTTAGCGATTTAGGGTTGGTATTCCCTAGCTTTTCTAAATATTATAGAGAAGCAACAAAAGAAGATATAGAGTGTTTTAAAGATAATGAAAAGTATCCATTTTTAAAAGTTCAAAATTTAGATGTTGAATCTTTGCCGAAAACAAAACTTAAAACGATTGCAATGATTGTTGATGAGCTAGAAAAAGTAAAAGAAAGATTTGAGGAATATAAAAATTATGCTCTTAAATACAAGCAAGATTTTATTAAAGATGATAGATTTGAGATTAGTAATGCAAAAGATATAGAACATTTAGCTGATATAGTATTTAGAAAAATTTATACGACAGAAGCAGGCCAGGAAGAAATAAGAGTTGCAAATTCATATAAAACAATCCAAAATAAGTGAAGTCTTATGCCAAACCTCCTCCTCTACACCACGCAAGATAAAAAAGTCAAAGTTGAACTCTATGAGCTTGGTGAGAGTGTGTATCTCAATCTTCAAAAGCTTGTTTTATTAAATCATTAGAGTTGTATCTTTACTCTGCTAATACAACTGCCAAGAGTTCAAAAATAAAGTATTTCATAAAAAACTCCTAGTCGTATAAGATTGTAGTACAATGCATTACATTTTAAGCTTAAGGATTGTAGAAAAATAAAATGTAGCTAAAAATATCATTTTAGCTTGCATTTTATTTTTTCACTGACACATCAAAACTCAAATTTCTAAGTTTCTAAACTCAAAATTTACCATTTATCGCCAAATACAACCTCCTTCCTTCTTCGATACGATTGTAAGTGTTGATGAAATTTGTTGTTGTCGTACTATTTGAAGTTGTTGTATATGTTTCATAGGAATCGGTGAAGTCTTTATCAAAGAGATTGTAGATAGAGGCATTTATACTCCAGTTTTTGTTGATTTCATAACTTATACCTAAGGAAGCTAAAAAAACATTTTTATAGTATTCCCTATTAATGTCCGCATTGCCCATATAACGATCTATTTGATATTCAGTTTTTATCCAAGGAATGATTTTGTTAAACGCTTTGTAACTTGCTTTAGCGATAATATTGTGTTTTAATGTCCCTGTTTCGGGTTTTCCTATATTCGATGCTGTTTGACTTTCTTTAATTTCCGTATCGAGGAAAGTATAGGCAAAATCCAAGTCAAAACTATTTAGAGGTTTGAAGCCAGCACCAAATTCCACTCCTTTGTACTGGACCTTACCGTGATTAGTAGCTTGTATACAACGAGCTGCTGTGCAAGTAATTCCTAAGCTTTGAATCATACTATTTTGAGAATAGGAATCAGTTGAAATTTTATCTTTAAAATCGGTTAAAAACCCTGTAAGGGAAAGAGTAGCAAAATCATTTGTGTATGCTGCTGTGATTTCATAATTGATAGAAGTTTCTTCCTTAAGATTTGGATTACCATAGATTGGGAAACGTCCTTGCCCACCATAATTGTAAGTTCCCGCTATAAGACGATTGGCATAAGGAGTTTTAAATCCGGTAGAAATACCGCCCTTTATGGTAAAATTTTGATTAAAATTATAAACAAAATAGCCTCTTGGCGAGAGATTGTTACCAAAGATTTCGTGTTTGTTAAATCTTGTGCCTAGTGTCAGTCTTAAATTTTCAAGTATGCTGAATTCATCTTCAGCAAAAACACCTATGAGGTATTGGTCAAAACTTGTCGGAGTAGCAATTTTATCGCGCATTTTTTCAAGTCTGTACTCAGCCCCAAGACTTAAGATATTTTTTAATCCTAAAGGAATAACAGCTTTACTATCAAGAATAATATCTTCTGCACGAATATCTCTGTTCTGTCCAAGAAAAGGTACAGTGCTTTGTCCTACAACTTGTCTTCCATCGTTTGTAACTCGATTATACTGCAATCCTGAATTAAGGAGAAATTTCTCATACACACCTTGATGAGTAAAAAAACTTACAAGTTTACTTATGTTCATTTTTCTTTCATACCCACCTCTTAAATCACCTGCATTGGTTCCACTTGTTGTCAATGTTCCAAGTTGTCCTCTTGAATTGTCATAATGGTTTTTTGAAAAATCTACATCATAAGTAAAAGTATTTTGCTCATCAAATAAAAAATTGATACGAGTGCCAAGATTAAAATTGTTTGCTTTTGTAGGACTTTGAGCTTGATTTGCAGGAACTTTTTGTCCTCTAGTGCTAGTTTGAATAACTTCTGATTGTTCTCTGTATGATTGTCTAAAACGCAAATTCACTCCGAGTCTTTTTTCAAGTAAAGGACCACTTGCAAAGATTCCTGTACTATAAGTATTGCCCCAAGCTTTATCTTGATGTAAAAGAGTGTCAAAACTAACTGAAGTTGCCCAAGTATCGCTCACTTTTTTTGTGATGATGTTAATCACACCACCTAAAGCTTCACTTCCATAAAGTGTACTCATTGGTCCTTTGATAACTTCTATCCTTTCTATACTTGAAAGTGGTGGTAAGGTTGCATTAAGCGTTTCTCCAAAGCCATTAGGTCCTATTTCTCCACCTATACCTTGCCTTCTGCCATCAATTAAAATCAAAGTATAGCCTCTAATACCTCTCATTGTAATATTAAAATTTCCTGTTTTGCCTTTACTTGCATATAAATCAACCCCGGGTATATCGCTGATTACTTCTGCAATATCTCTATAAGGTTTATTTTCAAGTTCTTTTGCGGTGATGACATTTATTGTGGCCGGAGCTTCTTTTATATCTTGCAAAAAACCTGAAGCACTTATAGTAGATTTTTCTAGCGAGTATTCATTAATATCTCCATAAAGCACACTAAAGCCCAAGAAACACATTAACGCTTTTTTATTCATTTGAAACTTCCTTTCCTAAATTAAAAGTCTTTAGTTAATAAAATTGTTATAATATGATATTAATTATTAATAATATATAAATTTATTGTTTATTTCTCATTTCTTTATAATTATTATATTTAAAATAATCTTTTTATCATAAATTTAATGATATTAATTATAAATTTATATTTATTTTGATACACTCTCTAAAATGAATCACAACTTAGAAATGTATTCTTTAAGGAAGTTAATGAATTCTAAAAATTTTTTCCTAAACCATAAGGCTCAAGCTTTTTATTTCACGCTTTTACTTTTTTCACCCCTTGCTTTTTTGTTTTCCAAAGCTGTCTTTTTTACAGTTCAAATTCCTGCACAAGAAAAATTTACTCTTGCTGTGCAGCATTTCATTACGCAAACTTTTACTCAACAGCCATCACCTCAACAAATCGAGGATCTTCCTTTGATAGAACCTGAAAAAGAATTTGTAAAACCTGTAAAAAAAATTCACAAGAAAAGAATGAAAAAACCAATAAAAAAGTCTGTTGAGAGAAAGTTTCAACCACCTCCACAGGCGCAAAATTTTTCTGAGAAAATACAACAAGTTTCTAAAGAAGTACAAGTTTTTCAGTATGGCAAAGAGGACAATCCTTTTCTTAGGGAAATTAAAACAGCTATCGACAAATCAAGAAATTATCCAAGACAAGCAATAAAAATGCGTATTCAAGGTAGAGTTGTGGTCGAGTTTTTGTGGAAAGAAGAACAAATTTTAAGTGAAGTAAAGATTATTCAAAGTTCAGGATATAGAATTTTAGATGATAATGCCTTACAAACTATACAACTTGCCTCAAAACATTTCCCACCTCATAATAGTGATGCAAGGATTAAAATACCTATAGAATATTCTCTGCATTAGTTCTTGATGAGTATATAAAGCTGTTCGTGTATATATAAAGGACGGCTTTTAAGATTGCGGCTTGCGCGAAAAGTGTTGTATTTTTCTTCTAAAATTTCACATCTTCCAAGAGTGCAAAGCCTCTTTTTAAAATGTTCTTTTTGGATAAAGCCTTCGCAATTATAAGAAAGTAAAATTATTTTTGCTTTCAAATTTGCTATTAAATTAAAAAGACTCTCCTCGGCACAATTTGCTTTATTAAAATCGCTACGATTCCAATTGTTCGGTATGCCGCTGACCTTTGAAATTTGAAGTGGTCGTTTATAGTTTGCAATGAGATTGAGCATAAAATAATTAGAGCTGTAAGGATGTTGATTATAAGGCGGATCAAGATAGGCTACATCAATATTTTCAAGTTCTTTTGCAAGAATATTTGCTTCTTGTTGTATGACTTCAAAAGGACATTGAAAATTTGAAAAAAGGGGCATTTGTAAAACAATTTCACCTTTAATTCTTTTGAGTGCATTCTCACCTTCTCCGCCAAATTTTCCAATTCCATTTTTTCCTTTATAAAAACCTTTAAAAATACCAGCTGTATTAGAATGCACACTTGCTTCGTAAATAAGAGGGGCGATAAAAAAATGCCTTAAATTTGATGGAATTTCATTTTGAATTTTTTGTCTCATTGTATCTAAATACATCGCATTTTTTGGTGTGTAAAAAACCCTTTCACCTTTTTGAATATGATTTTCATCTTTTGGGGCATAGAGTTCTGTAATAAAACCCTTTTGGAGTTGTATGTTTGAAGTAAGTTTTTGATGAAAATTTTGGAGTTCTTTTATGGTATCTGTGTTTTCATTTGAAAGATAACAAAGATTAATAATTTTTGAATACTCTTCTAAATCATTGGCGACAATAAAATTTGAATGTTTTTTAGCAAATCTCGCTACAATACCACTTCCGCTAAAAACATCACAAAAGCTAAATTTTTCTTTTTTAAGTTCATCTTTGGCTGCTTTAAAACCTTTTTCTAAAAAACCAAGCAATGCTCTTTTATTGCCAAGATAAGTGATGATTTGTTCTTTTAAAAATTTTTGATTTTCTTTTCTATTTTTCACAATCTTTCCTAGAAAATATAGTATCTCAATGAGGTTTCAGCAATTTCTTTCATAATTTCAAACATCTCATCAACTTCCCATTTTTCAACTCGTAAAATTATGGTTGTTGTTTTATAAACAAATTCCAGGTTTTTGTAGATTTTAAAAAGTAATTTCTTGGCAATCCTCTTTGTTCAATCTCTACTTTACATTTTTTGTATCATCTGGCTTTTGTTTTATTCATCTTTTAAATAATTTCTTTTTGGTTTCGTGTTGTTTTCAATTTTATTTTTTAGATTTTTCTTGAAAGAAATTTTTCCTAAAAGTCTTCATTATATTCTTTTTAAGATTAAATTAGCTTTTATAAATGCATTAAAACAACATTGTTTTGTTTATATAGTTTTTTATCAGCTATGCATTTAAAAACTTCAATATTGCTTTTCTCGTAATCTCTGCGGTATCTTTATTAGTCAATTCTCAAGTTTTTCTCAAAAAAATCTTTTAATATTTTATAAATTTGCTCATTTCTTGCTTCTATATCCTCTTTAAGCCAATCATTTTTAGGATACTTAGCCAAGTATTCTTTTACTTCTAAGAATTTTGATTCTGCATATTTTTCTTTCTTTTCTCTAAAATAGCCATTACCCGCTTGAATATTTTGCTTTTTTTCAAGCAAAGTTTTATTGCCTATATATTCCAAAAATTTTGTAGCATCTTTTTCATTCCAACCTGCATAATTTGCTTCTGTCCATTTTTTTGGAAAAATATGTTCAATTTCACCTTTGATAACACTATAATTTTTCTTATTGTGATTCCATTCCCATTCTTGATTTGTATCATAAATCAATGTATAAATTGCTAAAATATATCTTATGTGCTTTGGTAGGGCTTTTATGCAAAAGCTTGTAAAGTAATCAATCTGTGGCATAACTAGCTCTGGAATATTTTGCGAGGGTTCAAAAATTTTCTCTTTTCTTTCGTGGATAAGGATATTTGCCCTCATAAATCCCCAAAATAAACCTGAAGCACCACCTTTTCCATAAATAAGGCCAAGTGCGCAATAGCTTACAAGCTGTGGAAATACAACATCAAAGATATTGCTTTCTTCTCCATTGTTTTTCTTTGGTTTATATTCATAAAAACACATACTTACAACCATTTGCCAAAGTTTATTTTGATAAATGCTTAAAATATCAAAGTATTTTTGTGCTTGAAATGAAAAGTAATCTTTAGGATTGCACCAAAACTCTGCTAATTCTTGTATAAATACAAAAGTTTCATTTTTATTCAGCAAGTCCTCATTGGCAGCAAAATTCACTTTTTTCTTTTTAGAATTTGCTTTATCTTTTTTTGTGAAAAAATCTAAAGTGCTAGGGATAACTGTATCTACTTCATTATTTAATGCTCTTATAATATGTTCATATTGTGTGAATAAAAAACCTATATTTTCTTTATTTAAATAATAAGAGTTAGTGATTTTTTCTTCTAGCTTTTTCCATTCTGTTGCAAATTCTTTTCTTTCTTGCTCATTTCTTTTGTTAGCAAAAATAAGTCCCTTAAAAATATCTGATACGCTTAAAGAAACGCCGCGATTATTTAATGTGTTGAAGATTCTTAAGGCATTTTCTTGTCCATCACATTCAATAGGTAAAATAATGCAAGAATTTAATAAAGTAAGACAAAAATTAAACCAATCAGCAGGGTATTCTTGTGCCAATTCATCAATTTTCTTTATAAAAAAGAGATAATTTTTCTCATAATTTGAAGAAGATTTTTTTATAACATTCTCTATTTCTTCTTTTTTTAATTTATAACCATTGCTTAAAATTTTTTCTAAAAGATTATTGTCTGAATCAATAGCTACTTCACTTTGCAAATGAGGTTTTTCAAAGTCTATTTCTCCATTAAGTTGATTTCTATCCCAAAGACACGAAGACAATTTAATGATAAGTTCTGAAATATTGTTATTTTTCTGATTGGTAGCTTTTTCATACAGGGCACGAATTAAAAGACTTAAAGTCGTTGTTCTTTGTTGCCCATCAATGATATTTTGTTTGTTATTTTCTTTGTATATCACAACAGAACCTAAAAAATATTCATCATTTTCATTAGGCTCACTACCAAAGAAGTTAAAAATATCTTCCCATAGTTGCTCACATTCATCTTCTTTCCAAATATAAGTTCGTTGATACATTGGAATCAAAAATTTATTTTTAGATAAATACTCCAACACGCTTTTGCGTTCTGTTTTCATTTCAGCCATTATAGTCCCCTTTTGCCAATTCCGCTATTGTAGCTAAAAACAATTAAGAAATTTCTAAGATGATTGAATTGCTCTCACAAACAACTTTAACATATTTTCTTTATCATCTGTTGTGCTTCTTTGTTGTTTTACATTCCAATTCTTCTTTTGCTGTTTCTATTGCTTGTTCTATTTCATAGCCTCGCTTTACTAACTCTTTAGCCCTCGTTGCAATATGTGCTGGAAGTCCTTTCTTGTCAATCTCTTTGTATTTTTCCTCTAAAGTCATTGTTTCTCCTTATATTTCTACTTTTTACCCCTCACATTTTATCAAAAAAAACAAATTGCAAATAAATGGATACAAATTCAAGCCAAAATCCGCAAAATACATGATCTTCAAGTTACCAAAAGCACCTGCTATTCATAATGCACCAGCAAAACTGCTAAGATAATACTCCACATATTCACCTCCTTAAAATTTTCAACCAACAAGCCCTTGTGCTATGCTTTTTGCACCCTTTAAATCAATCTTGCCAGAACCAAGAGTTGGGATAGATTCTACGATGAAAATTTTAGATGGCTTGAAAAGTGCAGGAATTTGCGCTTCTTTAAGTGCAGATTCTAACCTTTGTATTTCATCTTTCTCGCCACTTACAAGTAGCACGACACTCTCACCCTTTTTGCCATCTTCCACTGCGACAGCGACATATCTAAGCGTCTCATCAATCTCGCTTTTTTTAATGATTTTTTGTATCTCCTCCTCAATACCGCCAAGACTCACCATTTCCCCACCTATTTTTGCAAAGCGTGAATACCTATCTACGATATGAATAAACCCATCAGCGTCTAAATGCCCTTTATCCCCGCTTTTATACCACCGAATCCCATCAATTTCTACAATCACATCTTGAGTCTTTTGCTCATCGTTAAGATAGCCCACCATTACTTGATGCCCTCCAATGAGTATCAATCCATCTTCGCCTACAGGTAATTCCTGCATTGTGTTCGGATCCACAATTCTAATCGCACTCCCGGGCAAAGGCATTCCCACACTTCCCTCTTTGCTTGCCCGATGAATACTCCAATTTTCTACATCAAACTCATTAGGGAGATTCACACTTGCCACAGGTGTAGTTTCTGTCGCACCATAACCCTCATAAATTTCTTTATTGAATTTCATCACAAAGGCTTCTTTAACATCTTTTTTGAGTTTTTCAGCTCCTGCAACAACTAAGCGCAAACTATCAAACATTAGCTTATCTACCTTGCTATTGCGTACATAAATGCCTAGGAAAGTTGAAGTCCCACACATCACGCTTACTTTATTTTTCGCAATCGCTTTAGCAATGCCAACTGCATCGGTTGGATCAGGATGCGTAACAGAAAGCATACCTTCGAGCAAGGGCATAAACATCGTAACAGTAAGTCCAAAAGCGTGAAATGGTGGTAAAGAAGAAAGCATAGAATCCCCATCACGTGCGTGGATAACATCAGAGATTTGTAAGATATTGCTCATAATATTGAGATGTGAGAGCATTACACCCTTTGGTTTGCCCTCACTTCCACTACTAAAAAGAATCGCGGCAATGTTTGTGTTTTTCTGCGATTTGACATAAAGCCATTTGAGGATAAAAGCTGGCAGTAACACAGCCTGTACCATTTTAAGTGCAAGATCAAATTTATTTGCTCTCATCTCACTTACTAAATCTTCCATATAAAAGATTTTAACATCGGACAGAAATTCAAACTCTACACCCTTATGCTTTAGCTTTTCTATAAAAGTCTTTGAAGTAAAAATAGTTTGAATCTGCGCCGATTCCACAGCTGCATCAATAGCATTTTGTCCGGCAGTAAAGTTGAGATTGACCACTGTTTTGCCTGCCATAAGCAAAGAAAGATTACACAAAGAGCTTGCAAGCGAAGCAGGTAAGATAATACCAACATTGCGTTCATTGGTGATATTTTTTCTAAAAAATGTAGAGAGGATTATCGTCAAAACAAGCATTTTTGTATAACTCATCGCTCCATTCACGCTATCGACAATAGCGATCTCACTGCCCCATTTTTTCGCACTATCCACCCACGCTTTACCGATTGTCGATAGGGATTCACATTGAGATTTCCACGCGTTAAAAGAAAGTTCAAAGACTTTTGCTTTCACGCGTTGTGCGCTAGAATGAATCTCTAAGCACTCGCCAAAAGCGATGGTTATATTGCGCTTAGAAAAAGTTCTGCGTCGTTCTTGAAATCCTTGATGACTACGCGAAAATGCACTTCCCCACAAACCACGAATATAGAAAGGTAAAATCACGGCCTCATTAGGTTGCAAATGTTTTGCAGCAAGTTCAAAGCCACTTTTAAATTCATTGAGATGTCCGTGCCTTGAAATTGAACCTTCCGGAAAGAGGCACACCATATGCCCTTGTGCAAGTTTTGCTGCAATAGATTCTAAAGCCTTCTTGCTTCCAGCACTTGAGACAGGTATCACGCCAAATCTATCAAGAAAAATGCGAATATACCACCTATCATAATAGCTTCTTTCCATTACAAAATAAACCTTGCGTGGCAATGCCAACTGCACCATTGCCCAATCTATAAAAGATATATGATTCCCAAGCAACAATACACCACCTTCTGCAGGAACATTCTCAAACCCTTCTACATTCAAGCGATAACGTTGAAAAAACGCAAGGGTAACAAGCATTCTCACTAATGAAAAGGGCAAAAGTCGCACAACATAAATCATTCCACAAAAGGCAACAATCATACAGAGATAAAATAAATACACCACATCAAGATGAAAGAGTGAAGCCAAAGTTCCAATGCCTAAGAATCCGAGCATTCCGATATTTTGAATAAAATTATTTCCAGCTAAAACCTTGCCAAGTTCGCCCTCTTTAGCGTGAAATTGAATGAGGGCATTGAGCGGAATTACAAAAAGCGCACCTCCCATACCGAAAAGAAAAAACACAATTGCATAAGATGTGAGACTAGAAAAGCTTAGTAGAAGCAGGCTCATCAAGCATACAAGAGCTGCTCCTAGAGGGATAAGCCCTGTTTCAATGTATTGCTTTGAGAATCTCCCCGCAATGATAGAACCAAAGATAATACCAAGCCCAGAACACCCAATAACCATTTGCACCCTAAAGGCATTGTGTTCCTCAAATGCAGCTTTAACATAAGTAGGAAATGTCGCCAAAAGCAGTTGAGAGATAGACCAAAAAACAGCTATGCCTACAACAGAAAGCCAAATATTACGATGAGACTTAAGGAGTTTAAGATTGTTTTTCAATAAAGAACCGCTCAAATATGCCTTTTTATCAAAATGCTCTTGTGTGCCTTTTGTGAGAGTAGGCAAACGATAGCATAAATAAAGCTCAATCATTGCACAGAAAAATAAAATGAATCCAAGTGGGGCAATACTTTGTAGAATTTCACTCTTTTGTGCTAAGAATCCTAAGCCACTTATATTATACATTATTTCAAAAAAGAATGAAAACACACTCATTCCTGCCAAAATTGCCACAATAGCTGTTGCTTGCATTATTCCATTTCCCCACGCAAGCATATCTTTACCGACTAAATCCTTAATAAAGCCATATTTTGCAGGAGAATAAATCGCTGATTGCACCGCCATAAGTAATGTCGCTCCAAAAGCAACCCAAAACCAGCCCATAAAATAACATATTGTAATGAGAGCTGTAAGAGCTACACTAAACCACGCACTCACACGCATAACAACATTTTTAGAGAATCTATCAGCCAAGAATCCAGAAGGTGTAAAAAGCAAAATAAAAGGCAATAAAATAAGAGCATTGATGATACTTGTAAGCAATGTTAATTCGCTTCCATCATAGACTTTATAAAGTGTATTTTGAATGGTAATTTTATGTCCCAAATCAACAAAGGCATTGATAAAAGCCACAAGAACAAAGGATATAAATCCTTTAATTTTCCACATTCTACTCATTCTATCTCCTTAAATTAAAATATTTATTTTGTTTATTTTATAGAGAGTTATTTTTCGCTTGGCTTATCATTGAAAAAAGCTTTATAATCTTGGAAAAAACCTATAAGATACATATTACGATGCAACTCATTTGGATAAATAGATACATTAGCATCAATATGTCCCATAAAGCCTAGTGTCAATATGCACCAAAGCACTCTACATAATCTCATTTTTACTCCTTTTGTTTCTAAAAGAAATTATCAAAGTAAAATCATACCCTAATTTTTTCAATATTTCTCTTTACTTACTCCAGTCCTTATATATCTCAACATCAAGCTTTAAAAAACACTTTAGGACTTAGAAATTTGATTTTTTCACCCACACACTTACTAAATATACGCTTAATACTACTGCGTCCTTTGCTAATAACTACATTTTTTGACCTGATTTTTCTACGATGTATGGAAACAAAGTTTTACATTACTCCATACCTTATTCAAATTTTTTAACCACATCAGTCTTGTATGAAATATAATCAAATAAGCTCTAACAAATCATTGTAATGCAAGCATTTATTATGCAAGAGAGCATTGCAACAAAAAAGAAATTAATTGCGTATCACCTTTGCAAACAAATCTCACGCAGGAGCAAACAGACATTATCACTCCCTTTAAAAAACAAAAAGCACATTTGCAAGATAATGTAAGCAAGATAGAAATAAATATGTTTATAAGAGGCAATTATCCTAAGCGCAGTGGAAATGAAATAAGTGATTTTATTGATAATCCAAATTTGCTTAATGTTGCTATCTGAAAACCTCGTTATCACTCGTTAAAAGAGCACATTAACTCTTATGGGAACTTAGATATTGTTATCCCACTGTATAGAACTTAAGCTCTACTCAAAACTTAATTGAGTAAGAGAAGTGATGAGACTAGGAAAAGCAAGTGAAGCTTTGGAGAAATGAACTCTTAAGCGACATTCAAAGGCTTAAAATACCTAAAAAAGTCAAATAAATTACAAAAGCATACAAACACAGATTGAGTTAGGAATTTATTTAGATAATATTTGCTACAATGCAAATTTTTGTTTAAGGGTAAATTTTGAGTAAAAACTTAACTAAAACAAATGTCAAAAAACACATTTGATTACACCAAGTTTGCAAAAAGCTACTTATATTTGGAGCGCCTCATTGGCAATATTTATAAATAAAAACTAGTGGAAAAATCTTTACTTGATTATGTGATTAAGAGGCATTTAAATACAAAATAGTGTAAATTACACCGAACTTAAGCCTTTAAACTACAATCTTTAAAAGCATTTTAGGACTCCTATTACCCACCCTCTTTAGAATCTGACAAACTAGAATGTATCCATAAGGGTAAAGTTCTTTTATCCTCTAGTAATAAAGACTTTTTCAATGTAGAGAATGTAGAAATGATTACTCTACAAGATTTAAAGAATGCAAGTATTCTAGGTTGCACTCATACTATTGCAGGAATCCCTACTCCTTGCACCAAACTTGCAAGCATTCCAGAATCTATTGCTTCTACTCTCCTTGAAGTCAATGGACAAAAAGTAGTTTTAGCAGAATGTATTAATCAAGTCTTAACAGATAAAAGCTCTCTTTTACTCTTAGTAGGGAATCTAAAACTAAAGGGATCTTAAGAATTTAGAAAAATTTGACCA
>NZ_JAPHNA010000012.1 GCF_026241315.1 Campylobacter sp. MIT 21-1684 | reverse complement strand
GTATGTGGCGAGATTTAAATTTTTAACTCGCGATGAAGTGATTGCGTATGCTGTACCTGATGAAGAAAGCGAACTTAAAATATACACTCATACAGATGGAACCCAATATTATTTTAATGAAGAAGGACTTAGAATTTATAGTGGGATCTGTGGTTTAAATGTTACAAATTGTTATTCGAACCCAAAAACTCAAAAACACAGTTATGAAAGTCAAAGAAGATTACAAGAAGTAATGAGCGTTGTAGGAAGCGATCCGTATCATAATTTTCTTGGTTATACAGTGAAAAGAAATGTAGGAACATCTCGTTATGGCAGTTTTGTTTATTTTACTTACGGAGTAGCTGTTATTAATGAACGACTCGGATCTCATTATAAAATCCATTCGAGTAATGTTTTAAATTATAATAAGGTTATTAAAGAGCTTCGCAATGCTTATAAAAACGATATGGAATATTATTTAAATCAATTGAATAGAGGGAGGTAGAACCAATGACTATTAATTCTCACGGAAATATTCAAAATCAATTCTTTGTAACAAAAAAAGAAACTGAAAATATAGAGAAGCATAATAATATACAAAATTTAGATGAAGAATATTCGCACAAACAACTTGAGATGAAACAGTATGTAAGAAACTGGACAGAGAGTCCTTGGGGCGCTCACTTATCAGGTTATGCTGAAAATGGAGACATTACTATTTGGGGTAAATTTACAGGCAGAGATAAATCTATGAGTGAAAAAGAAGTAAAAAGTTTTAGACAATTTTTTGAAGATAATAAAGTTTTTGGACTTGGAATATTTGCAGGAGAAGAATTTGATCATTTGTTTAATTCAACTTTAAATATTGAAGAATTTAAAGAAAAATATATTCAAGCTAAAGAGGAATTTGAGACTAAATGGAGAGAGATTGTACAAAAAGAACTTGAACAAGAACAACAAATATTGCATCAAAACCCCACCTCACAATCTCAAAACAATGAACTTTCTCAAACCAAAGACTCACAAATAAATGAAGACTCTAAAAAACCTTTTAAAGCTATAGAAGTAAAAAGTATAAGTAAGACTTACATACAGAATGATTTCTATCACAATATCCAACAGTTTAAAAACCAACAAATGGAGAATATACTTTCTATACTTTGGGAACAAAACTCAAATTCTACTCAATACAATTCTAAGAAACTCAAGGAATTTCTTAAAGAAGATTCTCAATTTGACTTTTTGCTTAACGCAACTTTTCAGGACGAAAGGATTATAAATTCTAAAAATGTAAAAGAACTTCTTGCTTTAAAGAAGGTAGATATTGAAGTGTAAAACGGAATTAAGTAAAAAATAGAAATTAGGGTAAAATGATTTCTTTGTCTTGACGATATAATTCCTTTTGCTCAAAATAATTGGACTATAAGGACAAAGATAATAATTAGATATTATATAATGCAAGAACACGACACGCATTTTAAATTCTTATAAAAAGTTGAGAATTTTATTAGAATAGCATCAAGCATAATTGCTATAAGAAAATTGATTCAATATAAGAGGATTAATAGTGGTAGAGGAATTATTTATTGACGTCAATGAGTCTTTTATTTATTACATTTTTCAATAAAGCAAGATTAAGAAAAACGAATTATTTTATTTCTAGTGTCGCCACATACGCAGTATAAGTAATAATGCAAAAACCAATTGCTATTACTCCAATATTCCATTTTAATCCTCTTTAATCTTAATGGCGTGTTTGTTTTATAGAGTTTATTTTGTATTTCTTTTGTAGTAAGATCTCTAGCTAATTCTCCTAGTCTAGTTGTTCTTTAGATATTCTTAGACATTTAATTATACTTTTCATCTTCAATCTGCTTTTAATGAAAAAGCGATTAGGTGTTAGTATTATCGCTTTTATAAGTTTTGCAAATATGGAGAGGAAGGCATATTTTCTATATAAATACTACGACTTGGAAAAGCAAAATTAAGACCATTTTTTTCTATAATTTTCATTATCTCAAACATTAAAATCTCTTTGGCGTTTCTAAAATCGCCTGCAGAAATTGACTTGATGTAAAAATAAAGCTCTATATTGATACTATTATCTGCAAATTCACATAAATTCACATAGCAAGCATTTTTATAGCCTTCTAAATCGTCAAGAGAAACTAAATTCTCTCGATATTTTGTTGTTTCATTGCTATATTTTAATGCATTATCATCTTCTTGTGCTACCAAATCACTTGTATGTAAAAGTTCTTTGAGATCTTTTATACAATTTTGGAGTTTTTCTGGTGTTGCATCATAACTCACTCCCAATAACATTTTTATATGACGACCCAAACGTCTTCTACTCCAATTTTTGACATTTGCTCCCATAATAATTGAGTTAGGTAAAAAGACTAAAGCATTATCGAAAGTGCGAATGGTTGTTTTTCTTAGTCCTGTTTCTACGACTGTACCTTCAATTCCAGAAACTTCTATACAGTCACCTTGGTTAAAGCTGTTGTCAAATAAAAGAAGAATGGAAGCAAAAAAATTAGCGATAATATCTTTTGTGGCTAGAGCCACAGCTAAGCCTCCTATTCCTAAAGAAGCAATAATCGCTGAAATATTAAAACCGAGTTTAGCAAGGATATATAAAGATGCTATAATAATAATGACAAAATAAAGTATTTTTACTATGAGATTGACCACTTCTTTTTTTCCGCTTTTTTGAGCAAGTTTAGAGATGAAAATCACTCCATAACTATCTGTAACTCTTAAGACAAGCCAAGTAATTAAAATAGCGTAAATTATATGAAAAAAATTATTTAAATTAATATTTAAAGGTGCTGGATATGTCGCTATTGTAAGACATAAAGAAAGAGCATAAAAGGTGAGTAAGAACATTACAGGCTTTTTAATACTTTCGACAAAAGTGATTTTTATGTCATCTGCTAAAGCTTTATTTTCATAAAAAATACGAACAAGAAAGAAGTAGATGATGTTCGAGAAAGCTCGCTTCAGCGAGATGAAAAAGATGAGTACGAGTATTGATAGAATAACTTTGCCAACATTGACAAAATTTATATTCGCAAAGGTATTAATGCGATCTATCCATACTTGGAGTTCTAAAAGAGAAAAGAGATAATTACTTTCGAGTAGATTCGCATTTAAACGTAAATATTTTAGAATTTGAGTGTAAGATTGTGTTGCATTTTCAATTTTTTCTTCTATATTTTGAAGATGTTCAAGCTCTTCTAGTGAAGTAATTTTAGCTTTGTATTCGTTTATATCAAGTTTAGAGCTTTGCAAGTTTTCTATTGCTCTATCTGTAGTTTCAATAATGCTTTTGCTGTTTGCTGCTTCATTAAAAAGTTGTTCAAGTTTAAGTAAAGAAGAGTAAAAATTCTCTACTTTATCAAAATATTCAAGTTTTGCTTTAGTATCTGCATAAACAAAGGCACTTTCATTTTTATTGTTTTGTATTTGCAGGAGTTGCTGTTTCTTTTTTAAAAAAAATTCTCTAGCTTTCGTATCGATTGTTTGTTTAACTATCATATTTGGTATTTGTATTAGTATAGATTTTTTACGCTTTTCAAATTCGTTTAAAGAAGTATTATAGGTACTAGAATTTTCATCATTATTTTTCTTAAATTCCTTAATATACTGATTGAGTTGGACATATTCTTCTGCTAAAGTATAAACACCTGCATTTTCTTCACTCACATTAATATCGAGAAATTCAAGTCCTTGTGCAAATGTACAGAGACTTAAAAAAATGAGGCTGATACAAATTTTTTTCATTCATTTTCCTTTTTTTGAATTAGCGCAAAGGTTTTTGTTTTATAATCGTATTCATAAATTTCACCTGTTTCGATTATATAGTACCAAGCATTTACTTTCAATTCACCTTTTTCAAAGTTTTCTTTTATACCCGGATAAGTAAGTATGTTGTCAAAAGAATTGACAAGATTGAGTTTTTCTGTAAGCCAAGTGCGCATAGCTAAATCTTCTTTTGCAAAGAATGTTACGTTCTTTTTAACATTTTCAAGTAAAGTAAGCCATTTTTTAACATTTGGAATATTCTCAAACTTTTCTTCTGAATAATAAAGCATATTACAACCACCGCAATTGCTGTGCCCACAAACAATAATATTCTTCACATTTAAAAAATTCATAGCATATTCAATGGCTGAGGTGGTCGCTAAATAATCTTCTCCAACACGGTAAGGCGGTATAATATTTGCGATATTACGTACAACGAAAAGTTCGCCCGGTCCTGTATTGGTGATTAAATTTGGGATAACTCTTGAATCAGAACAGCCTATAAAAAGTGTATGTGGATTTTGTTTATTTTTCAAACTTTCAAAAAGTTTTTTGTGCTCTTGAAAATCTTGTTGCATAAATTTAATTGCACCGCTAATTATATTTTCCATAATGCAATAAAAACCTTATTTTAGATTTTTGAAAAACTTTTATTATAGCAGAAATTCCCAATATAAAATTTTGAATGCAAAGTTTTTTTGTGATTTGTTAAATTTCTTTTGATACAATAGCCACCTAGAAATTAAAACCACATATTTAAGGAGTAAAGTTATGAGTCTTTATGATAGGGATTATTCAAAAACAAGGTCGTTTGATAATGCACGTTCAAGCGAATTGAGTGTTTTTATTAAACAAACATACCAGCTTTTTGCAGCTTCATTGTTAGCCGCAACTGTTGGTGCTTATGTTGGAATTTATGCTCTAGCAAGTCTTTTTATAGAATCTCAAGTAACTTTTTGGTTGCTTTTTGCTGTTCAAATAGGTCTTATTTTTGCTTTGCAGTGGAAGAAAAAAGAGACTCCGCTGAATCTTATTTTGCTTTTTGCTTTTACTTTTGTTTCAGGACTAACTCTCACCCCTTTGTTAATCTCTGTACTTGTTTTACCAGCAGGTGGAGTTATCGTAGCTCAAGCCTTTGCTTTGACAACAGTTGCTTTTGCAGGATTAAGTGTTTTTGCTATGAATACAAAAAAAGATTTCACTGTAATGGGTAAAGCTTTGTTTATTGTTTTACTTATTGTTGTGGCTGCTTCTTTGCTTAATCTTTTTTTCCAAAGTAGTTTGCTTCATCTTACAATTTCTGCTGTAGCTGCAGTGCTTTTCTCTTTTTATATTCTTTATGATACACAGAATATTATTCGTGGAAACTATGAAACACCTATTGAAGGTGCTGTAGCATTGTATCTTGATTTTGTCAATCTTTTTATTTCTTTGTTAAATATTTTAAGGTCTTTCAATAGTCGTTAATCTGGTAAATCTTCACAAAAATTTTTCTTGTGAAGATTCCAAAATTTCAAATTTTTTCAAGTTTCTTTCGTTACAATTCTTCATTCATTTACAATTTTTAGGAAAGTTATGATTACACTTTTAACTGTCTTTCAATTTATTATCGTCGTTGTTATATGTATAGCTGTTTTACTTCAAAAAAGTTCAAGTATAGGTCTTGGCGCATATAGCGGAAGCAATGAGAGTCTTTTTGGTGCTAAAGGACCTGCTGGATTTCTAGCTAAATTTACTTTTATAATGGGTTTAATACTGATTGCGAATACTATAGCTTTGGGGTATCTTTATAATAGTGTAAGTAGAAATTCTTTAGCTGAAAAAATCGAAAACAATATTTCTATTCCAAGCATTCCTTCAACAGTGTCGAATTCTCTAAATGCCCCAGTCGCACCTGCTGTGCCAAATGAGAATAATACCACAAAGGAAAAGAATGCTCAATGATATTTTTACCAAGCAAAAGAAACAAAATGAGAAAAGTTTAGAAGCTTTGAAAAAAGATTTTTTAACTTTAAGAACGGGCAAGGTTAATACTCGTATTGTCGATACTATTAGCGTTGATTATTATGGAGCACCAACCCCACTAAATCAAGTTGCAACTATACTCGCAAATGATGCAACAACTCTTTCTATTACTCCTTGGGAGAAAACTTTATTAAAAAGTATAGAAAGTGCCATTGCAGCAGTAAATATAGGAGTAAATCCCAATAACGATGGAGAGAGTGTCAAGCTTTTTTTTCCTCCTATGACAAAAGAGCAAAGAGAAGAAAACGTTAAACAGGCTAAGGGTATGGGGGAGAAAGCAAAAATTTCTATTCGTAACGTACGTAAAGACGCAAATGATTCGGTAAAAAAGCTTGAAAAAGAGAAGCTTATATCAGAGGATGAAGCAAAAAAAGCTTATGATGAGATACAAAAACTCACAGATTCTTATATTGCAAAAGTCGATGAAAATGTAAAAAGTAAAGAGATTGAGCTTTTAAAAGTCTAATGATGAATCTAGAACAAAGTTATAAAGAATGCAAAGCCCTTTTAGAAGGTCATTTTTTGCTCAGCTCCGGAAAACACTCTCAATTTTACTTGCAAAGTGCTAAACTTTTAGAAAATCCGCAATTTGCAGCACAGTTTTGTGAGCAATTATCAAAAGTAATTACTGATTTTAGACTTGAGTTTGATAGTATTTGCTCTCCAGCTTTAGGAGGATTATTGGTAGGATATGAACTTGCAAGAGCGAGTAACAAACGTTTTATTTTTACTGAAAGATTAAATGGTGTAATGACTTTAAGAAGAGGTTTTGAGGTTGCAAAAGGTGAAAAATTTCTTATTTGTGAAGATATTATTACTACGGGAACAAGTGCCTGCGAGAGTGCAAACATTATAGAGGATTTAGGTGGTCAAGTTGTTGGTTTTGCAGCTTTAGCGAATCGGGGTTTTTGTGCCGTTACAAATTTACAAACAACTTCGAAACGCAGTGCAAAACTCCCAGAGAAGTTGCCATTCTTTGCTTTGGGGAATTTCGAATTTGAAATTTATGATGAGGATAAATGCCCACTTTGTAAAAATGGTTCTTTTCCAGTAAAACCGGGCAGTCGTGGCAATACATAATGAAAACTAAGGCGAAGATAGCCTCAAGATGGTTACGATTTCGTGCTTTATTAATAGATGTTTTTCTTATTTATATGCCGATTTTGTATTTATTTTATTTTTGGCTTGGTAAAGAAGTCTTGTTAAACAATCAATTCATAAGCACTTTGAGTACTGTACTCTTTGGATTTATTCAAGCTTTATTTTTTGTTTTTAAAGCTCAAACTCCAGGTTTAAAAGCGTATGATTTGTATTTGATTGACTTAAAGACAGGAAAGAAAATCAGTTTTTTAAGAGCAATGTTGCGTTATGTTTTTTTTGTGGTAAGTTTTGGATTGCTTCTTGGTTTTTTTATAAGTTTTTTAAGAAAAGACAGTTTGAGTTTGCACGATATAATAACACAAAGTTGCATAGTTTCTAAAATTTGACATATACAAAAAAAAAGGGGGGGGGGATGCAAAGGAAAAGGATTTATAATCCTAATTCTAATGAGAGTTTGACAGAGAGAAAAATTTTTGAAGGAAATCCGCACGGAATTTTAAATTTTACAAAAGCAAAATATACTTGGGCTTTAAAACTTTGGGATTTAATGGAATCAAATACTTGGTTTCCAAAGGAGGTTGATACTACAAGAGATGCATTAGATTATCGTTGTAATCTTACTTCTGGTGAGAAAAGAATGTATGATTTGGTGTGGTCTCAGCTTATTTCTATGGACAGCTTTCAAACGAATAATCTTACTGATAACATCAACCCTTATATAACAGCACCTGAAATTAATGCTGTTTTGGCTAGACAAGCCTATGAGGAAGCAAATCATTCCAAATCTTATGCTGTTATGGTTGAAGCAGTATGTGAGAATACCGATTTAATTTATGAGATGGAGAAGCACGATAAAATTTTGCGTGAAAAAAACGAATTTATTTCGAATATCTATCAAGAATTAGCTGGAGATGTTGATGAAAATAAACTCCTTTTAGCTATGATAGCCAATCAAATTTTAGAAGGGGTCTATTTTTACAGTGGTTTTACAGCAATTTATGCTTTAGCAAGATCTGGAAAAATGCTTGGTTCTGCTCAGATGATACGTTTTATTCAAAGAGATGAAATTACACATTTGCTTTTGTTTCAAAATATGATAAATTCTGTAATCAAAGAAAGACCAAAGCTTTTTAATAAAGAAAACATTGACAAAATTTATGAAATGTTTCAAAGAGCCGGTGAGCTTGAGATTAAATGGGGTAAATACATCACTCAAAATCAAATTATGGGTTTTACAGATGATTTGATTGAAGAGTATATCCACTATCTTGTCGATCAAAGATTGGTTGCTATAAACCTTCAAAGAATCTATAATGCTAAACATCCTATTAAATGGGTAGATGATTTTTCTAAATTTAACGATCAAAAAAGTAATTTTTTTGAAAGTAAAGTAACTAATTATTCTAAAGGCAGCATAAGTTTTGATGACTTCTAAACAACCTTTTGAATTAGCCTTGCTTTGTGATTTTTATGAATTTACAATGGCACAGGGCTATTTTTTGAGTGGTTTGAAAGACACTGTATGCTATTTTGATATTTTTTTTCGAAAAATTCCTGATAAAAATGGTTTTGCTCTTTTTGCAGGACTTGATGATGTTTTAAATTTTGTTGAAAATTTGCATTTTACTCAGAGTGATATTCAATATTTACGTTCTCAAAAACTTTTCTGCGAAGAATTCTTGTGCTATTTGAGTGAATTTGCTTTCAATGGAGAGATTTATGCCTTAAAAGAAGGGGAGGTAGTTTTTCCAAATGAACCTTTGATGATAATTAAAGCCAATGCCATAGAAGCTCAACTTTTAGAAAGTTTTTTCTTGCTTAGTCTTAATCACCAAAGTCTTATAGCTACAAAAGCAAATCGTCTTGTTAGAAGTGCTCAAGGCAGAGCCGTGCTTGAATTTGGTTCTCGTAGAGCTCACGGGAGTGAGGCTGCCCTTAAAGGAGCAAGAGCGGCAATAATAGGTGGTTGTAGCGGTACTTCTTGTACCTTAGCAGGAAAATTATATCAAGCAAATACTAGCGGTACTATGGCGCATTCTTGGGTGCAGATGTTTGAAAATGAATTTGAAGCTTTTTGTCGTTTTTTAGAGCTTTATCCACACAATCCAAGTTTGTTAATTGATACTTATGAATATAAGAAAGGTTTGAGTAATGCAATAAAAGCTTTTCACCGCTTTGGTATTACTGATGGTAGCGTGCGCATCGATTCTGGTGATTTGCTTGTTTTAAGTCAAGCAATTCGCAAAATCTTAGACGATTCCGGTTTAAAGGAATGCAAAATCATAGCTTCAAATACTTTAGATGAATTTCAAATACAAAATTTAGTTGCAAAAAATGCTCCTGTTGATGTTTTTGGAGTGGGCGAAAGGCTTATTACAGCAAAGAGTGATCCTGTTTTTGGTTGTGTGTATAAGCTTGTTGCTGCGCAAAAGGACGGTTGTATAAGACCTAAGATTAAAATTAGTGAGGATGTGGAAAAAACAACAATCCCGCATTTTAAAAAATTATATAGAATTTATAATACAACTACAAATACAATTCTCTATGATGAGCTTTGTATTTATAATGAAGAAATGCCAAATCTCCCTCAGGGTTTGGCAGCAAAAGAGCTTTTACACCTTGTTTTTAAAGACAGAAAACGTCAAATTCGAAGACAAACTTTACAGGAAACAGCTTGCTATGCTAAAGAGCAAATCTCAAAACTTGATAAAAGTTTATTGAAGCTTGAAACAGATACGAAATTCAAAGTGAAACTTTCTCAAAAACTTTACAATTTACAACAAAGTTTAGTAAATAAAATCTTGCCACCATTATCAAGCCAAAAATAAAGTGATTCTATCGCCTCCAATTCATCAAGTAATTTTTTCAAATATCTAATAACTAAGTAAAAGAATACCATTAGGATACAGATTTCGTCTTTTTCTATGATCGCATTGTATTTCTTTATTATCAATTTGGGATTCTCGTTTAATATCTCTTTTATTTGTAAATATCACCTCTTGAACTTGCCTTGTAAGCATAGATAAGAATTTGCTCTTCAATAATTTCATACAGAAAGCAGTATTTGCCAAGTTTTAGGCGATATTTATTTTTCTCTCCTTTTAATTTTGCAATATCAAGCAAGTTTTGATAGGGATTTTGTGCAATTTGTCTAAAGCTTTTTGGTGCTAAATCCCTATTTTCTCTAAAAATTTATTAAACTCCTTACTTGTTTTAACTTGGTAAGGCATTGCAAATACTTTCTTTCAAGCTCTTCTAAACTTATAGCTTTGCTATTTTTTAACTCTTTTCGGGCTTTTTTCCACGCTTTGCGATCTGCTTTGGTCTCACACACTTTTTTTGTAATATTTGCATTAATGCCTTTAACACCTTTGATGAGCTTAATAGCACTAATGATTTGCTCTTTATTTTGGCTACTTATTTTCTACACTTAAAGTCATATTTTCTCCTTGTGCATTAATCTTAACATTATACACAAATGAAGTTTTAAGATTCTATAATGCGTATTTCTGTTTCTGTAAGATTATAGAGTTGATACACTAATATATCAATGCGGGATTCTAGTTTGCTTGTGTCAAAGGTGGAATCTTTTGTTTTAAAGGTTAGGATTTTGTAAATTTTATGGTTGGTCGGATTCTTTTAAAAGCAAGTTAGTGAAATAAAAAAGGGAGATAAACCTTAAGCCTATCTCCCCGCTAAATGCTTTCGCATTTTTGTTCAGCGAAATAATTGTAAGATACATTAGCTAACAAAATGCTGAAAAAATAGACGAAATCCTATTTTTTCAAATGCTAGATATTGCGAGATAATGAAATTATTTTTAGTAAAATAATCTTTGTTTTTTCTAAAACGCCTTAAAACGCATACAAATTCTTTCCTCTTGGCTTTTTGCATATTTTTTGATATGCAAAGTTTATTAAAAAGCATTATTAAGGCTATAAAATCGTGTAAAGCAGGATTGAAACAAAGTTTTTCCCTAGTAGATGTTGGTATATGTTTATTTTTTGCTAATTCACCTTGTAGATTTTTATTAGGCTTAAACTTTGGGTTGTAAGGGTGTTGAATAGTGTTAAGTATGCAGTTGTTATGAGCTGAAGCATTGCGTAATATACGCACACAATATGCCAAAGAGTAAAAATATTGACATTCTTTATTTGGATAAGTATCAAAGTAAAATTTATAAAACTTCAAAAACTCGCCAAAGCTTAAAATCTCTACGAGATTCCATAAAGCAAAATTGTTTTGGTATTTTTGGGCAAGATGATTAATGAAAGAAATATTGTTTGCTTTATCTCCAATTTGTTTCCCTATATTTTCGTTATCGGCAAGGAATTTTTTAACAATATCATATCCATTTTCGCTTTTGTTTTTACAAAAATGAGCATTGAGAGACACTTTTAATAAATGTTCAACATCAAGGCTCAAATTAAGAATAAATCTCCTCAAGTGCATATCTAAAGTTGAAAATTCTACCAAATAAGCAAAATCAAGGTTTATATATTTTCCATTATATTTTTCATAATTTTTTGCATAAGATTTGATTTTAAAGAAGTAATTATTATATGTAAGAAAATCTATGGCTTTTTGTTTTGGGAATATATTGAATTTAATTCCTAAATTTTCTAAATAATTTACTTGTTCTCCAATAGTTAGCTTTGGTTTGTTTATCATTTTTGCCTTTTCATTTTTCTATAATGTATATCTCCTCATCAGTGAGATTATACAATTTATACACCAATTTATCAATTTCATTTTCAAGTTCTAGGCTATTGGAATCTTTATTCTCTGCCTTGAGTGTTAGAATCCTATCCACTAAAGCAATGATTTTATTTGCGATTTTTTGGTTTGTCTTTGTGATTTTTGGGATAGGGATTTTGTCTGTTGCATAAGAATTTAAGTGCATTGTGCGGATAGAATTTGAAAAAATAAATTTATACACATACCAATTTATCAATTTAGAATTTATAATAGCCCACGCTAATTTTAGGTTTAATTTTCCAAAAACAAGCTGATTAATGGTATTCAAAACTAAAAAATCTTTATTATTTGGAATACAAGCAATAATCTTAATATGATTTTTTGGTTTTGTAATATGTGCGACAATGTCTTGTGCTAAAAGTGCATTGTCTAAAATTTCTCCTCCGCTCTCTATCGTATCGCTAAACCCCTTTATATCAACAATTCGAAAGCGATTAATTTGTTTTCCACCGATATATGCGTATGTCCCATTTTCCTTGAGATTTGATTGTGAAGATGCTCCTCTAATGTTTTTACAATATTTTTCTAATTTTTCATTATTTTGATTAAGTTTTATTCCTAAATTCAACTCCTCCTCACTCATTCCATTGATAAAAAGCCCAAAGAGTTTAATCAGGGATTTGTCAATCGTTAAACTTTGGCTTATGTTGGCTTTGGAATCTTGAGCGTTTGCATTATCTTGTAAAAGCAGATTTTCATAGCTTGTGTATTCTTGCCCTTTGGTTCTAGCAAAAATCACCATTTCTAAAAGCACATAATCCCACGCTTTGCCACAATCTGCAAGCAAATACATACTAGGAGCAATAAAATCTCTTAACTGCTCCCATTTAGCGACATAATTAAGGGATTTTGGCACAATGAGCGTGTTAATACCTTTTGGAGCTAAGATTCTATCGCTTAGGAATATGAAAAGTGCAGCGGTATTTGTCTGTGAAGTATTGTAAGTTTTTTTGTAGAGTTCGCGCTCATTTTTGCTTAAATCCACACCATACGGCGGATTCCCAATCACTAAATCAAAGCCTAGAAAATCTCCATTAGAATCTAGCACTTCAGGAAATGCAAACCGCCATTCAAAAGCGTCTTTATATTCTGCACCACTTAGGGCTAAGTCAAGCTTTTTACGCAAGGCTTGGATTTTTCCATAAGATTGCAAAGCCCTCTCTTGCTCCTCCTCGCTTAAAGCAGGAGTTCCAAAAACATTAAATTGTAAAGAGCCTAAACCCTCTAGCAAACTTGCATTATCAAGCAAATAATCATTAAATTGCTTGATATGAGATTCTACTGCTTTTTCTAGCTCTCTTTTTGTTTTAGGGTCTTTAAGCGTGAGAGTGAAAGTCTGCTTGATAATCTCAATTTGTGATTCAATGTCTTTTTTAGAAATTTTAAGCACATTTTGGTCGGCATTTTTGTAGTCAAAAACAAGTTGTTTGTATTTTTTGATTTGCTCTTTTATGTTGGGAATGATTTTTAAAGAATCATTAAGGTTAAAGCGGGAGACTAAACTATTCCCACACTTAATATTGATGTCAATATTGGGCAAAGTTTGGAGCTTGTGGGTTTTAGAATCTTTATCTTTTGTGAAGTTAAGATAATAAGCGTTTTTGAGGAGTTCTATCCACAGGCGAAGTCTCGCGATATTGCACGAGTTGGGATTAATATCCACGCCAAAGAGGTTATTTTCAATGATAGATTTTTTGAGTTCAAAAAGGGATTTTTGGATTTGATGGTTTTTGTTTTGTTCGCTTTGGGGTCTTTTGTAAGCAAAGTTCTCTTTGTCAATTTTGAGATAAATTTCATCATCTTTAATCTCCAAACTCTCACAATCAATCTCTAAAAGCCCAAGTTTGTAATAAATATTTACCATTTCACTTAGGGCGGAGACAAGGAAATGTCCGCTACCCACGCTTGGGTCGCAGATTCTAATGCTTTGTAAAAGCTTTTTGTATTTGTCTTTAATGTGTGTGCTAGATTCTGTTCTCTTGCGCTTTTCTCTGTGGATTTCTTCTTCTATATCCTCTAATGTTTTTGCATTCCACGCGGGATTGTAGGCATTAAACTTCTCCACTACAATTTTTGATAAAGATTCCCTGCACATATAGCTTGTGATAAAGCTAGGCGTGTAGAAACTGCCCTCCTTGTAGCCATTGAGCTTTTCAAAGACTGCGCCTAAGACGCTAGATTGGATAAGCTCTTTATTGTTGTAAGATTCTTCGCTAGGAGTTTGGAGAGAGATATTTCGGGCTTCACCCTCAAGATGACAAGAATCAGACTTTTTGCCAAAGTCAAAGGCATTTAAAAAATCAAAAAGATAGACGAGAAAAGCACATTTGCTCCCCGCTTTGTGTGTGCTTTGCGTGGATTGGAACACTTCAATTTCTAAAGTATCATCAAGCAAGGCAATATCTAAAATCTCTAACTTTTCATCTTTGATAAACAGCGAGGAGTTGAGGTAGGGCAGGAAGTTAAAGCCTCTATCGTTTGTGCGGCTTTCATAGTCTTTTGCCAAAACTTCAAAGAAAAGGTGGCTTAAGTCTTTGAAACTCTTAATTTTTGCGCCACTTAGGAAATTTAGGGCTTTGTCAAATTCATTAAAGGCAAGGAGATTGGCTTCAATGAGTTTGAGAAACAAAATCCGATTAAGCCACAGCAAAATATGGCTCATCACCACTTCAAAATCGCTTGGCTTGTTGTGAGATGCTAATTTTAAAGCAATATGATGTGCAAAGCTTGTATCTTGTGTGCTATCGCATTCAATCGTGATTTTGCCATTTTTTTCATATTCTCTCAGTCCTAAAATATGCAGCAGCTCTTTATAAAATCTAGGATTAAGTGCGTTGGCGTCTCTTTGAAATTCATTGTGTAAAAAGTCTCGCTGCAGAAGCTTGTGTGCGAGGTTGAAATGTTTGTCATTGCGTAAATCAAAGAAAGTGTATTTAAGCGCAGAGTTTTCTACTAAACTCTCTTCTGCCCCCCCCCATTTATTTGCTGCTCTAAAATCTTTTGTAATTCAGCGTAAAAATCTTGTTGGTTGTCGATGAGAGTGCCTTTTTCATTTAGCCTTTTATAAAGCTTCAAAATTTCTTTATTTTTGTAAAAATGTCTTTCAAATTCTCGTGCGTTAAAGACAAAAAAGCGCGTAAAATCTGTAATGATAATGTATTTTAAGCTAATGTTTCTCCCTAAGCCTTGCTCATTGCCCTCGCGCTCACGAAAATAATACAAAATACACTCGTGCAAAGCTTTGCAATTTGGATTATTGGGGCTAAACATTTCGGCTGTATTATTTGGCTTCTTGGCTTCAATGAGGATTTCAACTTGGGAATCTTTAAGCAAAGCCAAGTCAATTTCACTTCTGCCTTGCTGCTTATAAGAGGGTTGAGCGTGGAATCCTAACTCTTTAAGAAAGAGAGCAAGGGCGTTTGACACAATAGCGGGTTCATTTTGCCCTTTATTTTCATCAAGAGATTCTAAATATTGTGCTACTTTTTCTTTAAAGTCCTCTAGCCCTGATGTTTTAGTCTGTGCATAGTCTTTATCAAAAGAGGTGAGAAAGTCCTTTGGTGTGAGAGATTCAAAATTTAGAGGCATATCTGTCCTTTTTGTATCTACTTAATTGCTTGGTTTGGATTTAGAATCACAAATTAAAGCATAATTCTAATGAGAAACTCGTCCATTATACGTTATTTACATGGCAAAAGATTGCCTAAATAGTATATGGACTATTCTTTCATAGCAGTATAGCAAAATTTACTCATTCAAAAGTATTGCATCGTTTTAAGGTCAGAATCTTTTAGTATTTTTCATTATGAGGAAGATGTTTTCTGCTATGAGGATTCGTTTTATTTAAAAGATTTTAAATACCATTTAACCTTTTCTTTAAATCCTCTAGTCTTGATGTTTTATTTATGTATAGTCCCACATTCTTTTAAAAAATCATTTTTAAATCTTACATAGTTTAATGCTGAATGCTTAAGAAAAGCGATTTCTTCTTCTTTAAGCTCACGCACAAATTTTGCAGGATTTCCTAAAATAAGGGATTTTGGTGGAAATTTTTTGCCTTTTGTAACAACACTTCCAGCGCCCACTATACTATCATCGTCTATCAAAGCATCATCCATTACAACTGCATTCATACCGATTAAAACACGATTTTTTATAGTACAAGCGTGTATAACGCAGTTGTGTCCTATTGTAACATCATCTCCTATGGAAGTAGGATAGCCTTTGTCTATGATATTGCCATCTGAATTGTATTCTCTATGCCATACGTGGATAGTCGTTAAATCCTGTACATTAGTTCTTTTTCCTATTTTAATGTAATTAACATCTCCTCTTAATACACAATTAAACCATATACTACTATCTTCATCTATCTCAACTTCACCTATGACTTTTGCTCCTTGTGCAATAAAAACATTATGAGCTATTTTTGGGTTTTTATCTTTAAAAGCAATCAACATTGTAACTCCTTATCGTGTTTATAAAGTATAACTAAGTTTAACTCTATTTTAACTTTTTTCGTTACAATTTTTTTGAAAATTTAGGAGAGATGATGAACGTATTTGAGCAAAAACGTTGTCAGGCTATGGCAGAAGAAATTGCTGAAAAAATTTTTATTAACACAGAGCTTTTTAATGCCTTTTCCAATGTACCCCGTGAAATTTTTTCTCCGCTTAAAGCTCACGCTTACAGACTTGATGCCTTGCCCTTAGCAAGCTCCCAGTGGATCAGTTCTCCTTTAACTGTAGCAAAAATGACTATGGCTTTAAATTATAAAAATGCCGACAGTGTTCTTGAAATAGGCTGTGGAAGTGGGTATCAAGCAGCGATTTTAAGCAAGGTAATACGACGTGTTTTCACAATAGAACGTATAGAAAAACTTGCTAAAAATGCGGCTGATATTTTTAGAAAATTGGGTTTTTTAAATATAAATGTTAAGTTTGAAGATGGACAAAATGGTTGGAAAAACTATGCTCCTTATGATAGAATTTTATTTTCCGCTTATGCTACGCACATTCCAGAGCTTCTGCTAGACCAGCTTGCAGATGGTGGGATTTTAGTTGCTCCTATTTTTCACAATGGTAAGCAATTTATCACCCGTTTGACAAAAAATGGCACCGATTTACATAAAGAGATTTTAGAGGAATGCTTTTTTGTCCCTATAGTAGATGGAAAAGAATAAACAGAAATTATTTTTTGCTGTTTGATTTATCTTGTGTATCGAAAGACTTGAAAATATTTCTTAAGATAGTAAGAGCTTCATCAATATGTTTTTTTGTAATGATTAAAGGCGGTAAAAAGCGCAAGTCATTTTGCCCACAAGAAAGAAGTAAAAGTCCATTGTCTTTACATTTTGTAAGCACATCACCTACTTTAATGCTTTTTTTCAGACCTAAACCTTGCATAAAACCTAAACCTTGACGTTTTGTACAGAAATGAAATTCTTGGGCAAGTTTATCGAGGCTTTGCTCTAAATAAGGAGTAAGTTTTTGTACATTTTCAAGTATTTTTTCACTTTTAAAAATCTCAAAGACAGCATTCACTCCCGCACATACTAAAGGATTTCCTCCATAAGTGCTTCCGTGATCTCCAAGCTCTAGGGAAGAATGAGAGATTTTTTTGTTTAAAACAAAAGCTCCAACACTTAGACCACAGCCCAAAGCCTTAGCACTAGCGACAATATCAGGCATAATTTCACTATGTTCGTAAGCAAAGAATTTTCCACTTCTGCCCATTCCACATTGAATTTCATCAGCGATTAAAACAAGGTTTTTTTCATCGCATAGTTTTCTTAATTCTTTGTAAAATTCTTTGTTTGCAGGAGTGATTCCACCTTCACCTTGTACACTTTCTAAAAGAATGGCACATGTTTTTTCATTGACAAGTTTTTTTACGCTTGTAATATCATTATAATTTGCAAATCGTACCCCGCTAATTAAGGGTTTAAAATCTTTTTGGTATTTAGGATTTGCTGTTAAGGATAAAGCTCCTAAGGTACGTCCGTGAAAAGAATTCTTAAAAGCGATGAAATTTCCGCCCTTAATACCATTTTTAAAAGCATATTTTCTTGCAGCTTTTAAGCTTCCTTCTATGGCTTCTGTGCCCGAATTTGTAAAAAATACCGACTCTAAACCACAAGCTTTGCTTAAATTCAAAGCCGCTTTAGCAATGTGTTCATTATAGTAAAGATTGCTTGTGTGTATGACTTTGTCGATTTGCTTTTTTAAGGCATTGTTAAATTTGCTATGATTATAGCCTAAAGCACAAACGCCTATACCGCTTGAAAAATCTAAGTACTTCTTATTTTTTTCATCATACAGATACACTCCTTTGCCTTTTTGTAAAAGCAAATCAAATTTTTTATAGGTTTGGACAAGGTGTTTTTCGTCTTTTTGTTTCATTGTGTCTCTCTTATTACTAAAGTACCTATGCCTTCATTTGTAAAAAATTCAAGCAATAAAGAATGTTTCACTCTGCCATCAAGTATATGTACCCTTGAAACACCATTTTCACAAGCTTCTATGCAAGATTGTAGTTTGACAAGCATTCCGTCTTGAATTTGTGTGAGTAAGAGCTTTGCATTTTGTGTGTTAATCTTTGAAATCAAAGTGCTTTTGTCTTCATAATTTTCATATAAACCTTCTGTATCGCTTAAAAACACTAGTTTTTCGGCTTTTAGAGCTTTTGCTATTTCGCAAGCCACATCATCAGCGTTGATATTGTAAGTGTTAAAATTCCTGTCCATTCCAATAGGAGCGATAATTGGTAAAAAATCTTTTTCTAAAAGTTCGTTAAGAATTGTTGTATTTATTTTTGTGATTGTTCCAACAAAACCCAGATTTTCATCTTTTTTTTCACATTCTAAAAACCCGCCGTCTTTACCACAAAGTCCTATAGCCTTTACTCCTAAACATTGCAAGTGGTGTACCAAGCTTTTATTTATCGTATTTAAGACCATTTCTGCTATTTTTGTAGTCGCTTCATTGCTTATTCTTAAGCCATTTTTAAATTCTGTTTTCACTTGAAGTTTAGAGCAAAGATGAGAAATTTCTTTGCCTCCTCCGTGAATAATCACAGGTTTTAAACCTACAAGCTTTAAAAGAGCTATGTCTTGCATAACAGAATGTTTTAATTCTTCATTTTCCATAGCTGAACCACCGTATTTAATCAGTATGATTTTACCGCTGAATTTCTGTATATAAGGTAAGGCTTCTATTAAAACATTTGCTTTTTCAAGATATTTTTGCATAGTTTTTCTTTCAAATAATTTTTTGTTGTTTAGGTAATATTTTTCAACTCCCCCTTAAAAAGAGCTTTAAGGGTGTGTATGATTAACCATAAAAAAATAAGTGTTACAAACACTAAAAACACAAGTGAGAAAAGAAGGAAAATAGTTCGCATAGAATCACTATTTAAATTGATATTTACACTTGAAAATTCCATAAGATCTTGAGTGATTTTAAGACTCGCAACACACATAGCTGCTAGTGGGAAGCTAATTGCCCACCAAGTAACCTTAAAAGGACAACAAGTTTTTACTTGATAGATTTGAGGTAAAAGAGCAAGAAATAAGAAAATTCCTAAAAAGCTCACGGGTAAAGAGCTAACAGAAGTTCTTGTATCCTTTTGAGTCATTATAGTCCTTTTTATGTTTTCAATTTAAAATTATTAAGCGGCTTTAATTATACATAAAAATACTTTTAAGGAATGCTAAAAAGCATTGAAAATAGATCGATTTTTTGATTAGTATTGAGATTGTATGCAAGAATTGCTTTGTATATTAATAATTAAGTGTTTTTGAGTTTAGTTTAATATGGAATTTTCTCTTTGATGCAGATTGATGAGAGGGAATTAGCGGTAAAAGCACAAAAGAGATTTTGATAAATTGATAGAAGATAGAGGAGTAGTGTTCAAGCTCTGATAAATTTTATAGGGTTGGAACAAGTGAGGGACGATAATGCTTTGTGTGCTGCTATTGAATCTATGATTAGCACAAAATACAAAAATGGTAAAGACAAGTTCTTGAAGTTTTTTGCGGCAGGTAATGAAAGCGGTTAAAGGGTTAATCCTGCGTGTTAATGAGCTTTTAAAAGAAAAATTAAGCTAATACAATATAGAATGCAGAAATATTCGCATTTATAGCTTTTTACCAAGACAATTTTTAGGAATATTTATGGAACTATTAACAAATTTAATTAATGAAGCAAACAATTTTCTTTATACCTATTTTTTGGTTTTTGCATTATTGCTCTGTGGTCTTTATTTCACTATTCGCACGGATTTTATACAGCTTCGCTTTTTGCCATCGGCTTTTTTTGTTTTGTTAGAGAAAAGCCATAAGGAGCATATCTCTCCCTTTGGGGCATTGATGATTTCTACGGCATCACGTGTAGGTATTGGAAATATCGTAGGGGTTGCGGTGGCAATTAGCAGTGGTGGAGCTGGAGCCTTATTTTGGATGTGGGTAACTGCTATTTTAGGTGGGGCAAGTGCATTTGTTGAAAGCACCTTAGCCCAAGTGTATAAACAAAAAGATGGAGAAAATGGTTATAAAGGCGGTCCTGCTTATTATATTCAAAGCGCTTTAGACTCTAGGGCTTTTGGGATTGTTTTTGCTATTTCGCTTATCTTGTGTTTTACCTATGGATTTAATGGTTTACAGGCTTATACTTTGACTTCTAGTTTTGAGATTTTTGTTGGGAGTGAGGCTTATAATAATGGGCAAACAACCATATTTATAGGTGTGTTATTGGCTCTTTTGTGTGCGGTATTTTTCTTTGGGAGTAATAAAACCTCTGCTAAAATTACTTCTATTCTTGTCCCCGTTATGGCTTTTGGTTATTTAATCGTTTCTTTGGTAATTGTTAGTTTGAATCTAGGAGCGATTCCAGGGATTTTTACTGAAGTATTTGCTAAAGCCTTTGATTTTGAAGCTATTTTTGGAGGATTTGCAGCAAGTGCGATAGTTATAGGGATAAAAAAAGGATTGTTTTCTAATGAAGCGGGTATGGGTAGTGCGCCTAATGCAGCAGCTACAGCACATACTACCCACCCTGCTAAACAAGGAATGGTGCAAACTCTCTCTGTGTTTATTGACACTCTCATCATTTGTTCAGCAAGTGCGATCGTGGTGCTATGTAGTAGTGAAAATCTAAGTGGAGTTTCTGGAATGCCTTTGGTGCAAAAGGTTATGCAAGGTCATTTAGGCAGTGTGGGTTTATATTTTGTAAGTGTTGCTATTGTGCTTTTTGCCTTTACTTCACTCATTGGAAATTATTTTTATGCAGAAATAAATTTTAAGTTTATTACACACAATAAAATAGCTTTACAGATTTTTAGAATAACTGCTGTAGTGATGGTTTTTATTGGAGCGCAGCTTAATCTTGGATTGGCTTGGGATTTAGCTGATGTGATTATGGGAATTATGGCGTTAGTGAATATAATAGGGATTTTGTTATTAGGAAATATTGCTATAAAAGTTTTAAAAGATTATGAAAAGCAAAGAAAAGAGGGTAAGAATCCAGTCTTTAAAGCAGAAGAAGTAGGGATTAAAAATACGCAATGTTGGTAGAAAGTTTGCTAGGATTGATTTAAGTCTTAGAGTGTTCCTAGGAAATGCTAAAGGCAAATTATCATTCTAACTGACTTTATAGGGTTTATTAAATTATGATCTGTCTTGTTAGTGCTTGCTTTGCTGACACTTGATCACCTAAGTGCTAAAGACTTTAATTGATTAAAATTGCAAGAAGTGTAGATTTAAGTAAAAAATCTTTATAAGTGATTGTGTGAATTATATGATGAGGTTTTTAGATATTTTAAGCGGATAATCTAAGTAATTTATGGGATTTTCTCCCTTACTTTCTTGTATTTGCGTATAGTCTAAAATCGCATTGGCATAATGCACATTTAAGGTGTATTCGGCAATATTTTTGAAATGAAACTCACTCTTTTAGTTCTATTTCCACCGCATCGTTTTTGAGTTTTTCTAATCTATCTTTATGCCTTTAACCTCTATAATCACGGGATTTTTTAAAGTACTTGTTTGTAATAAAAGCTTTATTCAGGGTAGTTTTCCTGAACCGCCTCTTTTTGAAGGATATTGTCAGGGCAAAATCTATTTCTTCATCAATTTTGCCTATTTTATAAAAATACTCAATACTAATTTTCTTAGCTGTGCTTTTGCTTTATCTTCAATTTTTTCTTCTATGCTTTTTTGTCATACTTTTTCTTGTATGAAACTCTTTATTTATTAAATTTAGTTTGATTGTTTTCATTTAAAGACCAGTCGTAATAATTTGCATCCTTTCTTAGAGTAAAACCATAATGCGACCAAAATGTATTGCCTAAATCATTTGTTTTAAAGGCGATGAGAGCGATTTTGTTAATATTTTCTTTTTTTAAAGCATCTAAACAATACTGTGTCATTTGATGTGCTATACCCATTTTTCGAAAATAAGGATGTACGCAAACGTGGTAAAAGGCTCCTGTTCTTCCATCGTGTCCGCAAAGTATGCTCCCTACAATAGCCCCTTTTTCGAAGCCATTCTTTTCTTCCTCTAGTAGAGCTATGCAACTTAAGTCAGGATTTCTTCGTAAAAATCGAGCAATATTGTCCTTGCTATCATCAACGCTTCTTATGCCAAAGCCCTTGATTTCACACCAAAGTTTAAAAACCGCTTCATAATCTTTTTCTCTCATCGCTTGTATTATCATCTTTGTCCTTCAACACATTGCTAAATTTGTAAGTCCTTGACTTTCTTTAAAGCCAAACATTATATTCATATTTTGCACGGCTTGACCGGCAGCACCTTTGATGAGATTATCAAGTGCAGCTATGACAATAACTCGTTTTGTTCTTTGATCAACACTAAGATGAATATCGGTATAGTTTGTTCCCCTTACAAAACGCGTTTGAGGAAGAACAGAATCTAAAAGCCTTATGAATTGACATTTTTTATAGTATTTTTGATAAAGCTTTCTTAATTCTTTTTCACTAAGTTCTGTGAGCAAATTTGCATAAGAAGTTGTTAAAATTCCTCTTTGCATAGGGATTAAATGAGGAGTAAATTGAAGAGTGATTTTTTCTTTAGCCCCGTAGCTTAAATGTTCTTCTATTTCTGGAGTGTGGCGGTGGCTTGTAAGAGCATAAGCTTTAAGATTTTCATTCACTTCGCAAAAAAGATTTTCTGTTTTTGCATTTTTCCCCGCCCCACTTACTCCGCTTTTTGCATCAATAATAAGAGAATTTGTATCGACTACACCTTCTTGAAGCAGGGGATATAAACTTAAAATCGAAGCTGTGGTATAACAGCCCGGATTAGCTATCAAATCTGCTTTTTCAATCTCTGCTTTATAAAGTTCGCAAAGTCCATAAACAGCTTTATTTAAGAGTTTTAAATTTCTGTGAGTAAAACTATAATATGTTTCATAATTCTTAGGATTTTTAAGACGAAAATCAGCACTTAAATCAATAATTTTCATATTTTTAAGGATATTTTCATTCAATAAAGAGGCTGTAAAATTATGTGGTGTGGCTGTAAAAAGCACATCAATTTTTTTGCTTAAATTTTCTAAATCTTCATTTTCAAAATGTAAATTTAAAGGAGTGTGAGGATAAAGAGAAGTGTAGTGTTTTCCTGTATGATTTTGCGAAGCTACAAAAGTAATTTGTACTTTTGAATGAAGAAGGAGAATCCGTACAAGTTCATTGCCAACATAGCCACTTGCTCCTAAGACTCCAACTTTTAGTCTCATTTTTTCTCCTTAATTTAATAAAATATTATAGTTAAAAAAACTTAATTTTAAAGCTATAAACAAGATACTATAAGAAAGACTTGTTTTATTTTTTGTATCATACGATTCTGAGCGGCGCAAAAATAGAATTTTATATAATTTATCAAGAGAATTTTGAAAAAGACATCAAAGGACTTTTTGGGCTAAAAAGAATCCAAAATGCTTATATTTCTTATAAACTGATTGAACAATGTTGTGTGGAGGATTATTTAAGCGTTGAGAGTGGCAAACACCCTGATTGGAATGTGCAAGAACAAGGAATGGATTGGCCTCTTGATATTAAAAACGAACACGCAGAGATTCTAAAAATAGCTCCGTAAGAGAAAAGCTCATTAAAAGAGGAGAAGTGAAAAGGTAAGTAATGATTTATTATTTTTTAAATATATTTCCAAAGATTCTGTTTGCAGAACTTATTAATGATTCCTTACACTTTTGCGGAGTGAGTGAGGCGGTTTGGACATATAAAATCGGCGGTTATCAAGTTTTAGATAAATATCTCAAAAGCCACAAAGGCGAGGAAATAAACTACAAGCATTTTGAAAAAGTCATTCAAAGCTTGCATAAAAGCCTAGAGATAGAATCACGCATTGCAGAGATAAAATTAGTGTAGATTTAAAAAATCCAAAAATTAATTTTACTTCCTTAACAAACACTAGGTATCAGGTTTTATAATTACAGAATCTATTTCTAGTTTTAAGGAGAATAAATGGCAAAGATTTTACTTTTAAATGGTGGCAAAGTCTTTGGAAACTCTGGCGGGAGGCTTAGCCAAACTTTACACGATGTCGCAAAGCAGACTTTACAAGGTTTAGGCTATGAAACTTTGCAAACGCACATTGACAAAGGCTATGAACCACAAACAGAGGTGCAAAAGTGGCTAGAAAGTCAGGCGATAATCTATCAAATGCCCGGTTGGTGGATGGGTGAGCCGTGGATTGTGAAAAAATACATTGATGAAGTGGGTATTGCAGCGGCTGGGAAGTTTTTCACTAGCGATGGGCGACATAGTGATAATCCAACCAAAGGCTATGGCACAGGCGGACTTTTGAAAGATAAGAAATATATGTTTAGCCTTACTTGGAATGCCCCACTTGAAGGGTTTAATGAGCCTAATGACTTCTTTAATGGTGTTGGTGTAGAGAGTGTGTATTTGCATAAGGCACACGAGTTTATGGGAATGCAAGGATTACCAAGTTTTATCTGTAATGATGTCGTCAAAAATCTGCAAGTAGAACAATATATCAAAGACTATGAGGCGCATTTAAAGCGTGTGTTTAGCAAATAGAGGGTTAAGAAAGTCATATTTTCTACAAAGAGATTCTAAATAAAGGAGTAGTAATGACAAATCGTAGGCAGTTTTTAAAGACTTCGGCACAACTTGCAGGAGTGGCGGCACTTGGGGCTTATCAAAAATTAATAGAGGGTGTGAAGTTTGTATAGAAACTCTCATAAGCAAAACATTACCTTACCCCTAATCCCTCCACTTCCTTAAGTGCGCCTTTAAGATGTGTGCTGATTTGACAACTCAAATCTTTTGGGCTTGGCAGATTCTCTAAATCTTCCAAACTCTCATCTTTAAGCCAAAAAATATCCAAATTCATCTTATCACGCCTCTTAATCTCTCCAATGTCAAAAGTGCTGAATCGCTCACTTTCCTTTCGCTTCTCTATCGCCCCTACACAAAAACAAGCTTCAAAATCTCTCAAATGCTCTTTACTTAGCGGATTGCTCACAAGACTTAGGTTAAAATTCGTGCGCATATCATACACCCACACGCTTTGTGTTGCGTCCTCACTCAAAGCGACTTTGTCAAAAAACAGCACATTCGCTTTCACACCTTGCGCGTAAAAAATCCCTGTGGGCAGCCGCAAAATCGTATGCAAATTAAAATCCTCTAAAAGCTTCTTACGCACTCTCTCTCCCGCTCCTCCTTCAAAAAGCACATTATCGGGTAGCACCACTGCGGCTTTGCCTCCAACCTTTAGAAGATTCATAATGTGTTGTAAGAAATTCAGCTGCTTATTAGAAGTCGTGGCGAAAAAATCCTCGCGGCTGTATTCCTCCTTTTGGCTTTTCACCTTGCCATTTTCCGCTAGGATTTTACTTGCCGACTTTTTGCCAAAGGGCGGATTAGTCAGCACCCTATCAAATCGCCGATTTCCTAGCTCACTAAGAGAATCCCCAATCTCTATGACGCTTCCCTCGCCTCCGATTCCGTGCAGATACAAATTCATCGCACACAAAGATGCCACTAAAGGCGTGATGTCCTTGCCATAAAGCCGCTTACTCCTTAGCTTCTTAAGCTCCTCTTTATCTTTTGTTTGCGCTTTCATCACTTCATACGCACTAAGCAAAAACCCGCCTGTGCCACACGCCGGGTCGCACACTTCCATATTTGGCTGCAGTTCCATTAGCCCCATGATAGAATCAATCAGCACTCTAGGCGTGAAATACTGCCCTGCTCCCGCTTTGGTTTCTGTGGCGTTTTTGGCAAGTAGCCCCTCATAAATCGCACCCTTTATATCCACCTTAAGCCCGAGCCAAGTTTCACTATCCACCATTGTAAAAAGCTTTTTGAGATTGGCGGGTTCTTTGATTTTATTTTGCGCGTCATTATAGATAAGCCCGATGATACCCTCTTGTTTTGAGAGCTTAAGAAGCGCAGCATTATACGCACTCTCTAGCTCCAGCCCATCTAGGCATATGAGTCGCTCCCATTTGCACTCTTGCGGGATTTTGCTACTCTCCCCTATGCTTTCCCTCTCACTTTCCATTTTTAAAAACAGCAAATAACTCACCTGCGCGACATAATCCGTATAACTCACGCCACTATCACGCAAAATCGTTGCAAAATTTCACACCTTTGAGATAATCGCCTTTTCACTCATCTTTGCTCCTTTAAATTCTATGAATGTTAAAAACTTCTCAAATTTTTAACACATTTTCATAATTAGGTTAAAAACTCAATCAAAATTTAACCTATCCCTTTGATAAAAAGCTCACACAACTTCTCATTGACATAATAATGATTCCTACCTATTTTCACACACTGCACGATTTTAAGCTCCTCGCAAGTTTTAAGATATTTTGAAGCAGTTTGCCTCGTAATTTTAAGCTTATCCCTAATAGATTCTATCCTAGTGTATGGGTGAATAAATAAAGTCTCTAAGAAGTCTTTTGTATAAAATTCTGTGTGGGTTTTAAGCAAATCTTTTGTTTGTTGCATAAGACTTTGAATAGCTTTTATTGTTGCAGTTGTTGAATTTGATGTATGCTCTACGCCTTTTAATATATAGCTTATCCATTCTTCCCACGCATTTTCATCACGCACTTTTTGTAAAAGTTCATAATATTCTGCCTTATGCCGCACAATATAACCGCTTAGGTAGAGTATAGGCAAGTCCAAAAGCCCTTTATACACAAGATATAGGACATTAATAATCCTCCCGCTTCTGCCATTGCCATCATAAAAGGGGTGTATGCTCTCAAACTGATAATGAATAATTGCCATTTTGATAAGCGGGTCTAAGTCTTGCATACTATCATCATTTATATATTGCTCTAAATTGCTCATTAAACGCACTATATCCTCATAATGCTGTGGAGGAATATGCTTTATCTCATTTGTAGCGGGATTTTTAAGCATTGTGCCGCTTTGTCGTCTAAATCCCGCATTATTGCGTTCAAGCCTTTTTTGAATAGCTAAAATATGCGAAGTTTTAAAAATCTCATCTTTTTTAATGAGTTCAAATCCTTTAATTAAAGCACTTTGATAATTTTGCACTTCTTTAGTAGCTTGAGTTAATTTACCCTCATCAACTTGCGACAAAAAAAGCTCATCGTGGGTAGTAATGATATTTTCTATCTCACTAGAATCCTTTGCTTCTTGTAAAGCTAACGCATTAATTAATATATACCGATTAGGGATGGTCCTTGCTATGCCTCTTAGCTCACTCAAAGCCCTTGAGGCAGTTACAAGTAGTTTATAAATGTTCTCACTTATAGGAATTTCCAATGGAAGTTCATTTGGGATAAATTCTTTCATCACTCGCCTTGAATAGGTTAAAAAAACATAAATTTTTTAACATTATAGCCAAATGTGTTAAAAACTTCTCAAATTTTTAACACATTTATTTTCCCCAATTACCATTTCAAATCCCAAGCAATAAGGCAAGATTACATTTCACTTGCTCTAGCACTTCTCTTTCACACTGCTGGATAAAGCTCACTCCCCTTGCCTTAAAATCCACATTTTTGAGCTGGTCGCTTAAAACCACTCCCTCTTTATCTCCAATCACACAAAGCACTTCAAAAGGATAGCCTTTTACCCTGCTTGTAAGCGGCACACAAAGGCATAAGCCACTTTTTTGATTATATTCTTTTGGACTTAGGACAAGTGCGGGTCTCTTGCCCTTTTGCTCGTGTCCGCTCTGCGGAGTGAAGTTAAGCCAAATCAAATCGCCACTTTGTGGGATATAATTTGCCATTACCATTCCTTGCCTGTGGTGTCGTTTTCCCAAACGCTGTCTATATTGAGGTTATTTTTATTCATTGCTTTACAGAGTTGTTTTAAATCCTTTTGCTTTTCAATAATGAGCTTTTCATCTTGAATGCTAAGTTTGAGTTTAGAATCTTGGCTCAATCCTAAGGCTTCCAAAAAACCGCTAGGGATACGCAAGGCTAAGGAATTACCCCATTTATTAAGTTTTGCTTCGCTTGTCATTGTGTCTCCTTGTATCATTATTGATACGATTATACATATTTATGCCTTAAATTTTATCATTCTCCAATTCCCCCTTAAACGCTTGGGTTAAAAGAGCGGATTTGAGCTTATGGAGTTTGTCTAAACTTTGTTGCACAAACTGCGTTAAATTCTCTAAATGCGCAAATTTAGATTCTAAAATCTGCACGATTTGCTTTTGGGTTTTAAGCTGCGGCACTATCACTTGCAATTCATAAACTTGACTTCTACTAATTCCGGGCTTTACGCCCCTTGCAAATTGTTTTAGATTTAAATGTTTGAGCAAATGGTATAAAAACGCCAAATCATATTTTTCTTTATCAAAATTAACATAATATGCAACATCAAGCACCCAACAAGGAGAGGAAGTCAATACAACACTTCCTGCACTCCCTTTTCTCCCCACGATAATAGAATTTTAACTCACCATAAATTCATCACTATAATCTTTAATACCATTTGCCGCATATACAGGATATTTCCCATTGGTTTTTCTTTTTTCTTGACTTAAAGCCTTGCCATATACAAACTCACACACTTCGCCTAGTGTTTTAAGCTGCCAACCTTGTGGGAGGGTGTCATATTGAGATTCTGCGCCCACTTCGTGGTGTGAAAAATCGGAGAAAGCAGGAGCAGTAGTGTCTCCTGCCCGATTTTTTGCTAGAAGTGGAGAGTGCGCAGGCTCTCCCTTTGTGCAAAAGAAAGGGAGCATTTCTTTTGTTAAAGGGAGCGGGGAGGGATTAGATTTTCTTTGTGAAAAAGAAAGCGTGGAAGTAGGTGCAGTGGTTTGAGATTCTGTAAGTTTGTCGCTAAAGGCATAGTGGAGCAAGGGCTTTAAGTCTTGGAATGTCTGTGGAGACTTGGTTTAAATGATAGATTGCCTTATCAATGTGGGCAAAGGCATTTTCAAGCTTCTCTACGATGAGTTTTTGTGTTTCAAGCGGTGGTAGGGGGATAGGAAGTTTAGCATACTCTGAAATCCAATATCTTTTATGTGTATCGCTTCTGTGTTGAATAATTTGCATAAAATAAAACACAAATTTTATATCTGCAATTTCTGTTGCGTGGAGAATTTTCATTGCCGATGATTTTACTTTAAAATGAAAATCCACAAATTTAGAATCTGTTGTGAAATCATCAAATATAATTACAGGTATTTGAGTGAAAATATTTTCTGTATCGTTTGTATATCCTAGCAAAAAGCTTTTTCCAGCAGTCAGAACAGGGATTTCATATTCATTGCTATATTGAGTGTTTTTTACTATATATTTTGTGGGTTGCTCGTATTTTAAGCATTCGCCGAGTGTTTTAATCCGCCAATCTTGCGGGAGATTGTGAAAGGAACTAGGCATTAGTTAAAATCTTTCTATTATTTTGGTAATAAATGAAAAAAAGTAATAATTGCTAAAATTCCAAAAAACTTAAAAAATGAAAATGAACTTTTAGGTTTGGTCGTATATTTTTGAGATTTTATTTTTTGCCTTTATTTTCAATTATGGTTTTATTTATCCAAGATTCTAAATTATTGCTAATATCTTGATACGCATTGTTAGGCTTTGGTTCATAATAAGGAATTTTAAATCTATTTTCACCCTTTTTTGTTGTTTTACCCTCATTATCTTTGAGGTTATGGATAAAGATTCCAAAAATAGGGATTCCTAACTCTTTAGCTCTTTTGACTTCATATTCTACCCATTTTCTTGTATGTGTTCTCTCGCCTATCAATACTATCACACAATCACAATCTTTCATTTGTTTATCTATCCAATTTTTGATATTTTGTTCATCTTTTTTTCTAGTTTGCTCCCAATCATTAGGATTACAAATCTTTTCATTCTCAACAACGCCCATATTTCGTATTTGTTGCACTCTCCAATTATCTAAATCATAATGAAAACTAAAAAAGACTTTTTTCATAAAACACTCCATAAAAGAAAACTACAACCCCCTACCAATCCATAAAAAAGCCAAATAGAGTGGGATAAAAATACTTTGATATAAGATAAAAATCCTTTTTGATAATTTTCAAAACTACTAAAATCAAAGTCTTTAATTATACTCTGTTCTTTTATCACTTCGGCATAAAAATCCCTAAACTTTCGCTCTTGCCAAAGATAATACATATCCAATAAACAACAAAGGCACAAAGGAATAAAAACAACGAAAATAATATACTTATTTTGATTTGCTGCATACACAGCAAAAAGAGCGGAGATGATAGTAATGCAGATTGTTTTCATCTGTGAGGAATTTGTATTCATTCTTGTAATCACATTTTGGATAAATTCTAAAAATTTCATTCTCTCTTGTGTCATTTTATTCACCTTATTTGATATTTTTCAAATCAGAGAATTTATTATTGGCATATGTGCGGTCATCTGAATATCGCACACTAATATTTTTACCCTGTATAGCCTTATAAATATCTGGATACAGCAATCTTGTTTTTTCTCTATTTTTCTCGCTGTAACCTCTTTTACTACCATTATTATTCCAATCAATAAAACCACAGGGAAAAATTTTATCTTGTTCCTCACATTGATATACCCTTGAGATAACCAACTTAGAATTCTCATCTAAAACGGGTATTTTGGCTTCTTTTGGAATTTTAGAATCTAACTCTTTAAAAAATATATTTATAAAAAAGGGATTGTCGCCACCCTTTTTAATGTGTAACATTTCTTTTAAAGTTTCATACTTCTCTTTTTCTAACAAAGTTTCCAAAATAAAACCTTTATTGATGTCTAATGATAAAGTTAGAGGCGAATATTTTTTTACAAGTAATAGTTGAAAAGGATTTACTCCAATATCAAACAAAATAGAAAATTCAATACTATTATGAGTGTAATCAAAAATAGTATGGCTTAACTCTTGCTTTTTCATACTTTTATATAACTCTACTAATCCATTCATTTTCATTGTATTGTCCTTAATTTTTTATATTCATCAATTCTACACTAAATTTTATAATTCCACCCCCAACCCCCTCAACCTCTCCACAAGTTCCACCACTTGCGTATAAGGGCTTTGCCTTTGTGCTTCATTGTGGTGATTGATTGCTATTTCATTAAGCAGTCTGTAAGATACTCTCAAAATACCTTTCGCTCTCTTCATCGTTAAGATAAGAAGCATAAGAAATATGATTAGGTGTTAAAAATTCCTCTTCACACAACTTGATTTCTTCTTCATTCACAGAGACAATCCCTAAAAGACTAATATTCATTTTAGTATAATTCCCACCTTTTAGGCTAAAATATATTGTGTCAAGAATATCAGATTTATCGCCTATACTACCAAATTTGCCATAATATTTTTTCTCTGTTTTTTTAATAGCATAAAAAGAATAGTCATTGTCGGACTTGAGGATAAGCTTATTTTGAAATTTCTTTTCATATAACGATTTTTGTTGTTTCATTTGCTTCTTTGTATCTGTCTTTTTGTGTTTTGGTATGGAATTTGTAGCCTATGTAGTCTTCATAAAGTAGATTTGCCACTTCATTTATACCCTGCTCACTGACTATGGAATCTACCTCACTAAAGCGCAAATTGTTATCATACCAAGATTGTGCATTTGTCTCTTGCCTGATACTTTCTAGGAAAAAGGTAAAGCCTTTTTATCAATGGAGGGAAATTTTAAAAGATGTTTAATATGTTCTTGGCTTTTATCAATATAGATTTGCTTTTTATTGCCCTGCTCGTCCCATAGCCAAATGCCTACATTGAAAAATTCATCGCTTCTGATATGTGGAAAGTATTTTATCACTCTGTAAGTGTAGATTTTGCGCATTAAAAATCCTTTTTGATTGCTCTCTTTTGGTAATAATTTGTGCTAAATATCCCTGCTCCTCTGATTGTGTTTCAAGTAAATGTGTAATTTTACAAACACTTTGAATAATATTATCTAACTGAAGTTTATCAACTTTTGAACGCAAATGCTTAATATTTTTTCTCTCTACTTCGTTAAAAAGATAATGATGAAAACAGCATTTATCAAAATAAATTTCATTTGCACAAAACATTTGCGTTTTTGATTTTAAATCCTCAAAGAGATAGAGCGAATCTAATGCTAAACCAAAGCCAATCAACCAATATTTTTTATTAGAATCTTCCAAAATATTAGGATTTTCTTTATCTCTATCCGTATTCATCAATCTTGCGTCATAATGAATGGCTAAGCGTTTAAATTCTTGGGTAAAGTTTATTTGTGAGAGGGACTTACTCGCATTAGGTATGAACTCTACACCTAGATTCAAACCCTTTGAAACCTTAAGATTTTCATACACTTGTCTTTCCCTTTCATTTGAACTATTTTCGTATTTCTGCGCAAGCTTAAGTGTCTCATCATTGACTTCAAGCAAACAAAAATTTGGGATACAAGAGACATTTAAAGCTTGGAGATAAAAATAAGAAAAAATTTCAGCAAAAAGCTCTTTAGATGAGGTAAAGGGTTTATCATTTGTATCAAAAATTTTTATTCTTGTCTTTAAGATATAATCTTTTCCGTCATCTGCGACAATATGTAAAGGGCAAGTCATTCCATAGCCCATTACTCTTTGTATTTTATTAATTAACTTTGCTTCCACTTCTCTAACACCTCAACTCAAATGAATGAATTATATCCTTTTTTATTTATATTTTCTTAACTCACCAATGCCAAGCTTAATTCCTCCACAAGTTTTGACAAGGAGTCTTTAAAGATTTCTTTTGCTCTATATATCCCGCCTAAATCCGCGCAAATCTCTTGAATATCTTTTACTTCCACAAAGCCATTTGCGATAATATGCTCCTTGATGAGGTTTAAAAACTCCTCTTGCTCTGCACTGAAGTTTATGCCCTTTTGGATACATCGCCCACGCCATAGATTATAATGCGAGTTTGCCACATTTGCAAAGTCTTGCAAGGTGTCATCAAACTTTAGCGCATAGCGCACAAGAGAGATAAGATTTGTCAAGTTTTTGCTCGGATTTTTGCTTACTTTGTCCTTATCACGCAGCCTATACGCATTCCATAAGCTTGGTATATCCATACAAGCACGCTCAAGCTTCACTTTTAGCTCGTTAATCGCTCATAAGTCAAATGGCGGTTTTTATAATCCTGCGCATTTCTACAAAAGAAGCACGAAAACAAAAATGATAAAACTACAATAAATAAGGGATTTTGGCTTGATTTGTATCTATCCTAAATTTTTGATAGAATATAAATTTTGTTGCGGAGAACATAATGACACAAAGCTTGAGCCTTTATAAGCCCCACAATCAAATCTTTTACAAATCTAGTGCCACAATGAACGAATTACAAGATAATAGTGTGGAATTAATCATCACTTCTCCGCCTTATTTTAATATCAAAGATTATGCAAAAAATGGCTATCAAACTCTACAACATTCAGAATCTTCAAAAGAGGATTTAGGTGCAATTAATGATTACAAAGATTATATTAAGGGCTTATTGGAAGTTTGGAGGGAATGTTATAGAGTATTAGTGCCAAATGGCAAACTTTGTATTAATGTGCCTTTAATGCCAATGCTCAAAAAGGACTTAAACACACATTACAATCGCCATATTTTTGATTTACAAAGCGATATTCAACACAGCATTTTAGAATCTACCCATTTATTTTTGCTTGATTTGTATATTTGGAATCGCACGAATACAACAAAAGGCTTAATGTTTGGGAGCTATCCTTATCCACGCAATTTTTACGCACAAAACACGAGTGAATTTATAAGCGTTTATGTTAAAAATGGCAAACCAAATAATAAGATTCCACAAGAGATAAAAGAGCAAAGCAAACTTACGCAAAAAGAGTGGGTAGAATATACAAAACAAATTTGGGATATTCCTATTCCAAATAAAAGCGATAGTGCTTTTGGTAAGCATTCAGCCATTATGCCCGAAGCTATCCCTTATCGTTTGATTAAGCTTTATTCTTTTGTAGGAGATGTTGTGCTAGACCCTTTTGCTGGAAGTGGCACGACATTAAAAGTTGCTAAACAACTCAAAAGAAATTATATAGGATATGAACTCTATGCGCACTATAAAAGTGTCATAGAGGAAAAACTGCAATGAAAAAAGCTTTAGAGTTAAACACAATCCACATACAAGATTGCTTTAGTTTTCTGCAATCTTTAGATGATAAAAGCATAGACCTTGCCATAATTGACCCTCCATATAACCTCAAAGTAGCACAATGGGATAGTTTTAAGAGCGAGGAAGCATTCTTAGAATTTAGTTTCAAGTGGATAGATTTATTATTAAAGAAAATGAAAAAAAGCGGGAGTTTTTATATCTTTAATACGCCTTATCATTGTGCTTTGTTTTTACATTATTTGCAAGGTAAAGCAATTTTTCAAAACTTTATCACTTGGTATAAAAAAGATGGCTTGAGTTATACAAAAAAAAGATTTGTCAATAACCAAGAGAGCATTTTATTCTACACAATGGATTCTAAAGATTATTATTTTAATTGTGATTGTGTCCGCATTGCATACCAAAGCACAGTTCGTATTCAACACGCTACCAAAAATGGAATTTTAAAAAATGGTAAGCGTTGGTATCCAAATCCCAATGGTAAATTATGCCCTGATGTATGGGAGATAGTGAGCCAAAGACATAAGCAAAAGGTTAATGGCAAGGTGCAAAAGCTTAACCACCCTACGCCCAAGCCAAGAGAAATGATTGAGCGAATGATTAAGGCAAGTAGTAAAGAGGGAGATTTAGTGCTAGATTTATTTGCAGGAAGTGGCACGACAAGTATAGTAGCTAGAGAGTTAGGTAGGCATAGTATAGGTTGTGAGTTGAATAGAGAGTATTTGGATTTTAGTTTAGAAAGAAAGGAGAGTGAATGACACAAGAAGAGTTTAAAAACAAATTAATAGGAATAAATCCTGCATTAGATTGTTTGAAATTTCTTTATCATAGAGTGCTTAGAGATGATTATAGAGGAACGCATAAATTACAACATTATCGCTGGAGTGCAGAATATATTAAAATAGTTTTAAAGCATTTACCAAAAAATAATTTATTACTCCATACACAAGGTGATATATATGATGATTATATTTATAGCAATGAGGAGCAAAAGTTTTGCGAATATTTGAATAGAATTAATAAGGATTTGTTAAGTCTTAATGCAAGTATTACAGATATGGGTATGCGTAAGATTATTTTTGTCAATCTACAAAGAATGGGATTTATTGATAGATTTAACAAAAAGAAAGAATTATGTAATATAAATAGAAAATATCAATATAAATATGTCAAAATCACACAAAGAGGTTTAGATTTTATTAATTCAAAAGATATTTTTGAGGAACAAAGACACTTAGGTATTGCTTTGGATTTTGTCTTTGATGGGGTAGTGCAAGATGTGTTAGATATTTTAAATACACTTGAACCACAATATATAAGTGTTAGTGAAATGATGTTTTTTATAACTTATCTTGGCAAAGAGTATCAAGGTAGCATATTAACAAAAGATAAAATTGTAGAATTTATCAACGAATTTAGAAGCTTAAAAGCAAGGGCTAAAGTTGTAGAAGATGTCGTAAGTGAATTTTGTTTGCCTGAAAACTTTGTAGGCAACAAGACAGACAAGCGAGATTTTCATAATTGGAAAAACGAAACACAAAGTATGTTTAATAGCTTTGATTTGATGTCTTTATTTGAGTATGATACAGCAAAGCAAAGACTACTACTTAAAGCCAGCATAAATGGCGAAAATATCACATTTAAACGCAGTAATCTAATTAAGTCAGAGTATTTTAAACAACACGAAGTGCAAAAAGATGTCCGCTTTGAACTTCATCATATCGTGCCTTTTTATTATGCAAAGGATATTGATGCGCTAAAAGCCATTGATAATTGGCAAAACCTAATCTATATTGATGCAAATTCTCATAAGATTTTCAGCCTTGATAAAAGTGCTAAAAAAGCAATAAGATTAAACTTCAAAGATTTGGACGCTGTGCTTGATAATTTGATAGGCGATGAAATCGTATTAAAATATATGGACAATATAAAATACAAAGCAGAATTACAACAAAGGTTAGTAAGATACAATCAAAATTTACTAGGAATAAAGCAAACAAAAATGATACATTAAAAAGACTAGCTAATAAGATTTTATATCACGCATAAAAATCAGCACTTCTAAAGGCTTAATGTCTGTGCCTGTGGCTATCATATCCACCGTAACTGCGATTCTAAACTTCTTAGAAGTCCTAAAGGCGTTGATAAGCTCTTGCGGGTTTTGATTGCCGATATTATAGGTGATTTTTTGCGCAAACTCATTGCCCTCATTAAACACCTCTCGCGCAAGGCGCACGATTTCTTCTGCGTGATGGTCGTCTTTGGCAAAAATCAAAGTTTTGGGGAGATAAGTTGGCTCACGCGTAGGAAAAAGTGCGGTAAAGACTTTGTCTTTATAAGTTTGCAAAATCGTGCGGATTTGGCTAGGAACAAGCACAGAGCGGTCTAAATCTACTTTAGAATACTCCAAATCCTCCTCTAACATCTCATAGCCGATTTTTCGCGTGTCCTTTTCCCTAAAGGGAATTTGAAATTCCGCATTTACTTCAATAATGCTACCTTGCTCACTAATGTCGGTTTTGATTCTAAAGATTTCATAGCCCACATTGACTTTATCAAGAATGGATTTTTCTAAATCATATTGCGCCACAACATTTTGAGCAAAAAATCCTAAGGTATGCTTAGAGGGTGTCGCACTTAAGCCCACTAAAAATGCGTCAAAATACTCTAGCACCTGCCGCCATATCCCATAAATACTCCTGTGGGATTCATCAATGATGATAAAATCAAAAGTATCAATGCCAATTTTGGGATTATAAGTAACTTCTTTGGGTTTAGAATCTTCGCTCTCAAAAGCGGAATGTTCCTCGTTTGCGCTATCAAACTCCGCTTCTCCGCGCAAAATAGAATACAGCCGCTGAATCGTAGTAATCACAACTTTAGATTCTTTAGGAATGCAATTACTTTCCAAATGCACTACATTATAAATCTCGCTAAAATGCCGCTTATCTGTGCTTGGACTGAAATTGTCAAATTCTTTTTTCGCTTGTTTGCCAAGATTATTCCTATCTACAAGAAACAAAATCCGCTTTGCCTTTGCAAGACTTAAGAGCCGATAGGTAAAGTTACAAGCGGTGAAAGTCTTACCCGCTCCTGTTGCCATATGAATTAAAGCTCTTTGCTTGTTGTGTTTCAATGAACGCTCTAAGCCCTCTATTGCGTCTTTTTGACAAGCTCTTAAGGCTTTGCAATCTTTAGTATTCAAAGGCGGGAGATATAAGATTCTATCCCTTAGAGTGGGTTTGCCACTATGTTTATCATCGTGCAGCTTTTCTAAAAGCTCTTTTGGTGTGTGAAAGACAAAAATCTTTCTTGCGCGTGGGTTTGGCTCACGCAAATCCGTGAAATAAATTTCATTGGCGTTGCTTTGATATAAAAAGGGCAAGGTGTCGTGATAAGAGGCAATGTGTGCGGGGAGATTATGAGCATAGGCTTTTGCTTGATTTTCTGCTCCACTTAAAGCAAGACTAGACTTTTTCGCCTCTATCACTCCACACGCTTTGCCCTCTACAATAAGCAAATAATCCGCCCTCGTGCCATTTGCTAGGATAAATTCTCTTATCGCAAGATTGGATTTGAGTGTGGAATCCCCTAAAAATTGGGCATAATCTTTAAAGTCTTTTAATACAAACCCTGCTTCTAGCAAAAGTTTATCAATGCTTTGTCTTGCTTGTTGTTCTGGCTTGTCCAAAACTGCCCCTTTTTGTGTTTATTATATTTTACAATAAAACTTTATACACAAAAATCGCGGTTACCATTCAATTATTAACACATCATAAGAAATTTAAAAGTATCATTGCACATATTGATTCTATACCCTATAAAAGAGTTCCAACAATGAAAAATAAGTCTCAATTTTTGAAAATATTATGTGCCACTTTGTTTGCAGGAATGCTTCTAGCAAACATTGGCGTTGCAAGCCAAAATAATACAACAAAACAAACCAACGCTACCTTATTGGAACATTGGAGTGATATAGAGGAATTTTCCCACTTTGATTACTTCTATGCCCCATATTCTGGCATATCAAGGCTAAGTAGCAATGCTTTTAGTATAAAGATTCTAAAGCGCAATGAAAATGCTTTACAACTAGGTTTTTTGCTTCAAAGAGTAATAAATGGCGGGGCAAGATTCAGAGATTGGGGCAATGAGGGTTCTTGCTACAAAGAAGATGAAAGCAAAGATGGACACATTGCGCTTTTGCAGCCTTTAAGCTCTACAAAAGCACAGATTCTCTTTCCTACTTTTCCACAATGCAAACTTATGGCGCAAAGAGATTCTAAGCACTTAAGCATAAATATAGAGGAGCAAAAGGCAAATAAAGCCTGTGCATTTTTGCTTCAAAAATGCGAATCTGATGTGGGAGAAGAGTATTATATCCCAGATGAATATTACAAGCTTAAAGCTGGATTTGACTGCACAAAGGCAAGAAGTGCGAGTGAAAAGAGCATTTGTTCTAATCCCTCTCTAGCAGACCAAGATAGAGTCACTAATGTCTTGTATCTTGGTGCAAGAGAATATATAAAGAATCTCACTTTAGAAGAAGTAATCTCATACACATACAAAGACAATCAAGCATCTATCAATATCAATGAGTTAGATTCAAAACTTATAAACACTCTGCAACAAGAGCTAGAGACGCGAAAAACTCTTATATTAAAAGAGCTTTTAAACACTCAAAGAGCGTATTTAAAAAAGAGAGAATCTTGCAGAGGAAATGCAAAGTGCATAAAAAAAGTGATGAGTGAGAGATTTGATGAGCTAGACTATCCTTTTCCAAGAGAAGAAATAAGGAATATAGACGAAGCATTGCAAAAATTTATATCTCAAAGAAAGGATTAATATGAAAATGCCGCCATTAAACGAACAAGAACGTGCAGTTCTTTTGCATAAAGCCACTGAAGCACCCTTTAGCGGTATTTATACAAATCATTTTGAAGAGGGCACATATCTCTGCCGACAATGTGGTGCGCCACTTTATGATTCTGTATCTAAGTTTCCTACCCATTGCGGGTGGGCAAGTTTTGATGATGAAATCAAAGGCGCTATAAAACGCATACCCGATAGTGATGGTGTGCGCACAGAAATCATCTGCGCTCATTGTGACGGACATTTAGGGCATATATTTGAAAATGAGGGCTTTACACCCAAGAATACACGTCATTGTGTCAATTCACTCTCGCTTAGCTTTTGCAAAACTCAACAATAAAAAGCAAAGAACAGAATCTAGCTCATACGAGCGAGTTCTTCGCTTAAAAATTTCTTCCAATGTTCAGGCGTAAAGGCTTTAGCAGTAATAAATATATCCTTATCGCCGCGTCCTGAAATATTAGCAACGATTTTTTACCCTTTACCTTTTTGCATAGTGCTTATTGATTTTGTGGGTATATACGGAATATTTTTTGCTTTATCTCCTGCAAAATTTACTCGAGGAGTATGACTATGCTAGATGCTATGCAAAACACCATTTTGAACAAAACAGATTCCACAAATAAACGCGCCAGCTCACCATCAGCCGAAGTAAGTAAGCTTGAGAGCAAGTTTGAAGATATGTTTGTCAAAGCCGCACAGGCTAAGACTGCAAAAAATACAGAATCCACACAAAAAGCCCAAAATAAGGCGAAGTTAACCGAGCAAGATTCTAAAATGCCCACTAAAAATGCGAAAGCTACGCAAGGTAAAAACACTTACAATGGCACAGGAATAATAACTGCTCATAATTAATCTTTAGAATCTTTCAGATTTATCTCATTGATTTACTTAAAGAGTGTTTTATCAAAAAACAAATCATAAGAGAATCAAGTAATACACCTTGATTTTAGTGTGTATCAAATCTTCGCACCCATTTGTTCTAAATGTGCAATTCTTTGCTCCAAAGGTGGGTGCGTATCAAATATCATAGAGCAGCAGGGCAGGAAAAACATATGTGCATAAGAGTATGCCTTTGGGCTAGTAAGGTAAGTAAGCTTTTTGGGAGCATTTTCTTTTGCTTGATAAGCACTTGAAGTTCGGGCGATTTTTTGTAGAGCAGATTTTAAACCTTGTGGATTGCGCGTGTATTGCACACTTGAAGCATCGGCTAGAAATTCCTTTTGGCGCGAAATCGCTGCTTGAATGATTTGTGCAAAGAGCATACCCACATATCCAAGTGCAAAAAACACTAACGCAATTGCTACAATACCAACAAAGCCTTTGCTATCATTTTTAGAATTTGAGGTTTTCCTAGAAGCACTACGTGTTGCCCCCTCAAGCAATATTCTGCCTACTATCATCACACAGCTTAGGGCAAATACAAGGGAGAATATGCGTAAATTAAGAGCGACATCGTGATGAAAAGCGTGGGAAAATTCGTGTCCTATTACGGCTTGGAGTTCATCTCTGCTAAGGGAATTTAATGCGCCTTGAGTTACAAAAATCGCTATTTTTTCATTCTTTTTACCAAAATGCTCCCCGCTACACATTGCATTGATACCTTTTTCGTTTTTTAAGATAAACACGCGTGGTAGAGGACAACTTGAGGCAATTGCCATTTCTGTGATGAGGTTAAGAAGCGTTTGCTCTTTTGGTCGTAATTGAGTAGATTGTATAATTTCTGTAGCATTAAGTGTGCGAGCGAGTTTATCAATGCTTCCTCTACTAAGAGAAAAAGTTTGAAAGATAAAGGCACAAAAAATCACAACGACTAAGATAAATGCTAAGCCTGCAGAGAGGATAAAGCCCATTGCTTTACTTTGAAAATGATGTGTTGTTTCAACTGGAAAGAGGAATTCAGAATATGGAAAGTGATATCCTGGAGAGACATATCCGGAATGAGGAGCTGGAGTATTAGAATTAAAAACGTCAAAATTGTCTAGTATCGTAAAAATCAGTCCAAAACAGCTAAAAGCGGTTAAAAAAATTAAAAAAAGCATTGCAAAAAAGAGGAGGTTACACCAAGTAATTTTAGACATTGCAATGTCTTTATGCTCCCAAAAGCTATTTGTGAGCTTTACTTTTCTGCCAAGAATAAAACGTGTGAGAAAAAACAAAATGAGCGCACAAAATGCCACAAAAACTAAAATTGTAATGAAAATAATGAAATTTTGGGCATTAGAGACATACAAAATAGGTATATTTGCACTTAGCAGCGCGTCCATATCTTTAAAAAAATTCCTGCAAAATTCTATAAAATCTACTATTTGAATCGCAGAATTAAGAAGCAAAAGCAAAATAAGTAGCGCAAGAATAACGTAAGTAATTTCAAGTAAAATATTCTTTTTGTCTTTAAATTTCTCAATCAACCATATCAATACACCAATATCCAGTGCTATAAGCATAATTTTTACAACAAGAGGCAAAGGCAAAAGAAAAGGATTTTCACAAATAAACGCAAGAATAGAATTTGTTTTCATAATTCCTATACTTCCTAAAGATTCTCAAGTTTAAAACTGTACTTTGGGTACTTGGTTTAACACTTCGTGTTTCTCATCAAACTCTAGCATTTCTAAATCTTTGGCAAATTTCACAAAAAATCCTGCGATGAAGTTGTTTGGAAAAATCTGCTTGTAGGTATTAAAACCCATCACATTATCATTATAAGCTTGCCGTGCAAAAGCGACTTTATTTTCAGTAGATGAAAGCTCCTCGTTGAGTTGTATCATTGTAGTGTTTGCTTTCAAATCCGGATAAGCTTCCAAAGTGATATTAAAGCCCTTAAGTGCATTTTGTAAAGAACTTTCGGCTTTATTAAGATTGTTAAGGGCATCAGGATTATTGTCTGCCACACTTTCAAGTGCAATTTTTGCGGTATTTCTTGCCTCTATCACTTTGGTTAAAGTCTCTTGTTCGTGGCTTAGGTATTTTTTAGCAACCTCAATCATATTTGGGATTAAGTCATAGCGACGTTTGAGCTGCACATCAATTTGTGCAAAAGCATTTTGTGCGCGGTTTTTCAACACTACGAGCTGATTATAAATGCTGATTATCAGTATTCCAAAAATAAACAACGTTCCAAAAACAATCGCAACGATAATCCAAAACGCACTCATCTTAACTCCTTTATGCGTAGATTAATATTGTTATTTTACTACAGATTCTCTAAAAATTCAAAGCGCTTGTATTGCCTTGCTTTTCTTGAGCAATCTCCAAACACATAAGCTTAAAATCAAGCTTATAAACCCTAAGATTCCTAGAGTATAAGAAAATGCTTGTAGATAGAGTAAAGGTGCATTTTCTAAAATCTGCGGATTATCAATGAGGCTTAGATTCCCACTTGCGATGCTTTCAATAAGGGCATTGGAATTCGCCTCATCTGTAATAAAATATGATAATTTTGCAGTGATAAATACTACCATAAGCGTACCATAGAGGCTCACTCCCACAGCTTCTGAACCTAAACGCAAGCAGTTAAACACTCCTGCGCCTAAGCCACTCTTAGAAGATTCTACACTGCTAAGAGCCAACCCATCAATCGCCCCTGCGTGCAATCCCATACCACAGCCGATAACAAAAAGTGCGACAAGTGTTATTGCCTGCAAAATAACCCCGCTTAAAGTGTGCAAAATGATTAAAAGCGCGAAGATTCCCACACTCATCATTAAGGACATTGTGAGGGCGAAAGTTTTAGAATTTATGCCTTTGTTTAGCATTTTACCAGCTAACATAGGGCAAAATAGCATAGGTGTAGTGAGGGCCAACATAAAAAGCCCAGAAAAAGAGGCAGATAACCCAAAGTTTATGGAGAGAAAAGTGGGGAAATAAGTGAGTAGCGCCACAAAGCTAAATCCCGCGATAATCGTTACAAGGCTAAATCCAAAAAATGAAGTATTTTTAAGCACTTCAAAATCTAAAAGTGGTTGAGGAATGTTTGAGCTTGGAGTGAGGTTTTTAAAGTGCAAGTTTCTTTGGTGCGCTCCAAAGACTATCCCTACAATGAGACAAAAGGCTAAGATTCCAAGTGTTTGAGACTCTTGCAAGGCGTGGATTTTTGTAATAAAGAGCATAAAGCTTGACATAAAAATGACAAAGAGAATCGCACCTGTTTTATCAAATGCAAAGGCATTTTGCTCTTTTTGTGTGTCTTTTGGCAGCATAGGAGAAAGGAGCAAAACAACCCCAAGAGTGAGAAAATGAAAAACAAAAATCGCACGCCACATAAATAAATCAATAAGGAATCCGCTTATCGTTGGTCCCAAAGTAATGCCAAGTCCCGCAGTCGTGCCAAAAAATGCAAAGGCTTTTACCCGCTCTTTGTCTTCAAAAGTGCGAATTAAAATGGCGCTGCCACACGCAAAGACACTTGCCCCACCAATACCTGCTAATGCCCTCCCAATATCAAGCCAAAGTAAGCTAGGAGCGAGGAATGATAACATTGAACCTAAAAGATAGGTTACCACTCCCGCTATCAAGCAAGTTTTTGCGCCCAATCTATCGCTTATTGCACCCTAAATAAGCGTAAAACACGCAAAGAATAGATTAAAGCTATTGACCACCCATTGCAAGAGCGTAGATTTGCTCCCAAGACTTTCTGCGATATAAGGTAGGGCAATGGCTGTGCCTGAAATTGAACTAGGCACGACAAACACGGCAAGTAAGATAGTAAAAAGAATAAAATTCATTGGAACTCCTTAGGATTCGGACTTGATGATTTAATGTAATAAATAATATTACAACTAAAAAATGCGAGAAGTGTAACGCACTTTAGTTATAATGTCAAGTATTACAATACAATTATTGTGGCTTGTGCTATAATGGCACAAACTAATAAAAGGAATCTTATGCAAATCCCCTCACGCTTTAGCATTGCTATTCATATCTGTTTATGCTTGGAGTTTTTCAATGCAGATTCGGAGTTTAATATGAATACAGATAAAACGCATTGTAAGAAAATGACAAGCGAGGCTTTGGCGGATTCTGTTGGTGTGAATAGCGTGATTATCCGTAATATCCTTGCTCAACTTAAATCCGCTGGACTAATAAGCGTAGAGCGAGGCAGTGGTGGGAGTAAATTAATCAAAAAACCACAAGAGTTAAGCCTTTTAGATATTTTTAACGCAGTGGATTCTATGGGCAAAGAGAGTGATGGCACGAATAGGCTTTTTAAGTTTCACGCTCACCCTAGCGAACTTTGTCCTTTGGGCAAAAATATTCATCTGATTTTGGATTCGTTCTTTGAAGCAGCTCAAGAGGCTTTAGAGTCTTATCTTGCCAAAGTAAGCTTAAGTGATTTGTTAAAAAATTTATAAATTTCTTGGATTAAGGCTTAATAAGAAATATAAACCAACTTAAGATATAATATTTATAGATTAACAACAGGGAAATAAATTTGAATCTATGGATATGCACAGAGGAGCGACCAAAGTTAAAAGTTTTGGAGCTGATTGTTCAGCGATTTTTAGCAGATTCTAAGTGGTGTGCGTTTGTGGATAATTTAAGAATCTTGCCTGTGGTGGAGGATTCTAAATTTAGCTTTGACTACGAAATCATCGGGGTAAAATGCAACCAAATACAGAAAATATTTTTAGAGATTGTAAGTGGTGCGAGTAGTTTTGTGGATTACCTAGTCTTTTTTCAAGAGCATAAGCCCACGCAAAATGATATACCCCTTTATCTCATAGAAGAAACAAAAACTGATGATAGTGAAAGCCGAAATACAGGAGTTTATCAGAGGATAACAAAATTTGTGTATGCTCACTTTTTCTATCCCAACTCTCAAAAAATTATGCTTTATAATTTAAAGGTTTTGCAAAAAGAAAAACCTACGCAGACTTCTATATTCGGCACGAGGATTTTAAGGACTTTAGGAGTTGAAATACTTGGAAAAAGTTTCAAAGATGATGATGGAATATTAAAACCCTTTGCAAATATTAAAGAATTAATTGAGTTTAAAACAAAAATGCGAAAAGCACCTAAGGGCAATGTGCCGATTGAAATTATAGAATCTTCTGAAAATAAAATTCAAGTTTCGGGGCGATTACTCAAGAGTGGCAGACTTGCACACGACCCAAATATTGGAGCAATAAGTGGGATTGCTAGCACATTAAGAAAACTTGGATTTAATGGAGAAATAGAGATTATTTCACACGGATTAAATCAAGCACAAGTAGGGACAAAAAACAAATTTATACAAATTGCCAATCTTTTAAATCTTTCTTTAGCTGGACTTACAATTCCTAAAATAGAAATACAAAATATTGGTGTCTGCAAAAAAGCATATTGGCATTATGAACAAGAGGGTGAAAAACTCGCAACTATTTTTATTCATTTGCTTATAGAAAATTTTTCAAGTGGCAAGGCAATTTTTGAAAACCACGCAGGTTGCGAAAAAGGCTATTTTATTACAAGTGATAATCAATATATCGCCTTGCAAAAATACCAAGACAGAGAGATTTATAAAGCTGGAAATAAAAATGCCATAGTTTTTATCCCTGATTTAATTTTGCTTGACCCAGAGAATTTAGAAATTATTAATATAGAGGGTAAGACTTATGAGAATAGACATAAGGGGATAGAGGAGTTAAAAAATTATGATTTTATAGAAAATGAGTATATAAAAAAGCATTATCCAACTTATAAGATTGTTCGTTCTGTTGTTTTATATGGAAGTTGTGAGAGTAAAATTATAGAAATTGAAATCGGCTTTTTGCTTAATAGCAAGGGTGAAATGGTTTTGGGCATAAAAGCTCCACAAATTTTTATTTTTTCACTTAAAAATTTGCTTGATTTTTGGAAAAAACAATGACTAAAGCACTTGATTCTTATGCTTCAAAACCTATTAAATCTCCCCTCAACTACATAGGAGGAAAATATAGAATCCTCTCTCAAATCCTGCCACTTTTTCCAAGCAAAAGTGATATTTTTGTAGATTTATTTTGCGGGGGTTGTAGTGTAGGGATTAATATCAATCAAGCGCAAAAAATCATTTGCAATGACAATCTTAAATTTCTCATTGATTTGTATGAGTTTTTGCAAAAAAGCAGCGCGGAATTTGTGGTTAAAGAAATCCATCATATCATTGCACAATACCATTTAAACCTACAAAACACTCAAGGCTATAATAATTTGCGCAATGCTTATAATGCTCACAAATCACCTCTTTTATTATTCGCACTCATTGCTTTTAGCTTTAATCATCAGATTCGCTTTAATAACGCACATCAGTTCAATAATCCCTTTGGCAAAAATCGCTCACATTTTAATCCCACAATGCAAGAAAATCTCTGTAATTTTATCTACACTTTACGGCATAAACCAATCCAATTTTTAAGCCTTGATTTTAGAGAAGCCCTAAATTCTCTAAGTTTAACGCAGCAAAGTTTTGTCTATGCTGACCCACCTTATCTTATCACGCAAGGCACTTATAACGATGGCAAAAGGGGCTTTAGCGGTTGGAACGAGGAGTTAGAAAAAAGCCTTTTGGAATCTCTTAATCAGCTTCACTCACAAGGCATTCAATTTGCACTTTCTAATGTGCTTATTCATAAAAATAAAGAAAATCATATTTTAAGACAATGGCTAGAGAGCAATAACTACAAAGTTCATTTTATTAATACGCATTACACTAATGCCAATTATCAAGCAAAATATAAAGACAAAATAGGAACAAAAGAAGTATTAATTACAAATTATAATCCTTTGCAAATATTCCAAAAAGGAAGAAAACCCGATGCGTTTTATAGGCAATAAAGAAGCCCTAAGTGCAAAGATTTATGCACTCTTGCAAAAACATCAAGTGATGAATCACACAAATAATCAAATTTTTTTTGATATGTTTGCTGGAAGCGCGAGTATAGGGAGGTTTTTTAAGGCAAAAGGATTGCAGGTTTATAGTTGCGATATGCTGTATTTTTCGTTTTGTTTGCAAAGGGCTTATTTGCAAAACAATCAAATCCCTACATTTGAGGGCTTAAGCAATATTATAGAATCTTCGCAAATTTTACCTCATTCTCTTTTTTCTAATGAAACTTCGCCCTATCAAAAAGTGCTTAGCTTTTTGAATACACTTCCAAGTACAAAAGGTTTTATCTTTCACAATTACGCCCCAAGCGGAAGCAAGAATCTGCCGCAACCTAGAATGTATTTTAGCGATACAAATGCTGGGAAAATAGATTCTATAAGAGCGCAAATTGAAACTTGGAGACAAAAGCAAGTTATCAGCGAAAATGAATATTTTATTCTTTTAGCCACACTGATAGAATCTGTCTCTTTGTTTGCAAATGTAGCGGGCGTATATGCGGCATTTTGTAAATCTTGGGATAAAAGAGCCTTAAAGGATTTCAAGCTTAAGGAAATAGAGATTTTGTGCAGCAATAAAGAGCATTTTTGTTTCTGTGGCGATAGTTTGGAGGTTTTAAATAATTTTACACAAACTTTTGACATACTCTACCTTGACCCGCCTTACAATCACCGCCAATATGCACCTAATTATCACCTTATTGAAACCATTGCTAAATATGATAATCCCAAAATCAAAGGTGTAGCAGGATTGCGGGAGTGGCAACATCAAAAAAGCACCTTTTGTAATGCCAAAACTGCCCTTGCAAGTTTGGAGCAAATCGCAAGTAGCAAAAAGTATAAAACCCTCGTGTTGAGCTACAATAGTGAGGGGATAATGCAAAAAGAAGAAATTAATGCCATTTTAAAACCCTTAGGAAAAGTGGCATTTGAGAGCTTTACCTATCCTCGCTTTAAAAGCAATGCAAAGAAGGGCGATAAATATATAAAAGAATATGTATGGATTGTGCAAGTGTCTTAAAATTCCAAAATAAACCTAATTTTCTCCTCTATCCCTTGACAAACACCAAGTATCAGGCTGTATAATATCAAATAAATTTTTAAAATCATAAGGAGAAGTAATGAAAAATAAGACACTCTCGCAGACATTTGGGCGTATCGTATTGGTGCTAATATTTTTGATAGGAGGTGCAGCTATGGCACAAGAGAAATGGGATAAGGTTTTTGCCAAAAGCAATGAAGTCAAGGTGCAAAAGGTGAAATTCACCAATCGTTATGGAATCACGCTCGCAGGGGATTTGTATCTACCTAAAAATATTAAAAAAGGCGATAAACTCCCAAGCATAGCAATCAGTGGTCCTTTTGGTGCAGTCAAGGAGCAGGCAAGCGGATTCTATGCGCAAGAATTAGCGCAAAAAGGTTTTATCACCCTTGCATTTGACGCTTCTTACACAGGGGAGAGCGGGGGCAAACCTCGCAATGTCGCCTCTCCTGATATAAACACAGAGGATTTTAGCGCAGCAGTAGATTTTCTAAGCAATTATGCGAATGTGGATTCTCAAAGAATTGGCGTTTTGGGCATTTGTGGATTTGGTGGATTTGCGCTTAATGTCGCTGCGATGGATACGCGCATTAAGGCAGTCGTGGCTTCCACAATGTATGATATGAGCCGCGTGAATGCCAATGGCTATAATGATTCTATGGATACAAAGGCACGTTATAAGCTTAAAGAAAGCCTCAACGCACAGCGCACAAAGGATTTTAAAAGTGGCACTTATGCCAAAGCAGGGGGCTTACCTCAAAAGCTTACAGGCGATGAGCCACAATTTATTAAGGATTATTTTGATTATTACAAAACGCCACGAGGTTTCCACGCGCGCTCTATTAACTCCAATGGTGGTTGGAATCTCACTTCATCTTTAAGCTTTATCAATATGCCAATCCTTGCATACAGCAGTGAGATACAAAGTGCGGTTTTAATCATTCACGGCGACAAGGCACATAGCAAGTATTTCAGTGAGGACGCTTACAAAAAGCTTAAGGGCAAAAACAAAGAATTGTTGCTTATTAAAGACGCCAATCACACGGATTTGTATGACAATGCCCAAAAGATTCCCTTTGATACAATCGCAATGTTTTTTAAGCAGAATCTGAAGTAATATTCTTAAGTTACTCAAAGACTTAATGGGACTTAATGAGAAATCTAGGCTAACTTAAGCTATAATATCCATAGATTGATAGTTAAGGTAAGGAGTGGGTTTGAATCTATGGATATGCAATGTTTTAACTCAAAATTGTTTTAATTCTATAAAATATTCAAAACAATCTATTGACACAACAGCAGTCTTTATTTGATTTTGAGCCTTTGCAACAGGAATTAAGCAGAGTGATAGTTTCTGCGAAAAACAAAATGTTAGCCCCAAAGAGCATTTTTGCGCAATCTTAAAGGCAAATCTCTTGCGTATAACGCTATACTAAAAGCCCATTGCGCTATCGTGGAGGCAAAACTCTAGCAGTGAGACTGGTTGTTGAACATTTTCCAGATGATATTCAAAGGCTTATTTCAACTTTTATGAGTGAGGGGGGGGGGGCGTAGAAATTGCAAGTGCAATTGAGCTAGACTTAGAATCTAAACCTTTGATGTTTTTGATATTTTGGTAAATTTTTGGCAGGTCTTGATTGCAGATTCTGCGGGTGTGAATAGCGTGATTATCCGCAATATCCTTGCTCAACTTAAATCTGCTGGTTTAGTGAGTGTGGAGCGAGGTAGTAAATTAATCAAAAAACCACAAAGCTAAGCCTTTTAGATATTTTTAACGCAGTGAATGAAAAACTCATTAATATTATGTTTCTTGCCTTATTTATGGGTAAAGTGCGATGAAATAGTGATGGTTTCACATTTTGCTCAAGTATACTTCGGGTATATGATAAAGATAAGATTGATATGCAAAAAATACCAAATAAATCCGTTATATTCGCTTTACTGCGAGGATATTATTAGGTGGAATTTATGATGAAAATAATACTTATCGTCGCTAGGCATATTTTCAAAGAAGAGAACAAAGAAAGTTATTCTAAAGATACTCAACTCACAAAATAATACGGGAAGTACGAAAAAATGTTCTATCTTGCAAAGAATCTCAATCGTAATATTGTACAAAATAGCCATGGTTCTAAGAGGAATCGGGTTTAATCCATATTTTATCTCTTAATAAAAATCTCAATGCTTTAAAAGAGCTGTCTCAAGCTACTGGAGAAAGTTTTTATGAGCCAAATAGTGTTTATGAATTTAAGAAATTATTTTTAAGATTGAGCAATGATGGCCAGGATGTAGATTCTAAGGAAATAGGTAAGAAATTATTTCAGATAAAACACATAAAATCTATGACCCTGACAATCCCGATAATCCATCTCAAAAATAGAATTGAGAGGATGACGAGTATTATATAATTGGTAATTATGTGATTCTCTTAGTAGCCTAGAATCTTATTGATTTTGTTGATTGCATTTTGCTCCATTTCGGAGATGACTTGTTTCTGTGTGCTTCTTTCTTGAGCAATTTTAGATTCTTGTTGCACGATTTGGGCTAAGGTCGCATTGATTTTGCTTTCATCTCGTGCTGCTTTTGCCTCTTCTAAATTGATTTCTAAGATTTTTTTGTCTAATTCTAGGGCTTTGATTTTAGATTTAAAAAATTCTCTTTTTTTATCAATTGCTTCTTTTTCTTTAAATTCCGCCTTTAGGGCTTGTTTTCGTTTTTTAAAACTTGCATTATTGAAAATTTCTGGCAAAATGCCTTTGATATGAGGCTTTGGAGCTTCGTGTGGTGCAGCAAAAAGCAGTGTAGAGAGAGCGAAAACAGATACTAAAAATAAAGTGATACTTTTCATCATTACTCCTTTATAAACAATGAAATAAAAACCCGAAAATTGTAATCAAAAAATGTTTAGGATAGCTTGAATTTTTTAAATTTTGACGATATTTCAAATTTACAAATTATATTGAAATTTCTCTCATTAAAAATCTGTGTTAATACATCTATGAGTGTATTGAAAGTAAGTGTTTGGTTCTGTAATCTATGAATTTTTATTTATTTACCAAGTAAAATAAGTACTATAAGTGCTTTAGAGAGTACTAGAGCACAAAAGTAAAGTTTAAATTATAAGGAAAAGAATAAAAGCTTGTACTCTTTATAATTTTTATTTGTCTGTGTTTTTATAATGCTTTTAGCGCACCCTTGCAAGAAGATTCCAGTCTTTGAGATAGAAACTATGAATATGCAAAATTATAGGGAAGTTCCTATATTTTTCACATCGTTATCTTAAAGTATAAAAAGATACAAAGGGCGTATTTTATACACTTGATAGCAATATATTTTCCTCTACTATTAAGGGTAAATTATAATTTTGGGTTGTATATCCTAAAAGATACACAAAGTCTCACACAATCACTGCTTAAAAAATATCACATCTTCAAGTTCGTTATATTTTTTGCACTTTTGTCCCGCATCTTTGCCGACAATCCTTAAACGCGTCTTTGTATCATTTTCATCAGCAGGTTTGCATTGTATCCTAAAACTTAGCAAACATTCATCAGCCACATTCCAATATTCAATGGCAAGATAATCTTTCCCCTCTTCATCCTCATTACTCTCTAGCCCAAACTCACTATATTTATCCACAGCCTTGCCACTAAGTAAAATCTTATTATCTTGCTTGAACTCAAAAGCAATTTCTTTTTTATTTAAATGAGTAATGGCTATTTCTATGCCATCATTGAGCCTGTTTTTATAACTATCCGCAAAGCATACGCCATATAATAAACATACCATTGTTATAAGTTTTTTCATTGTGTGTTACCTCCTCTTATTGTTTGGTTTTCATTGATTAAGGGTAAATTATAATTTGGATTATATCCTAAAGGATACACAAAGAATTGAAAAAAATCTTGTGGATAATCACTGCAATTTACCGAATCAGCTTGATTTCCCCCTAAACCAACCAAGTTTTTATTGTTTAATACACCAATTATAAAGGCAACATACCCTGTTCCATTTGCTCTTATTTTAACACCTATACACCCATACGCTGGTTTATCTAATTTCTGTCCCCAATTTTTCCAAGAAGCAGCTCTAGCACTATTTGTGCCTTTTAACCCTGCTTGTGTTATGACCCAATTTACAAAACTAGAGCACCAAGGTGTTTCATCATCTTGAAATTTACCCGTTGTTGTAGAGTGATATTCTATTATTCGTGGGTTATACTCTGCTTTTTCTATTTCTAAAACACCTAACTCTGCTCTAGCAATTTTTTCCAAGGCAATTCTCCTCCCTCATACCCCACCTCTACCTTAATCATTATCCTCCCTCTCTCATCTTTAAGACTTTCTACTATATCTTTGTATTTTTGTTTAAGACTTTCTAAGGTATGAAAGAATCCTTGAGAGTTTTTAGTCTTTATGGTACTAGTATTTGAGTTTAAAGTTTGATTGTTTGTATTTGAGGCATTATTTAAATTTTGCTTTGTATAAATTTTTGCTAATTCTTTTTCACTTAGGAGCTCATTATCTTTATTTTTAGCCAAATCAATACCTTTATAATCTCCATACTCATTTCCTGTATGAAGAGTATAAGCTGTAGTATTACTTTGATTAAGAGGATAAAGAGCATCTTTACTTTCATAGAGTCTAAAGAATTGTGTTCCTTTATCTTCTTGTTGTGTGTTTTTCTGTATTGTATTTTTTATAAAAACTAAAACTTGTTCTGCTAGATTTGATTCTTCTTTATCATTTAAATTAATGTAATAAGTCTTTTCTTCTATTTGATTTTCATTTGCTTGTTGTGTATGAGCGGTGTTTGTGTGATGAGATATACCACTTTGAGCAACAAAGCTATGGGTTACCTTTCCCCACTCTACTATATGAAGTTCTTTCCCATTAAATCTTAAAGAGAGGGGATATTCAAGTTTAAGCACTTGTTTGACTTTACTGCTTGGAGCATTAATATAAGCAAAGATATGAAGATAAGTAGCTTTATTTGTATCAAAGTATTCTTTTTTTAAAGTAAGTGTATAGTCTTCACCTATATAAGGACTATCATTTCCTTCTTGTGTAATCTTTCTGTAATCAAGTTTTTGAGGAAGAGTTTCATCTGTGCTTAAAATATATGCCCATTTTGTATTTGCTTTGGCTTCTTTGAGTTGTTCTTGTGAGATTTTTGTATTATAGTGAGCTTGAAATGTAAGAGTGTCATTGGCTTTATAATGTACATACTTCTTGTCTTTAAAACTTACACTTTGTACAAGAACTTTGCTCTTGTTTTGTAAAGGAGGCTCTTTTGTGCTCAGTTTTGCATCTGTAATGATATAGTGTTGAGAGAGTTTTGCTTGTCTGTTGATTTGAAAGTTTGGATTAGCTGTTGTGGTTTGGTGCTGTATGTTTGCATTTTCTGCCATTTCTTTAGTAGAGAGGACAATATGAGAGCTTTGTGTCCTTTGAGAGTGCTCATCTTGCTCAGGTAAATCTAAAACTGGATAAAAGAGGGCTGTATAATCACTTGTAATTGTGCTTGAGAGTTCTTTTCTGTTTTCGCAGTTATAAAGAAACAACTTGTCATTTTCTTTCAATCCATAAAGATGAAGATTTTGCACTATGACTTTAAAGTTTCCTTCATTGCTGCAATCAGTATTATGAGGTTTGGTGTTTTCATTGAGAAAAAGAGTAATGCCAGAATATCTTTGCCTACTATCATTGCCTAAGATATAGGTAGTGCTCTCTGCTAAGGTCTCTTTTGCAAAGTTATGGATTTCTATATAGCCTTTCTCATTTGCTTCTTTATAGACTTTAAGGATAGGAGATATGGCATTAGGCTCTTTGTCAAAGAGATAAGTCTCATTGGAGTTTCCTTGAATGGTTAAAGTATTGTTGCGCTGTTGCATAGATTGGCAAGAACCTTGCAATAAAAAAGCTTCTCTTTTCTCCTGATTATCTCTTGCATAGATAATCTCACTTTCATCGCTATTAAGCTTACTTATGTCTAGCTTTGCTCCTTCAAAGACTACTATACTTAAAAAGGTATTTTGACTTTGTTTAATGGTGTAGGTATCAGTATTTTCTGCTTGGGTTTTTGGTTTAAGACAGATGATAAGAAGTGGTGTTAAACTCTTTGTATCTTTTCTTTGATTGAGAGCAATATTGAGTTGTTCTGTATCTTTTACTTCATTTAAGACATAGATATTTTCTAAAGCATATTCAGACACACTGCCTTTAGCAAAGTTTGTGTTGATGTAGGTGAGGTAAGGGGAGAGGATTTGAGTGATGTTGTTTATAGATTTTTTGGTAAGATTTGAAACAATGTTAGAAATGTTACTTTTGCTTATTTTGCTCACTTGATTTTTTCCGTTAAACCTTATAAAATCTAAATCATTTTCATACCAAAGTGCCAACTTTAAAAGAGTATCTTCTTTTGTTTTAGCGGTAAAATTCTGAATATTTTTATTAAGTTCATATTCTCTATAGCGTATCGTTTCCTTTTTAATATTTAAATAAGAAAATATATCAAATATAAGTTTTATTTGATTAATATTTGGATTAGATAAATAAATATCTGCCTCATCACAACTTCTAGAAATATATCCTAAGTAAGTATTTATATTTGTTTTATATCTTATAATGAACCAAGGTAAAAACCTTGATTTTTTAATGATAGAATCTCGCATATTATCGTTTATGTTAACAAATCTACCGTGATAGTGTAAAGACACCAAAGAAGCCTTTTCTTTGCTGTATGCTAACAAATTTTCATTAATATTTTGCGATATATATTTTCTATATGAATCGAAAGTTTTTTCTAAAATCTTTCGAGCCTGTTCTTGTGTAAGTGAAAAATTAAATACTTTATTTTGCAAATAACCTTTCACTGCATTTGGTTCTGTAAAACTCTTTTGATTAGACCTATATCTTTCTATAATTTCATAGAAAGTTAGTTCTTCATCGCCTATTTTTAATTTTTTAGAATTATCGGGTAGGTATTCCTTCAAAAGCAATTTTGGGTTGCTGTTTGTTTTTAAATCAAGACCATACCCAACAGTTACATTACCAGCAATATGTATAGTATTTTCTTGTTTATAATTTAAATTCTCAAAAGCAATAAGAAGTCTTGCACATTCTTTTTTGTAGTCATCTTCAGTGAGTTCTTTAATATCATAAAGCATTATAGCGATTCCTTCTTATAGATTGTATTCCATTGAAATATAGTTCCATTACCGCACATTGTGTAGCATATAGAATCAAATGCTTCTTCATCTTTTTCAAACACGATACCTTGATTATTCTTAATAATATGAATTTTACAATGCGCAAAATCTTCATTGTCGCTAATTAATGTAGCAACGGTACGAGTGGAATCCAAAAAATGTATTTTGCCATTAAGCATACATTGACTTAATATCCTTCCAGCAACAGACTCGTAACTAAAATCGCATTTATTTTCTCTACATAATGCAATGTCAATCCAGCCAAAATATCCATTAAACTCTTCATTTCCTTCTTTTTCTCCATTGCTAGAGATTTCATATCTCCCCTCCCAAGACCAAGAAGTAGGCTTAGTCACCTCATTTAACTCTGCCTTCGCTAGATTTAAAAATATAAAAGAAATGTAAAATAATATACTTAATTTATGTATCATAGAATCTCCTTTCTCATTTTATAAACTCATCAATAATAGCTTTATTTTCTAAATTATCTAAAGCCTGTATATTGTTCTCGCTTTCAACTTCTCTTATCTCCCCAAATACACCAAGTTCATTTAAAACTGCGACAAGCCAAGTCCTAACTTGCAAATTAATCCCATAACCTATGGTTAAAATTTCCTTTGTATCACCATAAGGTTGTTTTCTAAAACCCTCTACAATCTTAAGTAAATTTGAGGTATCTTCTAAGTAATTTGTATTTTGCGTTGTTTCAAACATTGTTCTTTCCTGCTTCTAAATAAAGTGTGCTTTAATTTCTTGTTGTTTTATAATTTACTATTTTCATTTACTTTCTTGAAAAAAGTGCATTTTAGTTCTCTTTTGTTGCCTTCTAAGAGATAGATTCTGACATTTGGATATTTCTCTGATTCGTCCCAAAAAAAGCGATTACTTATTAAACGGATATAGTTTTTTTCTTTAAACTCCATAATACTATAAAATAATACTGTAAATTGTGGAAGTATGTTTTCTTGTTCACCCCTTTTTATATCCTCCTCGCTTTCAAAACTATATATTTCTCTTTCTTCAAACATTTTAAAATCAAAGCGTCTTGTTATTTTATTTCTAGGAAGTGCATAGGTAGTGAGAACAAAAGAAATCCTCTCACCTACTTCCATTGTCTTCCATAGATTTCCAAATGTATATGCTTCACTAAAATGCAAATCATCACCATAGATTCTATCACTTGCCTTTTCATTGAGTTGATTGCCTGTTAAGACATAAAGTGTTTGCGATGAATCGCCTTGTAAAAGCATTATTGTTTCCTTTTTTCCATCATTATTTATATCAAGTTCTTTGACATAAATTTGTAGCTCCGCATACCGGTCTTTATCATTGATAAACTTCTGTTTTTCTGTGAGTTTGCCATAGGTGCAATATTTGTAGTTGTAATCAGAGCCTAGACAGAATCCTAGTGTATATAGTGGGTCATTAGCTGAATATTTTATTTCTCTCCATTCGCTCAAATCCATATCACCTTTTCTTGCATACTCACACAGCTCTTTATTGTTAGAATCTAACACTTCACCGAGTAGTTTAAGTAAGGCAGTAATTCTTTTCTCATAGATAAGTCTAATGATACTTCTTTCATTCACAACTCTAGTAAACATTTTTTCATTATCTTTTATTCTCTGTATCAGTTCTTCGTCATACTCACCAAATAAATCCTCATAGATACTAGATAAATTATTTGAATTAATTTTATTTGCACTCTTAATAAATTTTCTTTGAGTTTGTAAAAGATTATCTAATCTTTGATTCTTATCGCTCAAACTTGACTTTCTTAGCTCATTTCTTAATTGAGTATAGACTTCAGACATATATCTATCCAAATTCTGTAACTCCCCACTCTCATCATTACATATCATCTTTTCTACTTTTGTGGTAGCTTTAGCACAATCAAAGCTAGGCTTAGCTACTTGAGCAGATTCTGCTTTTACTAAATTTATAAATATAAAAGAAATGTAAAAGAATATGCTTAATTTATGTATCATAGAATCTCCTTTTATAAAACTCATCAATAATAGCTTTATTTTCTAAATTATCTAAAGCTTGTATATACTCTTAGTCTCAACTTTCTCGCATTTGCCCAAATAAAAACCCATTTGATAAACGCTTTTTTGCATTCTATTGTGTGTTCTCTATTCTTAATCTTATCTATTATCTCCTTAGAGCTTGTACTAAAAAGTTAGATAATTTTTAAAAGCTTGATAACTTTAGATTGTTTCTCTTTAGAGTAGAGACATTTTTTCTCAATTCTGTGTAGTCTAAAACTATAGCTTTTCTCTAAAAAACAACTCAAATTCCTCACTCTGCCTTAATCTC
>NZ_JAPHNA010000011.1 GCF_026241315.1 Campylobacter sp. MIT 21-1684 | reverse complement strand
TAATCTTTTTGCTAAATCCTTTTGTATAAATAAATCTCTATAAGCACTACTATCTTGTTTAAGAAAATATTTTCTTGATCTCTTAAAAAGTTTCAATGTATTTTTAGCTTCAAATATAGTTTTTTTGTCTGCCATTGATAATAAAACCTTAGCAAGTTTAATAGTTAAATCTAAGAGTTTTTAGGCTGCATAGTTCGATAACGATTAAGCATAGCACTCATACCTTTCACAGTTGTAAGAACTCCTGCAATGAGATGCCTAAAGTTGAAGCATCTTGTATAACTTCTCCAAGATACATATCTTTTGTTTGTCTTTAGAGAGCTACTTCTTTAAAGCCAAGAGAAATTTTTTCCATTTGTTAAATGAATGACTGCAAAACCTTCACGTATAAATTCTTCTAAAGAAGAATGTTGTACTATTAATATTGTTTTTAATTGTGTGTAAATTCTACATGGTTTTAACTGAAAATCTTTTAGAAAAATAGACCAAATTTGCAAGCAAAATACAAAAACTCATTACTAATGCAAGCGGAACAGGAGTGTTAGCATTTATAAATCCAACTGTAAAGGAAACAATGCCAGCTAAAGCAAATTGAGTTGTACCGAGTACAGCAGAAGCTGTACCTGAATGTTGTTTAAACCTTGCCATTGCTAAACTTGTTGTATTTGGTGCAATGAAACCAAGCATAGCAATGCTAAGAAAAAGTGAGCTTTCAAAAAGCCAAAAATTCGGGTAAAAGAAAGCATTTATCAAGAGTATAAGTACAGAACAAAGCATTATTATTAAAGAACACGCAAGGACTTTTTCACTTTCAATTATTTGTACCAATTTAGAATTAATGTTTGCACACAAAACAAAACCTAAAGCATTTAATCCAAAAAGCAAACCAAAGTGTTGTTCGCTCAGAGAGAAAAATTGCGTGAAAACAAAGCTTGAACCTGTAATGTAAGCAAACATACCAGCTAGCGCAAAACCCGCTGAAAAGATATAAAGAATAAAGTCTTTGTCCTTGAGAACGAGTTTATAAATTCGTATTGTTTCTTGATAGGAAAATTGGCATTTTTCAATTTTAGTTGCCGTTTCTTTGAGTCCAAAAAGTATCATTAAGAAAAGTAGTAAGCCCAAGATAAAAAGTGTTGTAAAGATGCTATGCCAAGAAAAATATTTTAGCAAAAAACCACCAAAAGTTGGTGAAAGCATAGGAGCAAGAGAACTAAAAATCATCATTAAGGCAAAGATTTTAACTGATTCTTTTACTTCAAACATATCATTAACTATCGCTCGTGCGATAACTATGCCGGCACAGCCACCTAGTGCTTCAAAGAATCTCAAAAGAATAAAAAAGTAAATATTGTCAATAATAATACATAGAAAACTTGAGAGTATGAAGAGAAAAACTCCTATTAAAACAGGTTTTTTTCGTCCAAATATGTCGCTCAAAGGTCCATAAATAAGTTGTCCTAACGCAAATGCTGCAAAAAAGCTTGCTAAAGAAAGTTGTGTTAAAAAAGAATTTGTTTTAAAACTTTGTTCCACGCTAGAGAGCGCCGGTAAGTACATATCAGTTGAAAGAGGAGCTATGCTTGACATTAAAGCTAAAATAAAAACGAGTTTAAGTTTGTGAAAACCTTGAATGCTTTTTTGTGTTTGCATTTATAATCCTAATTATTTCATTCAAATTATACCAGAGTTTTTATTTAAATTATGGTAAAGTTTACAAAACAACACAAGGAAAATTATGTCAAATTCAAGCGAACAAATTTTTTGTCCAAATTGCCAAATTTCTATCGATATAAGTAAAGTTTTATACAATCAAATCTTTATAAAAACAAATGCAGAATTTTTAAAACAAAAACAAGAGTTTGAAAAAGAAATGCAAATAAAAAAACAAAAACAGGAACAATTTGAGATTGAACTTCAAAAACAAAAACAGGAACAAGAAAAAATTATAGCATATCAGGTGAATGAAAAGCTTTCTATGGAAAGGCAAAATTTAGAAAAAGAGCTTTTTTTGGAAAAACAAAACTTTCAAAAGGAATTTGAAAGGAAATTTTTAAATGAGCACGAAAATGAGAAAAAAGTAATGCAAGAAGAATTAATAAAGAAAAGTGAAGAGCTAGGACAACTTTTGGGTTTGAAAGCCGAAAATGAGAGGTTGAAGAGAGAGCAAAAAGAAAATGAAGAGAGAATAAAATTTGAAGCCAAACAACAAGCCTTGAAAGAATTTGAACAAACCCAACTTCAAAAATTTGAACTTCAAAAACAACAGATAGAATTTGAATTTGAAAGTAAAAAGAATGAGGATGAATTAAAATTTAAACAATTACAACTTCAATTCCATAATGTTTGCAAAGAACTTGAGAAAGCAAAAGAAAAGGCAGATCAAGTCTCCCAGCAGCTTCAAGGTGAAATTGGAGAACTTATTATTGAAGAATATTTAAAAAAAGAATTTGTGAGTGATTTGGTACAAGAAGTTCCAAAAGGGACAAAAGGGGCTGATTGCTTACACAGTGTTTATAATTCTTTTGGTGTTCTGTGCGGAAATATTTTATATGAGAGTAAACGTACAAAGGAATTTAAAAAAGAATGGATTGAGAAATTAAAACTTGATCTTCTTCACTCAAGATGTGATATGGCTGTACTTGTTACAAAAACAATGCCTAGGGACAATGAAAAAACTCATTTTAAAGATGGAATACTTGTCTGTAATTTTAAGGATTTTAAAAATGTAGTTTATGTTTTGAGGGAGATGATGTTTGCCATTTACAAAGTACAAAGTGCTTCATACAATAAAGAACAAAAAAATCATATTCTATACGAGTATCTCAATTCCCAAGAATTTAGCATACAAATGTCTCTTTTGTTAAATACATATAAAACGATGAGAGAGGAGTTAGAGGCTGAGATGAGAGCCGTGCAAAATATTTGGAAAAAAAGACAAAAACAACTTGAAAGTTTGAGTTCTAGTTCAAATTCTATTGTAACTTCGTTAAATCTTATTTTTAATGATTTAAATGGCAAAACGCTTATCGGCGAAGATGCTATGAAGCAGCTTGAAAATTTAAGTAAAGATGAAGAAAATAAGCTGTAATTTACTTTTTTTTCAATACAATCATATTCAGCGAAACGCAAGCAAGATGAAGGACTGCTATGATAATGCCTTTTAGTGACGAAGAACTTATTAATCCTGTGAAAGCGAGTTTGGAGAAAAGTATTCCGTTTTTAGAAAGAGATGGAGGCGGACTTGAATTTTTGGGAATTAAAAATGGGGTAGTTTATGTACATTTAATAGGTGCGTGTAAAGGGTGTTCTTCAAGTGGAACAACTCTTAAATATGGACTTGAAAGACAATTAAAAATAGATATTCATCCTGAAATTACTCTTATTAATTTAGATGGCGGGGCAGACGAATTTGCAAAATTATAAAAAATTAGGCATAGAGTATTTTTATAAAGGGAATTTTTCATTAGCAAAAATGTATTTTTCTTTAGCTTATGAAAGACGAAAAAATAAACGCTTACTCCATTTTATAAGCTTGTGTGATTTAGCACAAAAAAATCCTAAAGAAGCTTTCTTACTTTTTGAATTTTATTTGGCTCATTACTCTACGCGTGATATTGATAAAGATTTTGAGCAAATTTTACATTCGATTGAACTGAAAGAAGGAGCAAAACAACAGAGCGAGTTTGAGGATGGTTATGCCCTAAACTATAAAGATTTTTTGAAAAGTGAAGAATTAATTGGCTTTGAAAAAAGCTTTGAAAATGTGATTTTCGGTGGTAAATTAGTGATTGATAAAAGAGAGGATTGCTTAGAATTTTTAGAGAAGCTCTTTGAAAATGGTTATGAAGAAATGGCTTTGAGTTATATGGAAAGTGTTGCTGTACATTTTTGGGCAAATGAGCGTTTTATAAGACTTCAAGAGCGTTTAATGGGGCATAAAAATGAAAGTAAATCTTAATAATGATACTTTTATTACTGACAATTCTTTAGAGTGTGAAAAAGATTGTTTTTTCTTATGTACAACACAGAATATGCCTTTTTATGAACAAGCACTTTGCAACGGGGCAAAAGCTATCGATTCAAAACAATGTAAAAAGCTTTTGGGAATTAATGAGAAAATAAAAATTATAGGCATTACAGGTACAAATGGTAAAACAACAACTGCTGCAGCAGTATATTCTTTTTTACTTGATTTGGGTTATAGTTGTGGTTTGTGTGGTACGAGGGGAGCCTTTGTTAATGAAAAACAAATTGCTCAAAAAAGCCTTACTACTGCTCCGCTTTTACAGACTTTAACATATTTGCAAGAAGCAAGCAGAAAGAATTGTGAATTTTTTGTAATGGAAGTGAGTTCGCACGGTTTGGCTCAAAACCGTATAGAAAGTTTAGAATTTGCAGCAAAAATTTTTACAAATCTTAGCCAAGATCATTTAGATTTTCACGGTAGTTTTGAAGAGTATAAGGCAGTTAAACAAAGCTTTTTTACTGATGAGAGTATGAAATTTATTAATAAAGACGGTGCAGCTTTTGCATTTAATGTCAAAAATGCTTTTACTTATGGGATTGAGCAAACAGCTTTGTATCATATCAAAGCCTATTCTCTTGAAGATGGTATCTGTGCTGTCGTAATGGCAAAACAACAGAGTTTTCATATTGATTCTCAACTTGTAGGACTTTTCAATCTTTACAATCTTTTAGCTGCCGCAGCTTGTGTTAATGAGCTTGTTAAACCTGAACGCAAAGCTTTGGAAAAAGCTATAAGTAGTTTTGGTGGTGTTTGCGGAAGGGTTGAAAAAGTAGCCAATGGGGTGATTGTTGATTTTGCGCATACGCCTGATGGTATAGAAAAAGTACTTGAGGCTTTAAAAAATAAAAAACTTATCGTTGTTTTTGGAGCTGGAGGCGACAGAGATAAAACGAAAAGGGCTTTGATGGGTTCTATTGTCGAACATTATACAACAAGAGCTATTATCACAAGTGATAATCCGCGAAATGAAAAGCCAAGTGATATTATAAGCCAAATTTTAGAAGGTTTTAAAGATAAAACGAAGCCTTTATGTATAGAGGATAGAAAAGAGGCTATATGGAAAGCTTTAGAACTTAAAAATGAAGATGATTTGGTTCTTATTTTAGGTAAAGGTGATGAGCAATATCAAGAAATTTTGGGTGTTAAGTACCCTTTTAGCGATAAGTTAGCTGTACAAGAATTTTACAATCAAGGATAGTGAATGTTTGAAAATATAGATTTTTCTAAAATGGGAGAACTTTTAAATCAGGTTCAAGAAAAAGCTAAGAATCTAGATTCTGAGTTAGCAAAATGTGAATTTAATGCTAAGAGTGGCGGAGGGCTTATCAAAGTAAGTGCTAATGGCAAAGGTGAAATCATCGATATACACATCGATGATTCTTTACTTGATGACAAACAAACTTTACAGATTCTGCTTATTTCCGCTCTTAATGATGTCTTGACTTTGGTTTTGCAGAATCGCAACAGTATAGCAAGCGATGTTTTAGGAGGGATAAAACTATGAAAAAAGTTTTTCTTTTGTGTGCTTTTTGTGTTGTAGTTTGGAGTATTGAAAGACCGCAGTTTGAAGATTTTGCGGCAGGGTATGAAAGAAATAAGGCAAGTATTTTAACTTATGAGGGTATGCAAGGTTTTGCTTTGAGTGAAAATTTGCTTGCTGTGATTAAGTCAAATAATGCAAAGTTGAACAAATATGTTAAATATGATCCTTATTTGAATCTCTATCTTGTAAGAACAGATTTTTCACTTATTCCTACTCCTATGGCTGATGAAGAAAAACTTACCCGAAATGATTGGGTAGGAATTTGGGATCCTGTAAAGCCATATATAGGGCATATTAAATATTTAGCGCAAAATATTGATGAGAAGGACCGGCTTGATTTTGTGACAAAGATCGGACTGTTGGGAGAACCTTGTTGCAATATGCTTGGTATTAGTCTTGAAAATGGAGCTTTTATAGGGAATCGTTATTTAAAACATTTTATGAAATATAATGATGTTTATTGGGGTGATGTTGGTGTTGATTTTGCTGTGCGTGAAAATAAAATTTATGTAAGTAAAGTGCGAAAAAATGGTCAATTTTTAATTAATGATGAAATAACCGGACTTGATGGGCAAGCTGTGAAAGACCTTAGAAAACTGAATGAAAAGATCCTTTTTGCAGACCGTGGCAGTACTTTGTATTTTAATGTGTTAAGAGATAATAATGATTTAAACATTTCTGCCCAAGTTTTTGAGAAAGATTTAACACATTTTAAACTTCCCGATAACAAGCCAAAACCACCTCCGACGAGTTTTAGTAATTCTTTAGGCTTTACAATTAATTCTGCCTTATTTATAACAAAAATAAATCCTAATTCTAAAGCCAGTGCAGCAGGTTTTATGGTCGGTGATAAAATTTTGCGAGTCAATGAACAAATACCTGCAGATTTTAAAATTTTACAGGATATTTTTGCTAAAGGCAATGATTTTAATGTTTTAATCGAGAGGAAAAGCGATAAGCTACCTCTCTTTAATTTTAACAATGATTTAGGCAGTACGAATAATACTAGCGACGGGAAATTTCAATTTTTCATAAGGCTTACAAAGTGAAAGAACGTTTTGCTAAGCATTTAGAGCAAAACTTACCAAAAGTGAAAAGTTTTCATCCTTTCTTCAATCAAGCCCTTGCTGCAATGTTTTTAGCAGGAGGAAAGCATTTTAGAGCACAACTTTTACTTTGTGTGGTTGAGTGTAAAGCCTCTGAACTTTTAGACCAAGCTTTAGACGTTGCTTTGGCTGTAGAATTTATTCATACGTATTCACTTATTCACGATGATTTACCAGCTATGGACAATGCTGATTTAAGACGAGGTATTCCAACTTTACATAAAAATTATGATGAAGCTACTGCTATTTTGGTTGGAGATGCTCTTAATACACAAGCATTTTTTTTGCTTTCGAATTTAAATTTAAAACCGCAAATTATTGTAAATTTAGTGCGAACTTTAGCTTATAATGCAGGACTTAATGGTATGGTCATAGGACAAGCTCTTGATTGTCATTTTGAAAAAAAGAAACTTGACATAGACCAGATTCAATTTTTGCATACTCATAAAACAGCAAAACTTATCGCTGCAAGTTTAAAAATGGGATGTGAGCTTTGTGAGGTTGAAGAAAAGCAAAGTCAGGCTTTGTATAATTTTGGTTTAAAAATTGGGCTTTTATTTCAAATTAATGATGATATAAATGATGCTACCAATATCCAAGCCCAAAGTGGCAAACCGACACAACACGATGTTGATAAGAATTCTTTTGTGAATTTATTAGGATTAGAGCAAGCATACGAATATAAATACAATTTATTTAATGAATGTAAAGAAAATTTATATCAATTTGATGAAAAACTTGCAAAGATGATCGGGGATTTATTGCAACAGTATCTATAAAGGAATATAATGGAGATATTAGAACAACAGGCAAATACTTTACGATTTTTAAGTGCTGATATGATAGAAAAAGCAAAATCAGGACATCCCGGTGCTTCTTTAGGTTTAGCTGATATTCTAACAATTTTAAGCCTCCATCTAAGACATAATCCTAAAAATCCTACTTGGCTTAATCGCGACAGGCTTATTTTTTCAGGAGGACACGCAAGTGCTTTGTTGTATAGTTTTTTATATCTGAGTGCTTATGATATAAGTTTAGAGGATTTGAAGAAATTTAGACAGCTTCATTCTAAAACGCCCGGACATCCTGAAATTACTACCTGTGGTGTAGAGATTGCAACAGGACCTTTAGGGCAAGGAGTTGCAAATGCTGTAGGTTTTGCAATGGCAGCAAAAAAAGCTCAAGCTTTCTTAGGAGATGAACTTATTAATCATAAAGTTTATTGTTTTTGTGGAGATGGAGATTTGCAAGAGGGCATTTCTTATGAGGCGTGTTCTTTAGCTGGACTCCATAAACTCGATTCGCTTGTTCTTATTTATGATAGTAATGATATTTCAATAGAAGGCGATATCAGTCTCGCTTTTAATGAAAATGTAAAGGCTCGTTTCCAAGCGCAAGGTTTTGAAGTACAAGAGATAGATGGACATAATTATAAGGCTATTGACAAGGCTTTTTCGCAAACAAAAGAAACGACAAAACCAAGTCTTATTATCGCAAAAACATTAATTGCAAAAGGAGCTTTAGAGCTTGAGGGAAGTCATAAGAGCCACGGAGCACCTTTAGGCGAGGATTTAATCAAAAGGGCGAAAGAAAAAGCAGGTTTTAATGCTAATGAGAATTTTATTGTTCCAAATGAAGTAAAAATTCGTTTTGAAAGTGCAGTTGAACTTGGGGATTTGGAAGAAGCGAAATGGAAAGATTTGCTTGAAAAATCAGGTAAAAAAGAGCTTTTAAAAAGACTTATAGAACCTGATTTTACACAGCTTTCTTTTCCTGATTTTACAGGTAAAGATTTGGCTACAAGAGAAAGCAATGGAGAAATCATCAATGTTTTAGCCGATAAATTAGAAGGTTTTTTAGGAGGGAGTGCAGATTTAGCCCCTTCAAATAAAACAGAACTGAATAGTTTCGGGGATTTTAGTAAAGGAAAAAATATCCATTTTGGTGTAAGAGAACACGCTATGGCAGCGATAAATAATGCTTTTGCGAGATACGGCTTATTCCTTCCTTTTTCAGCCACTTTTTTTGTTTTTAGTGAATACTTAAAACCAGCAGCGAGAATGGCTGCTTTGATGAAATTGAAACATTTTTTTATTTTTACTCACGACAGTATAGGTGTTGGTGAAGATGGTCCAACACACCAGCCCATAGAACAATTAAGCACTTTTAGAGCTATGCCAAATTTCTTAACTTTTAGACCTGCTGATGGGGTAGAAAATGTTAAAGCGTGGCAAATCGCTTTACAGAATCAAGGGCCAAGTGCTTTTGTGTTATCACGTCAAAAACTCCGGGCTTTAAATTCAAGTATTTTTGGCGATGTTTGTAACGGAGCCTATTTGCTGAAAGAAAGTGAAAATCCAAAATACAGTTTGCTTGCAAGTGGAAGTGAGGTAAGTCTTTGTTTGCAAGTAGCACAAGAACTTGAAAAACAAGATATAGCTTGTAATGTTATTTCTATGCCTTGTTTTGAGCTTTTTGAACAACAAAGTAAGGAATATAAAAACAGAATACTTCAAGGTAAGGTTATAGGCGTAGAAGCTGCACGTTCAAATGAACTTTATAAATTTTGTGATGAACTGTACGGGATAGAAAATTTTGGAGAGAGTGGAAAAGATAAGGATGTATTTGAATACTTTGGTTTTAGTGTAGTCAAATTACTTGATTTTGTATTAAAAAGCTAGAAGTATGAATGCTCAATTCAAATTGCATACTCAAGTTGATGAAGACAGACTTGAAATTTTTGGAGTTTGGGATAAAACTAGTGTAGGACAAAAAAGTGCAAAAGAAATCATTTCTCAACTTTCAAGTAAAAAGCTTTTTTTAGATTTTAGACACTTACAGGATATTGACACAGCCGGAGTAAGATTTTTCCTTGCTTTGGAGTATGATTTAAAACTCCGTAATATTTCTATTCAAAGATTGTTTTTGCATTCTCGTTTCCAAGCGCTTTTTGAGCTCTGTGAAAAAAATTATAAAAGAATTGACACAGCTTTTAAGCAAAAAAAGAATTTCAAGGAATCGATAAATGAATTGACCTTTAGAACTTATATTGATATTTTAAAACAATTTATTTCTTTTGTTGGTGCCTTTTTTTTGACTTTTTTAGCTTGTATAAAAAATCCTCGTCGTTTTCGTTTTATTTCTTTTGTATATCATATCGAAAATTCTGCTTTTAAAGCTCTTCTTATTGTGGGTTTGACAGCGCTTTTAGTAGGGATTGTTTTGGCTTATCAGGCAGCGTATCAGCTTTCACAATTTGGAGCAAATATTTTTATTGTTGATTTGATGGGAATTTCTGCCACGAGAGAGTTAGCACCTTTGATAAGTGCTATTATAATAGCTGGAAGAAGTGCAAGTGCTTATACCGCACAAATTGGTGTAATGAAAATTACTGATGAAATAGCTGCTATGAATACTATGGGTTTTTCTTCTTTTGATTTTATTATTCTCCCACGTGTAATGGCTTTAGTTGTATCTATGCCTTTGATTGTTGTTGTAAGTGATGCTCTTAGTATCGTAGGAGGAATGATTGTTGCAAAGATAAGTCTTGATATTAGTTTTGAGGAATTTTTACGACGATTTAAAGAAGCTGTAGATATAACACATATTTTTATAGGATTAGCAAAGGCTCCAATTTTTGGTTTATTGATAGGTTTGATAGCGTGTTTTAGAGGTTTTGAAGTGAAAAATACAACTCAAAGTGTAGGTACATTTACAACAAAAAGCGTTGTGAATGCTATATTTTGGGTTATAGCTTTTGATGCACTTTTTTCTGTAATGCTTACTCAAGCAGGTTTGTAAGATGGTTATCAAAGCAGAAAATATTACAACTCGTTTTGGCGATAAAGTCATTCACGATAATATAAGTTTTATTGTAAAAGAGAATGAAATCTTTGGAATTTTAGGAGCAAGTGGAAGTGGGAAGTCTGTACTTTTAAAACAAATGTTGCTTTTAGAACATTTTGATAAAGGAGAATATGAAATTTTAGGTTTTAAATTAAGAAATATCAATCAAAAGGATGCTATGATTTTATGTAGGCAATGGGGTGTTGTTTTTCAATTTGCCGCTTTATTTAGCTTTCTTTCTGTTTATGAAAACATAGCCTTTCCTTTAAAAGAGTATACAAAACTTAGCGATGAAGCTATTGCTGAAATAGTGAGAATAAAGCTTAGAATGGTAGGACTTGATGAAAAAGTTTTAGAGTACAGTCCAAGTCAATTAAGCGGAGGTATGCAAAAAAGGGTAGCTATGGCACGTGCTTTAGCTCTTGATAGTAGATTGCTGTTTTTAGATGAACCAAGTTCGGGGCTTGATCCTTACAGTTCTCGAGAATTTGATGAGTTGATACTTTCTTTAAAACATAGTTTCAATTTGAATGTTGTTTTAGTTACACACGACAAAGAAAGTATGAAGACTGTACTTGAGAGATTTTTAATTATAGATGATAAAAAAGTGGCATTTTGCGGTACATATGAGGAATTAAAAATACAAAATGAAAGACTTTTTAAAAGGTTTATGGAGTGATTTATGGAAAACAAGGCAAATTATTTTTTTGTAGGAATATTTGTTTTTGGAGTCTTTTTTGCTAGTGTAGTTTTTATTTTTTGGTTTGGTGGATACTCGCAAAGAGCAGATTTTGAATACTATAAAATTCGCACAAAAGATTCTGTTTCGGGATTAAGTTTAAAAGCTCCAGTGAGACTTTTAGGGGTTGAGGTTGGAAGTGTTGAAAAGATAAATATAGCTTTAAGTGATGATTTGGAAGTTGATATACTTATTAAAGTAGAAAAAGACACGCCTATCAAAGAAGACACGGTGGCAACTTTGGAGCTTCAGGGTATTACAGGATTGAAATTTATCCAGCTTCAAGGTGGATCTAAAGAAGCAAGAAAACTTAGTGAGCTTTCAAAGGATTCAATCCCTGTTATACAATTTAAAGAGAGTTTTTTAACGGCTATTAATAAACAAAGTGAGCATATTTTTTCTCTTGTTAAAACTGCCGATGATAAAACAAAAGAGCTTTTAAGTGAAAAAAATTTAAAAAATTTTGAAGTGCTTTTGCATAATTTGGCTCAAATAAGCACTGATTTTAAAGCCCATTCTAAAATTTTAAATGAAAATATAAATACCTTAACCCTAAAACTTGCAATGGCAACAGATGAATTTATAAATACAACAAAAAATGTGAATTTTATGCTTAGAAATTTGGATACAGCAACCTCGAATTTTTCTTCTTTTTTTAAAAAAGCCAACTCAAAATTTGAAGCTTATGATGAGCTTCGTTCTTCTTTAAGTCAAAATTTGCAACTCTTACAAATTTTGCTTTTAGAGGGCAATAGAGTACTTGTGAGTTTGCAAAGAAGTCCTTCTGATATTTTTTTTAAAGCAAATAAAGCAAAAAATGCTCCTGGAGAATAATATGAAAGTGGTCTTAAAAAGTAGTTTCGCGGTTGCGGTTTTATTTTTCAGCGCGTGTTCTTTTCAAAATCAAGCTATTGATACAACACAATTTTTTTTGTTGCAAAGTAATTATAAAAACTTTCAGAGAGATTTTAAGCCTACACATAAAATTCTTAAGATTGCAACTTTGAATCCGCCTTTGTATTTGAATACCAAAAATATTATTTATACAGAGAAGCAGCGAATGAATGCTTATGCATCTCATTTTTGGGCTGATACTCCAAGCAATCTGTATCGTTTTTTATTGCTGCAAAAATTTGATCAGAGCAAGATTTTTAAAGCTGTTGTAACTCAAGAAAGTTCGGTTGAATCTGATTTTCTTTTAGAGAGTAGGGTAAATGCTTTTGAGCAGTATATAAACGGAAAACAAAATTATGCTTTTATTTCTGTGAGTGTTAATTTACTTGACGGCAAAAAGAAAGGTTTTGTGGCATATAAAAATTTTCTTTTGAAAGAAAATATTGCCCATTTAAATCCTACAAGCGTGTTTGAAGCTTTTGAAAAAGCTTCAAATATATTGGCAGATGAAATAGTTTTATGGGTGGCTTGTGTGTTGGAAGAAAAATAGGAACGATTTTTGCTTTCTTAATTGAAAGTTTCATTAAGAAAGGTGAAAAAATGAACAATGAACTAGACATATTGAAAAAACATTTTGGAGAAATTCAAGGTGTGAGTGAATTTAAAGCTACTCAGCTGTGCTCCCAGATTAATGATATTAATGATTTTGTCGGTGCTTTGCAAGTTTTAGAACTGACTTTAAAAAAAATTCATCAGAGCCTTAGTGAGCGGATTCTTGGCACAAAGCTTGATGATATGCAAAAAAGAAGTATCGATGCAAGTGTTTCACAGCTTATACAAAATTGTTCTTTTATGGGTACTGCTTTGTTTGGAAATATTTTTAATGTTTATGCAGGAAAAGAGCTTTTTGAATTTGAGATCGCAAACCCTCTCTTTATACTTGAAAAAAATGGTTTTGAAGGTGTCGTAGCTTATATTGAAGATAAAAGAGAAGAGATAGTTGCGATTTTATCTAAAATAGCAGAAGCACTTCTTCAAAATGAAAGTGCAAATAATGCGAATATGTATAGCGAAGGAATAGATTATACTAAACTTTTTAGTTTGTAGAATTTAATCAAAACTTGAAAGATCCCAATTTATAGGTTCTTTGCCTAATTTTTTTAATAGGGCATTTGTTTTTGAAAAGTGAGAGCATCCTAAAAAACCTGTTTTGGCAAGTGGGCTAGGATGGGCTGCTTCTAAGATAAAATGTTTATTTGTATCGATAAAAGCAGCTTTGCTTTTTGCGAAATTTCCCCAAAGTAGAAAAATCAAACCTTGTTTGGCAGCGCTTAATTTTGCTATTACGGAGTTAGTAAATTCTTGCCAACCCCAAGTACTATGACTTGCTGCTTTGTTAGCTTCAACACTTAATACAGCATTTAAAAGTAAAACTCCTTGTTTTGCCCAGGGAGTTAAATCTCCATTTTTATGAGGAGTAATGCCTAAATCATTATGAAGTTCTTTGTAGATATTTAAAAGACTTGGTGGAATTGTAACATTTTTAGGAACAGAAAAGCTTAATCCCATAGCTTGATTTGGTTGATGGTAAGGGTCTTGTCCTAAAAGCACAACTTTGAGAGTATCTAAAGGAGTAAGATTGAAGGCATTAAAAATAAGTTTTGAAGGTGGATAAATCACAGCACCTTGATCGCGGGCTTTTATATAGTGTTTTTTAAGATCTAGAAAATAAGTTTTATTGAATTCTTCTTCTAAAAATTCTTTCCAATCTTCATTCATTTTGACATCTTCTTTTTTGATTGTGATTTCTTTCATAGTGTTTTCCTTGTACGTTTGTATTGTACTCTAAAGGTTCTTAAAAGAAAGCAAAAGTTTTGATTAACTTCTTATTAATTGTAAAAGAATATCTTTGATTTTTTTGCAAAGTTTAAAAAAGGGGTATTAAATGGGAAAAAGAAAAGAGCACGATTTTATAGGTGAGCTTGAAATTTCTGATGAAGTGTATTATGGAATACAAACCTTTAGAGCGGTTGAAAATTTTGATATTTCTCACGTAAGATTGAAAGATTTTCCTCGTTTTATTCGTGCTTTTGCAAGAGTAAAAAAAGCAGCAGCTATGGCAAATTATGAGCTTGGTTTGCTTGATAAGAATTTGCAAGATGTCATCATAAAAGCTTGTGATATGATTTTGCAAGGCGGGTACTATGAACACTTTGTGGTTGATATGATACAAGGTGGGGCTGGAACAAGTACAAATATGAATGCTAATGAAGTTATTGCTAATATAGGATTAGAGCTTCTTGGATATAAGAAAGGTGAGTATCAATACCTTCATCCAAATGATCATGTTAATCTCTCTCAAAGTACAAATGATGCCTACCCAACAGCTCTGAGAATGGCTTTGTATGATTATTTGAGCGATTTAGCAAAGGCTATGGAGTATTTGCAAAAAGCTTATGAGAGAAAAGCGCTTGAATTTAAAGATATTATTAAAATGGGAAGAACTCAACTTCAAGATGCTGTACCTATGACTTTAGGACGCGAATTTCAAACCTTTGCTGTGATGATAGCTGAAGATATACAAAGGGTTTTGGGAGCAAGAAAACTTGTTCTTGAGATTAATCTAGGTGGAACAGCCATAGGAACAGGGATAAATTCTCATCCTGATTATCCAAAAACTGTGGAGAGAAAACTGCGAGAAGTAACTGGACATAATTTTAGCGTAGCTAAAGATTTAATAGAAGCTACTCAAGATACAGGAGCGTATGTGCAAATTAGCGGAGTACTCAAAAGGGTAGCAACAAAACTCTCTAAAGTTTGTAATGATTTACGACTCTTAAGCTCTGGTCCAAAATGTGGTTTTAATGAAATTAACCTTCCTAAGATGCAGCCGGGAAGTTCTATAATGCCCGGAAAAGTAAATCCTGTAATTCCAGAAGTTGTCAATCAGGTGTGTTACTGTGTTATTGGTGCTGATGTTACTATAACCTTTGCAAGTGAAGGTGGGCAGCTTCAGCTCAATGTTTTTGAGCCTGTTATAGCGTATAATCTTTTTAATTCTATTGTTATGCTTGAAAAAGCTCTGCACACATTAGCTGATAAGTGTATAGATGGTATTAGTGCAAATGAAAAAGTGTGTTCTGATTTTGTTTATAATTCAATAGGTATAGTTACAGCACTTAATCCTTATATAGGTTATGAGAATTCAGCTTCTATTGCTAAAGAATCGATGGCTTCAGGCAAAAAAGTTTCTGATATAGTTCTTGAAAGAGGACTGTTGAGTAAAGAGCAAATTGATGAGCTTTTAAGTCCCACTTCTATGCTCAATCCTCATATGTCTAAGATTTCAATAAAAAATCAACTTTCCAAAAAAAATACATAGTTAGAGTTTATAAAAGAATAGAGATGAGAGTTGTATTGCTTCTTTATCTTCCTTTTTTGTTTCTTGCCTGCACTAATAATCAATTACAAAATGAGAATTTTGACAAAGCTTTGCTGTATAAACTTTGTCAAGAGGATTTTTTACAACAAAAGAAATCAAAAAAACCAGAGAATGATAGCATTTATTTAGGTTTAAATGTTGCTTTAATAGCAAGAAATTGTGGTGATTTTGTTAGAAGCAATGCTTTGTTAGACAAAGTTGAAGAATCATACAAATATGAGGTAGATTTAGAAAATTTGACTACGAAAAGTGCAAAATTAATACTGAAGACTTTCATTAATGAAAATATTTTTGCTTATCAAGGTTCTTTGTATGAAAGGATTATGGTAAATATTTACAAGGCATTAAATTTTATGAATTTGAATGATTTTACAAATGCGAGAGTCGAAATCAATAGGGCTTTGATGCGTCAAGAAAAGGCTAAAGAATATTTTGCAAAAGAAATAGCCTTAAGTCGTGAAAAATTTGATGAGCTTAAAAGAGATTCAGGTTATCTCAATGAGAATTTTCAAAATCTTTCACAACAGTATGCATCTTTATTTAGGGAATTTCATACAAGCGAGAATTTTATAAATGGCTATGCAAGTTATATTGCTTCTGTGTTTTTCTTTTTAGAAAGAGAATATAAAAGATCAGCTGATTTGCTCAAAGAGCTTGTTTTTGCCCATCCTGAGAATGTAGAATTACAAAAAGAATTTCAAATTTTTGAAAAAAGAGCAAATGCTATAAATGGAGACGATAAAGAAAAATATATTTTTTTAATCTATGAAAATGGTTTGGGTGTTGTAAAAGATTCTTTTGAGCTTACTTTGCCTTTTTTGATTGATGGAAAAATTATTCCTTTGAGTGTAGCTTTACAAACTTTAAAAAAACGAGAAGGGTCTTTTGAATTTTTAGATATTAATGGTATTCTTACAACGCAAATTGTCAATTTAGATGATGTGGTTGCAACGGAATTCCAACTTACTCTCTTGACGATGATTACAAAAGCTTTCATTCAGACTTTAACAAAGGCTTCGCTGAATTTTTTCGTAGCTAACAGTGATTCGAATGGGGCTTTGTTTAACTTTATGGGTGTATTGGCAACAGTGCTGACAAATAAAAGTGATGTACGTTCTTGGAGAGCTTTACCTCAAAGCATTTCAGTAGCAATGCTTAAGAATTCAAAAACCATAGTTCTTAAAAATCCACAAGGTCGTGAAATTTTTAATACAGAACTTGATGAAAAGAAAAATGCTCTTATTATAGTGCGTTCTTTTTCGCCTTTTTCACCTTTGAATGTAAGTATTATCCAAAAGTAGGAATGATAATGAAATCTTATTTGTACGTGTTTTTATAAGATAAAATCTCAATATAGTGTATAAAACCTATGAAAGATTTTCAAAAACGATTTCAATTTTTAAAGGAGAAGAAATGAAGTACACAATTTATCTCATATCTATCGTCGCAGTTTTTTTCTTGAATGCTTGTATGCAAAATGTTTATACCGATGGTAAAGCAAGTCAAACAAAACAAGGTAAAGCATTAACTTTAGGGCTTGATAGAGAGGATTTTGAAAAGACTGCCGAAATAATGATACAAAGTATGTTAAGCGATCCTGCTTTTTCTACTATTCAAAGAAAAGTTGTTGCCATAGGCAGAGTGGTCAATGATACTCCACAAAGAATTGACACAGAAAAGCTTACAGCAAAAATTACTCAAGCTCTAAGAAAATCCGGTAAATTTATCCTTACTTCAGCTGTTAGTGCAGGTGGAGCTCTTGATAGTATGAGCGAACAAATAAGGCAGTTGCGAGAGAATGAAGAATTTGATCAAAATACAAATGCAAAACAAGGGAGTTTGGTGTTGCCCGATTTTTCTTTAGCAGGCAAGATTAGGCAGGACACGGCAAAACTTTCCAAGGGGACAATTCAAGTAGAATACTTTTTTTTATTAAGACTTACTGACTTAAATACCGGACTTGTATTGTGGGAGGAAGAGCAAACTATTGATAAAACAGGTTCTGCTAAATCAGTTACTTGGTAAAAAGTTTTTAGAAAAACTTTAACAAAAAATTAAAGAAAATTTCTGTACAATCAAAGTTTTTTATAGCCACTAAAGCTTTCAAATCCATTTCAAGGTGCTTTATGGTAACTTACCAAATCAAGGAAAAAGCAATGTATGCTATTTTTAAACACAGCGGAAAGCAGTATAGAGTCAGTGTTGGCGATGAGCTTAAACTTGATCGTTTTGAAGCTGAAAATAAATCGAGTATAGAAATAAGCCAAGTGCTTGTGCTCAATGATAAGGACTTAAAGGTAGGTACGCCTTTTATAGAAGGCGCAAAAGTTGTCTTAGAGGTGATAGCTCACGGAAAAGACAAAAAGGTTATTATTTTTAAAAAGAGACGTAGAAAAGATTCAAAACTCAAACGTGGTTTTAGAAGACAATTTACACGTGTTAAAGTTACAAGTATCAAAGCTTAAGGAGTACAAATGGCACACAAAAAAGGTCAGGGTTCAACTCAGAATAATCGCGATTCTATAGGTCGACGTTTAGGAGTGAAAAAATTTGGCGGTGAATTTGTCCGAGCAGGAAATATCATTATTCGTCAAAGAGGTACAAGCACTCACGCAGGTAATAATGTAGGTATGGGAAAAGATCACACTCTTTTTGCTCTTATTGACGGTTTTGTGAAATTTGAAAGGAAAGATAAAGACAGAAAAAAAGTTTCTGTTTATCCTGCCTAATCATAAAAAGACTTAAGTCTTTTTATGATTTTACAACTGCTTTTACTTTTTTTAATTCCATTTCATAGTTTTAGTTATTGCAAAAATAAGAGAATGTAAAAATTACAGTTATCTTTAATGAGAGTTTAATGCTATATCAAATCAGAGTGTTATGAATTTCTTTAAAAACAGCTATGAAAAAAGAATTTTGTGGTATTAGTATCATTGTAACTCTTTTTAGTACAGTAGTTTATAATTTTGGAAACTGTTTGAGGTAAGAGATGTTTATTGACAGTATAAAGCTTGTATTACAATCCGGAGATGGCGGTAAAGGTGCTGTGAGTTTTCGTCGTGAAAAACACGTGCCCTTAGGTGGTCCTGATGGCGGAGATGGCGGAGATGGCGGAGATATATATTTTATTTGCGATAATAATACACACACTTTAGCTCATTTTAAAGGTAAAAAAATACTTTGCGCAGGGAATGGTTGTGACGGGACAGGTCGCAATAAAAAAGGCAAAAGAGGTATAAATTTAGAACTTGTTGTTCCGCAGGGTACACAAATCATCGATTCTCAAAGTGGCGAACTTCTGCTTGATCTGACAAAAAAAGGACAAAAGGAGTTGTTTTTAAAAGGTGGCAAAGGAGGACTTGGAAATACGCATTTTAAAAATTCTATAAATCAAAGACCTGAGTACGCTCAAACAGGGTTAAAAGGTGTAAATAAAGAGGTACGTTTAGAGCTTAAACTTATTGCTGATGTAGGTTTAGTTGGTTTTCCAAACGCAGGAAAATCGACACTTATTTCTGTGCTTTCTAATGCAAAACCTGAAATTGCAGATTATGAATTTACAACACTTACACCAAAACTTGGGTTAGTTAATGTTGATGAGTATCATTCTTTTGTGATGGCTGATATACCGGGTATTATTGAGGGAGCTAGTGGAGGAAAGGGTCTTGGTTTGCAATTTTTAAAACATATAGAAAGGACAAGATTTTTGCTTTTTTTGCTTGATCCTTTAAGAGAGCAGAGTTTAAAACATCAGTTTCTTACCCTCTGCTTAGAATTAAAAAAATTTTCGCTCAATCTTGCACAAAGACCTTTTGGAGTAATGATTTCAAAAAGTGATGTGCGAAATTTTGGTGAGAATTTTGCAGATAAAATTCAGAAAGAGAGTTTGGAATTAAAAGAGTTTTTACAGGATCAGCAACGTTTTGTTTTAGCTGTTTCAAGTCTTGAAAAAACAGGACTGAATGAATTACAATTCAATCTTTTTAATGAATTACAACACATCAAAGTCTAAAATTAAAATCTCTTAGTATCCCCCTTCCCCGCATAGGGCTTGTATTGATTTTGTGATTGTGTTAAGCTTATTATTTATTATTGATAAAAAGGAGAAAAAATGGCTTGTTTTACAGCAGTTATCCCAGAACTTGCCTTAGTGTATGTTATAAAAAAGAAAGTAGAGAAAAAAGAGGCTTTAGAAAATAAAGCTCATACTATTGCTTTAAGCACAAAACTTTCTTGGCTTATTACTATGCTTTGGGGAGGTGTATTCCTTCTTTGTATTGAACATCTTTGGCACGGTGAAATTGTCCCGTGGTTTCCTTTTTTAACAGCGATGCAAAATCCCCAAGACACACAGGCTATGTTTGTAGAGATTCTTACTATAGGAACTTGTATAGATTTGTTTATTCCTTTAGTTTGGTTTGTAGCTTGTTTTCTGATAGAAAAAGCTAATTATAAGCAAACAAGATACGGAGCATAATTATGTGTTTAATGCTTACAACCTTAGCTGGAGTAATTTCAGCTTTATTGTGGTATTTTAAAGATGAAAAAAATATTTACAGACTAGGAACACTTGCTTTAATGTATTTTGGTGCATCGTTAATGTGGTTTGTCGATTCTTGCTTTGCTTTAAGCAAAGGCGAAGCTTTTTTAGATTTGACTGTTGATGATGTTCTACTTGGTTTTGTGATTATAACTTGTGGGCTTTTGATTTATTTTATAATTGTAGTTTTTAAGGGTCCTAAAAGAATTTTTCAATCTCCTCAATAAAACTTTTATTATTAAGGCTTTTATCTCTATTTTAAGTAAAATTGCTTATAATCAAAGTCTTAGATTAAGGACAGGATATGCAAAAAATAGTTGTAAAAGTCGGTTCTCATATCATTAGTGAAAATCATACCATTAGCGAACAAAGAGTGAAGAATCTAGTTGATTTTCTTGTGCTTTTAATGCAAAAGTACAAGGTCATTTTAGTTTCTTCTGCTGCGATTTCTACCGGGCAAACAAAAATCAATTTAAATCGGGATACTCTTGTAAATAAACAAGTTTTAGCTGCTATTGGACAGCCTTTTTTGATGGGAATTTACAATCATTTTCTTGCTAAAGCAGGAAAGCTCGGTGCGCAAATTTTACTTACAGCAAAAAATTTTGATTCTAGAAAAGCAACAAAGCTTGCTAAAAATACCATTGAAGCTATACTTCAACAAGGAATTTTGCCTATTATTAATGAAAATGATGTTGTTGATACAGGAGAGATTATTTTTGGAGACAATGATTCGCTTTCTGCTTATGCAACTCATTTTTTTGAAGCAGATTTACTTATGATTTTGAGCGATATTGACGGTTTTTATGATAAAAATCCTAGTGAATTTAAAAATGCAAAGCTCATTCGAAAAGTTCATTGTATTAAAGAAGAATGGCTAAAATTTGAATTAAAAACAGGCAGTGAGCACGGTACCGGAGGAATCATTACCAAACTTAAGGCAGCGCAATTTTTACTTGAAAATGGAAAGAGAATGTTTTTAACAAGCGGTTTTGATTTAGCCGTTGCTAAGGCTTTTTTGCTTGAAGGCAAACAGCTTGGGGGAACTGTATTTGAAGCTTGATTTTTTTTAAGATAGCTTTTGAAATTTCTATGTTGTGATTTTATAGAATGGCAAATTTTGAGATTAAAAGAGTTTAAAGATGCTGTCTGTATATTCTATTTTGATTCTAAAAAACTTGAAATATACTTTCTTTGATAGAGAGGCGATTGTTTCAATGGATTGGATTTATAATTGGGATAATCAATGAAAAGTATCGTTTTTATGGGAACTCCACCTTATGCTGTACGAATTTTAAAAGAGCTTGTAGATAAAAATTTTCTTATTCAAGCCCTTCTTACTCAAAAAGATAAAAAAGTTGGAAGAAAACAAATTCTTACACCAAGTGCAGTGAAAAGCTTTGCTTTAAAGTATTTACCAAATGTTCCTATTATAACACCAACTTCTCTTAAAGATGAGGAATTAAGACAACAGCTTTGCGGATTAAGACCCGATTTTATTGTCGTAGCTGCTTATGGAAAAATTGTACCAAAAAGCATTTTAAATATCGCTCCTTGTATCAATCTTCACGCTTCGCTTTTACCAAAATATCGCGGTGCAAGTCCGATTCAAAGTGCCATTTTAAACGGTGATGAAACGAGTGGAGTATGTACTATGCTTATGAATGAAGGCTTAGATACAGGAGATATTTTGCAAAGTGTGGAGTATCCTATTAAAAATAAAAATGCCACAGAACTTTTTGAGCTTTTTGGAGATTTGGCAGCAAAATTATGCGTGGATACACTTTTACATTTTGATTCGATTTATCCCGTTGTTCAAGATGAGAATCAAGCGACTTTTTGCAAAAAAATAAAAAAAGAAGATGGTTTGGTAAATTTAGAGGTACAAGGAGCAAAAGAAATTTATCAAAAATTTCTAGCTTTTAGTTCTTGGCCCGGAATCTTCTTAGCAAACGGTTTAAAATTGATTGATATAGAAATTGTTGATGTGCTTGAGTACAGACAGGCTAAGAAAATTGTAGCTTTAGAAAAACAGAGTTTTTTGCTCGGATGCAAACAAGGAATTTTAAGGATAAAAAAGGTGCAAGAAAGTGGGAAGAAAATCTTAGATGCACGAACTTTTTTAAATGGTAAAAGGCTTAAAAATGCAGATTTCTTGTATTGAAACTATAGATTCTACTCATCTTTTTTTATGCAAACAAATTAAAGAGCGTAAAATTGTGGATAATTTTGCACTTTATGCTCTTAAGCAGACAACTGGAGTTGGAAGTAGAGATAATGTTTGGCAAAGTGCTAGCGGAAATGTACATCTTTCTTTTTGCATAAAAGAAAAGGATGTGAGTCCTGACTTACCTTTGGCTTCAGCGAGTATTTATTTTGCGTATTTGTTGAAAGAGTTTTTGGAACAAAAGGGTTCAAAAATTTGGTTAAAATGGCCTAATGATCTTTATTTAGGCAGTTTAAAAGTTGGTGGGGTAATAAGTGCTAAAATAGCTCATTTTATTGTTGGAGGTGTTGGTTTAAATTTGCAGTATGCTCCTCAAAATACTGCTTTGCTTGATATTGACATCAGTATCGAAAAGTGTGTAAAAGGCTTTTTGGAACTTTTAGAAGAAAAAAGAGCATGGAAGGATATTTTTAGCAAGTATATGTTAGAATTTGAAAAGTCAAGGGATTTTAGCGTCCATCACGAAGGCAAAGAATTAAGTCTTCAAGATGCCTTTTTGTATGAAGATGGTTCAATTTTATTAGAGAATAAAAGGGTGTATAGCTTACGATGAGTGAAATTATAACAATAGCAAATCAAAAAGGTGGCGTCGGTAAAACAACAACCGCTGTAAATTTAGCTGCTTCTTTAGCAGTAGCTGAAAAGAAAGTTCTGTTGGTTGATGTTGATCCTCAAGCTAATGCCACAACCGGACTTGGTTTTAATCGTAATAATTATGAATATAATATTTACCATGTTTTTATAGGACGAAAAAAACTTTCTGATATTATTTTAAAAACAGAATTAGCCCAACTTCATCTTGCCCCTTCTAATATAGGATTGGTAGGTATAGAACAGGAGCTTGCTAAGGGTGAAAATAATGAAACAAAAAAAGTACTCAAAAATCAATTAAAAGAAGTCGTAGCTGAATATGATTTTATTATTATAGATTCTCCTCCAGCATTGGGAAGTATTACTATTAATGCTTTCGCAGCAAGTGATAGTGTAATCATTCCTATTCAATGTGAATTCTATGCGCTTGAAGGTGTTGCTATGGTGTTAAATACGATCAAAATTATTAAAAAAAGCATTAATCCAAAACTTAAGGTAAGAGGTTTCTTGCCGACTATGTACAGTTCGCAAAACAATCTTTCTAAGGATGTTGTTGAAGATTTGAAACAGAATTTTAAGAAACAGCTTTTTACTATCAATGGCAATGAAGATGACTTTATTGTTATTCCTCGCAATGTTAAACTTGCTGAAAGCCCAAGTTTCGGTAAGCCTATCATATTGTATGATATTAAATCTCCGGGTTCTTTAGCCTATCAAAATTTAGCCTATTCTCTTTTGGGGTAATGAATGAAAAAAGGTGGTTTAGGAAAAGGACTTAGCGGACTTTTAAGCGACATGGATGAGGTGTATAGCAAGGAGCTTGGACTTGATAAAAATCAAGTTAATGAAATTGCTATCGATAAAATTAAAACAAATCCTTTTCAACCAAGAAAGCATTTCGATGAAGAAGCTTTAAATGAACTTGCTCAATCCATAAAAAAATATGGACTTATTCAGCCTATTATAGTGTTAAAAAAAGGCAATTTTTTCATTTTAGTAGCTGGAGAGAGAAGACTTCGTGCAAGCAAAATCATAGGTTTGAAATATATTTCAGCTTTAGTCTGCGATGTTGAAGAGGAAAAATTACGAGAACTTGCTTTGATAGAAAATATACAAAGAGAGAATTTGAACCCTATTGAACTAGCTCATTCGTATAAAAATTTAATAGAGGAACATAAAATCACACAAGAAAGTTTAGCCTCACTTATTCATAAGTCAAGAACGCAAATAACAAATACTTTAAGACTTTTACATTTAGATGAAAAAACGCAAAAACTTATTATTGAAGGGAAAATTTCGCAAGGACACGCTAAGGTTTTGGTAGGACTTAATAAAAACGATGAAGGATTAGTGGTAGATAGTATTCTTGGGCAGAAATTAAACGTGAGAGAGACTGAAAAAATTGTTCAAAAACTTAAAGTTAAAGACTGTCTTGCTTCAGATGATGTCAATTTCGAATATGAAATGAAAGGTCTGAAACAAATTCTAAATAAATGTGGTTTTGAGTGTAAAAACAATAAACAAGAATTAGTTATTCGTTTGAAAAGTATTGATGAAATAAAGAAATTAGCTCAATTTCTAAACTCGTTTTAATTAAATTTTTAACTTCAAATGATATAATAAAAAGCTTTATCATTTATTCGTTTTCTTGAAAGGGTTTTTTTATGTTTGAAGATATGCATTTTTCTATAATGTTTGCTACTATGGCAATTTTTTTAGCTATGATAGCAATTTTAAATTCTATGTTGTATAAACCTCTTTTGCAGTTTATGGATGAGCGTGATGATTCTATAAGAAACGATGAAAATAAAGTGAAAGAAAATTCACAAGAAATGTTTGATGTGAATGAGGAGCTTGAAAAAATTCATACAGATACAAGAGATGAAATTCACAGAATTAAACAGAATGCTGTGAATGCAGCTAAAGAAGAATCAGAGAAAATATTACGAAATAAAAAAGACGAATTAGATCGTGCAATGGGAAGTTTTTATACAGAACTAGTTGCACAAAAACAAGAGTTGCAAGAATATCTTGCAGATCATTTGTCAGAATTGCGACAACTCTTAGAGAACAATATGAAACGAATTTGAGGTTACATTTATGAGAAAATCAGTTTTACTATTATTTCTATATCCTCTCTCTCTTTTTGGTGTTTCATCAGATTATGATATAGTTCCAAGAACTGTTAATTTTTTGATTTTTATAGCAATATTGTATTATTTTACAGCTCCATCTTTAAAGAGTTTTTATAAAAATCGTATAATAAGAATTTCTTCAAAGCTTGATGAGATTCAAAAAAGGCTTTTAGAAAGTAAAACAAAGAAGCTTAATACTCTAAAAAAACTTGAAGAAGCAAAGGCTAATTCAGTTGCAGCACTCATTTTAGCAAAAAAAGAAGCAGAGATTCTTGTACATAATATACAAATTCAAACTCAAGAAGAATGCAGTTTGTTGGAAAGACATTTTGAAGAACATAAAGAGTATGAACTCCGTAAAATGGAAAAAGAAGTGATTTCAAAGGCTCTTGATACGATTTTTTCAGATGAAAGTTTTATGTTACAACAACACGATATTGTTGAAATTATGATGAAAAAGGTTTCATAATGAATAGACATTTAATCGCTAAAAAATATGTCCAAGCTCTTTTAACAAGAGTAGATCTTGATGAATTTTATACTAATTTATCGCTTCTTAATTCAGCTTTTCTTGTTCCTAAATTTAAAACTATTGTAGAATCAAATCAAATAAAAAAAGAAAAAAAAATTGAATTGCTTCAATCTTTTTTTGAAAAATCTAATCAAAATTTTCTTAATTTTCTTACAATTTTAACTTACAATTCAAGGCTTATTTGTATTCCAGAAATTGTTGAAGAGTTAAGAAAACAAAAATCTCTTAAAGAAAATCTTTTTTTAGGACAGGTTTTTAGCAAAGAGCCTTTAGATGAAGCAACTCTTGAAAAATTAGAGTCTAAGCTTAATACAAAATTTAATGTCAAAATAAAATTAACAAATCAAATCACTCATAATGACGGAGTAAAAATTTCTTTAGAAGAACTAGGGTATGAAATATCTTTCTCTGCTAAAATGCTTCAAGAAAAAATGACTGAATTTGTGTTGAAAATTATTTAAGGAGTTTTATAATGAAATTTAAAGCTGATGAAATTAGTTCCATAATTAAACAGAGAATTGAAGAATTTGATTTGAATTTAGAAATTGAAGAAACAGGAAAGATCATCTCTGTTGCTGATGGAATTGTTCAAGTTTATGGTCTTAAAAATATTATGTCTGGAGAAATGGTTGAATTTGAAAACGGCGAAAAAGGTATGGCTTTAAACTTAGAAGAAAGTAGCGTTGGTATAGTTGTTTTAGGTAAGGGTATCGATTTAAAAGAAGGCGGTTCTGTAAAAAGACTGAGAAAGCTTTTAAAAGCTCCTGTTGGCGATGAGCTTATTGGTCGTGTTGTAGATGCTTTAGGAGAGCCTATTGATGCAAAGGGTCCTATTCTTACGAATGAATATCGTTTTATAGAAGAAAAAGCAAAAGGGATTATGGCTAGAAAAAGCGTTCATGAGCCTTTGCATACCGGAATTAAAGCGATTGACGCTCTTGTGCCTATTGGAAGAGGACAAAGAGAGCTTATTATTGGTGACAGACAAACAGGTAAAACTACTGTTGCAATTGATACTATCATAGCACAAAGAGGACAAGGTGTAATTTGCATTTATGTAGCTATAGGACAAAAACAAAGCACTGTGGCACAAGTTGTTAAAAGACTTGAGGAGCACGGAGCTATGGAATATACTATTGTTGTTAATGCTGGTGCTAGTGATACTGCTGCTTTGCAATATATTGCTCCTTATACAGGTGTTACTATGGGTGAGTATTTTAGAGATAATGCAAGACACGCTTTAATTATTTATGATGATTTAAGTAAGCACGCTGTGGCATATCGTGAAATGTCTTTGATTCTTAGACGGCCTCCCGGTCGTGAAGCATATCCGGGCGATGTTTTTTATTTGCATTCAAGGCTTTTAGAGCGGGCAAGTAAGCTCAATGATGAGTTGGGTGCCGGAAGTTTAACGGCTTTGCCTATTATAGAAACACAAGCAGGTGATGTTTCAGCTTATATTCCTACTAATGTTATTTCAATTACAGACGGACAAATTTTTCTTGAAACAGATTTGTTTAATAGTGGGATTCGTCCAGCGATCAATGTGGGTTTATCTGTTTCCCGTGTTGGGGGTGCTGCACAAATCAAAGCGACCAAACAGGTTTCAGGAAATTTAAGACTTGATTTAGCTCAATATAGAGAGCTTCAAGCTTTTTCGCAATTTGCTAGTGATTTAGATGAGGCTAGTCGTTCTCAATTGGAACGAGGACAAAGAATGGTTGAACTTTTAAAGCAACCGCCATATTCTCCTTTAGCACCTGAAAAACAAGTTGTTCTTATATTTGCTGGTTCTAAAGGATATTTAGATGATATTGCAGTATCGCAAGTGAAAGAGTTTGAGCAAGGTATTTATCCTTTTATCGAGGCAAAATATCCTGATGTTTTTGAACAAATCCGTCTAAAAAAAGCTTTAGATTCTGATTTAGAAGAGAAAATCGGAAAAATTATTAATGAATTTAAAGTTAATCATTTATAAGGTCTTTTATGTCTAATTTAAAAGAAATTAAAAGAAAAATCCGAAGCGTTCATAATACACAAAAAACTACTAATGCTATGAAACTTGTTTCAACTGCTAAATTGAAAAAAACAGAGGAAGCAGCTAAAAGATCAAAGGTGTATGCTCAAAAAATTGATGAAATGCTTAGTGAAATTTCATTGCAAATCAACAAAATTGCTTCTAATGATTCTCGTTTAACTTTCTTTTGTAAAAAAGAACAGATTAAAAATGTTGATATTATTTTTATTACTGCAGATAAAGGGCTTTGCGGAGGGTTTAATATTAAAACACTTAAAATTGTAAATGAAATATTACAAGACTTTACAAGCCAAAATATCAATGTGCGTTTAAGGGCTATAGGAAAAACAGGGATTGAATATTTTGATTTTCAAAAAATACCACTTATAGAGAAGTATTTTCATCTTTCTTCAAGTCCTGATTATGAAAAAGCTTGTACAGTCATTCAAGCTTCGGTGAAAGACTATTTAGAAGGGATGACAGATAAGGTTATTTTAATACACAATGGTTATAAAAATATGATTACTCAAGAATTGAAAATAAATCAATTAATTCCTGTCGAACCTAAGAATATTGATGATGGTTCTTATTCTGCTTTAGAATTTGAACCCGAAGGGACAGAGCTTTTGGAAGATTTGATGAAAACATATTTTGAATACAATATGTACTACGCCTTAATTGATTCTTTGGCAGCTGAACACAGTGCAAGAATGCAAGCTATGGATAATGCAAGCAATAATGCAAAAGCAAGAGTAAAGCAACTTAATCTCATCTATAATAAAGCAAGACAAGAATCCATAACTACTGAGCTTATTGAGATTATTAGTGGTGTTGAATCTATAAAATAAGTAAATTTTAAGGAGAAAAGAAGAATGCAAGGGTTTATTTCACAGGTATTGGGTCCTGTTGTTGATGTAGATTTTAATGACTATTTGCCTCAAATCAATGAAGCTTTGTTCGTTAATTTTGAGAATGAAGGTAAAAAATATAAGCTTGTTTTAGAAGTTGCTGCTCATTTGGGAGATAGTAGGGTAAGAACTGTTGCTATGGATATGACAGATGGCTTAGTCCGCGGACTTGAAGTTGAAGCTTCAGGTAACCCTATCAGTGTTCCTGTAGGAGAAAAAGTTTTAGGCAGAATTTTTAATGTAACAGGTGATCTTATTGATGAAGGCGAAGAGCTTGTTTTTGATAAAAAATGGGCTATACACAGAGATCCTCCGACTTTTGAAGAACAAAGCACAAAAAGTGAAATTTTTGAGACAGGCATTAAAGTTGTAGATCTGCTTGCTCCTTATGCTAAAGGAGGTAAAGTTGGACTTTTTGGTGGTGCTGGTGTAGGTAAAACTGTTGTTATTATGGAGCTTATCCATAATGTTGCTTTTAAGCATAGCGGTTATTCAGTTTTTGCAGGTGTGGGTGAGAGAACACGTGAGGGCAATGATCTTTACAATGAAATGAAAGAAAGTAATGTGTTGGATAAGGTGGCTCTTTGTTATGGACAAATGAATGAACCACCGGGAGCTAGAAATCGTATAGCTTTGACAGGGCTTACAATGGCTGAATATTTTAGAGATGAAATGGGGCTTGATGTTTTGATGTTTATTGACAATATTTTTCGTTTCTCTCAATCAGGTTCTGAAATGTCAGCTCTTTTGGGAAGAATTCCATCAGCTGTTGGATACCAACCAACTCTAGCAAGTGAAATGGGAAAATTTCAAGAGAGAATTACTTCTACAAAAAAAGGTTCTATTACTTCAGTTCAGGCTGTTTATGTTCCAGCAGATGACTTGACAGATCCGGCTCCAGCGACAGTTTTTGCACACTTAGATGCTACGACTGTTTTAAACAGAGCTATTGCAGAAAAAGGAATTTATCCGGCAGTAGATCCTCTTGATTCAACTTCAAGAATGCTTGATCCTAATATTATCGGTGAAGAACATTATAAAGTCGCTCGTGGTGTTCAGTCTGTTTTGCAAAAATATAAAGATTTACAAGATATTATCGCTATTTTAGGTATGGATGAATTGAGCGAGGAAGATAAACTTATTGTTGAAAGAGCAAGAAAAATTGAAAAATTCCTTTCTCAACCTTTCTTTGTGGCTGAAGTTTTCACAGGAAGTCCCGGAAAATATATTAGTCTTAAGGAAACTATCTCCGGTTTCAAAGGAATTTTAGATGGTAAATATGATGATTTACCCGAAAATGCTTTTTATATGGTTGGAAATATCGAAGAAGCTATAGAAAAAGCACAGAAACTTAAAGGCTAAACAATGAATGGTTTAATAGCTTTTGAGCTTGTTACTCCTTTGGGATTGATTTATAAAGGAGACATTCGTTCGGTAACTTTGCCCGGAAGTGAAGGAGAATTCGGTGTTTTAAAAGGACATTCAAAGCTATTAAGTTCTTTAAAAGCCGGGCTTATTGATATTGAAAGAGCTGATTTGAAGCACGAGTTAATAGCTGTTGATTCTGGGCACGCAAAAATTGATGAGGACAAAGTTAGTATTTTGGCTAAGGGTGCAGTTTGGATTTCTGGTTCTAGTGAAAGCGAAATAGAAAAAAACCTTAAACAAGCTAAAGATTTAATTCGTTCTATGGGTGTTGATAATGTTGGCTTAGCTGTAACTTTTTCAAAATTTGATGCTTTAGTAAAGGCAAGTAAATGAATTTTGAATCAATTTTTTCTTTTTTCGGCAATTCAAGTTTTATTACTTATCTTGTTTTGCTTTGGCTTTCTATTTATTTTATTCTTTCCTTTTTTATACTTTTTTCTCGAATAAGTTTTTTACTTGCTTGGAAAAGGAAAGAAAAAGAGAGTTTAGAAACTTTGCTTTTGGGTGAAAAAGATATTAGTAAAACAGATTCTCTTCTAAGAAAATGTACAGATACGAGTTTTACAAATTTAGAAATTTATAAAAATTTAGCTTCTCGTCGAGCTTCTTTGGGGCTTACTTGGTTGAGTATAGTTGCTTCTACCTCTCCTTTTATAGGACTTTTTGGAACTGTAATTTCTATTTTAGAAACTTTTGCAGGACTTGGTACGCAAAATTCTCTAAGTATTATTGCTCCAAAAATCAGTGAGGCTTTAGTGGCAACAGGTTGTGGAATTTTAGTCGCTATACCTGCTTATACTTTTCATCTCATTATAAAAAGACAAGCCTTTGAACTCTTAAGTGTTATCGATAGTGAGATTAAAGTTTTAACGAAAGTTTAAAATGCCTTTTGATGATGAAAAACCAGAGCTCAATATTACCCCTTTGGTTGATATTATGCTCGTTTTACTTGCAATATTAATGGTAACAGCTCCAAGCATTACCTATCAAGAGAGTATTAATCTTCCTCAAGGTTCTCAACAAACTGCAAGCTCTCCTACAATAAAAAGTCTCATTGTTACAATTAATGCTAAAAAAGAAATTTTTCTTAATGAAGACAAATATGATTTTATAAGTTTTGCTGACAATTTAGCTCAAAAAAAATTCCAATTTGATACCAAAGAACCCGTTTTTATTAGAGCTGATAAGACTTTGCAATATGATGATGTGATTTTTGTTTTAAGAAGTATTAAGAATTTAGGTTTTACTAAAGTTGCTTTGCAAACTGAATAGATGAAAAATGATGGATTAAGTAATGTAAGTTCTTTTTTACTTGCATTAGGAATGTATTTTTTTGTTGTACTTTTTGTTTTCTTTAGACTTGTTCTGTTTGATGAAAATGCTTTACAATATACAGATTTAAAAGATAATGTTATTGATATTGAATTAAGCGCACCTTCAAAAAAAATTATTGTTCAAAATAACACTAATAAAGTTCTCAATTCTAAGCAAGAGCTGGATATAGAAAAACTTTTTGAACAGACTACAAATAAAGCCGTAAAAACTGATACTTATCAACAAGAGGCAACAGATTTTAATGCTCTTTTTGGTACTGTAGAAGACATTCAACAAGAAAAGGATACAAAGGTACAATCTTCTGCACAATCTGCAAATAAAAGCTCTTCTCTTAGCGCTAGTGAGCTTGTAAAACAACTCAATGATAGTCTCATTCCAAGCCAGATACACACTAGTGGTGAAAGCTTTGAAAGTCAAAAATCCGGGATTTATGATGAGTTTTTAGGAAGGGTTACAAGAGTTATTACTGAACGTTGGAAACAGTATTATCCTAATGATGAAATTGCTGTTAAGGTAAAAATTGTTATTGATAGTGAGGGAAAATTTAGTTATACTTCAGTAGAAAAAAGCAACAATGCTCTTTATGATGCTAAAGTTGCAGAATTTTTAGAAAGCCAAAAAGGAAAGTTTATAGCATATCCACCAAAAGGACAGGCTTTAAATATAACAATGAATTTACGAGATGATTTAAAAACTAGTGCAGTTGTGCAATAATGTTTAAATAACAAGGAGAAATAATGAAAAAAAATTTACTATTCTTGTCAGTTTTTTTTGGAATTCTTTTGGCTGAAGATCCTGTGATTGATATTGTCAATAGCGGAGTAGTGCTTCCAAAAATTATAGTAAAAGATAATTCAAATTTAAATGATGTGAATTTACAAAGAAGTTTTTATAATATAATTGTTAATGATTTAAAAGTAAGTTCGAATTTTGAAATTGTAAGCGAGGCGAATGAGGAATCAAACTATACTTTTGAATATACTTTAAACAAAAATGCTGAAAAACTTAATCTCAATGTAAAAATTAAAGCAGCAGATATAGAAAAGTCAAATCAAAATTATACTATTAACGATGTTGCGCAGTATCCTTTTTTAGCTCATAAAAGTGTTAAAGAATCTGTCAATTTTTTAGGACTTGCACCTGTTGAATGGATGGATCATAAAATTCTTATTTCAAGGACAAATTTGTCCAAAAGAAGTCAAATTATTATGACTGATTATACTTTAACATATCAAAGAGTGGTGATTGATGGAGGGCTCAATTTATTTCCTAAATGGGGAAATAAAAGTCAGACAATGTTTTATTATACTGCTTATGATCACGAGGTTCCAACATTATACCGTTATGATTTAAATGCTAACAAAGCAACAAAAATTCTTTCAAGTACAGGTATGATTGTAGCCAGCGATGTCAATGAAGATGCAGATAAGTTACTTATTACTATGGCTCCAAAAGACCAGCCTGATGTATATCTGTATGATATAAATCTTAAAAGCCTTGCCCAGCTTACTAATTATTCAGGTATTGATGTGAACGCAAACTTTATAGGAGAGAAACAGGACAAAATTGTTTTTGTGAGTGATCGTTTAGGCTATCCAAACATTTTTCTTCAAGATTTAAATAGTGCTTCAGCTCAACAGATTGTTTTTCACGGAAAGAACAATTCAGCAGTTTCTACTTATAAAGATTTCTTAGTGTATTCTAGTCGTGAATCAAATCAAGTTGGAGTATTTAATATTTATTTAATGTCGATGAATGCTGATTATATCAGGCAACTTACTGCAAATGGCAAGAATTTATTTCCTCGATTTTCAAGTGATGGAGGAAGTATAGTTTTTATAAAATATTTAGGACAACAGAGTGCTTTAGGTGTTATTCGCGTAAATGCAAATAAAGCTTTTTATTTTCCATTGAAAGTCGGAAAGATTCAATCTATTGATTGGTAAAAATTCAATTTTAGGTTTCAATTAATTAAAATTTAGTTATAATGCTGACTGATATATTAACTTTGAAAGGTTGTTCGATGAGAAAAATTCTTTTTGCTTCAATTGCAATTCTTGCAGTTGTTATCAGTGGTTGTAGTACAAGGAGTGCTAGTGTGAGTAGTGATAGTAGTGTTGATTCCAATCGTGGCACTGGAGGTGCTGATTCTTTTGGAGGTGCTGATTCTACAATCAACAGACTCAATGACACTTTAGCAAAAGTGTATTTTGACTTTGATAAATTTGATATTAAATCTGATATGCAATCAGTAATCAATACAAATGCTTCTATCTTCAACACACAAGTAGCTGGTGTAGGTATCACTGTTGAAGGCAATTGCGATGAATGGGGAACAGATGAATATAATCAAGCTTTAGGTTTAAAAAGAGCTAAAGCTGTTAAAGAGGCTTTGATAGCTCAAGGTGTGAATGCTGATAGAATTAGTGTAAAAAGTTATGGAGAAACAAATCCTGTGTGCACTGAAAAAACAAAAAATTGTGATGCACAGAATCGTCGTGCAGAATTTAAATTAGCAAGATAATTAATGAAAAAACTCATTGTAGTAGCTCTTTTTGGAGCTACTTTACTCTACGCAGAAGATTCTGCTTTTGATGCAGGGAATTTAACAAGTGATTCTGCTTATGGCTTGACTTCAAATGAAAAATTATTCAAACAAAAATTAGATTCTTTAAATGATACTTCTTCTCAGCTGAATGCTAAAATAAATCAATTAAATGAAAGAATAGAAGGTTTGCAAAGTATGCTTGAGGGAATTAACTCTCAATATTCTAAGTCAAATTCTCGATTAACTCAACTTGAAACTTTTAGTGAAATTCGTGAAAATAATATAACTCAAGAACTCAAAAATCTTCGAAATTCGATTCAAGCAAATAAAGAAATTCAAGAAGCTAATAACAAGCAATTTAAAGCTGTTTTAGCACAATTGAGTTCTTTAGTTGATTCTATTAATGCAGATTATGTTTCTAAAGATCAATTAGAAAATAAAACTCTTAATACTCTCGTAGCTTTCAATCATATTAATGATGATGTTAATGCTACATTAGAACAAAATCTTACAAGTGATACTAAGCAGCAAGAAAAACTCAATGATGAGAGTTGGAAAAAGAAAAAACATAATGAAATTTTGGATCTAGCATTGAAAGATTTTCGCGATGACAAATTTCAAGATTCAAGAGCAAAACTGCATTTTCTTATAGAAAAACATTATAAACCAGCAAGGGCAACTTTTTGGCTTGGTGAGATAGAATACAAGCAACAAAATTATAATCAGGCTATTCAGTATTATAAGCAAAGTTCTTCTATGAGTACTAAAGGAGATTATTTTCCTAAACTCTTATATCATACTGCTATATCCTTAGACAAAATAGGTGATACTAAAAGTGCCAATAATTTTTATAAGGCTTTAAAGACAAATTATTCAGATTCCCCAGAAGCAAAAGCTTCGCCAAATCGTAAATAAAGGAGTACAAATGGCAATAGAAAAAAATAGTGTAGTTTCAATGTTTTATGAGCTTAAAGATGCAAATACGAATGAAGTTTTAGAAACAAATCTTTATGCACAGCCTATTTCTTTTATACTTGGAAAAGGACAGGTTTTAGAAGGCTTAGAAGAAGAGATTATGAAGCTTGATTGTCCTAGCAATGCTGATATTATAATCAAAAAAGATAAAGGGCTTGGAGAATATGATTCTAATGCCGTGCAAACTCTACCAAAAGAACAATTTGCAGGGATTGAACTTAAAGTTGGAATGGAGCTTTTTGGTGAAGGTGAAAACGGAGAAACCGTTCGTGTAAGTGTCAAAGAAATCAATGAAAACGATGTTACTGTTGATTACAATCATCCTTATGCTGGACGTGATTTGCTTTTTTCTTTAAATATTGTAGAAAGTAGAGCCGCAAGTGAAGATGAAATTCTTACAGGAATTATAGCCGGAAGTCATAGTTGCGGTTGTGGCAGTGGGCACGGACATCATCACAGCGGCGGTTGTTGTGGCGGCGGCGGTTGCGGTTGTCATTAATGACTTGTGCGTTTTTATTTCCGGGTCAAGGCTCTCAAAGATTTGGTATGGGCAAGGATGTGTATGAGAACTCTTTGAAAGCAAAAGAATTCTTAGAAAACGCAAGTGAAATATGTAAAATAGATTTTAAACATTTGCTTTTTGAGCCAAATGAAGATATTGATAAAAGCGAATTTACACAACCTGCCATAGTTTTAAATTCTCTTATGATCTATCTTGCTTTATGTGAAAAAGAAACAAATATAGAAGTAAAATGTATGCTAGGCCACTCTTTGGGTGAATTTACAGCTTTGTGTGTAAGCGAGGCTTTTTCTTTCTTTGATGCTTTGAATCTAGTTCATAAACGTGGAATTTTTATGCAAGAGGATTGTGTTGATATTGAAGCTGCGATGATGGTAGTTTTAGGACTTGATGATGAAAAAATTCAAGAACTCTGTGATCAAGCGCGCAGCGATGGTAAAAGTATTTTTGCAGCAAATTATAATTGCAAAGGGCAAGTTGTTGTAGCTGGTTTGAAAAATGACTTATTGAGTTTTGAAGAGAAGTTTAAACAAGCAGGTGCAAAAAAAACTATGCTTTTAAAAATGAATGTAGCAAGTCATTGCCCACTTTTAGAAAATTCTTCAAAGAAACTTTGCATAGAGCTTGAAAAGGTTTTGAATGCGAATTTTAAACCGGTTGTTTCAAATGTGAGTGCTAAGCCTTATACAAGCAAAGAAGAAGCATTGCAGTTGCTTAGATTGCAGCTTATCTCACCTGTGCTTTATAGACAAAGTATTGAAACGATACAAGATGAAGTAGATTGTTTTGTTGAATTTGGTGCAAATGTACTTAAAGGTCTTAACAAAAAAATAAGCTCCAAACCGACTTATAGTTTAACTCAATATAATGAAATCGATGAATTTTTAAAGGTTGCAAAATGAAAATAGCTCTTTTAGGTGCGATGCAAGAAGAAATCACTCCTTTACTTGAATTTTGCAAGGATTATAAAAAATTAGATTATGCGAATAACAGCTATTATTTTGCTTCATATAAAGAACACGAACTTATCATCGCGTATTCAAAGATTGGAAAAGTAAATTCAGCTTTAAGTGCTAGTGTAATGATAGAAAAATTCAAAGCCCAAAATGTACTTTTTACAGGTGTTGCTGGTGCTTTGAATCCTTCCTTGCAAATCGGTGATTTGTTGTATGCAAGTAAGCTTGTTCAATATGATTTAGATATTAGTGCTTTTGGACATCCTTTGGGTTTTGTTCCGGGTAATGAAATTTTTATCAAAACAGATGGAAAGCTTAATTCTTTAGCTTTGGAAGTTGCTAAAGAATTAGGAAAAAACTTGCAGGAAGGGATTATAGCAACAGGAGATGAGTTTATTTGTGATGAAAGTAAAAAAGCAAAAATTCGTCAAATTTTCAATGCTGATGCTTGTGAAATGGAAGGCGCAAGTGTAGCTTTAGTCTGTGATGCCTTAAAAATACCTTGTTTTATTTTGAGGGCTATTAGTGATAAGGCTGGAGAGAAAGCTGAAATTGATTTTGATGAATTTGTAGTTCATTCGGCAAAGACTTCTGCTCATTTTGTTTTAAAAATGTGTGAAAAATTATGATACAGCTAAGTAAGAAACTTATTCGTCAAGTTGCACAGGCAAATGCACAATTTAAGCTTATAGAAAATGGTGATAGAGTGCTTTTGGGTTTAAGTGGAGGAAAAGATTCTTTAACTTTAGCTCATTTGTTAAGTCGTATGCAAAAACACGCACCTTTTCAATTTGATTTTGAAGCTGTAACATTAAGTTATGGTATGGGAGAGGATTACTCAAAACTTCATTCACATTGCGAACAGCACAGCATAAAACATCACATTTTAGACTCAAATATTTATGAAATTTCAGGTGATACTATACGAAGAAACTCTAGTTTTTGCAGTTATTTTTCAAGAATGAGACGCGGGGCTTTATACACTTATGCACTTGAGAAAGGTTTTAACAAACTTGCCATAGCTCATCATTTAGATGATGCGGCTGAAAGTTTTTTTATGAATTTTATTCATAATGGCGCATTAAGAACTTTGGCTCCTATTTATAAGAGTCAAAGAGGAGTGATTGTTATACGCCCTTTGATTTTTGTACGTGAAAGGCAACTTCGAGACAGCGTTAATTTTAATAAACTTGAAGTTATAGGCAATGAATTTTGTCCGGGTATGCGTTTAAGTGAAAAAAATGTCAAATTTCCTCACGCTAGAGAAGAAGCCAAACAGCTTTTATATGATTTAGAACAAAACAATACCAAGCTTTTTACAAGTTTAAAAACAGCATTTGCTAATGTACATCATAAAAGCTTTTGGACTTGAGAATGAAAAAAGCTTTTGTGCTTGTTGATTATCAAAATGATTTTATTGATGGAAGTTTAGGTTTTCAAAAAGCAAAGCTCATTAAAGAAAACATTTTAGAAAAACTTTCAAGTCTTGATTTTCAAACAACACATTTATTTATCACTTTTGACACTCACGATGAGAGATATTTTGAAAGTAGAGAAGGCAAACATTTATACACTTTACATTGTCAAAAAAACACACAAGGTTGGCAAATGCCCAATGAATTTGAACCTTTTTTACAAAAGGCTACAAAGATTTTTTATAAAAATACTTTTGGAAGTTTAGAATTAGCCAATTTTTTACAAGATTTTGAATATGAAGAAATAGAATTTTGCGGACTTATTTCGCATATTTGTGTTTTTCATACTCTTATTTTAGCTTTTAATGCCCTGCCTAAAACAAAATTCATTCTGCATAAAAACTTAACGACAAGTTTTGATGAAAGCTTGCAAAATTCTGCTTTTGCTCTTTTAGCTTCTTATGGGGTAGAGCTTCTTTAGTGCTCTATAATTTGTTCTGATTAAAGAGAGTTTGAGCTAAAAAATACTCATCAGGCACTCCAATATCTATAAAAAAATTATCATACACCACAGCCTTAGCTTTTAAAGTCTTAAAATGTGTTTGTATGAATTCTTCAAAGCTAAAATTTTCTTGCAAATTAAAGTTTTCAAAAATATCTTTTTGTACTAGATAGCTTCCTGCGTTGATAAAACCTTCCTTGCAGAATTGCTTTTCTTTAAAAGAGCTTATAAAGTCTTGTTTATCAATGATAACATTTGCATATCGTTCAAAATTATACATTTTTTTTAAAGCTAAACAGAGTTTGCAGTCTTTGTCTGTTTGGAGATTTTTCAAAGAAATAGCAAAAAAAGTATCGCCATTACAAACAAAACATTTTTCATCATCAATAAATTCTAAGGCTTTTTTAACAGCCCCGCCTGTTCCAAGTGGTTTTTCTTCTATGCTATAAACAATTTGTAAGCCTTTGAAATTCTCCTTGAAATATTCCATAATCTGTTCTTTTTCATAGCATACACAAAGTACGATTTTACTTATTCCTTGGCTTTTCAAGTGTTCTAAGATATATTCTAAAAAAGGTTTGTTTGCAACTCTTGCCATAGGTTTTGGAGTGTTTTGGAGTACTTCTTTGAGTCGCGTACCAAATCCACCAGCTAAAACTATACTTTGCATTCAAAGCCTTTACCAAAGAGTGCTTCTTCAACTATTGCACAAATGATATGACCGATTACAATATGACTTTCTTGTATGCGTGGGGTTTCATTTGATGGTACTTTAATGCAAATATCGCATAACTCACTCATATTCCCGCCACTCAAACCACTCAAACCAACAGAAAAAATTCCTTTTTGTTTGCAAAATTTTAAGGCTTCAATGATATTTTTACTATTGCCACTTGTTGAAATTCCTATAAAAATATCACTCTCGTTTGCATTTGCTTCAAGCTGTCTTGCGAAGATTCTTTCATAACCATAGTCGTTTCCAATAGCAGTAAGGATACTTGTGTCTGTTGTTAATGCTATGGAAGTTAAGGCAGCTCTGTCAAAATAAAACCTGCTTACAAATTCTGCTGCAATGTGTTGGGCATCGGCTGCTGAACCACCATTTCCTGCAAGTAAGGTTTTGCCACCTCTTTTATAGACTTGTATGCATTTTTGCGCAACTTGTTCGATTTGAGCTAACAAATTTTCATCTTGGACAATTTTTTGTTTTGTTTGTATGGATTGTTGGATTTGATTTTGAATATACAAGTTCATTTTTTTCATTCTTTTCCTTTAGCACTTTTGTTTCTTTTGAATTCTTTTTTTATCCTAGGCAGACTGCAAAAAAGAAATTTCATAATACCCCCCCCCATTGTTAGAAAATTTTTTCCTTTGCAATCTTTGATTAAAGCAGAGCCAAGTCGATAGGAGAGGTGCTGTTGCACTTTTAAAGCCTCTTTGTAATCACTTAATTTTTCTAGTGTTCTATAATGCAATCCTTGTTCTTTGAAAATTTTTTGCCTGTGTTGATGAGCTATCTTTAAGCAAAGTAAAAGAAAAGGGAGTTTGAGAAGTCCTAAAAGGCTTTTTGAATGACGCACCATAGCAAAACCAAGCTGATATGAAAGGTGATTGATAATTGCATTTTTTGCACTATAAAGAGAATTTGAGGCTTTTAGAAGTGATAATTCTTTAGAATCCTGTTCCAAAGCTTTGTATTTTTTTAAGAAATTGTCTACGTGGACAGTTGAATGTCCTGATTGAAAAATTGTAAAGAGAGAAGAGAAATAATTTGTTTCTTTGACATTATTTGAGAGATAAATTTTATTGCGTCTGCATAATAAAGGCTTATTAAAGCGATCATCATAATACTCAACGCCAAAATTAGCTATCTTGTATTTGTAAGCTAAAATGCCTAAAATGGATTGGTCGTGCAAATTTTTTTCAAAGTCTTTATTAGGAAGACAAGAAGGACTATCATCAACAAAATTATAATGATGTGTAAAAATTTCAAGCCATTCTGTGATGATTTTTTGAGTTTTGAGGGATTTTTTCATAAAAATCATTCCTCCTGCAACTTGCTTTGAATTTAAAAATTCTTCATCATCTAAAAGTCCATAATAGGCTAAAGTATCACCTTTTTGGTATTTTCTATGGGTTATATTGTGTAAAACTCCCATAAATTCATTTGTATTGACTTTTTCAAACATTGCTTGTAATTCATCTTTTTTTTCTGTATTAAATTCAAAGCCTATATCTAAATACAAGAGCAAATCACCATCTAAAATCTGTTCTAAAACCATTAAAATCACTTGTGGCTTCCAGCACCAATACCCAAAACCACGACTCGGTACCAAATCATTTAAACCACTTGATTTGCCTGCGTTGTAGTGAAAAACCTGTCCGCTATCTTTTTTAACATACAATTTGTCTTTAAATTTTTCTTTAAAACTCAAAGGCAAGCTTGATTCTGTATAGATGAAAATATCATCAAAAATTTCCATAGCTTGGGCTTGTTGTTGAAATCTTAGCGCACTAATGCCTAATCTTTGATCAGCAAAAGAAACAAGATATATTTTTTGTTTTTGAAGCATTTTTTTCCTTTTTATAGTATGGTTTTTTAAAGCAAATCAAAGAGTCCAAGATTTTGATCCTTCTTTTGTAAATGAGAATTCTTCAACCCAACCTTGTTGGTCGTTTAGAAGTTTGATGAGTTCGTATTTTTTTGTCGGTTCAACCATAAAAAACATAAACCCTCCAGCCCCAGCTCCACTTGTTTTTCCGCTGTAAGCACCGTGTGTTACGGCGAGATTGTAAATTCGTTCTAACTCATCATTACTGACAATATCACTAATGATTTTTTTACTTTGCCACGATTTGCCTAGAATTCGTGCCAGATTCTTAAAATCTCCTTTAAGCAAAGCCTCTTTCATATCGCTTGCATCTTGTTTTATCGAATGCATAGCCTCTAAGCTTTTTTTATCTCCTAATCTTCCTTTTTTGTGTTCTTCTATATCTTTTGCTTGTCTTTGTATGTTTGTAAAGTACAGCACGATTTGTTCTTCAAGTTCGCTCATTATCCAATTGCGAATGCGTAAAGGATTGACTATAACTCTTTTGTCTTTGTAAAATTCCATAAAATTAAAACCACCAAAGGTCGCAGCATACTGATCTTGTGCGCCTCCAACTATTCCTAAATCCTCTCTTTCGATCTCATAAGCAAGTTTTGCTATATCGTATTCGCCTAGAGGCAGATGAAGCCACTCTACAAATGCTTTTAAAATGCCAACAACCAAAGTCGAACTTCCTCCAAGCCCACTCCCACTAGGTACATCAGAATAGGTATAGAGTTCAAAGCTTAAAGCTTTTTGAGTAAAATCTTTTACAATACGATTATAAATGCTTTTATAAATATCCATAGTGCCATCAAGTTCTAAGATTTCTTTGCTTTGGTATCTTGTTTTTGAATGGGTATCAGGCGAGCAAAAGACAATGGTATTGTTATTTGTAATCCTTAATGTACAATGGATATATTTTGAAATGGTCGCATTAAGCACATAGCCTGTATAGGTATCGCAGTAAAGATTTATATCCGTACCTCCACCGGCTAAACCAAGTCTTAAAGGTGTCATTGTTCTTATGATTTTCATCTTGCTTTAAACCCAATCTAAAAAGATGTTGTCTGTTTTGTGTTTTTTAATCAAATTCGAAATCTTTGCGAGTTTTTTTTCTGACTCTTCAAACATATATTCGTGTGTTTCACACGCTATGTATTTGATGGCTTTATACAAACCTTTTTGTATTAGTTTTTCCATAAGTTCAAATTCAGCCCCTTCAATGTCAAGTTTTAAAAAATAAATACTCTCATTCTTTTCTAAAAGCGTTTCAATAAACTCACACAAATCAATCACTTCTACTTCATAAGCCTCACTTGTTTCTTTATCTTGCAGACTTGAGACTATGCGGTTTCCTTGTGAGAGAATGCGACCTTGAAAGGTTAAGAATTGAGTGTAGAAATTTTTATGTCCTACTGCCTTATTAAAAAGTTGTATCTTTGTGTTTGCTTGATATTTTTTCTTCAAAAAGAAATTTAAATAGCGGTTTGGTTCAAAACTATACACAAAAGCCCCGCAATGAAGTAAAATATCGCTGATCAATCCCGCGTGGGCTCCACAATCTATACAAACTTGATTCCCCCCCCCAACATTTCATAAAAAATGTCGTAGTATTTTTTTGGAACGCGTGCATTTTTAAGCATTAGATTTAATTTTCCTAGTCCCAATGGGTCGCAAATAGCCGAATTTAAGAGTTCTAAATTTTCAAGCACTTTTGTTTTAAATTCAAAATCTTCTTTTGCACTCGCTTCACTTAAAAGTTTTTTGACTTCATAGATAGGCGTTTTACTTTGCTGATGGTTTTGTATTTGATGTAAAAGGCGTTCTAAAGCTTTTTGTAGCGATATAATGTCTTCTTGATTCATCGATTCTCCTTTTAAACATTAGCGAAATTGCTTACTTTCATCATTGAAAAAGCACGAATAAGTTCTTCTATACCCATATCCAAAGTATTTTCCGCACTCCAACCTGTCTTTTCTAGTTTTTCATTAGACACCAAATAATCTCTTTTGTCAGGGTCCTCTCCTATTTGGGCTGAATGAATGTAAAAATCAGGTAGGTATTCTTTGATTTTTAAAGCGAGTTGTTTTTTTGTAAGATTTGCTGAACTCAAACCCATATTAAAAGCTTCTCCTTTCATCTTTTCATAGTGCTCTATACCCCATAGAAAACCTTTAACCACATCTCTTATATGAATGAAATTTCTCCTAAAATGTTCTTCAAAAAGCACAATAAACCTGTCTTTATACGCCCTATATACAAAGTCATTTACAAGCAAATCAAGACGCATTCTTAAAGAGCTTCCAAAAACAGTGGCAAGGCGAAAAGTAACAGCATTGCCTTTATTTAAAAGATAGTTTTCAGCTTCAACCTTATCTTTGCCATATTGTGAGAGAGGACGAAGTGGGGAATTTTCATCACACATTTTTTCTTTTTCTCCTATGCCATAGCCGCTATTTGTGTTTGGATAGATGAAAATTTGAGAGCTAGAGCTGCAATCGCTAAGAATTTTAATTTGTTCAAAATTGACCATTCTTGCAAGTTTTGGACTTCTTTTGCAAAGGGGCGCTCCAACAAGTGCAGCAAGAGGTATTATAATATCAGCTTTTTTAGCCTCTTTTTCAAGCAAAGATTTGTCCAAAACATCTCCTAAAATGAACTCATAGTTTTTATTGTGTGCTAAACTTAAAAGTGGAACTTGATTAAAAAATAAATTATCAATCACACTTACCTTAAAGCCTTTTTCAAGCAAGGCTGAAACTAAAATAGAGCCTATATATCCAGCTCCTCCTGTTACTAAAATCTTTGTCATCTTTTTCCTTTAAATAGTCTTAAAGCCTTGAATTTAAAGTTTTAACGATTGAGTGGAATCCTCCCCATTTTTATTTGATGACGCCAGTGTTCTAGTAGGTCTTTTAACATCGTTTTAACGGGAATTTCAGGCTTCCAGTCGATAAAACTTTTTATTTTTGTATTGTCAAACATTTGGTAATTTGCATCAATAGGACGCAGTCTATTTTCATCTACGCATATTGCAATCCCCCCCCCCCATAGTGCTATAAGAGAGCAATATATCGATGATTTGTGGCAACTTGAAAGCTTCTTCACCTGCTATATTAAAGCATTCTCCGTTTGGAATTTTTCCCTTTTCACACTCAAGTGCAAGCAAATAATAAGCCCTTACAGCGTCTCTTGCATCTTGAAAAGTTCTTGTGCTTTCCAAATTTCCTACTTTTATAACAGGATCTTGCAATCTTGCTTCTATTAGTGCTATTTGTTTTGCAACAGTGCTTTCAAAAAACACATCGCTTCTTCTTGGTCCGCTGTGTGTTCCCATACGCGTTACAAAGGTGCGAATTCCATAAGCCTCTCCGTAAAATTGTCCTAAATAATCTGTGCCTATTTTGCTTAGACTATAAGGACTTGCGGCGTGAAATTGTGTTTCTTCATTTAGTTTAGTGCCTGTTTTTGCTCTACCATACACTTCGCTTGATGAGCAAATATGAACTACTGGATTATAGTTTTCTTTTTGTTTTAGAATTTTTATGTTTTCTAGTATATTTGCAGTGCCTATGATATTTGTCTGCAAGGTTTCAAGAGGTATATCAAAGGAAGTTTTTGGAAAACTTTGTGCGGCTAAATGAAATATAAAATCCGGTTTCTTGCTCTCAAAAAGCTTTTGTAAACTAGAATAATCATTTAAATCCCCATAAAAAATTTCTATTCCCTCTTTTTTATTTATACGCTCACTTAAATGATAAACATTGTCCATACTTTCCTGCCAACGCATAAGGCAGATCAAATCTAGATCTGAATTTGATAGTAAAAAATCAGCCATTTGTGAGCCGACTTGTCCTGTAAAACCAGTAATTAGTGCCTTTTTTCTCATCTTTTTCCTTCTGTTTTTAATATTACACCTTGCTTGTAAAAAGCACATCATCTACGCTCATCTTTATCAAAGGCGTATTTGATTTAGTACAAAGTTCATCGCTTAAGCTTTATGTCTAAATCACTCTTACAAAAGCTCATACCCCTCCCATTTTCAAAAGCTTTTTGTTGTAGTAAGGCTACTGAAATAAAGGCATTTTTAGCATTAAAAAGCTCTTTTGTTTTGGTGCTAAAACATAAATTACAATTCATTTTTATCCTTATAGTTTTTAATCAACAAATCTCACAGGTATTTCTGGGTTTGGCAAATAGGTAGGTGAGTTAAAAACGCTTTCACCATTTTCTTTTAGTTTTGTATTTGTTGGCATTAAATCCTTTCTTACAAAACTTACTTCTATAGTTGTGCTAAAGAACAAAGCTCTGCTGTAAAAAATCTTGCCGTGATTGTTAAAATGCGTATAAATAGGAACAAAATTTTCGCGCAGTCTTAAAAGTTGTTTCATTCTTTGTTGAAAACCATCTGTTTCTTCAGGATTGCACCCGTGAAATTCAAAGATTACTTGAGTAAAGTATTTCTTTAAAAGGTTTATATCGATACTCTCAAGCATTTCCCACTCATAGTTTTCTATATCGCATTGCAAAATATTTGCTTGATTTTCATCTAGAGTACTTTCTTTGATAGCTTGTTCTAAAGTAATATGCAAGTCATCATTATGGCAAGCTATAAATTTTTTATGAAAGACTATATTTTTATGCTCATAAGGAGATTTTTCAATACTTGCATCATATTCTATGACTTTAAAACCAAGCTCTGCCATTTCTAAATCCCAAGGCGAATATTCACTTACTCCTAAAGAAAGGGCTTTTGCATTATGATTCTTTTTCAATTCCCCCCCCCCATTAAACATTACATAAGATCCATCATTTTCACCGCCCCTTCGCACAAGCAATTCTTCTTTTAAATCAAGAGGTCTTAAAACATTTAAATAAGAACAAATATTTTCATACACTTGTTTATTATGATTGATACGTACATAATTTCTGTCTCTTTCTTGTAAAAGCAAAAGCAAAAGTTCTTTATCCTTTGCATTGATATTTGAGTTAATGATGATATTTGACATAAGAATGTTGTAGCTAAGTCTATTATTTAAGATGAGTTTTTCTTCAAGTGCAGCAAGTTTTTCTTTCATTTGTTGTTTTCTCCTTTTTTCTTATAATGCTCATACATCATCATAATTCCTTCTTTAAGGTTGATTTTTGCTTTCCAGCCTAAAGCTTTGATTTTAGAAATATCCATAAGTCTGTCCATAGAGCTGTCAGGTTTGTTTGTGTTAAAAACGAGCTCTCCTTTAAAGCCGACAACTTCTTTCACAAGTAAAGCAACTTCTTTGATTGTGTAGTCAATTCCTGTGCCCACATTAATATGAGAGTTTTTTATTTTGTTTGTTTCTTTGTGCAAATCTTTAAAATCCACATTTTCCATTACAAAAATGCTTGCCTTAGCCAAGTCCTCACTATGTAGAAATTCGCGTCTTACTAAGCCACTACCCCAAATTTCAACACTTTTTTCACTAATTCCAAAGGTTTGAAGATATTGTTGTGCTTGTTTTTTGTGCATTTTTAAATCCTCTAGCAGCTCTTTTTCTTTTCCCTCACTTAAAAGCTTTGCGAGATGGAATTTTCTTAGTAAAGCAGGAAGAACTCTTGCTTTTGAAAGGTCAAAATTTGCTGTTTTGCCATAAAGATTGTTTAAAGCAAGGCATAAAAAATTCGTGCCATATTGCAAGTTGTATGATTCACAAAGCAAAGCAAGGGCTATTTTTGCTGTACCAAAAGAAGCAGCACCCCATTCAAGCTCTCCTTGTTGGAGGTATTCTTCTTTAAGAGGATTGTTTGCAAATTCAGGATACATATAGCCAGAACCATAGCACACAAGCTTTTTCACTCCATTTAAAAAGCTTGAATGCAAGACATTATTTTGTATCATCAAATTCTCATATAAAAAATCAGCCCTCTGTGCAACATTTGCAGCCCCACAAGGAAGTACCGCACATAAAAAAACACATTCGATTTTTTCTTTTGCAAAGAATTCTTGCACTTTGGCTTGATTTGTAAGATCAAGCTCTTGATGATTTTGAGTGATGAGATTATGAAAACCTTGTTTTAAAAGCTCTTCTACCAAAGCACTTCCTGCTGTGCCTTTATGTCCGGCGACAAATATTTTTGAGTTTTTATCCATTGCTATCCTTTTTTGTGGAGGAAGTTCTAAGAGCTTGTTTGTCTCTGTCTGAAAGTATTGGGTTTTCAATACCCCAATCCACTCCTATATTGGCGTCATTGTAGGCAAGGGTAAATTGTTCAGGCGCGTCCAAATACTCACCTTCATAGGCAAGTTTATAGTAATACACAGCTTCTTTTGAAAGTACCAAATGCGCATTGCCCATATTTGGCGGAAGTAAAATGAGTTTTTGATTTTTTGCACTTATATCCCAACTTTGCCATTGCAAATATGTAGGGCTGTCTTTTCTTGCATCAACTACTACTTGTCTAACTTCTCCATAAACGCAAGTTACAAGTTTGTAGGTTTTATAATCGCCGTGAATCCCGCGTAAAACATTGCGATGAGAATTGATAAATTTGTCGTGTTTAAACTCTAATTCACTAGGGATTAGAGTACTTAAATGTTCTTTGGTAAAAGCTGTCCAAATATCGCCTCTTACATCACTAAATTTATTTGGTTCTATGACGAAAACGCCTTGTAAAATTTTGCTTTCATTGATGATAAATTCCATAGCCATTAGCACACTCCAAAACCTGATTTATTCTGTTTCATTACTCTTCCTTTTTTGTTTTTCTTTGAATTCTTTTTGTATCTTAGGCAGGTCATACAAAAGAAATTTCACAAAACCCCCTATGTATCTGTATTTGTAAGCTTTGATTAGGGCAGAGCCAAGCTGATAGGAGAGGTGTTGTTGCACTTTTAAAGACTCTTTGTAGTCAGCATACTCTTTGAGTGGAGCTTGTTTGTATTTTTTTTCCTCGCTAAAAATCACTGCTTCATTCATTAGCTTGATACACAATTTGCAAAAGTCTTTTAAATTGTTCTTTTTTGCTTGAATACAAAGTCGCCCTAGTCTGTATGAGAGGGTATTTTGTACTCTTAAAGGTGCTCCTAAAAGAATTTTTGAAGGACTAATTTTTGCAAGATTTTTTAAGAAAATTTCGTTGTTCTTTTCTTTTTTGAGGCAGAGCTCAAGACTTGCTAAAGCAAGCTCAGGATTCTTTTCAAATTCATAGATTTTTGCTGCAACAAAAGAGATATAAGGATATTTTGAATCAGCATACTTTTTATAGAAGTCAAAACATTCTTGATGTACTCTGTGTTTGCCCCAAAGCACTGCTAAGAGTGAGGAGAGAAATTCTTCAAGCCTCTCGCACAGAGTGATTTTGAGATAGTTTTCTGCTCTTTGGAGAAAACCTGCTTTAAAAAGTTCATTGATAAACATTATTCGAAAGCAGGAATTATTTACATCAAATTCTAAAGCAAGTTGTAAAATTTGTATTCTTTTTTCAAAACTCTTTTCATTTTTCAAACTTAGTAGATACATAAAGGCAAGTGAAGCCGCTTTTTGTATATTTGAAATTTTTAAAAAATCCTTGCTTTTAGTGAGAATAAAAGCATTGTAGAGTGTTTTTGAATCAAAATAAGTGGTGAAATTAATGAGTTCTGTTTGTCCAAGCGCAGCAGCAAATTTTGAGTAGGTGGAGTGGTTGGCTATGATTTTTCTCGCCCTACTTAAGAGAGTGATTTCAAAAATTTGTGCTTGCATATCGTTTAAATTGCTGTGAAAATCACTTGCTAAAAAGAAACTTCCACAACAAACCTCATCTTTGAGATACATTTTTATAGCCATATTTGCTTCAGTATCAGCTCCAAATAATACGACTTTAAAGCCTTCTTTGATGAAATGTTTTGCGCTAAAGATGGCTAAATCCACAGGAAAGATGTATTTATAGATGATGGGAGAGAATAGCAATCTTCTATAATGGGTTGTTTCTATGCTATCACCTCCTCGCATATGCAAAGCAACGAAAGGACCTATTGATTTTGCTTGTGTTATGGCATTTGAAATTTGGTTTTTGTATTTTGTTTTAAAAGGCAAATTGTTCCAATTTGCCCATAAAGAATCCAAGTATTCTTTCTCGTCTAAATCACTTAAATGTTGGGTATTTAAGATGTAGTAATTCATCACCCAAGTACCCCAAAAGGCAGATTTGTAAGGATTTTCTTGTAATTCTTTGAGAGATGAAAAACAAAGAGTATTTCCATCTCCTCTTAGTGGTAAAACATTAGAATAGTCGTGTTCTTTTAAGAATTCTTTTTCAAAGAGTTCTGCTGCACTCTCTATAAAAGCTACTCCTTTGTCTTTATCTAAAGTGTCCCACACAAAAGCAAATTTGAAATGGAATTTTTTACTCAAATAAAGGGCTGTTAAAAAGGCACTCATTCTTGACCCTAAAGCGTCAGCTCTCCCACATACAAGCAGAGCTGGATTTTTTCTTTTAAAAGCTGTAACTTGAAGTTTGGCATCGCTAATGAATTCAAAATGAGTAATGGTGCATTGACTTTTTAAATTGATGAGAAAAGGTGTTTGGTTTGTTTTTTGAAATTCGTGTACTTGCTCATCGTTGATTTTAAGTTTGAAACTCTCTGTATTAACTTCATTGAGAATTTGTAAAACTTCAATTTTATTAGGTTCTTTGAGTGTAAAAACATTTCCTTCTTGTTTGAGCTCTAAATTTTCTAAATCGCAGTCTTTAAAAATCATTTTCTTTTCCATACACTTTGATAAATTCATTTAAAACTTCTTGATTGTAAGCCTTTGTGTCAAAGTCTTTGAATTTGAGTTCTGGTTTTCGTATAGCGTGTAATCCTTCGTAGAGTTTTTCATCTTCATAAACAAGACCAAATTCATTATTTGAGCCAAGAAAGTCTTTCGCGCAAGCGAAATTAGAGCAGAGGATTTTTTTCTTTAGAATCATCGCTTCAGCAAGCACGAGGGGCAAGCCCTCGTGCTTGCTTGAGAGTACAAAATAATCACTTTTTTTAAGAAAATTATAAGGATTTGCGACGAAGCCAAGCAGAAAGATATATCTTTCTGCTTGGCAGCTCTTAATTAAGTGTTTTAAATTCTCTTTCAAAGGACCATCACCTAAAATCAAGAGTCTTGCCTTAGGCACTTGCTTGTGAAACTCTACAAAAGCTCGTATTAGGGCACTTTGATTCTTTTCCACAGAAAGTCTTGCGATATTGATAAAAACTTCACCTTTAAAGTACTTTTGATATCCTTTAGCAAGGGGCATATCGCTTTTTAAAAGCACTTCTTTTGCATTGATAAAATTGCGTAAAGTTTGGAATTTTTCTTGTGGAATTTCATAACTTAAAGCAAGATTGTCTTTGTTTTGAGCATTAGTCATTTTTGAAACACTAAGAATCAAATCAAATCTTTTATAAAGATAAAAAATTCCCCTAAGATAGGGGAATTTTTTATAAAACTCGCCCTGCATATCATTGTGTGCGTAAATGATTTTTTTTGCCTTTATCGGTGCATAGGCAAAAAGGTAAGAAAAATAGCGATTATACCCATCATATTGGACTATAAAATCAAAAACACTTTCCCCATAAAGCCTTTTCCATTCCCTAGCCCAAGCACTAGCAAAAATCTGCTCCATAGTTTCATTGTGTCTTTTTTCAAAGAATTCTTCAGTGCTTAAAAGCTCGTATTCTTGCAGATTCAAATTGAAACTTCCTATTTTAGGTAATACAGCAATGTTTTGACCCAATTCTTTAAAAAGCTGCATTCTTTCAGGGAAATTGTGGATAGAGTTTTGTTCAATAGCTATATGAAGATTGCAATTTTCTAAATCGATACTAGCAAGCATATTTTTAAAAGCCGAAGTAATACCATTTGGCATAAAAGCACCAGCAAAGAAAAGCATTGAAGCTTTTTTCTTTGCTGTTTTATAAAGCAGTTTTTCATCAAAGTGGTTAAAAAAGAAAAAGTCTTTCACTCTTTTGCTTGAATTTCCATCTTCAAGCGGGAAGAATTTGTCTTTTAAATGGGTGAATCTGTCTTTTTGCTCTAAGAAATTCCTCTCATTCAAAAGAGTTTTGATCTCCTCTACACTCTTACAATAATTTAAGCCCAAATCTTTAAAGTCAAAATAACACCCTCTTTCTTTTTTATAGTCCTCATAATCATAACAATAATAAATAATAGGTTTGTCTAAAGGCATAAAATCAAAAGCTATACTTGAATAATCAGTAATTAAAACATCAACTATGCTTAAAAGCTCATTCGTATCAAGCTCTCTGTCGTTAGCATCGCAAATTTTTAATTCTTCTTTTTCTATATATTTTAGAGTTTCGTAATGCCCTTTAAAAAGGATTTTAAAGGGCATTACAGAAAGCTCTTTGATGAGTTTCGTGATGGATTCGTACTCAAAGTTTGCTTTACCAAAATGCCCTCTAAAGGTTGGAGCATACAAAAGTACTTTTTCTCCTTCTTTGATTTTCAATCTTGCTTTGAGTTTCTTTTGTAAAGCAGTATCTGTACTAAGAGTAAGATCGACTCTTGGATACCCGCTAAGAAGACATTTTCCATTATAAAGCCCAGCAATATCATAATCCTCTAAAAGCACCTTACTCATAAAAGTGTTAGGGCTTAGTAGATGTGTTGTTTGGAGGAAATTTCTTTGAGTGTTGTTGTGTTGCATAAAACCTGTTTTGATGTATTTGCCAAGAGTTTTAAAAGCTGTACCGTGCCAAGTGTTAAGATAGAATTGTCCTCTTTTGCGTATGAAATAATAATCAAAGGTGGTGTTGTTGATGAGGTATTTTGCACTTGCGAGGTATTGAAGGTAGAGTTGCGAATTTCTTTTTACGATGATGAGATTTTTCATTGTTTTATACTCATCTTTCATAAAATGAGCACTAGAAAGTACCCAAATGTGCGTAAAATCTTTAAATCTCTCATCTTTAATAAGGCTTTTAAAGAGAGCATAAGGATTACAACTCATCAATCTTCCGTGAAAACTCTCATACAAAATAGTCTTTTCATCTATTTTTAAATTCTCATAAAAATGCGTATAGATTGCTTTTTGAATAAGAATTTTATTTTTATCACTGCCAAGTTTTTGTAGTAAATCTTGTATCTCTAAAAATACTTCATTGACTCTTTTTCCAAGTGTATTGAGGCAAAAAACAAGTTTGTGAAACCATTGTATTTCAAAATTATTTTTTCTTTTAATTGCCTCTTCGTAAGAAAGAGCGGCTTTTTCAAAATCTCCAAACGTTTCATACATCAGTGCGAGTTTAAAATGCGTATAGGGTCTGTGATAGTTATACTCCAAAGCTTTTTGGTAAAAAATACTTGCTTGTTTGTATTCATAGAGTTTTTCAAAACTCAATCCAAGTTTAAAGAGAAACTCATCATTTTTTTGCAATGCTTGTTTTTCTTCAAAACTTTTTAAAAAAGCACGGTTTGCATAAACAAAACGTGCTTTTTTCCAGTGAAAAACTCCTATGCCATAGAGTTTGCTTTGTAGGATTTCATCGTGATTTATAGCTTCTTCATACGCTTTTTGAGCAAGGGCTTCTTTGGAGCTTGATTCATAACAAAAACCCATTTCATAATACAACTGCGCTAATTTTTGAGTCTCCTTGCACAGACTAATAGCTTTTTCATAATTCTGTGCAGCTTCAAAAAAACGGTGCATTTTTGCTAAAGCTTCGCCAAGTTTAAGATACTCAAGGAATACTCCACCTTTTTTTATAGCTTCTTTTAAGTCCAAAATATCCTTCCACCAAAGTTCCTGTGGTTTGATGATGGTAAGGTCATTGTGTGCTGTTGTTTCAAGCTGTTTTTTCCAGTTTTCTTTTGTACTATCAAGATCTAATGCTTTTTGCATAAAAGTACTTGCTTCATAGTACTTTCGCATTTTATGGTAACACATTCCTATTTTGAAATAATTTTTAGCGTGATGTGGGAGGAATTTACTTGCTTTTTCATAGTACTTTAAAGCCTCTTTGTAGTCTTTTTTTTGATGATAGCTTCTCATTGCCCTAAGGTAAAAGAAATAAAAAAGCACTCTTTTCATAGCTTCTTTCCTTTGTACAATTCTTTGTATTCTTGTACAAATTGTTGCTCACCTTGCATTAAAAGGGCTGTGAGTATGCGCTCTTCATTGTCTTTTGCAAATTCGCTTTTAAGGAGTTTCATTAAACAAAGAATATACTCCTCTTTGTTTGTAATCTCCATATTTGGAGTGTCTAAAAAGGTGTTGTACTCTTTTGAATTCTTGTTTTTTCTCCACTCTTTTCCATAATTTTCACTCAAATACAATTCAAAATCTTTTGGCATTAGAAAATGTGATCCTAAAAATTCGCGCCGTTCAAGTTCAAAAGGGCTGTTTTTCCATCTCACAAAATCCCCATCGTGATACAAAAAGCCATTTTCTTCATAGTGAAAAAACACATCAACATACACGCCATTACTATGGTTTGCTTGTATGCCACCTTTATAGCGCGTGTTTTTGAGTGTCCAAACAGGAGAGCTACTGAAGATATTTTGTAGAGTTTCTAAATTCATAGCATCAATTCCAACATCTAAGTCATAATCGTGTTTTAATATGTTTTTTTCCCTGATGGCGCCCAAAAACAAGCCACTGATTAAAAACATTTCAATGCCATTTTTTTCTAAAAGTACAGCCAAATCTCTTAAAGCTTCTTTTGCGTCTTTGTAACGCATAGGAAGTTTTTGAGTAGTCTTTTGTTTAAGAAATAAACTTTCTTTTGCATACTGCTTTGCTAGAGCGTAGTTTTTGGCATTTTTAGCTGCGTTTGAGAGTTCGTTTTTTATTATTGCTTGATTGTTTTGAAATTTGGCAAAATTATTTTCATTAGCTTTGGTAATATCAAGGAATTGTTGCAATTCTTTTTCATTTTCTACCAACGCGGCTGCTTCTATGAAAGTTTTGAGTCTGTTTGAGTTTTTCAGGCAGAGTTCAAAGGTTTTTAAAAATTCTTTCCCTTTTTTTAAAAACACTAAAAGACGCATTTTAAGATACAAAGCATCGACATTATCAGGTTTTGTTTGTAAATAGCTTTCAAGCAAGTTGAGGGCTTTTGAGTATTGGGCATCGAGATAGGCAAGTTTTGCAAGATAAAAATAGGCTATTTTTTGTTTTAAAATTTGTAAGAAAGTTATGAGGAGTCTAGCCCTTTGTCGTGTTTGAAGACTTTGAGCATAAAATTCAATCAAAATACAAAGCAAACGAACAGGTAAAATACAATTTTTTGTTTGCAAAAAAGCAAGTTTAGCACTTCTTGTAAATGTCATTAGCACTCTTTAAAAATCATTTCTAATTCTCTGTAAAAGTTCTGTGGTTGAAATATTTTTTGTGCGCGGTACATACACAACCTCACACAAATCTTTCAACTCATCAAAACGTCCACTCCAATCATCACCCATAACTAAAACATCAGCCTCATAACGCATCACATACTCCCTTTTAAGCTCAAGACTTTGTTCTAAAAACACACTATTGACACATTTTAAAGAAGCTACTATATTAGCCCTTTCAAACTCGCTCATAATGGGAAAGCGCGATTTTTTGGCAAAATTCAGCTTGTCTGAACTAATGCCTACAAAAAGTTCATCTCCAAGTTTTGCCGCCCGCTCTAAAAGTTTTAAATGCCCAAAATGAAACAAGTCAAAAGTTCCAAAGGTTATAACCCTTTTGCGTTGTAATTGAGGCATTTTTTAAAATCTCCTTAAAAAATTGTTTGAAAATAGTTATTTTCAATACAAAATGAATTCAATAAAAATTGAATTAAACTCTTAAAAAATGGAATTAAAATAACTAGAGGAGAAATTGAAAAAAAGCCTTTTTTAAAAAATGTTTAAAGATATTAAGATTACAATTCAATCCTGATTTACATTAATGAAGCAATGATATAATTTAGTTTTCTTGTTGAATGTTAGAAAAAGAAAAAAGTTTGAAAATAACTATTTTCAAACTTTATCTAAAAAAGGCTGTTGAATGTTTCATTACTGCATAGCTGGGAGTGGATTGTTTGGAAGTGTTTTTGCTTATGAGGCAAGCAAGAGAGGAAAAAAATGTCTTGTACTTGAAAAAAGACCTCATATAGGCGGGAACTGCTACACTCACAATGAAGAAGGTATCAATGTCCATAGCTATGGTGCGCATATTTTTCGCACGAGTGAGCTTGCAATTTGGAATTATATGCAGTGCTTTTGCGAATTTAATCACTTCATCAATTCCCCTCTAGCTAATTATAAAGGCGAAATTTATAATTTACCTTTTAATATGAATACCTTTTCAAAACTTTGGAATATACGCACTCCCCAACAAGCAAAAGCTATCATAGAAGAACAGAAAAAAGCCTGCCCACACCCAAGCAATCTTGAAGAACACGCTCTGTCTCTAGTTGGAACTGATGTGTATGAAAAATTTATTAAGGGCTATACTCAAAAGCAATGGGGTAGGAGTTGTAAGGACTTGCCAAGCTCAATTTTACGCCGCATACCTGTACGTTTTATCTATGATAATAACTATTTTAACGACCCCTATCAAGGCATACCGAAAAGAGGCTATACGCGTATTTTTGAAAAGCTGCTTGAAAAATGTGAAGTGCGACTCAATACTGACTTTTTAGAATATAAGCAAAAGTATAAGGATTGTTGTGAGAAAGTCATTTTTACAGGTACTATTGACAGCTATTTTGACTTTTGTTTGGGTACTCTTGAATATCGTAGTTTGAGGTTTGAACAAGAATATTTAGAATGTGAGAATTATCAAGGAGTTGCTGTGGTGAATTATACAGACGAGCAAACGCCTTTTACAAGAATCATAGAACACAAGCATTTTGAATTTGGCACACAAAAACACACTATTATCTCAAGAGAATATCCGCAAGAATACAGCATTGACAAAGAAGCGTATTATCCTATCAACGATGAGCGTAATACTGCCTTGTATGAAGAGTACCGAAAACTTGCCCATAGAGAAGAAAAAGTCATTTTTGGGGGCAGACTTGGTTCGTATCGTTACTATGATATGCAAGATGTTATCAAAGCAGCTTTAGAGCTTGTGAGTGTGGAGTTTAGAGAATGAAAGTAAAGGTGTCTGTAATAGTACCAAGTCTTCATTGTGCTTTGTATATAAGAGAATGTTTGCAAAGCATACAAAATCAGACTTTTAAAGACATTGAGGTGCTGTGTGTTGATGCGAAAAGTACTGATGGGACGCTTGAGATTATACAAGAATTTGTAGAGCAGGATAGTCGTTTTAAACTGATAATAAGTGAAAAAAGAAGTTATGGGTATCAAATGAATTTGGGTTTGGAGGCAGCAAGAGCTGAGTATGTAGGCATAGTTGAAAGCGATGATTGTATAAAAAATAATATGTATGAGAGACTCTATGAAGTAGCCAAAACTCACAATGTTGATATAGTTAAAAGTGATGTATTGAAGTTTCATACACAGAACAATCAAAAGAATCTTACATACTGCCCTTTAGCCTATGATAGTGCTTTGTATGGAAAAAAACTTCTGTTTGAATCAGCCGAGCCTCTGTGTTGTGAAAATCCAAAACTTTTAAGCAAAGAACATATCTTAAAAAATACTTGGAATATGAATCAGCCGAGCCTCTTTAGCCTTGCTTTCCTTAGAAAGCAAGGCTTGAAATTCAATGAATCCGCCGGAGCCTCTTATCAGGATACAGGATTTTGGTTTCAAAGTATAGTGCTTTGTAAAAGCTTACTCTTTGTCAATGAAGCCTTTTATCTGTACCGACAAGACAATGAAAACTCATCGTGCAATGCTAAAAATAAGGTGTATTGTTTGTGTGAAGAGTATGATTTTATGAGGCTTTTTTTAGAAGAAAGAGGGCTTGTGAAAGAATTTGGCAGTGTTTTAGAGTACCTTCGTTTTGGCGGGTATAATTGGAATTTAAACCGAATTGCAGATGAATTTAAACTTGAATTTTTAGAGAGGTTTCGTAAGGACTTTAGCAGATTTTCAAAAGAAGAGCTTGATGACTTGAGGCTTGAAACTTGGAAAAGAGAGATTTTAGATGCTATTTTGCATTCGCCGAGTGATTTTTATTTTAATGTACTTTGTAAGCCTGTTGGGGCAGTTGAGAGGGTGCAAAATCACCTAGCTTTTAAGCTTGGAATGGCTTTACTTGAGGCAAAAACTTTGAGTAAAGCATTGAGGCTTTTTTATACTCTTTATACAATTACAAAAAAGCATCGTTTTGAACAAAAAGTATTGCAAGTGCTCTATAAAAAAATGCCCCATTTAAAACCTTTGTCGCTTGAGTTATACAGGGATTATTCTAGAGCTTTGGCGGTGAAAAAGTATTTAAGTTATAGACTTGGTGAGGCTTTAGTGAAAAATCCTTTGAGTTTTGCTTTTAAAATTTATCCTATTTATAAAAGTTATAAAAAGGAAAGAAAATGAGTTTATACACACAAATGCGTAGAATATACAGATTAATTAGAGACAGACACGAATATTTTGCTTTAAGACAATTTTCCAAGATAGCCCCTATAGGGCATTATGAAAGCCCTTATCCTAGTGAGATAGAACTTGTACAAAAATATGAGCAGTTTTCTTTAAAAAAAGAGCTCTATGCTATAGATTTAAACGAACAAGCTCAGCTTAATTTGTATGAAAATTTTAAAAATTATGTTGATGATTGTCCTATGGCTGACAAAGAAAAAAATCAAAAGTATCGTTTTTATGACTTTGACGATAATGTTTGGTTTGGACGTGATGATGCACGGCATTTGTATGCCCATTTGATGTATTTTAGACCTAAAAATGTTATAGAAATAGGCTCAGGATTTAGTACAGCTTTAATGCTTGATACAAATGAAATTTTAAACCACCAAATGAATCTTCTTTGCATAGAACCACGTGCACAGAGATTAAAAGCCTTACTCAAATCAAGCGATAATCTCAAACTTATAGAAGAAGATATGCAAGATATAGATAGAGAAGTTTTTTCTAACTTAGGGGGGGGGGGATATGCTTTTTATTGATAGCTCTCATGTGTCTCGTCCTTTTAGTGATGTTAATACGATTTATTTTGAAATTTTGCCAAAATTAAAAAAAGGAGTTCTTGTGCATATACACGATATCATTTATCCTTTTGAATACCCTAAAATTTGGACTTTAGAACAAAGAAGAGCGTATAATGAAGCCTATCTTTTAAGAGCTTTTTTACAGTACAACACTGATTTTGAAATACTCTTTTGGGCAAGCTACTTGTGCCATTTTTCAAAGATTAAAGATTATGGTCTTTGTGGTGGGGGCAGTATTTATTTAAGAAAGAAAACTTGGAATGAAAAAAGTTGCAATAGTTGTACCTCTCTTTAATGTAGAGCCGTATTTAGAAGAGTGTTTAGAAAGTATAGTGAATCAAAGCTATGCAAATATAGAGATTATTTTAGTCAATGATGGCAGTACAGATAAGAGTTTGGAGATAGCGAAGCTGTATGCACAAAAAGATACAAGGATTACTATAATAGACAAAGTAAATGCAGGGCTTAGTAGTAGTAGTAGGAATGTTTCTATTAGCTTTTTAAGTGGAGAATATGAATTCAACTTTCAAGGTGCATTAGAGAATCTGTATTCTTTTAGCGTCAAAAATGACAATCCTTATAAAATCATACAAGTTTTAAAGTCTCAAGCGGCGTTTGAAAACTCTATCGCAAATCCTGTTTTTGAACTCTCTAAGATTGATTATATTGAATTTGTTGATTCTGATGATTTTATAGAACTTGACTGCGTTGAAGAATGCCTCAAGCGAATGCAAGGATGTGATTTGTTGTTTTTCAGTGCCAAAGCTTTTTTTGAAGGTGTTAAAGACAATAAATGGGTTAGTACTCTTGAATGGCTAGGATATAAAAGTGAGCAAATCATTAGCAAGGACGATTTTTTAACAAGGATAGAAAAAACAAAACTGCATTTTTTTTACTATTCTTGGCAGGGTATGATTGACTTTGCTTTTTTGAAAAAAACAGGCATAAGGTTTATCGATTCTATTATTAAAGAAGACGATTATTTTGGAATATGCTTGTTTTTTAGCGCACAGAGTATCTATGTGTATCCTCGAAGAATGTATCATTACCGCATACGAAAGAATTCTTTGATGAATTATTCAGGTGATATTTCCAAGCAAACTATTTCACCCTATTTTCAAAAGTACTTACAGGATTTTGATAATGATGCCAATGCGACAAAGCAGTATTTAAACTTAAGTTCAGCAGTTATAAGTGCAAAAGCATTGTGCATTTTTTATAATACCCTTCAAGATGAGTACGCTAAAGAGGTACTGAAAAAGTTTTTGTTGCCAAGTTATATTAATGAAGCTCTTTTTATCCTTTGTACCGCGGCTGACCCGCTTGATGTGATGAAAAATTTAGAGTGTTTTAAACCTTTTTTAGAAAAAGAAAGCGCCAAAAGAGGTATTGATACAAGAGTAAAAAATGAGATAGTGTATAAAAGCGGAGCGTATGTGCTAGGTTTGAAAAAATTTAAAGATTTTTTGCGCGCTCCTTTTGTACTCATAAAGATGATACGCAATGCGAAAAAATCTCAAGCAAAGATGAGGGAAAATTGTAAGCTTTATCCTTTTGTGCATATTCCTAGCCTCAAAGAATATAGCGATTATGCCCAATATCTTGCTTTAAAGAAGCATTTGAGTTACCAGCTTGGAGTGGCATTTGTAAGTGCTTATAGGTGGTGGTTTCTTGTACCATTTTTACCTTTTTGGATTCTCTTTATTGTGCTACGATTTAAAATACAACGTTCAAAACAGGAAGAAACAGCCTTGTTTTTAAAGCAGAGTATGCTTTTAAATACAAAACTAAGTTCTTTGGAGTGGCATTTATACAAAAGTGCAAGGAGTGTGAGTGAGGTAGGTTTTTCTTTGCGTCAATTCACAAGTTCTCTTTACAATCAGGGTCTTGATTCCTCTCAAAGTGCGCTTTTTTATCAACTTCTTGTAAAAAGTCGTCCCGTGTGTGTGGATTTTGTCCCAAAGGAGAGTGAAAATCTCTACAAGCATTTACAAGAGAGAGCTTTTGTTTATGTTTTTGCCTCAAAAACGAAGTTGTTAGAATTCTTTTTCAACAATCCCAACTTTCATATACAAAATGCTGCTTTAGTATCAAAAAAAACAAAACAAAGCCTTGAGTTAAGTACAGAAGATGGTTTTGGTTTGCCCCCGCATTTGTACTTTGTAAAGCAAGAGCAAAATTATGTGTATCTTGAAGATATTCTAACTTCACACTTCGCTAAAGAAGAAAGGCTGGATTTTTTACAGCTTGAGATTCATTTTAGAAATTACAATGTACTTGATGAGCTTTTAGAGAGTAGCTTTTTAGACAGAATCGATTGTATCGTGCTTAGAATACAAAAGATTTTTAAAGAAAGTGCCATTTTTAAACAATATTATGAAAGCAAGCTTGCCATCATTTCTAAAATCCTTTGCATAGGGTTAGGATAGGACTTTTATGGTTATAGAGAATTTTCTTACAAAATGCAAGAATTTAACACAGCACAAATTAGAGCTTTATCCTTATGAAGAAAAAGAATGCGAGCTTGCTTTATCTCAAAGGTGTTTTCATACGGGAAATTATAATTCACAGGAACTTAGTGCAATGTGGAGAAAGGTTTTTCACAGTCCAAATTTTGAACTCCACCATCCTTTTTACACGGATATACTCACAAGGGCTGTTAAAAGCCATAATCCGGGTGGTTTGAGAATTTATACTTTTTTTATCGATGAACAGCATAAGCATCCTTGGATAATGCTTTCAAGTTATGATATGGGAAGTTTCATCATCACCCTAGAGCATTATTTTATGAATAAACGTTATGCAAACAACAATGAACACGACAGGTGGATTCGTTGGGTGGTGCCTGTGGATATAAAAAAGATGATAGAAGAAGGTGTTTTGAGTAAAGAAACTTTTGTTTTCAAAGATTCGCCTTTTATGCTTGATATGTCCAATCAACGACCAACTCATTATTTTGTAGATACCCTCTACTACTACTACATGCTTTGCTTAGAAGATTTTAAGGTAAAAAAAGAGAAGTTATTTTTTATACCGCGGAGTGCGAAATTGCATTTTTGTGAAGATGATTGCGGACTTATCACTATACCATTACGATGCGGATTCAACCAAAATACATTTGAATTTGTTGTTAAAGAAGCTCTTGAAGAATTTAATACCCTTGTAGATAAAGAGGATATTTTTGATACCTATGGCGTATATAGCTTGGACTCTAAAGAGCTTTTAAAATTACAACAGGAAAAAGCGTAATGAATCTTACTTCAATAGAACTTTTTCTTTCCAAACTCAAACATTTACATAAGAGTTATGGTATCAAAGGTTTAAAAGTTCAAAGTTATGAATACACTGATTATGACAATGAGATTTCCTTACTTCATTGTTGTATAGACAAAACAGATATTGAGAATGAAAAACTCAAAACTACTTTTAAGACTCTTTTTGAAAAAGAGTATTTTGAACTCTTACATCCCACTTTAAACATACCAACAAGGGCAGTTTTTAGTTGTGATAATGAGCTTTGCGGATTTAAAGATTACAATAAAATACTCTTTTTTATTGATGAAAACAACGAACATCCTTGGCTTTTGGTACAAGAAAATGTTTTTGCTTATATCCTCATCACTCAAGATGAATTCTTAGGACTGAAGTATTTGAATGAACCTTTGACAGAACACTATAAATGGATACTATGGCTTTGCTTGAGCAATCTTCCAAAAATAGTACAAAATATCACAGCAAAAGACCTTGTTTATCAGGATAGAAAATTTGCCCTCTCTTTTGCAAATCCTAGACCATATCATTATTTTATGGATGATTTGCTTTGGTATGAAAGGCTTTATTTGCAAAACGCTTTAGTGCTTGATGAACCTATGTTTTTAAAACACCCTGCTATGAAGTGCATACAAGATACAAGCAGGCTAAAAATTCGTCCAGCTCTTTTTATTTCAAGATCTAATGACTTTTTAGAAACTCAAATTACTTCTTTCCAACAAACAGGTTTTAAAACTTTATTGAACACTGAATGGGGGGGGGGATTTAGAAATGTTTGATCTCACCCTTTGGCTTGGACTTCCCGGTGAAAGGAGAGTTTGGCTTGAGCAATATGAGGGAGTTGCTCTCATTCTTAAAAATTTCAGCCTTTATTTTCCGAGCATTAAAATTTATGTTGATGGTTTGACTGCTTATGATGGAGAGCGTATAGAGGTAGAGCAAAATCTCAAAGCCTTTTGGCAAATCGTATATAAAACCCAAAGCTTTTTTGATGCCAAGCTTTCAAATAGTTCTACAAATTCAGTCATTCTTCAGGGTGCAAAAGGAGAAAAGATAGCGTTTAAGTCTTTAAGCGGTTATGATTATAGGACTAAAATTTGCTACTGCACAATGTGTGATATGGCTATAAGTGATGTTTCAACTACGGCATTAGTCCCTTTTATCTTTTGCAAACTTCCCGGTGTAGCCTTTGCTTCTTGCGAGAATCATTTAAGAATAGACAGGCACAATCTTGCTTTTGAAAATCGTCATTTTATAGAAGAGCAGTACTTGATGATGGATAATGTTCAAGGCGTCTTTTTGTATGATTTTCATATTCCTCCAGAACATATTTATAATCTAGCAGCAAATGCTTTAGAACAACTTTGTATTCAGGGAAAACTTAGCAAAAATTTAAGGTTACACCGACTCGATGTGCCTAAGGTAGAATTGTATAAGAAAAAATATCAGCTTGAAAAGACAACAAGCTTGAAATTTTCACTTGAGCAAATTGCCATAAATGAAGACTTCAAAGAATCATTAAAAGCACAATTTAATGAGAATGCAAACAATAAAACAAGCGTTTCTAATAACACGATGCAAGAAAAGCTTATAAGTGCAGTGTTTAGAATACGTAATTCCCTTTCTTATAAACTTGGGCAAGCCATTATTTTTAATTCAAAATCTTTCATTGGCTACCTAAGAATGCCTTATGTTTTATCTTATATCGCTGCACTTCATCAAGAAGAATTAAAAAAACAATCCTCATTAAAACTTCCTCCTTTAGAGTCTCTTGCTGATTATAAAGAAGCTTTGAAAATGAAGGAGCATTTAAGCTATAAATTGGGTGAGGCTTTCATTGTAGCTTATAAAAATCTTTGGCGGGGCGGAGTTTTGAAATTTGTGTTTTTTGAGAGTAAGAGGATACGAAAAGAATTTAGAGAAAGAAGAAACAATGAAAAAAATACAGATTGAAAATATCAGCATTTCTTATCAAGATGAACCTTTGGTAGTTCCGGAAATAGGCATTAATCACAGCGGTTCTTTAGAGCTTGCAAAGCTTATGGTTGATGCTGCTAAAAGAAGCGGGGCAAAAATAGTTAAACATCAGACTCATATTTGTGATGATGAGATGAGTTTTGAAGCCACGAAAGTGATTCCGGGTAATGCGAAAAAAAGTATTTATGAGATTATGAAGCAATGTGCTTTAAATGAAAAAGATGAGAGAGCGTTGAAAGAGTATGTTGAAAAATTAGGACTTGTGTATTTGAGTACACCTTTTAGCAGGGCAGCGGCAAATCGTTTGGAGGATATGGGAGTAAGTGCTTATAAAATTGGCTCTGGTGAATGCAATAATACGCCTTTAATCAAACATATCGCAGCCTTTAAAAAACCTATGATAGTAAGTACAGGAATGAATAATCTTGAAAGTATAGCCCAAAGCGTGCGAATATTAAGAGACTTTGAAGTGCCTTTTGTGCTTTTACACACGACAAATTTATATCCAACTCCAAAGCATTTAGTACGTTTAAATGCTATGCTTGAACTCAAAAAAGAATTTGATTGTTTGGTAGGACTAAGTGATCATACCAC
>NZ_JAPHNA010000010.1 GCF_026241315.1 Campylobacter sp. MIT 21-1684 | reverse complement strand
TCATTTCTACACACTAAGCTTATAACTTTATGATATTTTTCTTGATTTGTTAATAAAAAACATTTATCTTTTATTAATTTATTAAAATAAATAGTATAAATTTAAGTTAAGCTAAATTTATAACTTATTTAGTTATATTATAAAAATATCTTAATTTTTAAGGAATGATAAATATGGTATGGCAACAAATCTCCGATCCTTTTGAAAATATTTACCTAAGTGCTTTAGTAGCATTTTTACCTATTTTATGTTTTTTATTATGCTTGATTGTTTTTAAACTTAAAGGTTTGTACGCCGGTTTTTTAACCGTTATACTCACAAGCGTACTCGCTTTTTTTATTTATGAGATGCCTTTTTCTTTAATAGGAGCTTCTTTCGTGAGAGGTTTTACTCAAGGAATATGGCCTATAGCTTGGATTATCATTGCAGCGATTTTTCTCTATAAACTTTCTGTAAAATCTGGTTCTTTTGAAATTATAAAGCAAAGCGTAATCTCTATCACTCCAGATCACCGTATTCAAGTCATACTCATTGGTTTTTGTTTTGGTTCCTTTTTAGAAGGAGCTATTGGTTTTGGCGGTCCTGTTGCGATTACAGCAGCTTTGCTTGTCGGACTTGGTTTAAAACCTCTTTATGCAGCTGGACTATGTCTCATTGCAAATACTGCTCCTGTTGCATTCGGTGCTGTAGGAATTCCTATCATTGCTATGAGTGATCTCTTACGAGTTGAACAGCACGAAATTTCAGCAATGGTAGGACGTATGCTTGTACCTTTAAGCCTTAGCGTCCCTTTCTTTATCGTATTTTTAATGGATGGTTTCAAAGGAGTGAAAGAAACCTTTCCGGCTGTTTTGGTAGCTGCTCTTTCTTTTACAATAACGCAATTTCTAAGCTCAAATTACTTAGGTGCAGAGCTTCCAGATATTGTTTCGGCTGTAGTTTCTTTAGTATGTACAACCTTATTTTTGAAAGTTTGGAAACCAAAGGTCATTTTTAGACTTGATGGAATTAAAGATTTCTCTCATACAAACACTTTAGATTTTAAACAAATACTGTTAGCTTGGACCCCTTTCATCTTGCTCATTATTTGCATTATTCTTTGGACACAGCCTTGGTTTAAAACTTTATTTGCCAAAGGTGCAATTTTTGACTACACTCAAGTAACTGTAATGTTTAATAATATTAAAGATTCTATTGTAGATGAAACAGGAAAACCCATAGACTTAGCTTTAAAAATCGATTTCATCCTTCAAGCTGGAACAGCTATCTTGTGTGCTGCTTTCTTAAGTATCTGGATTTTAAAGATAAAAAGTAAAGATGCAAGCGAATGTCTTTGGGCAACCTTGAAAGAGATGGCTATACCTTGCATAACTATTGGTTTAGTTGTGGCTTTTGCTTTTATTGCAAAAAATTCGGCAATGAGCACAACATTAGGACGTGCTTTTGCACAAACAGGAGACGCCTTTGCTTTCTTCTCACCTGTGATAGGCTGGATAGGAGTATTTTTAACAGGATCTGACACAAATTCAAATCTTTTATTTGGACCTCTGCAATCAGTAAGTGCAAAGGAACTTGGAATTAGCGAGGCTTTATTTTTAGCAGCAAATTCAGTAGGTGGTGTTGTAGGAAAAATGATAAGCCCTCAAAGCATAGCTATTGCGTGTGCAGCGGTAGGACTTGCTGGAAGAGAATCAGAACTTTTCAAATTTACTTTTAAATACTCGGTAGCTTTTATTATTTTAATAGGTTTATGGACACTTATCATTGCTTTCTTTTTGCAAGGAATTATTCCTGATGTAGTGGCTAAATAATTCTATACTAAAAATATATTGAGAAATTTTATAAAGGCGGAAGATGAAAAAAGTTTATTTCTATGCAACCTGTCTTGGAACAGCTGCAATGCAAGAGAGTGTGATTAATGGTATTAAACTTCTAAGACGCGAAGGAGTTGAAGTAATTTTTAAAAAAAATCAAACTTGTTGTGCGCAACCGAGTTTTAATTCAGGTTATTTTAATGAAAGCAAACAAATAGCACTTTATAACGTGGCCTTATTTGAAAAAGACTATCCTATCGTAGTACCAAGTGGTTCTTGCGCAGGAATGATGAGTCACGATTATGTGGAACTTTTTAAAGATAGTGTTGAGTATGAAAGAGTACAACATTTTAGCTCACGAGTTATAGAGCTTTCTCAATATTTAGATAAGGTTTTAAATGTACAATACGAAGATAAAGGAGAGCCTATCACGGTAACTTGGCATTCAAATTGCCACGCTTTAAGAGTACAAAAAAGCATAGAATCAAGTAAAAATTTACTGAAGAAACTACAAAATGTTACACTTATAAACTTAGAATATGAAGAAGAATGCTGTGGATTTGGTGGAACATTTTCAGTTAAAGAACCTCATATCTCAAATGCTATGGTGCAAAATAAAATTAAAGACATTCAAAATACAGGAGCAAAATACCTCATCAGTGGCGATGGAGGCTGTCTGTTAAATATAGATGGAACTATGCGTAGAATGAAACTTGACATTAAAGGCATTCATTTGTATGACTTTTTATTCAAACGTCTTGAAGGAGCAGTATTATGAGTCAAAAAATTCCACACGAAGAAATCGTTGAATCAAAACTTAATGATACACAAATGCGTGAAAATTTAATGAATGCTATGCATACTCTTCAGAAAAATCGTTTCAATGTCATTGAAATGCGTTTCACAGATTGGGAAGGTTTAAGAAACAAAGCAAAACAAGCAAAAAATAATGCTTTAATGAGTTTAAAAGAAAGACTCTTGGAATTTGAAAAAAATGCTACAAAAAATGGTTTAAAAGTACATTGGGCAAGTACAGATGAAGAAGCGTGCGAAATCATCTATGAAATAATGTGTGAAAAGAATATTAGCACAATTCTCAAGGGCAAATCTATGGCGAGTGAGGAGATAGGTTTAAATCACTATCTTGAACGAAAAGGATTCAAAGCCACTGAAACAGATTTAGGCGAACTCATTTTGCAACTTAATAATGAAAGTCCTGTACATATTGTTGTTCCAGCGATTCATAGAAATAGAAATGAAGTAGGAAAAATTTTTCAAGAAAAACTAGGAGCTACACTTTCAAGCAATGAACCGGAAGAATTAAACTCTATAGCAAGAAAACATTTAAGAGCCGAGTTTGAAGGTTTAAAACTAGGATTAAGTGGTGTTAATTTTGCTGTATCTAAAGAAGGAGCTTTTTGGTTAATTGAGAATGAAGGCAATGGTAGAATGTGCACTACAGCGCCTGATATTCATATTGCACTTTGTGGCATAGAAAAAGTAATGGAAAATTTCGAAGATGCTGCAACTATGGTTTCTCTACTCACTCCTTCAGCAACAGGACAGTTCATCCCAACTTATAATAATATTATCACAGCCCCACGTAAAAATGGGGATTTAGATGGTCCAAAAGAAGTTCATATCATACTTTTTGACCATCATAGAAGCGATATGCTAGCACATAAAGACTATCACGAAGCATTACGTTGTATACGATGTGGTGCTTGTATGAATTTTTGTCCTGTGTATGATCAAATCGGCGGACACGCCTATCAAACAATTTACCCAGGACCAATAGGCGAAGTAATCAGTCCAAACCTTTTTGGTATAGATAAAACAGGTGATATTTTAAGTTTCTGTTCACTTTGTGGGAGATGTTCTGAAGTATGTCCTGTAAAAATTCCTTTGGCCGAACTCATCAGAAAACTTCGTTGTGATAAAGTAGGACAAGGAGAAAATCCACCTCTTGGCTATGAAAATTTAGAAAAAAATACTTTTGAAGCTTTTGCTTTTAGACAATTTGGAAAACTTGCCACAAATGGATTTCAATGGCGTTTTTCACTTTCAAAATTGCACTATTTAAACTTTTTTGTACACAATTTGAAACATTCTTTACCTGTAATTAAAAAATGGAATAAATTTAAAGAATTACCACAGCTAAAAAAAGATTTATACAAAGAAGTACAAGAAATTCAAGGAGTTGTATATGAGTAGAATTGAGGAAATTTCAGTAAAAAGTAAGGAAAATATTTTAAAGAAGCTTGAAAATGCTTACACAGAAAAAGATTTTCAAGTTACTCATACCATTGATCCTGTCGAGCATATTCAAAATACTTCAGATGCTTTAATACAAATGAAACAAAAAATGAGTGATAATAAATTCATAGTCGAAGAAGCAAGTGCGGATACCTTAGAAAAAAAGATTAATGAAATAGTTGCGATTTATGGGTATAAAAAACTCCTCTATCCTGCAAATATACCTTTAGATATAACTCAAATTCAAGCAAATGAAAAAATTTGCTTTGATAAAGACATAGAAGAATTACGACACGAAGTTTTTAATAGTGATTTTTCTATTGTGCAAGCAAGAGCCGGAGTGAGCTCACACGGGGTAGCTTTAGTAGTCTCATCAAAAGAACAACCTCGAATGCTTTCTTTAGCTCCAAAACTTTGCATTATGCTTCTCAAGAAAGAAAATGTTGTTCAAAGTTTAAGTCAGGCATTGCATTTAATAAAGGACGAAAATGAAATTTTGCCTTCAAATATTTTATTCATCGCAGGTCCTTCCCGTACTGCAGATATAGAACTAATAACGGTTTTTGGAGTGCACGGACCTCAAAAAGTGCATATTATTATTTATTGATTCTGTGCAGTTTATCTGCTAAGAGTTAGGTTATAACATTGTGATATAAGATGGATATAAATAAACCAATAAAATACTATATGTTGAAATCAAGTGGGTATTCTTACCCTATACTTTCAAGGCATATTGTTTGTAAATTTTGTAATAGAAATTTCACTCTAGAATATGAGTCGAATTTAAAAAATATAACTAAAGAATGTCCATTTTGCCAACAGAAAATGGACATTAAACTTGCTTAAGCTTTGCTTACAATTTGAATAATATTTTCAGCAACCTCTCCAGCTAACTCAAGATGAGAAGTAAAACCAACACACGAACAATTAATCTCTCCTAAAATGTATTTATCTTTACCATTGCTATCAGTATCAAGAATAAAATCTGCAGTCCAAATTAAAGGAAGATCATAATCACCAAGTTTTTGACGCACTTTTGGAAGTTCGTTTAAAAACATATCAACTAATTCTTTCCATTGTTCAGGCTTATCATAACGGTACTTTGCTCCACTAAAAAGAGTTGCAGAAAAAGCATCGCTTCCTTCGGCTGGTTTTTTATGGACCACATTGACAGGTGTATTATAAAGCATTAAAAGTCGAATCTCACCTTCTTTAATACGAGGCAAAAAAGTCATATCTACAAGCATACCATTATCACCTATGATATACTGTTCGCAAAAATCCATAAATTCTCCAAGCTCTCTGTATTCTACGTGATTGTCTTTTGCTTCTGTGCATTTGATTTTCGTATTCAACGGCAAAGTATCAGTGGCACAACAGTTACCCTCAACACTTACACGCCATATCCCCTCACCTGTAGAACCGCGGTTTTGTTTCAAAACTCTTTCACCTTTTGCAAGGCTTTTTGGAAAAGTCTCTTTAAAAGTTTTAATATCATAATAGGCATAAGTATCATTTGGTACAAGATCTGTGCCAACAAGTTTTGTAAGAGCATCTTTTGCTCCATATCCTATCATAGCATCAGGATGAGGCATACCAATAAGCCCATCTTTGCAAAGTTGTCTTAACATATCAAAATACTCATTTTCTTCTTTAAGATTACCCGGATTAATACGTGAAACATAACCATCAAAATTTTCTTTCACATAAAGATAAATTTCATCTTTTTTAGCGATTTCAAAAAAAACAACTTCGGCATTCCAACCACGTTCTTTAAGAGCATTCACCATAGGCATAGTGTCTTTTCTATATCCATCTTCGCCTTTATCGCTCCCACCTCTAACTTCAAAAAAAACAATACTTTTTTTCATTAAACACTCCTTAAAAAATACTCGACAATTATACACAAAATAATAAAAGTATACCTTTATATTTAAATTCTTTATAAATATTTTTATAATAATTTAAGCTTACTTTTTTAAAATCATTGAAAGATGTTTAAAATCAAAAGTGGCATGTTTTGGTGAAAAAAATCTTTTTCGTTCTCCTTTTAAGTTGCAGTTTTTATAATTTCTCTTTAGATGTTCTTTCACAAGTTACAAACGGAGTTTTAATTCAAACTCACTTAGAATTTAAACCTTAAAGAAATGAAAGAAGTAAAAGGTGAATACATTTCTGAAAGAGCTTTTCCGCTTTATTTTGGATACTATCTAGGTGCTTATTTCCTCATATGCTAATAATCCTATATATTTTGGAAAGCCACGCAAACTTCCTCTCAAACCAAATTTCTATACAAACCCAAACAACAGACCATTACGATTACCTGGAGGTTTCTTAGATATTGGATTGGTTATTTTTATTATTCTTTTTTTAATGAGTTGTATCGCTTTTTTTGAAGACCGTGTAAGCAAAAAATCTCTTTTTTAACTTCATTTGGTGCTTTGCTTTTTTATTCAACGCTTTTTGATTTTCCAAAAGAAATAATAGAACGCTATTCTTTTTGAAATTGTAGGACTTGCTTTTACTTTCTTATATACTCTTCTTCTCATTGTAATAGTTGTGAAAAGACTCTTAGAAAAAATAAAAAATTCAAAAGAAAAACATATAGAATCAATCTGTTTTGTTTGAATATATCAAAAAACACTTTTTAGTTTTTCAAGATTCAAATTTTTCAAAGCTTTGCTTGGAAGTAATTTGACAATACGAGTTTAAAAAATAATAAAAAAATGTTTTTGTGCTAATGTTAAAACCCTTGATAGAATGTCTAGCATTTTCTAAAAAACACATTATTATAATTTCAATATATTAACTTTAATAAAATATAATATTTCTTATCAATATTTAAGGAGATACAATGAAAAAATTTGTTCTAGTTGTTTTTTTAAGCACTGCTTTCTTTGCAAATCTTTCTTTGGCGAATACTTTTAATTTACAAGAGGCTAAAGCTGCTTATCTTTCTCAAGATGACCGAGCTCTACCTTTTTTCTTAAGACTTTTTTATTCGCTTGGAATTACATGGAAAACAGACGCTCGTTAAGCTTATGGATATTCTTTTTTTAAAAAATATTATCTATATCGTCAATACTCTTTTAGTATTTTATATCTTTGATAAAGAAGTTTTCTTAAAAAGAAAAACTTCTGTCCTTGTAAGCTGTATCTTTCTATTTACTCCTGTTTATTCGATTCTTTTTACCGATACTCTCTTGCCTTTTTCACAAGAAATTCAAAATTTTACAATCATCAGTCTTGATATCTTATGTTTTCTCATTTTAGTAGCTATAATTTTTCAAATTCATTCCAAAAAACGCAATAATTAAAATTTCTCATATATTTTTTTTATATTTTCTAATTGTGTGTTGGCATTTAAAAGCAAACAATCAGCCAAAACAAGACGCACCATAGCCGTTGCAACAACACTGCCTCGTATCGCTACACAAGGATCGTGTCTGCCTTTAAGCTCACAAAGCACGTCCTTGCCGAAAATATCCATAGTTTTTTGAGTTCTAAAAATAGAAGGAGTAGGTTTAAAATAGCTTTTTAACTCTATATCAGCCCCATTTGAAATTCCTCCAAGTATACCACCAGCGTGATTGCTTAAGAATTTTCCTTGAGAGAGCTCATCATTGTTTTGACTGCCTCGCATTCTACTTGCTACTATGCCTTGTCCTATCTCAACAGCTTTAACAGCATTAATACCCATTAAAGCGTGTGCAAGTTTTGAATCAAGTTTATCATACAAAACTTCTCCAAGTCCAACAGGAACATTGCTTACTCTTGTAAAAACAGCCCCACCAACGCTGTCTTTTACTTTCTTTGCCTCAAGTATCTCTCTTTTAAAATCGTCCTCTAAAGCACTATCAAGACAAAAAATTTCACTTTTGTGTGCAAAATCAAAATCAAAACAAGAATTCTCCAAAGCAGAAACACAAGAACCAATACCAAAAATTCCACTCTCTACAATGATGTTAAATTCTTTTAAAAGCATTGCAGCCACAGCACCTGCTGCAACCCTAGCGACACTTTCCCTTGCACTTGCTCTGCCACCTCCTCTATAATCTCTTAGGCCAAATTTATGAAAATAGGTAAAATCAGCGTGAGCAGGACGAAATAAATTCTTCAAATTTTCATAATCTTTAGAACGAGCATTTTCATTAAAAACAATCATAGCTAAAGGTGTTCCTGTACTCAAGCCTTCAAAAATTCCACTTAAAATTTCAATCCTATCGCTTTCTTTTCGAGAGGTAGCAAATCTGCCCCCGCCTCTTCTTTTATCAAGCTCATTTTGTAGAAATTCCTCATCAATCCTAAGTCCGGCAGGCAAACCATCAACAACACAGCCAAGAGCTTTGCCGTGAGATTCACCAAAACTTGTAAATTTCAACCTAGTGCCAAAAGTATTCATAATCTTCCCATCTTTTCAAGAGTTATTCTTGCTGCCATTTGCTGTGCTTCTTTTTTACTTTTTGCTGTGGCTCTTGCAATTTCTTGACCATCAAGTTTTAAAGCAATTTCAAATTGTTTTTGATGATCAGGTCCAAAAGCACGTAAAGTCTCGTATTGTGGAATTTGTCCTAACTGTTCTTGAGTAAGCTCTTGAAGTTTAGTCTTATAATCCTTGATAAGATTTTGTGCATCAATTTGCGGATAATTCTGTTCTATTAAAACAAGAGCAATTTGCCGTGCTTTTTCATATCCAGCTTCTAAATGCACAGCCCCAATTAAAGCCTCAAAAGCATCAGAAAGTATAGATGGTTTTGTTTTACCACCATTATTTTCTTCAGCAAGAGACAAAAAAAGAAAAGCTCCTAAATCCAAATTTGCAGCAATTTTAGCAAAGGATTTCTCATTCACCAAAGCGGCTCTAAGTTTAGAGAGATCACCTTCTGCTTGAGTATCAAACTTATGAAATAAAAATTCTCCAACGATCAAATCAAGCACAGCATCGCCTAAAAATTCAAGTCTTTCATTGTTGTAAGGCTTTTTAAAACTTTTATGCGTCAAAGCCTTTAAGACAAGTTGCTTGTCTTTAAAAGTGTAACCTAATTTCTTCTCCAAAAACTCAATTTTTTTCATTCTTTTCCTTTGCCAACTTCCTTGCTGCTGTGCGGGCTAAAAAATCACATCTCTCATTGTATTTATGCCCATTGTGTGCTTTTATCCAAAAAGCTTTCATTTTATGAATTTGAGCTTTATGCAAGTACTGCTTCCACAGATCAACATTCTTTTTTCCTTTAAAATCTTTTTGTATCCAAGAATCTAGCCATTCATTGATACTTTGTACCATCAATTTTGAATCAGTAAAAAGTAAAATCTCACAAGGCTCTTTTAAAACTTCTAAAGCTTTTATAATAGCTAAGAGCTCCATTCTATTATTTGTCGTATTTTCTTCAGCCCCACTCTCTGTCTTTTCGTATTCGCCAAAACGTAAAATATACGCCCAACCTCCAAAACCCGGATTATTTAAACACGAACCATCTGTATAAAGTTCAATAGTTTTCATTATTTTTCACTTCATAAAGAATTTTACAAGTATTAAATTCATAGCATACAGGACAATGATAAAAAAATAAAGGCATAGTACTTTTACATTCAGTGCAAGAATAAGAAAATTCAAAACTCGCTTTAAAGCCATTCTGACATAAAATAGAAAACATTTTGCAATGTGAATTGTGAAAATTCATAACCTTGTCTTGTATTTTACCCAAAGCATAAAAAAATTCTCTATACTCTTGATTATGTATATTCAAAGGTTGTGTTTCTTGATAAAGCAAATCAATAATATTTGAGAATTCTTGTTCAAAAAAGAGATGGTATCTTTCAAAAAGCAAACGTTTAAGCATAGAATTCTCTTGTAATTGAAGTCTTACAAGTTTTTGTTTTTTTTCCTCATCGTTCATATTACACTCAAGTATTTGTAAAGCTTTAATAAATTCTTTTTCCTCGTCAACTTTTTCTCCAAGCTCAAAAAGACATTCTAAAATTTCCAAATTTTCTTTATGATTTTTAAGTTTAAAATGAACTATTTTAAGAATTTTTAAGGCTTGTTTGTTTCGCGGAGAAATTTTTAAGACATTGAATAAAACTTCACGGGTACGCTCTAAAAATCCCGCTTTAAAATACACTTGGGCTAAGGCTAGGAATAAAAACTCTTGTTCATCTTTTTTCTTAGTCTTTTCCAAAGCAATTAAATAAATCTGAACCGCCTTTTCAAATTCTCCACTTTTTGTAAAAATTTCAGCTAAAAAATACAGATTGCTTAAACTCAATCTCTCATTTACAAATAAACCTTTATAAATGGTATCTTTTTCAAATTTTTTAATAAATTGCTCTAATTTTTGTTTTTTGTCTTTTTTAGAAAAAAACTCCCAAGCATAATTTGCTACTGCAACGATGAAAATCAAAATAGTTAAAAAAATAAGTCCTGTCAAAGGATCCCTATACTCTACAAAGAAAAAATCCATAAAATCACTTTTATCATTTTTATCAAATTATAGCCAAATCTTTGTATAATTATAATTAAAGGTTTGTACAAATGATAGCCCGAGCAAGCATAGAAAGTTTAAGTCAAAAACTTGACATTGTCGATATTATCTCACATTTTATAGAAGTGAAAAAACAAGGGGCATCTTATGTATGTGTTTGTCCTTTTCACCCAGATAAAAATCCTTCTATGCATATTAATTCGCAAAAAAGCTTTTATCATTGTTTTGCTTGTAAGGCAGGTGGGGATGCTTTTAAATTTGTAATGGATTATGAAAAATTAAGTTTCGCAGAAGCTGTAGAAAAAGTAGCAAGCTTAAGTAATTTTTCACTTAGCTATACACAAGAAAAACAAGAAAACAAAAAAGAATTAAAACATATACTGCCCATACTTAATGCTTTTTATAAACACAGTCTCATACAGCACAAAGAAGCTCTGTCATACCTTTATTCACGAAAACTTAATGATGCTGACATTTTAAAATTTGAACTCGGTTTTGCTGGTACAAGTGAAGAAAGTATGAGGCTTTTAAGAAATGAAAACATTTCATATGAAGATGCTTTAACGGTTGGAGCTTTAAAAAAAGACGAAAAAAATGAACTGTATGCAAGTTTTATTGCACGTATAATCTTTCCTATTTATGATCATAAAGGTTTGCTTGTAGGTTTTGGAGGCAGAACTCTTAATCCAAATAATATGGCAAAATACATTAATTCTCCACAAAACATACTTTTTGATAAAAGTCGCATTTTTTATGGTCTGCATTTGGCGAAAGAAAACATAATGACAAAGAAAGAAATGATAATCTGTGAAGGTTATCTTGATGTTATCGCTTTTCATAAAGCCGGATTTAATAATGCTATTGCTATTCTTGGAACTGCATTAACACAGAGTCATTTACCTCTTATAAGACGGTATGAAGCTAAAGTCATTTTATGTTTCGACAATGATGAAGCAGGATTAAAGGCAGCTATAAAATCATCTTTTTTGTTAAGCACTCATAAATTTGATGGAAAAGTGGTACTTTTACAAGGTGGAAAAGACCCTGCTGAACTTGTTGCTTGTGGCGAAGAGAAGAGACTCTTTGACTTTTTAGACAAAGGTATTGAACTTGGTGAATTCTACATACGAAATCTGTTAAAAGAACCTATAAAATCAGCTCTTGAAAAGCAAAAAGCCTTAGAAAAGGTGCAAGCTTATACCTTTTTATTAGAACCGCTCGTTGCAAATTCTTACAAAAATTTGGTTGCAAAACTCTTAGGAGTTGATGAGATTTTCGTTACTTTATCGAAAAATGAAAGAAAAAGAACTGTTGTAACTTCCAATGTCCCTTTTAAAGAAACAAATCATCTTGCTGAATTTGAAATTTTTGCATTTTTACAAACTTCAAGTCAGGCAAGAGAACTCTTTAAAAAAATTAGTGATACAATGTGTTTTAAACACAAAAATTTATTAGAAAAAATCTTGCTTAACTATGGTTTTGAAGACAGCGAAATTCGAGAATTTGAAAACAAAAAATTGCAAAAAATTTTAAGCGAAAATGAATTCTTATTTGGAATTTCTAAAATCAATTTAGCTTTTCTTAACACCATAGAACTTAAAACTTCGTCTTTAGCCCTTAAAAAACAACTTTTTGCCTGTATAAATCAAAATGAAATGATTTTAAAAAAAAATCTCAACAATAATGAATTAAAAGAATTTTTAATACAACTCTTGCTTGTACTTAAAAACGAAAGGGATGAAAAACAACTTGAATTTTTTCTTAAAAAATTCCATTCAATTTTTAACAGAAAGAATTTCAAAATTCAAGAATGTAAAAGCTTATTTGAAAATTCAAACGAGCCTTTTTGATATTTAAACTAAAACAACCACCGCAATGGCAAAACCCCCATCGTGAGAGATGCTTAATGAAGCAGAATGTATTGCAAATTTTTGTATAAGATGAGGAGAAAATTCAAGTTGGGGGGCATTGCGTTGATTCTTAGCAATTCGTATATCAAAAAAAGTACACTCTTGACTAATACCCAAACCTAAAGCTTTACTTGCAGCTTCTTTAGCTGCCCAAAGTCCTGCCAAAGTAGGAATAGATTGTGAGAATTTTTGTTCAGCAGGATGTAAGAATCTATCTAAAAAAGCTGTACCGTGTCGGTTATAAATTTTTTCTATTCGAGAAATAGCAACAATATCACAACCAACACGCATTAGCTATGAAACAACAAAATCTGTAAAATACACATTTTTAATAAAACCATCAGTAAGAATTTCATTAATCTTACCAACAAGTTCATCTTTAAGTCTTTCTTTACCTGTTGCTGTACTTACTTCTTCAAAGGTTTTAGCTGTAAGTGTACGAATGATAATATCACGTATTATGGCAACTTTTTTATCAAGCTCTGGCGTTAAAAGTTCAGTATTTTGTTCAAGGTCTATAGTACATTTTACATATCTTGAACCACTATCACTTAATAAATTTAATGTAAAAGGATCAAGAGAATACATAGGTCCTATATTTGCAAAATCACTTCCTCTTTGATTAGGGACTGAATTTTTTGGTTTTTCGTGTTTGCTCTCTTCTTTTGTTGCCTCTTTAACCTCACTTTCATCTCCAGAAGAACTGATAAGCCAAGCTATCACTCCCATCATAGCAAGGAGTAAAACAAAAAGTAAAACAACTATAATAATAACTAAAGAACCGCCACCTTTTTTCTTTTTTTCTTCTTTTTCTAATTCTTCGTCCATAAATTTTCCTTATAATTTGGTGAATTTAGAGTAAAATTATAGCAAGTTTTCTTTAACTGGATTTTTGTTTTTAATAAATTGACAGATTTTATATACATAAGGATATACAATGTTTGATGTGATTTTTAGAGAGTATGATATAAGAGGACTTTATGGAAAAGAACTCAATGAAAAAAGCGTAAAAGCTATTGGCTATTGCTTGGGAATGAAAATGCTTGAGAAAGAATGTAAAAATGTAAGCGTAGGCTATGATGCACGTTACAGTGCACAGGAGCTTTTTACATATCTGCTCAGTGGTCTTAACAAAGCAGGAATCAAAGTGTATGATATAGGGCTTGTACCAACTCCGCTTGGATATTTTAGTCTCTATGTAGGAAAAAAATTTGATGCAAATATTATGATCACAGGTTCTCATAATCCAAAGGATTACAATGGTTTTAAAATTACAATAGCAAAAGAAAGTTTTTTTGGGACAGAACTTAAAAAATTAGCAAAAGAAGTAGAAAAACATCTTAATGATGACATTCCTCAAAAAACAGAAGCACAAAAATATGATATTTTAAGTCTTTATGTTGATTTTATGAGTGAGCAGTTTCAAGAATTAAAAAATTGCAAATATGAATTTGGTATTGACTGTTCAAATGGAGCAGCTGGTGTTGTTATTGCACCTCTAATGAAAGCTCTCAATTTAAGAGCCTCTGTTCTTTTTAGTGAGCCTGATGGCCGGTTTCCAAACCACGCCCCTGATCCTACTGAAAAAGAAAATTTGTATGCCTTGCAAACACTGCTTAGTGAAAATCCTCATTTAAGTATGGGATTTGCTTTCGATGGAGATGCTGATAGAATGGTTGCTTTGACAAGAAATCATATTTTTTGCGGAGATGAACTTTGTTATCTTTTTGCAAAAAATATTCCAAATCCAAGAGTACTTGGCGAAGTAAAATGTTCAAAGAATCTCTTTGATGAGGTAGCAAAATTTGGCACTATTTTTATGGGAAAAACAGGACATTCAAATATCAAACAAATGATGAAAGAAAAAAATATTGACCTTGCGGCTGAAGTGAGTGGACATATCTTTTTTAAACACAGATATTTTGGATATGATGATGGAATCTATGCTTTCTTAAGAACTTTAGAACTTCTTCATAAGGGGTTTGACTTACAAAGCTTAATCGAATCTTTACCAAAATTATACACAACTCCTGAAATAAAAATTCCTGTTAAAGAAGATGAAAAATTTGAACTTGTAGAGGAATTCAAACAAGCGATACAACAAGGTGCTTTAAAAGGAATAAAAGCCTTATGTGAAATAGACGGGGTAAGAATAGAATTTGATTATGGATGGGCTTTATTAAGAGCTTCAAACACAAGTGCATATCTCATTACACGTTTTGAAGCACAAACTTTAGAACAAGCAAAAGAACTTGAAACAAAAATACTGGCTCTCTTTGATGAAATCAAGACAAAAAAATATCATACAAATTAGCTCTCATCTTTTGAGATTTTCTAACAGTTCTTCTAAATTATAAAGCTCTCTATATTCTGAGGTTATGAGGTGGATTAAAATATCTCCTAAATCAAGCACTACCCACTCCTCACTTACCTCTGTATGTAAAAATTCCTCACCACGTGCTTTAAGCTGCACTTTCAATTCATCAACTAAAGCCAAACCGTGTTTTTCTCCTAAAGTGGTAGCGATAATAACACATTCTACAAAATACTCTTGCTCGCTCATATCAAAAACTTGAATCTCTTCAGCCTTTTTTTCATCTAAAATGGCAACTATTGTCTGTACTCGCTCTTCCATATCTTCCCTTTAAATTGAAGAAATTATATTATTCTTTTGTAATTTTGTATAATAATCCCTCACCTCATCTTTAATCTCTTCACACACTTCATTAGAATCTAAAGCAGTGCGGATAAATGATGAAGAAATGTTGATTTTTGTGCTTAAACTACGAAAAACTTTTGGAATTACGATACCATCACGATTAGCAATAACAAATTCAACTAAAGAATTGAGTTCTTCAAAGTTCTGCCATAAATGAAGCGTCTGTAAATGGTCAGCACCAACAATCAAATACACCGCACCGGGCTTATAAACTCTATAAAGATATTTAACAGTTTCAAAACTGGGCACCGCTCTTTTTTGCTGGATTTCATAATCTGAAATTTCAATCTTTTCTAAATTCCCCCAAAGTGTTTTTACCCAAGTAAATCTACGTTGCTCATCTGCACAAAATCCTTTCTTAAAAGGACTAAGAAAACTCGGCATAATAATGAGTTTATCTATATCAAGAGAATTTAAAGCCTCCTTGATAACGGCATTGTGTCCTTTATGTGGCGGGTCAAAACTCCCGCCAAAAAGCGCGATTTTCATTGAAATTTTTTAACCTTTTTTTTGTAAAATAGTAGCATTTTATTTTCAAAAGGAAATTAAATGGCTATAAAAGTTGCTATCAATGGTTTTGGACGTATAGGAAGATGTGTTGCAAGGATTCTCTCTGAAAGGACAGACATAGAACTTGTAGCTATTAACGACACAACTGACATAGAGCTTACTCAATATCTTTTTCAATATGATTCAGTACATCGAGAATTTCAAGGCAAAATAAGTAACGATGGTGAAAATTTATTTCTTAATGAAAAAAAAATCAAAATGTTTAAAAGTAGAGAGATACAAGATCTTGATTTTGCTAAATATGGTGCAACTGTTGTATTAGAATGTACAGGAGCTAATCTCACACAAGAAAAATGTGAAGGATTTTTAAAAAAAGGCATACAAAAAGTTATTATGAGTGCGCCAGCAAAAGACAGTACGCCAACTTATGTTTTAGGTGTCAATTCTCATCTTTATAAAAATGAGCCTATTATTTCAAACGCAAGTTGTACCACAAATTGTCTTGGTCCAATATGCAGAGTTTTACAAGATAATTTTGGCATAGAAAAAGGGTTAATGACAACGATACACGCTTATACAAACGGGCAAAGTCTCATTGATGCAAAAGCAAAAGAAAAAAGAAGAAGTCGTGCAGCAGCACAAAACATTATTCCCACATCAACAGGGGCAGCTAAAGCGATGAAGCTTATTATGCCAGAGCTTGATGGCAAACTTCACGGGCAAAGTATGCGTGTACCTGTGATTGATGTTTCTAGCGTGGATTTAACAGCAAAGCTTTACAAAAAAGTAAATCAAGAAGAACTCAATCAAGCTTTTAGAAAAGCGGCTATGGAAAATTTGAAAGGAATTTTACTTGTTGATGATGAACAAAGGGTTTCCTCTGATTTTATTACCTGTTCTTATGGGGCTATAGTAGCAAGTGATTTAACACAAGTTATACAAGATGATTTTATAAAAATCATAGCGTGGTATGATAATGAATGGGGTTACTCAAACCGTCTTGTTGATATGGCTTTATATATCACAAAAGAAGGTAATAATGAGTGATATAATTTCAATTAAAGATTTGGACTTAACAAAAAAAAAAGTTTTCATACGATGTGATTTTAATGTCCCTCAAGATGATTTTTTAAATATTACAGATGACAGAAGGATACGTTCTGCTATTCCTACGATACGTTACTGCCTTGACAATGGTTGTAGCGTTATTCTAGCTTCCCATTTGGGTCGTCCTAAAGAAATAAGTACGCGTTATTCATTAGAGCCTATTGCTAAGAGGTTAGCACGATTGATGAATAAAGAAATCATTATGGCAAAAGATGTAATAGGGGAGGAAACAAAAAAACAAGCTAAAAATCTCCAAGCAAGCGAAATACTTATGCTAGAAAATTTACGCTTTGAAAAAGGTGAAACAAAAAATGATAGAAATCTAGCAAAAGAACTCTCCTCATTAGCCGAAATTTATATTAATGATGCCTTTGGAGTATGCCATAGGGCGCACGCTAGCGTTCAAGCTATTACGGAATTTTTCTCTCAAAAAGGAGCTGGATTTTTACTCCAAAAAGAAATTGACTTTGCTAACAACCTCATAAAAAGACCGATTCGTCCTTTTGTTGCTGTTGTTGGCGGATCTAAAGTTAGTGGCAAACTTCAAGCATTAACAAATTTACTTCCAAAAGTTGATAAACTTATTATCGGTGGGGGTATGGCTTTTACTTTTCTTAAAGCTTTAGGATATGATATAGGCAATTCACTTTTAGAAGAAGAGCTTTTAGAAGAAGCGAATAAAATCCTTGTTAAAGGAAAAAATTTGGGAGTGAAAATTTATCTTCCTGTAGATGTAGCTGTTGCAACTTCCTGCTCACAAGAAGCCGTAATGAAATTTGTCCCTGCGCAAGAAATTCCAAGAGACTGGATGGGTTTAGATATTGGTCCTGCAAGCGTGAGACTTTTTCGCGAAGCCTTAGCAGATGCCCAAACAATTTGGTGGAATGGTCCTATGGGTGTTTTTGAGCTTGACAAATTCAGTAAAGGAAGTATTAAAATGAGTCATTATATCAGCGAAAGTCAAGCTACCACTGTTGTTGGCGGAGGCGATACGGCTGATGTTGTTGCAAGGGCAGGAGATGCTGATGAAATGACTTTTATATCAACAGGTGGTGGAGCTTCCTTAGAACTTATAGAAGGCAAAGAACTTCCGGGTGTAAAACCTCTAAGAATAAAGGAATAAAATGATTTTTGCAGCCAATTTAAAATGCAATCATACAAGAGCTAGTTTTAGACTTTACTCACGAATTTTAAACCAAGCTTTAAAGAAAAAAAATGAAGAAATTTTCGTCTTCCCGCCTAGTGTGGCTTTCTTAGAAGACGAACTGTATTTCACACAAGGGGCACAAAATTTTTATCCTTGTGTCAATGGAGCTTTCACAGGAGAAATAGGTAAAGAGCAGCTAGATGAATTTGGAATAAAAAGTGTTTTAATTGGACACTCTGAAAGAAGAGTCTTAGGTGAAAATGTAGAAGCTAAATTTGATTTTGCTGCGAAGCAAGGCTATACTATTATTCTTTGCATAGGAGAAAGTTTAGAAGTAAAAAATTCTAAACAAACAGAATCGTTTTTACAAAAACAAATTCAAAAGATAGAAAGCAATTATGAAAAACTCATTATCGCTTATGAACCGATTTATTCTATTGGTACTGGTATGAGTGCAGATCTAAAAGATATTGAAAAAATACTAGAATTTATAGCTTCTTTAAGTAAAGCAAAACTTCTATACGGCGGAAGTGTCAATGAAAACAATATAAAAGAAATTCTTGGTATCAAACATTGCAATGGAGTTTTAGTAGGTTCTGCAGCATTAAAAGCAGAGAATTTTTTAGCATTACTCTCTAAAGCTCATTTTTAATACATTAAATGAAATCAGCTTTTACAAGCTATAATTTCTATTTCAATCTTTGCATCTTTTGGTAAGTCTTTTACAGCAAAAGCTGAACGTGCTGGATAGGGAGGAGTAAAAAATTCAGCATAGACTTCATTAAAAGCCGAAAAATCTTTCATATCAGTTAAAAAACAAGTGCTTTTAAGAACTTCGCTCAAAGAAAGTTTGTTTTCTTTTAAGATAGCTTCGATATTCTTTAAAACCTGTCGTGTTTGCTCTTTTATATCCTTGCTTTCAATTTCACCTGTTTGTGGATTAATTGGAATTTGTCCAGAAACAAATAACAATCCCTCTCCCTGACGATAAGCTGAATAAGGACCTATAGGTTTTGGATAGTTTGACACGGCATCTCCTTTTGTTTTTTAATCATTATAACCAAAAGAATATTAGTGAGTCTTAAAAAGATTTAAAATCCTATAAGACAAACTTTTCATAAAGCTTTTATTCGAACATTGAAGTAAATATTCAACAAGTTCTTTACGTCTAAACATCACAGCAAAAGCAAAAGGTGTCATTCCTAAACCATTATTTTCGTCGATATTTGCACCATTTTCGATCAAGAGTTTTGCCATATCTATATAACCCTTGAAACAAACTCCAGCTAAAGGAGTTTGACCTCTATCGTTTTTTTCATCAACCCTTGCCCCATTTTCCAAAAGCATTGCAGCTGTTTTCAAGGAGTTATGATAAGCTGCAAGCATTAAAAGAGTGTCACCTTTATGAGTTTTTAGATTGACATTAAGCCCTGTTTTAATCATTATCTTTAAATTTTCACATTCATCATTTCTTGCAAAATTAAAAGCCATTTGTCCAAGCTCTAAAACTCTTTTTTCTTCTTCCTTGCTGAAACCTATAGAGTTCATCTATTCTCCTTCATTTTTATAACCTATTTATTTAAAGCTTTTTTAACCCCATTTGAATACTCTGATGAAATTTTCTCAAAATGAGACAAAGCTCTATCAATAATTTGCTGCTCCACTCCTTCCATAGACGTTGCTAAATTCTCAAAAAGCTGTTGCTTTTGTTCTGGTTTCATTAAATCAAACAGAGCTCTTGGTTGAGTATAAAAATCCTCATCAAGTGGAGCATATCTTTGTGCTTTATTTTCTATCGCCAAATCAGGCTCAAGAAAACTTTTTTCTTCTTTTGGACTCTCACTATAAGAATTTGGTTCATAATATGCTTTAGCATTTTTATATTCATCAAAATTCATAGCACCTGCAACATTGTAAGTATTTACCTCGCTCTTGGCACGGTTGACAGGAAGTAAGTGATAATTTGTCCCTATACGATACCTTTGAGCATCTGCATAAGAAAAAATTCTCCCTTGCAACATTTTATCAGGACTAAAACCAATACCAGGAACTATATTGCTTGGTGCAAAAGCGGCTTGTTCCACTTCGTTAAAATAATTTTCTACATTTTTATTTAAAACTATTTCACCAACATCAATCAAAGGTACAATACTATGTGGCCAAACTTTTGTTAAATCAAAAGGGTTAAAACCTAACTTATCAACCTCATCTTCTGCTAAAACCTGAATTTGAAAAGTCCATTTTGGAAAATCGCCTCTATCAATAGCTTCTATCAAATCTCTTTGATGACTTTCTCTATCCTTAGCAATTATATTTTCAGCTTCTTTATTGCTTAAATTTTTAATGCCTTGTTGTGTTTTAAAATGAAATTTTACCCAGAATCTCTCCCCTTTTGTATTAAGAAGACTGTAAGTATGACTACCAAATCCGTGCATATGACGGTAACTTGCAGGAATTCCTCTGTCGCTCATCAAAATGGTTACTTGATGCAGACTTTCAGGACACAATGACCAAAAATCCCAAGCAGCATTATTACTCCTTAAATGTGTTTTTGGATCTCTTTTTTGAGTGTGAATAAAATCAGGAAATTTATACGGATCTCTGATAAAAAAAGTTGGGGTATTATTACCTACTAAATCCCAGTTTCCTTCTTTAGTATAAAATTTAATCGCAAAACCACGAACATCTCTTTCAGCATCAGCAGCACCAGCTTCACCTGCAACAGTTGAAAATCGCATAATCAATGGTGTCGTCTCTCCTTTTTGCAAAACTTTTGCCTTAGTATATCGCGATATATCGTGTGTGATTCTAAGTTCTCCATAAGCGGCACTGCCTTTAGCATGAACTGTCCTTTCTGGAATTCTTTCTCTATTTTGACGAGCAAGTTTTTCAAGTAAGATATAATCTTGAAGCAAAAGCGGTCCTTTTGCACCAGCACTTAAAGAGTTTTGATTATCAGCAACGATATTACCAAAATCATTTGTCAATTTTTTCATAATTTTCCCCTTAATGGTAAATTTTTATTGATAAAAATTATATTATTAAAATAATAAAAAATTTATTAAAAAATAAATATTATTATATAATATTATTCTTCTCAAATATAATATTTCATTTAATTTTTTACTATGGAATCTATTTTTAATTTAAATTTATAATTCTAGACTAAAATTATTTAGAGAATTCTGAAATTGCAATTTCTATTTAGTTAAAGTACATTTTAATATATTCTTGTGATCACTTTGTAAAATTAAAAATATCTACAGTCTCTATCAGCTGTTTGAAAAGAAAAATTTAAAAATGTTTATTAATTTGAATTAATTCTTTATTATCTATAAATTTTATAAACTGTACTCAATTTGAATCTATTGATTTATTTTTCATTACTATCATAGATAAAAAATATCTCGGTGATATCTTAAATTTACAATTCTTAATTTTATTTGCTTTTTTGTTAAAGATACAATGATATTATAAAATCTTACATAAAAACTGATTATATAATTGCGAGAGAATCTTTTTAATCAATTTCTTTGAAAAATGTTCCATAGATATACAAGAATTCTTTTTTTCTAACATTCTAAAACAAAAATCTTTCTATTTTTCAGCAGGAAAATGTACAAATGAAATATAGTGAATACGAAATGCCAGAACAATTTTCTAGCATTTTAGTTAAAGAATTTTTTAAGAGAACTGAGCTTTAATTTGATTTACCCAAGCATCTATTCTGCTTTCAGTTTGATCCTCTTGATTGTCATTATCAAGTGCTAAACCAACAAATTTACCATCTACAACAGCATCACTTGATTCAAAATTATATCCATCAGTTGAAACCTGACCGATTAAAGAAGCTCCTGCATTCTTAAGATTTTGAGCAAGCTTTCCCATACCTCCACAAAAAGTATCAGAATAACTTTCACTATCTCCCATTCCAAAAACAGCAACTGTTTTTCCACTTAAATTCAAAGCAGAAAAATCAAAGCCATCCCAATCATCTTGTAAATCGCCACTACCCCAAGTTGAAGTTCCGCAAATAATTTTATCATAAGAATTAATCTTATTTGCATCAATATCTGCAATATTAAATACATCATCAATTCCAAGTTTTGAAGCTATTGTATTTGCTGCACCTTCGGTATTGCCCATAGCACTTCCATAAATAACCGCTACTGACATCTAATCCTCCTTATAACTTTAATATTTAGATTACAAAAACTGATTCTAGCACAATTTTGTTTAAATAATATGAAAAATTTTTAATTCTATAAATTTTTATCTTTGATGTATTCTCGAAAAATTGTAAGACTTTAAAATCTAAAATTAGCAAATTAAAAAATGATTTTAAAGTATCAAATTATAAAAATTCATTGAATAGAATCCTTCAAAATACTATCAAATCTTAGGACACGAAAATTCTTTGTCCAAATTAAATACTTTACAATACTCACAATAAACACAACTCACACTTCTTTTTGCACACACAAGAGGGATCTTACGTTTTTTTGCTTCACTTTTAATCTTTTTCATTGTATTATGATTAAGAAAGCTTGTAAGCATTACTATACATTCTGTATCATTTGGGATAGGTTTACGGTTCACACGATTTTCATTTCTTGCATCCCAATGTTCTATTTTATTTGCTCCTAAATTTTGTAACACAGCTCTAATAGGAGTAATCTCATCTGCACCGATAACTAAAACCGACATAAGTCTTCCTTTCAAAAAAATATATGAGGATTATAATAAAAAAAAATAAATTTATTTTGAAATTTATTATCAATAATAAAAAAATAAATTTTTCACTTCTTCTTGTGCAATATATAAAGAGTCGTATGCCATAAAACTAAAAAAATAAAAAACAAACAAAGCTGTATTTAGAGAGATTAATAAGAACTGTTAGTATTGAGAAAGAAAATTTCAAAGAATGACTTTGAAATTTTTTCTGTTAATTTTCTTCTTCAGTATTATATTTTAAAAGAGCTATAAAGCGATAAAACATATGCACAAATTTAGAATAAGGCATCATCACAAAAAAGGCTAAAACACAACTAAGATGAAACCAAAGTACAAAAGCAAGATAGGCACTTTCTTTTAAAAACATTAAAACAAAGCCTGTAAAACTTACTAAAAAAAGCATAAAAATAAAAGCATAGTCCATTCCTACACTTTCTTTATCTACTAAATTTTTATCACTTATAAGTTTTAAAACAAAAAGTCCTAAAGTACCAATACAAAGCATAATACCACCAAGAACACCGAAAATCTTAGGAAGCTGTGTAATATCATAAGGAGCTACAATACCTAGAAAATGATGGTATATTGCTCCTAAAGTTGTAGCAATAAAACACAAAGCAAAACCATATGCTGTACAATGATGATAAACTTTTCTCATAAGAGAACGTTTTTCATTAGGATAAGTACAACCTTCATTTTTATGTCCGCCAAGGTATTTAAGGGTTAGAACATCTTTAACGCTTTGCAAAAAAACTCTTAAACTAAAACAACTAAGTCCTATACTACGACTAAATTTCAACACAGCTCCAGCAAGAGCCAAAACAACCAAAAATGATACTATACTAAAAACACTCACCATATATTCATAAGAAACGATAGCAAAGAAATTTCCATTCGCCTCCAAAGAATCGGTAGAAGAATTTGCAAACCAAAAACCTAAGAACAAACAAAGCACTAAAACAAGACTAGTTAAAAAAGCATTCCTTTGAAAAGCCCAGCCAAGAAAACTTGGAAAAGCATATTTCTCATAGCTTTGCTGTCTTAAGGCTGCAAACTGCTTAGGAATAGATACATTAAATTCGTGCGGTGGGGCATATTGGCAGTCATAATAACATTCTGAACACTGATGGCATAAATTTGCCAAATAATCCAAGTCATTAAAAGAAAATTCGCGTTTTTTCTCCATAGCTGGAAAAACGGCACAAAGACCTTCGCAGTAGCGACAAGAATTGCATATTATACAGGATTTTTTTGCTTCTTCATAAATTTTTGTGATTTTCATTTTTTCTCCTTTAATAAATTCACAGCATTTTCCCCTGCTAAACGTCCAAAAACGCTTCCTATACTCATACCAAATCCAGCTACATATCCTTGAGTTAATATATTTCCAGCCATTATCTCTCCTGCAGCAAAAAGATTCTCAAAAAGCTCTCCATTGTCTCGATAAATTCGAGCATTTTTATCTACTTTCACCCCCATATAAGTAAAAGTTACTCCGGGACGCAAGGGATAACAGTAAAAAGGTGGAGTGTCAATCCTTAAAGCCCAATGTGTTTTTTCTATTTTTAAACCCTTGGTATGGCAATTATCTTGTATAGTATGGTTAAACTCACCATCTACAACACTTTTATTGTATTCTTCTAAAGTTTTACATAAGGCTTTTTCATCTAAGCCTATTTTCACTGCTAATTCTTCGATAGAATTTGCAACAATAGGTTCAAATAAAGAAGGCATATAACATTTTTGCACCTTAGAGTCAGTAATAGAATAAGCAATTTGATCTTCTTCATTTGCCACTAAACGACCCCAAATAGCATAACGTTTAGGCCAAAAATCTTCACCTTCATCATAAAATCTTTGCGCACTTTTATTAACTACTATGCCTAAAGAAACGCAATCTACACGCGAAGCAATACCGCCGTCGTATTTTGGTGTACGTGCATCAATAGCCACCATATGTCCTTGAGTAGGATCGCCTATAATCTGAGCTTTAGCATTTTGCAAAGCTTTAAGCATTTTGCCCTCATTAAAACGTGTTCCGCGAATAATAAAATTCCTTGCCTTTTCACCCCAAGCACTTTCAAGCCATTCTAAATTCGATTCAAACCCACCACTTGCGACTATAAAAGCTTTAGCTTTAATTTGTACTTTTTGATTTTGTTTCTTGTCAAGAACTACAATTTCTTTACAAAATCCATTTTCCATAACTAAATCCAAAGCTTCAAATTCATAAAAAATTTGCACCCCTAAATTGTGCGCGGCAGTAAAATACGCATTAACTAAAGATTTTCCACCTCCTAAAAAGAAAGCGTTTGTGCGTCCTAAATGCAAAGTCCCACGCATAGAAGGTTGAAAACGAACCCCGTGTTTCTTAGCAAATTCTACAGCTTGTGGCGTACGCGAAATAACAAAACGGGCATACTCTTCGTTAGTCTGTCCTTTAGTTACTTTAAAAACATCTTCAAAAAACTCATCTTCACTATAATTTTCTACTAAGACATCAGTAGGTGCATCGTGCATAGAACGCAAATTTCTTGTATGTTGAGAATTTCCACCTCGCCACTCTTTAGGCGCACTTTCTAAAAGAGCTATTTTTAAAGCTCTATCCTCACTCGCTGCCGCAATGGCTGCACACAAAGCTGCATTGCCACCCCCTATAACTACTACATCAAAATTCATCTATTTTCCTTTCTGTTTTTTCATAAATTCCATTTTTTTTTAAAAAGTATTAAAGCAGAGACAAAAGAACAAAATGCAGCAAAAGTAAGCCAAAATCCCGGTGCAGCTGGATTGTTCAATTTCTGAGTTAGAAAAGTTGAAATTGCCGGAGTAAAACCGCCAAAAATAGCTACTGTAATAGAGTAAGAAAAAGAAAAACCTAAAGCCTTAACATTTGGTGGCATTATTTCACTTAAAGACACTACCATTACTCCATTATAAGCTCCAAAAAGAAAGCTAAACCAAAGTTCTGTAAAAACTAAATTCTTAAAAGAAATATTATGAGCAAGAAAAACAAGCACAGGATACGCACTTATCACACCCAAAACAGTCATTAAAAGCGCAATTGGTTTTCTGCCTATTCTATCACTCAAATACCCAGAAATAGGAAGCCAAAAAAGAGAGCTAAGACCTATGATAACAGTTATTAAAAAACTTTCAAGCTGGGAAAAATGTAAAAATTGATTGACATATGTTGGAGTGAAAGAAGTAAGGAAATAGAAAGTAACTGTTGTCATCATCACAAACATAATGCTAAAAATGACAGTAGTAATGTTCTCTCGAATGCTTTCAAAAATACTCGAAAAAGTTAGCTGATTGTATTTGTTTGCGTGTTTAAATTGAGGGGTCTCATCTAAAATGCGACGAATATAAAAAAAATAAGGCACAATCAAACAGCCTAAAATAAACGGTATTCTCCAACCCCATTCTTGCATTATAAAATCTCCAACTAAATAATGCAAAGCTACACCAACCATTCCAGCAAAAATAGTAGCAATTTGTTGAGAACCACTTTGCCAAGATACATAAAAACCGCGTAAATTCTTAGGTGCAATCTCGGCTAAATAGACGCTCACACCGCCTATTTCAGCTCCTGCAGCAAAACCTTGCAGCAAACGTCCTAACAACACAATGACAGGTGCCAAAATACCTATACTTTCATATCCAGGACAAAGCGCAATGCTCACGGTTCCAATTGCCATAATAGCAAGCGTTACAATCAAACCATTTCTCCTCCCATACTTGTCCATATAGGCTCCGAGTACAACAGCTCCAAACGGCCTCATCAAAAATCCTGCACCAAAAACAATAAAACTTTGCATCAATGAAATAAATTCATTTTCAGCAGGAAAGAAAATTCTTGCTATAAAAACAGCATAAAAACCATATATTGCAAAATCATACATTTCTAAAAAATTTCCGCTTGTTACGCTAAAAATAATTTTAACATCTTTATTTGTGCGGAATTTCATCTCAAATCCTTTTGGACTGTTTTATCCTAAAATATTTTTTAAATATTTTACTCCAAAATGTTTTTTATATCCTTAAAGCATTTTTTAAATTGCATATTTAAAACTCTAATTAATATTTAGTTATAAAATTAAACTCAAGAAAATAAAAAACATAAGAGACAGTGCAATTGACTGCTACTACATATCTTATAGACAAAAGGATGACTGAATTTAACAGATAAAAAATTAAATATCTTTTAATGTCAATCCGACAAGAACCTTTTCACAACCAAATAGAATAATTTTCAATCCTTAAAGAATATTTGACAGTCTAATAAACTGTATTGCTTACTTAGGTATTACAAATACTGTGCAATAAACTCGTGTAATGGATTATTGATTAAGACATTGAAAAAGAGATTTAAAGTTCATTCTTTATATCAAAGCTAAAAAACTCGCTTTTAAAATCATTTGGTAAAGCTTTGTATTGAACTAAAGCCGGTTCATAATTTTGCACTTCGTGGTAAAGTAATCCTAATGCCGCTTTGCTTTCTTTATTGCTCGGATCGCTCACTCGAGAAAGCTGCAAAAGTGCTATTGCAGAATTTGGATTCTTCGCACCTATAGCAGCTACTGCTGCTAAAAAAAGTGTTTTTGAATCTTCATTTTTATAATCATCTATTAAGGAATTATACAAAGCATAAGCTTCTTCGTACTGTTGGGCAAAAATATCCATATAAGCTAAAGTTTGCACTATATCCTCATTTTTTACATCAGTAGTATTTAAAAGTTCTTTAAATTTTTGTCTTTCTAAATGAAGCAAACCTGCAATATTCATTATAGAAACATAAAATTCTTTTGCTATATTTGCTCCTCCAAAAACAGAACGATAATCAAATGTGAAACTTTGAAAGTAAATTTGAACATTTTTAGCATATTCTTTAATGTCAAGGTGGGAATTAAGAGAATTAAAATACAAGATATTTGTTACAACATCTTGAGGAAGTTGCTCTTTTAATTTAGCAATTTTAGAATCAACTTGATTATTTAAGCCATTGTTTTTTGCAATAATAGCCTCAAAAATAAGACTTAAGGGAGTATCTCTTTTACTCTCATCTAAATACGGTAAAGTAGAACTATAATCTCCATTAGCCAAAAAAATCATAGCCTTTTGAAGAGGAGCTTTAAAATTGGTATCAGCAACAATATTTTCCAAAATTTCATTGTAAAATTTGTTTGTGTCAATGTCGCTTAATTTAGCACAGAGCATTGCAAATGCCGCAGCAAGATAATTTTTAGGATTAAGATGATACGCACTTGAAAAATGTCTGTATGCGAGATTATAATTTTGAAGCTGCGCGTAGGTCAGGGCGAGATTATAATGTAAAATACTGTGTTCTGGATACTCTTTGAGAAGTTTTTGGAATTCCTTATTAGCAAGTTTAAGTTTTTGGTTTAAAGCTTGATTAATGATTTGAGCCATTTTCACATTAGCTGATGATAGAGCTTTACTTATAGACAAATAATTTCCAGTATCTACACTATCATCAACAAAGTCAGTTACATTCGCCTTTTTAATATAAAGCAAAGCTTGTTTGGAATCAAAAACTTCATAAGGAGCAAAATAAAAAAGTATGTCAAATTGGTTTTTTTGTTTTTTTAATATATCTTTTAAAAAATTATCTTGAGCAATTTGTATATTAAACAAATTTTTGTTTAATCCGACTTTGATTTTGTGCATATCTAAAATCTGATATTTGTCTTTATCTGCTTTGTAAAAACCGTTTAAACGTGCCATCATATCTTGATACTGCCCTGTTTTCATATCAATCAAAGTCAAGGCGGCAAGACTTTTATTAAAATCTCTGTCGATTTTTATTGCTGTGTTTAATGCTGTTTTTGCTTCATCATACTGTCCCATTCTAGCATACAAAAGTCCCAAACTTAAACTTGATTCAAAACTCCCTTGCTTACGAAGTTGCTCAACAGCTTTGGAATCAAAACCCATCTTCGCATAAATCTTAGCAGAAAGATATTTTGCTGTATCAGCATAAGGCTTTATATTTGTTTTTTGAAACATTTGCAAAGCTTCAGGATAATACCCTTTATAATAATTTATAAGGCTTAAGTAATATTCATAAAGCTTTGATTTACCTTCCTTTGGAAGATATACACTTGCTAAGTCGATATAATATTTAAATTTTTCATAATCATTGAGCTTTAATGAACACACAGCAGCATTAATAGCAGAAACACTTTGATTTTCTCCATTAACAATAGCCTTTCTAAAACTCTCTAAAGCCTCTTTAAAACTCCCTTCTTCCATCTGTGAAACACCAAGATTGTAATTTGATAAAGACTCATTATACACAGCAATTTGCTGATAAACTTTTAAGGCTTGTTCTACCTCACCTTTCAAATATAAAGTGTTTGCTTTTTTTATCATTGCATCAATCTTACTTGTGTCATCATTATATTGATATGACTCATCAGGCAAACTTACAACCTGCTCTTTAGGTTTTGTTGCTACAATATCGACTTGTATATTGTCTTGAGTAAAACTAAGATAAAATAATGTAAAAGTCAAGATACAAATGATACTCAAAGAAAGTCCAATAAGAGACATAAATTTACGATCTTTATACCAAGCTTTTTGTTCTTCAAGTGGCTCTTCAGGAGTACTTGTTTCTTCTTGCATACCCTCACGTGTAAATTTAAAGCCCTCGTTACTCTTTTCTTGTTCAGATAATTCTTCAGGTAAAGAGGTAATTTCATCATCTTCTGGTGCTTGACCAGCTTGCCCTTGAAATTCTCCTAAACTTTCATCGAGTCTTTCTTGTTCCAAACCTTCATTTTGGGATTGCAGTACTATATCTTCTTGTTCTTGAGCCATTTTATTTTCTTTTATAAATATTTTCGTAACACATCAGGGATAGCAATTGTACCATTTTCATTTTGGTAATTCTCCATTAAAGCAACTAAAGTTCTCCCAACGGCTAAAGATGAGCCATTTAAAGTATGCACCAATTCATTTTTTCCTTCTTTATTTTTATAGCGAATTTTTGCCCTTCTTGCTTGAAAATCTCCACAATTTGAAACAGAGCTAATTTCTCTATATCTATTTTGTCCTGCAAGCCACACTTCTAAGTCAATAGTCTTTGATGCGCTAAAACCTAAATCTCCTGTGCAAAGTACAACTTGTCTGTGTGCTAAACCTAAAGAGCTCAACAAATCACTTGCACATTCTAACATTTCATCAAAAACAGCTTCGCTTTGTTCAGGTTTTGTTATACTCACAAGCTCAACTTTTTCAAATTGGTGCTGTCGTATTATACCTTTTGTATCACGTCCAGCACTTCCAGCTTCTTTACGAAAACACGCACTATAACAAGTCATTTTAAGAGGCAAAATATCATTTTCAAGTATCTCTCCGCTATAAAGATTTGTTACAGGAATTTCAGAAGTGGAAATAAGATACAAATCCTCATCTTCTGCCTTATACACATCATCTTTGAATTTGGGAAATTGTCCTGTACCAAACATTGCAGTAGAATTGACCAAATAAGGTACATTAACAAGTTCAAAACCTCTTGCCCTATTAAAATCTATCATATACTGTATCAAGGCTCTATTGAGCAAAGCTCCTTCGTTTTTCAACACAGAAAAACGACTTCCTGAAATTTTCACCCCTCGTACAAAATCAAGCCATTGAAGTTTTTCATTAAGCTCAAAATGCTGCTTTGGTTTAAATGGAAATTGTGAAGGTGTAAGTACGTTTTTAACTACAACATTGTCATCTTCATCATTCCCAATAGGAACACTCTCATCTGGAATATTAGGTATCGAAAAAGCTAGATTTTCAAGCTCTTGTTCCAATTCTATAACTTTTTGGTTTTGAGCAAGAATTTTAACTTTATTTTCATCTAATCTTTTTTTTAATACCTCTTTTTCATTACTTTGAGAAAGTTCTTTGCTAAATTTATTTTGAAACGCTTGTAAATCTTCCAAAAGATTCTTTTCTTCTTTTAATTGCGTAAAAAGATCAGCCAATTTTTCAAGCAATTTTTTAGACACCTTTTTACTTTCAAGCTTTTTGGATACCTTATCAAAATCTTTTTGTAAATTTTTTAGATTAAGCATATCTATACTCCTATTTTTTCATAAATCTGCAGTATTTTAGCTTGGGCAATTTTTCGTGCTTTTTCACTTCCAAAACTCAAAATTTCTTTTAAAAACTGGGGTTTATTTAAAAATTCATTATATTTTTGCCTTGCTTCTTCAAAATATGCAAGAAAAATATCATAAAGATAATTTTTAAAATGCCCATAGCCTTCGCCACCTTTTTCATATCTGTGCTGAAGTTCTTGCTTGCCTCTCTCATCTAAAAAGAGTTCTGCTATATTGAAAACATTACATTTACGCCAATCTTTAGGCTGCTCAAGTGGAGTGCTGTCAGTTACTATTGATGCAACTTGTTTTTTGAGATCTTTTTCACTAGCAAAAATATCAAGAGTATTCTTATAAGATTTACTCATCTTTTGTCCATCAATACCTCGTATAAGCGAAATTTTCTCATTAATTCTAGCTTCAGGCAAAGTAAAAATCTCTCCCCACACATTATTAACTTTTAAAGCAATATCTCTTGCGATTTCAATATGCTGTATCTGATCTTTTCCAACAGGTACAACTTGTGCATCAAAAAGTAAAATATCAGCACTCATTAAAACAGGATAGGAAAAAAGTCCGTGTGAAGCATTAAAACCTTTAGCAATTTTATCCTTATAGCTATGAGCACGTTCAAGCAAGCCCATAGTCGTAAATTGAGATAAAATCCAATACAATTCCATTACTTCTTTTACATCGCTTTGAAGCCAAAAAACACTTTTATTTGGATCTATACCCAAACTTAAAAAAGCAGCAATAGCTTTGAGAGTATTTTGCTTTAAAAATTCACCATCTTGTGATGAAGTCATTGCGTGATAATTTGCAATAAAAAGAAACATTTCATTTTCATTTTGGGCTTCTACCATAGGTTTTATTGCTCCAAAATAATTTCCTACATGCAAATCCCCGCTTGGTTGGAGTCCGGTTAAAATTCTCACTCTATCGCCTCTTTCACTTCATCTACAAGCTGCTGTATAGTTTTTTCTTTAATATCTATCACCATACTTGCCTTTTTTTCATAAACTTGTACTCTCTCATTATATAATTTTTTTGCTTTATTTGTATCATTAAAAAGAGGTCTTTTGGCTATTTCTTGCAAACAAAGTCTCTCTTTAAGAGATTCAAAATCAGCCTTCAAATAGATACAAAAACCTATTTTTTCTAAATTCAAAGTATAGATAAATCCTCCACCTGTGGCTATACTTGCTCCTTGTATAGTGCTAAAAAAATTTGCCATTTTTTGCTCTTCTTTTCGAAAAAACTCCTCACCAAAATCACAAAAAAGAGTATGAATAGACTTCTGAAATTTTGCTTCAATTAAATCATCACTATCTAAAAATACAAGGTCAAGTTCCCTTGCAACCCTCCTTGCAAGAGTACTTTTTCCACATCCCATAAAACCTATAAAAACAACATTTTTAACCTTCATCTTTCTCTCCTTTCTTACGAGAAGAGAGAATTAAAGGTACTCCTTGAAGTTGAAAAACGGTGCGAAGTTTATTTTGTAAATACCTTTTATAACTAAAGTGTAAAGCTTTTGGTCTATTCATAATCAAAGCAATCTTAGGAGGTGAAAAATCATATTGAACAGCATAATAAATCTTCACTCCTTTTCCACGCTGATGTGGTAAAGGATGGGTCGTAAGAGCTTCTTGAATCAATTCATTAAGTTTTGCAGTAGGAATTTTTTGGATATAATTTTCAAAAACCTCCACAATTTTGTCTAAAAGCATAGGCACTCTTTTTCCGGTCAATGCACTTACACTTACAACTGGAGCATAAGCAAAAAATTTAAAACGGTCAAGCTTTAATTCTTTAAGAACTTTATCAAATTCATACAAACTTTTATCCCATTTATTTAATACTATAATAACACCCAAATAATGCTTTGCTATAAGTCCAGCTATGCGTTCATCAAGCTCATTAAATCCTTCATTTGAATCTAAAACCAAAAGAGCAATTTGGGCTTGTTCCAAAATCTTTTCAGTACGATTGAGAGCAAATTTTTCAAGTCCAACTATTTTGCCCCTTTTTCTAATTCCTGCTGTATCAACAAATTCTATAATTTTATCTCTATACAAGAGTGTTTCATTAACAGGATCTACGGTTGTTCCGGCAAATTCACTCACCACACTTCTTTGTTCTTTAACTAAAGCATTTAAAAGACTTGATTTACCCACATTCACTCGTCCAACTATACCAACTCGTATATGTTTTTCATCTGCATTATGAAAAGCAGTTTTTTGATTATATGAAAAATTGTTCTCAACTAATAAATCACTCTCTAGTAGTTTCTCTAGCCAAGAATACAATTCATCCAAGCCTGTATTATGTGTTACAGAAAGAGTAAAAAACTCTTTAACTCCAAAATTGACAAATTCCCAAGCCCTTTCTTCATCTTTTTTACTATCAATTTTATTAACGAGTAAAGCCATAGGTTTTTTTAATTTCTTGAGTGTATAAAAAAATTGTCTGTCTTCATCATTAGGAGCAAATTTTCCATCGACAATATAAAGCAAAATATCACTTTGCTTTGCCATTTTTAAAGTGTTTTTTTTAACAGCCTTAAACAATTCATTGCTTTCATCAAGTCCTCCACTATCGATAAGTAAGGCTTTCTTGTTTTGAATTTGTATTTCTTTTTTATTGCTATCTCTAGTTGTACCTGAAACTGTACTTGTGATGGCTATCCTTTGTCTTGCCATTCGGTTAAAAAGACTTGATTTGCCTACATTTGGTTTGCCTATAAGTAGTATGCTCTGCATTTATTTCCTCAAAGTTTAAAAAAACATTATATAAAATTTGGCTTAATATTAAACAAAAAAAGACTACAATAAAAAAAAAATTATAAAGGACATTCATAATGCTTAAAATCATCAGACAAAATCTCGGCGTGTATTTTATGATTTTAGCTTCTTTGGACTTTGCAATTATAGGAGCTTGTGCAAAAATTTTAAGCACAGAATTAAGCTCTATTGAAATTATGTTTTTTCGTAATCTTATAGGTGTTATTTTCATATTGTATTTATTAAAAAAAAGTAAGGTCCATAAAGAAGGGGGACATTTTTGGATTTTATTTTTTCGTGGTCTTGCAGGTACACTTTCACTCTATCTCTTCTTTTATAATGTTTCAAACATCACACTCGGAGGAGCTTTTGCCTTTCAAAAAATTTCACCTATTTTTGTTTCAATTCTTGCTTTTTTTCTTTTTAAAGAAAATATAGGTTTTAAGGGATTTTTTGGGATAATCCTTGCTTTTTGTGGTGTGCTTTTAATCATACAACCTTGGGCTAATGCCCTTTCACATTCTGGTTTTGATTTAAAAAATTCTCTTTTGGGTCTTTTAAGTGGTCTGCTAGCAGCTTTAGCCTATGTGAGTGTAAGAGGATTAAGAAAATTTTACGACTCAGAACAAATTGCTTTTTCTTTTGTCTTTTTTGGAGCAGTTTTGCCTCTGTTTTCTATGATAATAGCCCAATATTTTCCTTCTACAACAAACTTAGATTTTCTCTTCGCTCCTTTTGTTTTTCCAAGCCTACACGCTTGGTTTTTTATCGCTCTAATGGGTATCATAGGTGCTGTCTTTCAACTCCATATTACAAAAGCTTACAAAATGGCAAAACAAGCTGGAATTGTCGCTGGAATAAGTTATCTAGATGTAATTTTCTCACTTATCATTGGAATACTTTTAGGTGATAATTTACCAAGTGCTATGGTTTTTTTAGGTATAATGGGCATAATTTTGGGAGGGCTTCTCTTAACCATCACACAAAACAATTCTAGTGCTAAAAAAAATGAAGGACACAGATGAAAAAAACTATTCTCATAGCAGGGCCGTGCGTTATAGAAAACAAAGAACTCCTTTTTCAAGTAGCCCAATCTTTACAAGAATTTGCAAACAACAATGCTTTTGAGTTTTATTTCAAATCAAGCTTTGATAAAGCAAATCGAACAAGTATTACTTCTTTTAGGGGACCTGGTCTTGATGAGGGATTAAAAATTCTACAAAACATTAAAAATGAATTCGGTATGAAAATTCTCACTGATATTCACGAAAGCCATCAAGCACAACCTGTAAGCGAAGTTGCTGACGTGCTTCAAATTCCGGCTTTTTTATGCAGACAAACAGACTTACTTGTTGCAGCAGCTAAAACACAATCTAAAATTAATATTAAAAAAGGTCAGTTTCTATCTCCAAATGATATTCAATACAGCATAGCAAAAGTACTTCAAACCAAAGGTGTATATGAAACCGGCAAAGAAGTAGCAGAAAAAAATGGAGTTTTTGTAGCTGAAAGAGGCTCAAGTTTTGGATATGGAAATTTAGTGGTAGATATGCGTTCTTTAGTTATTATGCGTGAATTTGCCCCTGTTATTTTCGATGCCACACATAGTGTGCAAATGCCCGGAATGGCCGAAGGTAGTAGTAGCGGCAAAAGTGAATTTATAGAGCCCTTAGCAAGAGCTGCTGCTGCTACCGGTGTTGATGGTTTCTTTTTTGAAACACACATCAATCCTTCTCAAGCGCTATGTGATGGGAAAAATATGCTTACTTTAGAGAGATTAAAAGAATGCATAAAAACACTACAAAAAATTCAACAAATTACAGAATTATGAAAGGGAAATAATGAAAATCATTGAAGGAAAATTACACTTAAAAGGTGATGAAAAAATCGCTATTTTGAATGCAAGATTCAATCATATCATCACAGACAGACTTATTGAAGGAGCAAAAGACGCTTTTTTAAGACACGGAGGAAGAGAAGAAAATTTACATCTTATTCTTGTTCCGGGTGCTTTTGAATTGCCTTTTATTCTCAAAAAAGTACTTGAAAGTGAAAAATTTAATGCTGTGTGCTGCTTAGGAGCAGTTATTAGAGGTTCTACTCCTCATTTTGATTATGTTTCAGCCGAAACAACAAAGGGTATCGCAAACGTTAGTTTAGCACATAATACACCGGTAAGCTTTGGCGTACTTACCACAGATACAATAGAACAAGCTATAGAAAGAGCTGGAAGTAAAGCTGGAAATAAAGGCTTTGAAGCGATGGCAACTTTAATCGAAATCCTCAATGTAACCAAGCAACTTTAATTATGGCAACCAGACATCAAGTAAGACAAACTGTTATTTCTTTGCTTTATGCTTTAGAATTTAACGAAGAAAATTGTGAATTCATTGATGAGTTTTTAGAGCAAAAAAAAATACGCAATGAACAGAAAAAATTTACCTTAAGCCTCTATCGAGGAATTTATGAAAATATGAACCGCATTGATGAAACAATCAATTCACATTTAAATGAAAACAGCGTCGAAAAATTAGGACATTTAGAAAGGGCTGTATTGAGACTTGGAACTTATGAACTCCTTTTCACAGATACAAGCGATGCTATTATCATTAATGAGGCTGTTGAACTCGGAAAGGAATTGACAAATTCCCCTCAATTTATCAATGGTGTTTTAGATTCGCTTATAAAGGCTAAAAAATGAAGCTTTGTGTAGCCTTAGATCAAGCAAATGATGAAGAATGCTTAAAACTTGCATCTTCGTTGCAAGGCTTAGAATTATGGTTAAAAATAGGGCTAAGGGCTTACTTACGAACTGGACCTCAACTCATAGAAAAAGTGAGAAAAATAGATAATTTTAAGATTTTTTTAGATTTAAAAATTTACGATATTCCTAATACTATGGCAGATGCGTGCGAAGAGCTTGCCAAACTTGAAGTACAAATGATAAATTTGCATGCGAGTGCTGGCAAAAAAGCAATGGAATATGTAATGAAACGTCTCAATTCTTTGTCAAATCGTCCTTTAGTACTTGGAGTTTCAGCGCTTACAAGTTTTGATGAGAAACATTTTCAATCTGTCTATCACCAAAATATTAATCAAGCAGTCAAAACATTTTCAAAAATGGCTTATGAAAGTGGGCTTGATGGTATGGTATGTTCTGTTTTTGAAAGCATAATGGTAAAAAAATGTACCAATGAAAATTTCCTCACTCTTACACCGGGAATTCGTCCTTTTAATGAAGAGAATAACGATCAAAAAAGGGTTGCAAACTTAAATCTTGCAAAAGAAAATAAAAGTGATTTCTTAGTTATAGGACGTCCTATTTATGAAAATCCAAATCCCAGAGAATTATGCGAAAAAATCTTAAAAAATCTCAATTCATTCTAAAATTAGATGTTTATAAAATATTTTTTTATTTATTTTTCTATGATTTAATAGCATTATTTTTATTCAAGGAAGAATATGAAAACTACTCCGGAATTTTTATTTAAAAACAGAAGAAGTTTTATGAAACTTGGAGTTGGAGCTTTACTTAGCTCGACTTTAATTCATTCTAAACTCCAAGCACTTAACTTTAGAAGCGATACAAATAAAAACAAACTTGAAATCACTGATAAAGAATTAGCAACAAATTATGTAAATTTTTATGAATTTTCTACGGACAAAAAAAGAGCAGTTGCTCTTGCACAAAATTTTGACACAAGTAATTGGCAAATTGAAATTGAGGGAGAAGTAGAACAAAATATTCAGTTAAGTATGCAAGATTTACTTCATTTTCCTTTAGAAGAAAGAATATACCGCTTTCGTTGCGTTGAAACTTGGTCTATGGTAGTACCTTGGATAGGTTTTGAACTAAGACATTTAATTGAAAAAGTTAAACCCACAAGTCAAGCAAAATTTGTGAAATTTACCACTTTATTTGACAAGACACAATTTCCCGATCAAGATGCTTTTTTCCCAACTCTTAATTACCCTTACACTGAAGGATTAAGAATGGATGAAGCCTTACATCCTTTAACACTTATAGCAGTTGGAATGTATAAAAAACCTCTATTAGCACAAAATGGAGCACCGCTACGATTGGTTGTGCCTTGGAAATATGGCTTTAAAAGTATTAAATCTATAGTCAAAATTGAATTTGTTGATAAACAACCAATTAGCACTTGGCAAGACTACGCACCTAGAGAATACGGCTTTTATGCTAACGTCAATCCAAATGTTCATCATCCTCGTTGGTCACAAGCAAATGAAAGGGCTTTGGGAGAATTTTTTACCAAACCGACATTACTTTTTAATGGATATGAAAAAGAGGTTGAATCTTTATATACAAATATGGATTTAAAAGTGAATTTTTAATGCTTAAAAATCCTTATGATGATATAGCTTATTGTCTGTTTTATTTGAGTCTTATTTATAGCTTATACTGTGTTTTTCAAGCTTTTGATTTTGTCAAAGAAGCTTCTCTTTACACGGGCATCTTTTCTTTACTTTTTTTAAATTTAAGCCTTTTTTTCTCTTTATGGAGTTGTAAATGGAGTAAAAATTATCCTAAAATTTTAGGTTTTTGTGCATTTTTTTGGAGCATTTTGCATTTTGCAAATTATTTTGTTTTTACACAAAATATAAGTTTTTTAAGACTCACCCAAAGTATAAGCACAAGAACATTTGAAGCAAGCGGTTTTATAGCTTTTATAATAATGACCATACTTTTTATCAGCTCTTTTAAAACTTTTAGAAAAATTGAGAAAATACGCAAATTAAGTTATCTTTCATTGTTTCTTGGGAGTTATCATTATTTTTTATCAGCAAAGGTACCAATGTTTTGGCAATGGAGTGCTATAATTGTAGCAATTGGATACTGCACTTTTGGCTTTCTTAAACACCTCTTTATTACCAAAAAAATGAAAAATATTTGATATGGTGGAGACGAGGGGAATTGAACCCCTGTCCAAAAATAAGCCTATAAAGACCTCTACATACTTAGAAAAGATGAAAAATTCACAAAACCCAGCTCATCTTCCAAAACTACTTGATTTTGCTAAGACAAAGATTTCGTTTAAGATGTGTCAATTCTTAAACTACACTATCAAAGATAACTCAATTCCAAACTAGATAGCATTGCTTGAAATTAAGGCTCAACTGAACCTATGCTACTTTAGCGTAGGCAGGAGCAAATTTAACGTTGTTTGCGTTTAATTTTATTCAGGCTTTTTACGCTTTGCCCAAAGCGGTATGCCATCAAAACAGACCTACTCCTGTCGAAGCCAAATCGTCCCCTTACAAAGAAACAATGTTTGGAACATTAACAATTAAAGGATTAAAAGCAGCTAAAACAGAGGAATCATTTTCATAAGAACGGCAATATTTTTCAAACTGATCGCTCACTAAAAGCATCCAATCGGTAAATTCTTCACTTGCAGGACCTTCAAAACGTTTTGCCTGAATCATCATTTCCTCACAAAACACACAAAAATCAGTTATTTCATTCAAATGAAGTCTTCTGGCTGCCCAAGCTGTGTTATGTATTAAATTTTCTAGTTCATTAACAGCTTCTTTATATTTTAATGCATTTGCACCCAATTTAATAATTAAAGGTTCAAAACTATCACACATCTTTCTAAAAAACTCTAAAAATTTTTCCACATCATCAATGTCGTATTCACATTCTAATTGAGTTAAAATTCCCATATTTATGTTTATTCCATATAGTTTATTAGAGTATTGTACCAAATCTTGGCTACGAATCAATTTGTATTATAAACCATATTTTTTAAAATAAAAAATAAAGCTTTTTTCAAACTTTATAAAAATTAAACAAAAATTTAGCTAAAATTGTCCAATGGATAGGATAGTAGAAATAGAAAAATTTGCCTTCGATGAACAGTATGAAAGCTCCTTGCGACCTTCAAATTTTCAAGGCTATATAGGACAAGAAACTCTTAAAAAAAATTTGAATATTTTTATCAATGCAGCAAAAAAAAGGGGTGAATGCTTAGATCATATACTTTTTAGCGGTCCTGCTGGACTTGGCAAAACTACTTTAGCAAACATCATATCATATGAAATGGGAGCAAATATCAAAACAACAGCTGCACCAATGATAGAAAAAAGCGGTGATCTGGCAGCTATTTTAACAAATTTAAATGAGGCTGATGTATTATTTATCGATGAAATTCACCGACTCAGTCCTGCTATCGAAGAAGTACTATATCCTGCAATGGAAGATTTCCGACTTGATATTATCATAGGAAGCGGACCTGCTGCACAAACTATTAAAATCGATTTGCCAAAATTTACTCTCATTGGAGCAACTACTCGAGCTGGTATGCTTAGCAACCCTCTTAGAGACCGTTTTGGTATGCAGTTTCGTTTAGAATTTTATAAGGATGAAGAACTTGCTCTTATCTTACAAAAGGCAGCAAAAAAACTTGATAAAACTTGCGATGAACAAGCAGCATTAGAGATAGCAAAACGTTCACGTTCAACACCAAGAATCGCCTTGAGACTTTTAAAGAGAGTTCGTGATTTTGCAGATGTAAATGATGAAAAAAACATTACTCAAGCTAGGGCTTTACAAGCCTTAAATTCTCTTGGAGTAAATGAGCTTGGCTTTGATTCAATGGATTTAAAATATCTTGAGCTTTTAACAGCGGCTAAACAAAAGGCTGTAGGACTAGCAAGCATAGCTGCTGCTTTAAGCGAAGATGAAAACACAATAGAAGATGTAATTGAACCTTATCTACTTGCAAATGGTTACATAGAACGTACTGCGAAAGGACGTATTGCAAGTGAGAAGAGTTACCGTGTTTTAAAAATTGCTTATGAAAAAACCTTATTTGATGAATAAAATAAAAAAATTGGGAGTTAGAAAATCGTGAAAAATGGAAAATTCTTTTTTATAAGCTTTGTTTTAATTGTATTATGCTTATTGCTCTATCTTTTTAAAGATTTTTTACTTGTTATTTCCATCGCTATTTTGATGGCAGTTGCTACAGCAAATATCAATGCAAAATTCCTTCAGCTTACTCAAGGAAAAAAAGTGTTTGCAGCCAGTTTAACAACAGCTTGCATAGTACTTTTATTCTTCGCTCCATTTGTATATGGAGTTATAGAACTTTTTAAAACTTTAAAAAATTTTGATACTGTTCTTATTACTCAAACTATTGATTCGCTAAAGAATTACCAATTCACTTTACCCCAATCTCTTGCTTTTTTAGAACCTAAAATTAAAGAAATTCTAACAAGTCTTGATATTAATGATCTTTCAAGACAAATCTTAACATATGCCTCAAGCTTCACAAAATCGAGTGCTAAATTTTTTGTTGATATGGTTTTAATTTGTATATTCTATTTCTTTGTGAATCTCTATGGAACAGAACTTATTATTTATCTTAAATCGATAATTCCTATTGAAAAAAAAGAACTTGATGAAGTCTTAAGTGAGGTAGGGAATGTAATGGCTGTAGTTTTATACTCTATGGTTATCATTGCAATTTTTCAAGGGTTTTTGTTTGCTATTATTGTGATGATCTTCGGCTACAATGCTTTACTTATGGGTGTTATTTTTTCTATAAGCTCACTCATTCCTGCTGTAGGAGGAGCTTTGATTTATGTACCAGTAAGTTTATATGAATTTGCAACAAAAGGTTTGTATCCGGCTCTTTGGATTTTTGCCTATTCTTTCTTTGTCATTTCCTTTGTGGCTGATACTCTTATCAAACCTCTTATTATTAAATGGATTAACAAAAAACTTGTAAAAACTCCAACAAAAATTAACGAGCTGTTAATTTTTTTAGCAATGATAGCAGGAATTTCGAGTTTTGGCTTTTGGGGAATTATACTTGGACCTGCAATTTTAACTTTTTTCATCTCAACCATACGGTTATATATCATCTTAAAAGATAAAAATTTGATTTAATTAAAAAAATATTTTACCAATCACTATGAAATTATTTTTCAATATAATTTCAAAAAACCTTCAAAATATAGATTTAATATAGTTTAAAATATTCTTAAATTAAGTTAAAAATAAGTAAAAAAGGATTATAATTCTAGTTTTTAAAAAATTTTTGGCAAAGGCAATAAAACTATGACAAGAACAATAAAGCCCAATGAAATACAAAGAGAATGGATTGTTTTAGATGCGGAAAACAAACGTTTTGGTCGCCTTTTAACTGAAGTGGCAACTCTTTTAAGAGGTAAAAATAAAGCATATTGGACACCAAATATTGATTGTGGCGATTATGTAATCATTATCAACGCTTCCAAAGCTGTTTTTACAGGAGCAAATAAGGCTAATGATAAAATGTATCATAGACATTCTGGATATTTTGGTAGTGTCAAAAGTGAAAAATTTGGTGATTTACTTGAAAAGAATCCTGTGAAACTTTATAAACTAGCTGTTAGAGGCATGTTGCCTAAAACAAATTTAGGAAGAACGATGTTAAAAAAATTGAAAATCTACGCTGGCAGTGAACATCCACACACTGCACAAATTCCAAAAAAAGGAAAATAATAATGGCAACAACATACGCAACAGGTAAAAGAAAAACTGCTATTGCAAAGGTTTGGATAAAACCTGGAAGTGGCAAAATGAGTGTAAATGGTATGGACTTAAATACTTGGCTTGGAGGGCACGAAGCCATCAAACTTAAAGTCGTACAACCCTTGCTTGTAACAAAACAACAAGACCGCATAGATATAAAAGCCACGACTTTAGGGGGTGGTTATAGTGCTCAAGCAGAAGCATTAAGACACGGCATTTCCAAAGCTTTAGCAGCTATGGACACAGTTTTTAGAACTTCATTAAAACCTCAAGGACTTCTTACTCGCGACAGTAGAAGTGTTGAGCGTAAAAAATACGGACGCAGAAAAGCAAGAAGAAGTCCACAATTTTCTAAACGTTAAAGAAAGAATATATTTTTTTTATTTATGCTCTGGAATTTATATAAATCATATGCTACAATTTAGTTTGATTAAGATTTGTAATTTATTTGAAAGGTTTTCTATGAAAAAAATGCTTTTATGTTTAGGTTTAGCTAGTGTTTTATTTGCAACAGATGATAGTATTAAATTTGAGTTGACTCCAACTTTAAATTATAATCATCCCGAAGGTAACTTAAATATGCGAAATACTTTTTCTCCTGGTTTGAGACTTGGTTATCATTTTGATAATTTTTGGCTTGATCAACTCGAATTTGGTTTTGAATACTACAAAAAAATGAATTACACAGACAAACAAAAAACAAATATGATAAGGAATTATTTTACCGCTATTAAAGGGATTAATTTAGATGAGAAATTTTATTTTTATGGTTTAGCTGGTGTAGGTTATGAACACCTCTCTAAAGAACTTTATGAAAATAAAAGTGACGGGTTTGGACATTATGGAGTAGGTTTAAAATATAGATTTAGCGATTCGCTAGCTTTAAAACTTGAAACAAGAGATCAAATTTCCTTTAACAACGCTAATCATAATTGGGTTACAACTTTAGGAATGAGTTTTGGTTTAGGTAAAAAAGAGAGAAACACTTTTTTACCAAATCACACATCGCATCAAATCTGTCCACAAACACCTAAAGAAGGAGCTATTCTTGATGAAAACGGCTGTGAAAAAGTCATTAATTTAGAAGGACATTTTGATTTTGATCAAAGTACTCTCAATCCAACTTTCCAAGAAAATATAAAAGAAATTGCAAAAATTTTAGATGAAAACGATAGATACAACGCTGTCTTGGAAGGACATACTGACAATGTAGGATCAAAAACCTATAACCAAAAACTTTCTGAACGTCGTGCCACAAATGTTGCCAAAGAGTTAGAAAAATATGGAATATCAAACGAACGAATTCAAATTAAAGGTTATGGTGCAGAAAATCCTCGTTCTAACAATGCAACTAAAGAAGGTAGAGCTGATAACAGACGTGTGGAAGTGCATTTTGTCTTACAATAATCTTTCCATACAAACGGACATAAAATAAACAAATTATAAATGTTAAGCCTCTTTTAAGAGGTTTGTAGTAAATTTATAGTCATTAAAGTTATTAATAATTTAAGGGTCTCTAATGAGTAAAATTATGAAAACTATGGACGGCAATGAAGCTGCTGCTTATGCAGCATATGCTTTTACAGAAGTTGCAGGAATATATCCTATAACCCCTAGTTCTCCTATGGCCGACTATACTGATATGTGGGCGGCTTCAGGCAAAAAAAATTTATTTGGTGTACCAGTAAAACTAGTAGAAATGCAAAGCGAAGCAGGAGCAGCTGGAACAGTACATGGGTCGCTTCAGGCTGGAGCATTGACAACTACTTACACCTCTTCACAAGGACTTCTTCTTAAAATTCCTAATATGTATAAAATAGCAGGACAACTTCTTCCTTGTGTTATACACGTTGCAGCTCGCTCTCTGGCTTATCAAGCCTTATCTATTTTTGGCGATCATCAAGATATTTACGCTGCAAGACAAATTGGTTTTGCTATGCTCTGTTCTCATTCAGTACAAGAAACTATGGATTTAGCTGGTATAGCACATTTAGCTGCCATTAAAGGACGTGTGCCTTTTTTACATTTTTTTGATGGCTTTAGAACAAGCCACGAAATTCAAAAAATTGAACTCATAGATTATTCACATTTTGAGAAACTTCTAGACAAAAAAGCTGTGCTTAAATTCAGAAATTCATCTCTTAATCCAGAAAATCCCAAAACTCGAGGTACTGCACAAAATGATGATATTTATTTTCAAACAAGAGAATTAAACAATCGTTTTTATACAGCTTTACCTGATATAGTTAATGACTATATGAGTAAAATTTCTCATATTACAGGTAGGGAATATAAACCTTTTATCTATTATGGGCATAAAAAGCCTGATAAAATTGTTATCGCTATGGGCTCTGTAACGCAAACTCTTGAAGAAGTAGTTGATTATCTTAATGCTCAAGGTAAAAAAGTTGGAGTTATAAAAGTATATCTCTATCGCCCTTTCAGTCTAAAATATTTCTTTGATATTATGCCAAGCACAGTGAAAAAAATTGCTGTTTTGGATAGAACTAAAGAGCCGGGTAGTCTTGGAGAGCCGCTTTATATAGATATTAAATCTGCTTTTTATGGAAAAGAGCACACTCCTATTATCGTTGGTGGACGTTACGGACTTTCCTCAAAAGATGTAGATCCTGCTCAAATGCTAGCTGTTTTTAAAAACTTAGATTCTAAAAATCCAAAAGACGGTTTTACTGTTGGAATTGTTGATGATGTAACTCACACTTCTTTGAAAACAGGAGAAAAAATTTCACTTGGAGATGAAAGCACTGTGGAGTGCATTTTTTACGGACTTGGTGCAGACGGGACGGTTGGAGCAAATAAAAATTCTATTAAAATTATAGGAGATAATACAGAATACTATGCTCAAGCTTATTTTGCTTACGATTCTAAAAAATCCGGTGGTTATACAAAAAGCCATTTAAGATTTTCAAAAAAACCTATTCGTTCAACCTATCTTGTTTCTACACCGCATTTTGTTGCTTGTTCTGTTGCAGCATACTTGGAAATTTATGATGTTCTAGCAGGAATTCGTCAAGGTGGAACTTTTCTTTTAAATAGTATTTGGAATGCTCAAGAAACAGTGAGACAACTTCCCGTAAAAGTCAAAAAAATACTTGCTGAAAAACAAATCAATTTCTATATCATAAACGCTACAAAACTCGCTAGAGACATAGGATTAGGAAGTCGTACAAACACTATTATGCAATCTGCTTTTTTTAAACTTGCAAAAATAATCCCTTATGAAGACGCGCAAAGATATATGAAAGAACTCGCCTACAAATCTTACAGCAAAAAAGGCGATGCTATCGTTGAAATGAACTATAAAGCTATTGACGTTGGAGCCGATGGACTTGTCAAAATTGAAATTGATCCTTTATGGAAAGATTTAGAAGAAAAAGAAAAAGAACAAACAAACGCTTACAAAGGCACAGAATTTGTTGAGAGAATAGTTAAACCTATGAATGTAGCTTTAGGAGATACACTTCCTGTATCAGCTTTTTTAGGTTATGAAGATGGAAGTTTTGAACACGGCACAACAGAATACGAAAAAAGAGGGGTTGGAGTTATGGTGCCACGTTGGATAGAAGCTAACTGTATTCAATGTAATCAATGCGCCTCTGTATGCCCTCACGCCGTTATTCGTCCATTTTTAATAAACAGCGAAGAACTTGACAATGCTCCAAGAGGAGTAAAAGAACACAATTTAGAAGCTAAAGGCACAAAAGGAGAAAAATTGAATTTCAAAATTCAAGTATCTCCGCTTGATTGTACAGGTTGTGAGCTCTGTGTACACGAATGTCCTACAAAAGAAAAATCATTGGCTATGGTTCCACTTCAGGAGGAAATAGATTTTGGAGAACAAGAAAATGCTGATTACTTGTTTAAAGAAATTTCGTATAAAGATGATATTTTAAACAAAGAAAATGTCAAAGGAGCTCAATTTGCTCAACCACTTTTTGAATTCCACGGAGCTTGTCCTGGTTGTGGTGAAACACCTTATATTACTTTGATTACACGTTTATTTGGAGAAAGAATGATCATAGCAAACGCTACCGGTTGTAGCTCGATTTATGGAGGTTCTGCACCTTCAACTCCATACAGAAAAAGCATAAAAAATGGACACGGACCTGCTTGGGGAAATTCTTTATTTGAAGATAATGCTGAATTTGGACTTGGAATGAAAATAGCAACTGAAAATACAAGACACCGCATTGAAAATATTATGAATGAAAATATTTCTAAAGTGCCAAATGCTCTTTCAGCTTTATTTAAAGAATGGATAGCCAATAAGGATAAAGGAGCTGAGTCTATTGAAATAAAAAATAAAATGCTCCCTATTTTAGAACAGAATAAAAATATTAAAGCTGTATCTGATATTTTAAATTTAAAACAATTTTTAAGCAAAAAATCTCATTGGATTTTTGGAGGAGATGGTTGGGCTTATGATATAGGATATAGCGGACTTGATCATGTATTGGCAAGTGGAGAAAATGTTAATATTTTAGTGCTTGATACCGAAGTATATTCAAATACAGGTGGGCAAAGCTCAAAATCCTCAAGGACAGGTGCTGTAGCACAATTCGCTGCCGCTGGGAAACCTATACAAAAGAAAGATTTAGGACAGATTGCAATGACTTATGGTTATATTTTTGTAGCACAAGTTAATTCAACAGCTAACTATGCCCATTTAATCAAAACATTACTAGCAGCAGAAGCGTACAATGGTCCTTCTTTAGTTATTTGTTACTCACCTTGTATAGCACACGGTATCAAAGGTGGGCTCGGTTATTCTGGAGAACAAGGTGAGCTTGCTACAAAATGTGGCTATTGGCCTCTTTATACCTTTGACCCTCGTCTCGAAGAACAAGGAAAAAATCCTCTTAGCATAGTTTCAAGAGAGCCTAATTGGGAACTGTATGAACAATTTTTAATGAATGAGGTGCGTTACAGCTCTTTAAAAAAAGCAAATCCGAATCATGCTAAAGAACTCTTCGAGCGCAATAAAAAAGATGCTCAACGTCGTTACAGACAGCTTAAACGCATTGCTATTGCTGATTTTAGCGATGAAATTGAAGGTCTTAATTGAAAAAATTTCTTTGTGTAGTACTATGTTGTAATAGCTTACTCGCACAAGATACTTTTGAAAAATACTTTCAATTAAAAGAAGAGCAAAATCTTCAAATTCAAACACATAAGCTTGAAAATCCTTTTCTTAATTATAATTTTGTCGCAATTCAAAAACTTACAATCCAAGCTTTAATGCTTGGGAAAGTAAAGATTAATGACAAATGGTACAAACAAGGCGATACAATTCACCAAGCTCAAATTACCAAAATCGATACTAAGGAAGTTACACTCAATTATGATAAAATTCCTATAATACTATACTTTAAAAGCGATGATAAAATTTCTATTCATTAGCTTTTATTTGTGCGCTGAAATTCTTTATGCTATTGACTGCCAAAACAAGCTTTTTGATATTCACAGTATTTCAGAAAAATTAAGCATAGAAGAAAGCCTTAATGAACTTGCAAACTACTGCTCTTTTAGTATAGTTGTCAAAGATAAATTTGCTAAAGAAAAACTCGGTCAAAATCAGCACAGCATTCATATACAACAAGCAAGTCTTGATGAAATTTTTAAATTCTTTCTTAATGAAAACAATCTCTATTATAAATTTGATGGTAAAATTTTAAAAATTTCAGCTCTTGAAACAAAAATTTTTAAGATGAGTTACATCACTTCTATACGCGAAGGACAAAGCATTACAAAAGCTTCAGTAGATGCTAAACCCAAACAGACTGATTACAGTATCAGTGATGACATCGAAGACAATATGATTAAGAGTATGGAAAAATTTGACTTTTGGCAAAATATAGAAAAAGAGCTCATTGCACTTTTAAATTCTTCTGCTGAAGAATACGAGGCTAAAGCTCCAATTATCAATCCAAATGCCGGTATCATCATTGCTACTGGAACACACTCTCAACTTTCAAGAGTGAAAAACTATCTACAAAAACTTGAAACTCGATTGAAAAAACAAGTCATTATTGATGTAAATATACTTGCTGTAAGTCTCAATAAAAGCCATTCAAGTGGGATTAATTGGCAGAATTTGACACTACTATCTCATTCGCAAAACCAAGATGGTGGCGATTCTTTTATTGAATTACAAAATGGAAAAACTTTTATAAAAAACTTAGGTTTTAGAGCAAATTTAAATTTTAATTCTCTACTTAATTTTCTTTCTGAAAGTGGAAAGACTAATGTTTTATCAAGTCCAAAACTTATGGCTTTAAATAACCAACAAGCTATTATTTCAGTTGGTGATACTATCAACTATCAAGTTAAAGAAAGTTCTAAAGGTACGGAAAATGGGTCGGTCGTAAGTGAAAGTTTTACAAATTATTCTATTTTTGTCGGTATATTATTAAATATACTACCAGAAATATCAGATGATAATAAAATTATGTTAAGAATTAGCCCTAGTTTAAGCGATTTTAAATACCCAGAAGACAACAAAAAACAAAAGGAAGCAAGAACCATAGCCCCAGATACTGTGCAAAAAAAGCTTTCAACAGTGGTACAAATGGAAAACAATCAAACGCTTATCTTAGGAGGACTCATCTCTCATAATAAAACTCAAAATGAAAGTTCTGTTAATTTTCTCTCCAAAATTCCTCTTTTAGGGATTCTATTTAAAGGTGATGAACAAAATTCAAATGCAACAGAAATTGTCTTTATCATCACTCCAAGCATAGTAGATACAACAAATTCTCCAAGTCTCAAAGACTTAGGATTTAAACTATGAATGAAATTGTCAAACTCAGGGAACACATTTTTACTAAAATAAACGAACTTTTAAAGCACAAAGCCTTAATTTTCCTTTGGGGTAAGAGCGGAAGTGGAAAAAGCATTTTACTTCAAAGACTAGCAAAACAACACAAAGCTGTACTTATCAACGAAATTTTTACAAATGAGCAAGATCTCAAACTCTGCATTGAAAAGGCGAAAGAACAGGGGATCAATATTATCCTACTTGATGAAGTTGGGATGTATAAGCACCCTTTGTTTGAATATATACGAATTTATAGCGATACTTTAAGCTTCGTTTTAAGCTCCCATAAGAAGATAGCTCTTTTTAAAAAAGAACATTTTAAAAGTCGTTTTCAAGCCCAAATCGAACTTAAAAATTTAAATGAGACAGAACTTAAAGAGTATATAAAAGAAAAATTTATGCTCGAACTTTCACACAATAATCTTTCTTTTTTAATGAAAATTTCCAAAGGTAATCTAAGAAATATAGATAAAACTCTTAAAAGTTTTCTAGAGCTTTCTAACTATTTTCAAGGAAATAAAAATAAAAAATATATATTCAAACTCAGTGCCTTAGAAAATGATTTATTGAGGTAAATATGGAGGAAAGAATAAGAGAATTAGAATACAAATATAAAAAATACCAAAAGAAAAAATACCTCCGAGTATTCTTTTTTCTTCTTGTCATCCTTATTACATCATATACAATATACAAAACATTTATACTCTATAAGACTCAACAAGACATTTTAAATAAAGCTTTCAAAGCAAAAAGCGATTTAGAAAAACAACTTTTTGAAGCAAAAATAAAACAAGAAAAACACAAAATCACTCTCCAAGAAAATTTAGAAGAAAGTGCAAAAATTCAAATTAACTCATACAATTTAAATGTACAAACACTTAAAAATGCCTTTTACCAAAACCCAAGCTATGAAAAGGCTTTAATAATAATGAGAATATATTATGATAAAAAAAGTTATAAAAAAACGCTTTTTTGGGCTTTAAAAGCCAATGAATTCGATACAAGCTTGCAAGAACCTTGGATTTATTTTGCTAAAGCGAAAAAAGCTTTAGGTCAAGAGAAGGAAGCTAAAGAAATTTTAGAACTTTATATTCAACATTATGGCATTATAATACTCGATGAGGAATTATAAGAATGATTGATGAAAAACTCTTTTGTTCTTATCTTAAAGATGAAATAACCCTTGATGAACTTTCCTTGCATTTTGGACTTCAGAGTGAGCAATTTTTAAAAGCCTTAGCAAAGTATGAAAATACTGAATTTTTAGATTTTCAAGAAATAGATGAAACTCTCTGTAAAATTCTGCCTTTTGCCCTGCTTGAAAAATTTAAAATTGTGCCGATTAAAAGCGACAAACATCATCTTTATATTGCAAGAGCAAAGCCGTGTTCTTTTGAAATTATAGAAGAAATTCAAAGCTTTTGTAGAGATTTTTTTATTAAAGCAGTGTATGCTGATGAATTAAAAATTACAAAAGAACTTCAAAAACTTCGCATTAAAGAGAAATTAAAAAATTTAAGTATGCAGCTAAGACAGGAATGGAAAGAAAATACAAAACAAGAAGCAATGAGCTCGATTAGTCAAATTTTTGATTTTATCTTTCAACAAGCTTTAGAACTTGGTGCAAGCGACATTCATATAGAAGCACAAAACGAGAACTCTTTAATTCGATTTCGTATTGATGGTGTTTTAACTTTTTTCACTCTCTTGGAAAAAGATATTTATGAAGCTTTAGTGTTTCATATTAAATTTTTAGCACATCTTAACGTAGCAGAAAGCAGAAAAGCCCAAGATGGAAGTTTTGAATTTGAACTGTGTAAACAAAAATATGATTTTAGAATTTCTTCTGTACCTCTGATTTATGGCGAAAGTGTTGTGATAAGAATTTTAAAACGTAGTTTTGATTTCTTAGAACTCAAAAACCTTAGCTTGGGAAAGAAAAATTACACTCTACTCCATAAAATATTACAAGCTCCTTATGGAATGATACTCTTTACAGGTCCGACAGGAAGCGGAAAAAGTACAAGTTTATACGCTTGCTTAAATGAAATTAAATCATTAGAAAAGAAAATTATTACGGCAGAGGATCCCATAGAATACAAAATGCCGCTCGTGCAACAAATTCTGCTTAATTCCAAAGCAGGACTTGATTTTACAAATACCTTAAAAGCTATTTTACGACAGGATCCAGATATTATTATGGTAGGTGAAATTCGCGATGAAGAAAGTCTTGACATAGCGTTAAAATCCTCTTTAACAGGACATTTACTCTTAAGTACCTTACACACAAATGATGCTCTTTCAACCATAGACAGACTGCTTGATATGAAAGCCAAATCATATTTGCTTGCCTCATCACTCAAGCTCATTGTAGCCCAAAGATTAGTGCGAAAACTTTGCCCAAAATGCAAGCAAAAAATATACAGCAAAGAACTCAAAGAAGAAAGCTATGAACCAAAAGGCTGCGAAGAATGTAATCACACAGGTTTCATAGGCAGACAATTACTTGTAGAACTTCTGCCATTTGATGAAAATTTAGCTGAATTAGTACGTAAAAGAAAAAACAGGACAGAACTTTTACATTATGCTAAGAAACAGGGTTTTCAAACTATGTTTGAAATGGGTCTTGAAAAAGTGAAAGAAGGAGTAACAAGTCTCAATGAAATCATAAGGGTTTTACAATGAAACTTTATGAGCTAGAATACATAAAAAAAGACATTAAATTGACAAAAATCATTAAAGCACCAAACATCAATGTTGCACAAGCAAAAGCCTTTAAACACAATATACATATCATAAGCCTTAAAGAAATAAAGAAAAATCGTCAAAGAAAAATAAGTGATGAAAATTTTATACTTTTCTTTAAAGAACTCGCTTTATTAAGCGAAGTTGGCTTAAGTGTTGCACAAGCATTAAAAGAACTTCAAAGCACACATACAATATTCTCCTCTTTTCTTATAAGACTTAACGAAAATCTTGATTTAGGACACAATTTAAGCAAAGCATTTGAAAATTCATATTTGTCTTTACACTATAGCGAACTTGCTTTAATCAAAATGGCTGAAAATACTGGGGAAATCTCCAAAGTTTTTACCCAAATTGCTACACTAAGAACAAAAAGATTGCAAAATGAAAAGGCATTAAAAAAAGCTCTACGTTATCCTCTTATTGTATTTGTAAGTGTTTGCTGTGCCTTTAGTTTTTTAATGCTTTTTGTTGTACCAAATTTTAGTGATTTGTTTGAAAGCTTTGGAGCAGATTTGCCTCTCATAACTCGTATTATGCTTGCAAGTTATGAATCTTTAAATGCGTATTTTTTCATTCTTGTATGGTTTCTATTTACCTTGATTTTCATTTGCATAGTAAGCTACAAAAAATCGTATATTTTTGCATTATTTTGGGATTCAATTCTTTTGAAAATACCTTTTTTTGGACAAAGCATATTGTACAATCAAAAACATTCTTTTTTTCTTGTTTTTTCCCTACTTTTGAAAAGTGGAATTCCTTTATCGAAAGCTTTTGAACTAGCAAATGCAAGTATAAAAAACAAAGCTTTATATATACAATTCTCCAAACTCTCTTCTTCACTTACTCAAGGACTTGAATTCAGTCTAGCTTTTAAAAAAACAGGACTTTTTGATGGAGTGGTGCTGTCTATGCTTGCCTTAGCAATGAAGAGTGGAAAATTAGAACTTTTAAGCGAAGAGATTGCTAAATATTACCAACAAAAACAAGAAGCTTTGATGGAAAAATTCTTAAGCCTTATAGAGCCTTTTATGACTTTGCTTGTTGGAATTTTAGTACTCTTTTTAGCCTTAGGAATTTTTCTACCGATGTGGGAACTTGGAGCTGTATCAAATTTATAATTTTCAATTCAAAGAAAATAAAAAAGAATCCAAATAATCCCAAACAACCTTAAGAATTGTGATACCAACAATTACCAAAAACAAGGTTTTTATGAATTTTCCATTCGTTTGTAATACAAGTTTTGAGCCCAAAAATGCTCCTAAAATTTGTCCTATTCCCATAAGCAAACCAAGAATCCATAAAACTTGATACTGCCAAAGAAAGACGCCAAGAGCAGCTACATTACTTGAAAAATTAAATATCTTAGTGTTTATACTTGCTTGCTTCATTGTAAATCCAAGTAAAACTACACAAGCAAAAATCCAAAACGAACCAGTTGCTGGTCCTAAAAATCCATCATAAAAACCTAAGCCTATTCCACAAAAAAAATAAAAAATTTTAATATTTTTTATTTTTGGCTCACTCTCTTCTTTGCCTAAATTTTTTCTAAGAGCAGTATAAAGAAAACTTAAGCAAAGAAAAAACAAGATAATAAGCTTTAAATGTTCATCTCTTATAAAAAGCACAGTCCAAGAACCTAAAACGGCTCCAAATACAGTATAAAATACACCCAAACCAAGAAAAGGTAAAGAAGTTGATCTAAAATAAGTCAATGCAGCAGTGAAAGAGCCAAAAACACTTTGCAATTTATTGGTAGCTAAAGCAAGATGTGGCGGAATTCCACAGGCTATTAAAGCAGGAAGAGTAATAAGCCCACCCCCACCAACTATAGAATCTATAAAACCTGCAAAAAAGGCTACAAAAAAAAGTATTATATACACATACAAATCATCAAATCCACTCATCTAATCTCCCACTTTGCCCAAGTCTATAAAGAGCAAAATCATACTTAAGAGGATCATTTGAATCAAATTTTTTTAAATTGTTCGTTAATTCCACAACAGCTTTAAAATCATAAGTTTTACGTTTAAGAAGTCCTAATTTCAAAGAAACTCTATGTGTATGTATATCCAAGGGCATAAACAAATCTTTCGTATGAATTCTCTCAAACAAACCTAAATCAAGCCTATCTTTTCGCACCATCCACCTTAAAAACATATTATACCGCTTTAAAGGCGAATTCGGTACATTACGCCATACTCTACCAAAGAAAAAATCATATCCATAACTTGAGTATTTTTTATTGACTTGCCACACAGAAAAAAGAAAATTTTTAATCCCATAAAGCACACAACCTTTTTCCAAGTAAGCTTTAGTAAAGAAATTCTCTAAAGAATCTTCATTTTGCATTCTACGCAAGGTAATAAAAATTTGCTTCACATCTTCCTCATTTTGAAAACGGTATTTCAAATGTGTAAGTGCTTTTTGAATTTGCTTTTCGCTTAAATCAAGCAAGGAAAAATCAAGTTTTTGTAGAAAATTAACTATATTCTTTGCATTGCCATATGAAAATAAAGCACAAAGTAAAATTGCGAATTGATTTTTTTGTCTCCTTGCTACTTGTAAAGGATCATCAGCACTCAACAGATTTTCAAGAGTATTTTTTTCTAAGACCTCTTGTTCAAGTCTTTGCTCTAAAGAAGTAAAATGTATCATTTTCTTTTTTGCGTGTGATTACAATGCACAAAATATTTTCATTGTAAATAAAAAAGAAAATATTTTCAAGTTTTAAGTCCAAGTAAAGTATCAAGCATTCTATCAACAGTTGTTACAACTTTTGCAGCAGCCCCATAAGAGGCTTGATACTGAATAAGTGCGGCAAGCTCTTCGTTTGTATTCACTCCACTTTTAGACTGATATTCTGCATAGACAGAATTATATAAAGTTTCATTGCTTGCGTGAATGACCTCATTGTTTTCCCCATCACTCGCAATTTTTCCTGTAAGTTTTCGGTAATACTCTTCCATAGTAAGAGTATCTATAGTACCATCAGTATTATAAAAATTCACTTTTTCGTACTGAAGTTGCAAAATCTCATTTGCCATATCATTACCACTATCAACACCGCTTTTACTTGCTCGTAATGTATTTGAATTTTCAGCAAGAGAATTCTTTACCCTTAAAGTACTAGCATCTTTACCACTAAAAAATCCTCCTATGCTAAAAGCCCCGCTAAAATTTGTACCATTATCTTCTATGGCTACTTTAAAACCATTTTTAGCATTGATTTGAAACAAACTACTTTGTGTTCTTTGATCATAGGAGAAACTTGCATCAATATGATCATCAACATCATTTTGTGTATTGTTATCATTGTTATCATCAGTGTTTGAAGTAATTTGCCTCAAAACATCATCCATAGTAGTATCCACATCAATAGTAATGTTTTTTCTTACTTGCTCATTGCCTTTTTCATCATAAATAACAATATCAAAACTCCCTATCTGTAAAGTTCTGTCATAATTGAGTAAAGGTATATCGCCTTGGAGATATTTAAGCTCATCAGAAACAACAGAACTTTTTGCAGAGGAAGCATAAAGATTGTTTGTTTCATTAATCATTGTCTTAGAAAAAGTATCAAGCCAATCCATATAAGATTGCACTATACCATCTTTATATTTACCCTCACTCTTAGTATAATCTCTTCCGCGAAGATCAAGCTGTGCACCGAGCTGTCCGCCTGTAATCTTACTTGTAATATCACGAACCTTTTCATCAGGAGTCCTGTAATAAATATTATATCCCTCATTTTTATCATCATAATCTAAAACTAAAGGATGAAAATTAGCACCATCTACTAAGGTATAGCCTTCTACACTAAGATTGTAATGTTTGCCGGGATTTTTAAGAGTAGTATCAAGACGATTAGACTGTACAATCTCAGTTTTACTTGCTACACTATCAATAAGTTTTGAAAGAGTAAGTTCAAGCTCATCTCTACGGTCTCTTAATTCATTAGCGTGATCTGTGAAAATAGCTTCTTGCCCATAAATTTGTTTATTAATAAGAGCAATCTCTCCACCTATACGGTTAATTTCATCAACCGTTAATTTAATATCCGAATTAACTTTTTTTTGAATCTGACTCAAGGTTGCAAAGGCATTATTAATACTCTGTGTTAAGGTTTCGCTTGCTTTAATTAAAGAAACTTTTATAGCACTTTCGGTTGGATTTGAAGCAAAGTCATTCCAAGCTTTATGGTAGTTTTTTAAATCATTAAGCATTCCTGTAGTTTGAATATCTGGAAAACGTTGGGCAATCTCTTTAAGAGTATCTCCCATATATTTCGTATATTCCAGTCCTGTGGAAGCGTTTTTAAGTTTAAAATAGGCATGTTCATCGTGCAAACGCACTATGCTTTCAACGAACGTTCCTGTACCAACTTGCACTGAATTTGTATTATAGTAGCCATTAGTTGTTTGTACCACTCTTTGTCTTGTATAAAAAGTTGAATTTGCATTTGAAATATTATTACCTGTGGTAGCAATTTGCAGCTCACTTGCCTTTAAACCTGTTACTCCTGTATGCAAACTAGAAAAAATACCCATTTGTAGTCCTTATACATTAATCTTAAAAATTGAATCTGGATTAGTCTTTATATCTCCATAAGCATTATTTATTCCATCATTAGTGGCAAACATTGTATTCACTAAACCATCTAAAAAATTTTTCACTATAAGGACAAATTTTGCATATTCTTTATTTTTGCTGTGGAGCTCTTGTAAATTATACTTGAGCAAATCAAGCTTTTGCTTGTCTTCATCATCAAGTAAAGCACTTAAACCTTTAACAGAACTATTATTAAGCTCTACTAATGCCCCATCAAGCTGTTTTTTAGCAACAGTAAATTCAGCAACAAGTTTATTTTTTTCTTCAACGCTTGTTGCAACAGTTTCGTGTTTAGCTACCTTAATATTCTCTATATCTTTAATTGTAAGTTCTAAAAGTTTTGCTAGAATAGCATTCACTTCATCTAAATATTTTTTAATCATAAACCCTCCTCTTTCTCAAAAAAGGAGAGAAAATTTATATCAAAGAATCTGCAATTGCTTTAGCAGTGGCTTGAGTGTCTATTTTATAGGTGCCATTTTTAATCTGCTCTGCAATTTTAGAAAGCTTCTCATTCTCCATTTTTTGAGTTTGGCTTGTTTTTGTTTCTTTAATGTTTGTATTTACATTTGTACTAGCATTGGCCACATAAGTTTGTTGTATAGGATTTATCATTTATGCCTCCTTAAAAATAATCCTCTACAAACTATATCGAATAAAAATTAATTTTCTTAACCCCTTTCCTTTAAAAAATCATATAAAAGTTTCGAAAAACCTAAACCGCCACTTAAAGCTTTACTCATAGTATCATTATACATAGAAGTATAGATTTCATCACTAGCATCTTTACCAAAAAGTGCATTTTGAGTTTTCAAAGACAAATCCAAAATCTGTTTCACAAAAAAAGCTTCGAAAGCATCTGTTTGTTCCCTTAAAGCCTTATCCTCTTGTTTAGCCTCTAAAGCCTGATTTACTTGTGTATGTGAGCGAAATTCTTGACTCATTTGACGCGCTTTAAAATTTGTAGCTGCATTGAAAGTCTTTGTATTATAAAGCTGTAAAAAAACATCTGTTTTCATCATATCACCTCCAAATCCGCATTAATCGCGCCAGCCCTCTTTAAATTTTGCATTATAGTTATAATATCATTTGGGGTAGCACCTAGTTTATTAAGCATTCTTGCTATATTTGCAACTGTAGTTTTGGAATTTGTGATTCTTAAAGTGTTTGAAGTAGGATCAATAACTCCTCCATCTTTCATATCAAGTTCATTCTGTTGGACCTCAGCATTGTTGTTTGGATCAATTTTGATAGTAATATCTTTATGAGTAATTAAAGTAGGCTCAACTTCAACATCTACACCTGCGATCACTGTACCTGTTCTCTCATCAATAATTACTTTATTTTGCGGAGTATAAGCAACATCTTGCTCTAAGACTCTTGCCATAAATTCAACATTTGACATTTCTTCTGGCTTTTGCAGTTCTATCGTACGAGAATCTAAAGCCTTTGCCACTGTTTCATCAAAATTTGCGTTTAAAACTCTCTCTATATCGTTTGCTGTTTTAAAATCAGCAACTCTCAAGCTCAATTTCAAATTTGAATTCTCATTAAAATTCTGCGAAATCTCTCTCTCAACATTTGCTCCAGACATTACAACAGCTGCAGTAGTATGCGTTCCAGCTCCACCGGGTCTTGGGGATAAACCACCAGTAGAAAGAGAGCCTTGCGCAATAGCATAAATCTCTCCATCAATTCCCCTTAAAGGCGTGAGTAAAAGTGTGCCACCTTGTAAAGATTTTGCATCTCCTAAAGATGAAACAACAATATCAAGTTTATCTCCACTTTTCGCAAAAGCTGGAAGTTTCGCTGTTACCATAACTGCGGCTGTATTTTTAGATTTAATATCATTGGGATCAACTTTAACATTCATACCTTGCAAAAGATTTGAAATAGATTGTAAAGTAAATTTAGAACTTGTACCATCGCCACTCCCATTGAGTCCTACAACCAAACCATATCCTATGATTTGATTATCTCGAACACCAACTGTGTTTGCAATGTCTTTAATCTGCACAGCTAAAACACTGAAATTAAGAATACACAATATCCATATTGCTTTCATAATACCTATCCTTTTGAATAATTACACAAACTTAAGCAAAAAAAGTTCCAACTATGACTTTATATTTTTAAAATAGTGTTATAAAAAATAAAAAAGCATTGTAATTTTATAAATAAAAAATCTGAATAAACGAGTAAAAATTCATTTTTTTTCTACATTCTCATAAAAACTAAGACTGCTAGAACCAAATTTTTTAAGTTTCACTCTTACAAAATTCTCTAAAAACTCGGGAGTTTTTTTATTTGATCGGTGTTCGATAATAACCATAAATATCTTATTACAATCAAGTTCTTTCAAAAGAGCAAAAATTCTCTCATAAATATCTTTAAAACCTTCTCTTATATCAAAAGGCGGATCAAAATATAACACAAGCTTTTTTTCGAGGCTTTGTACAAGATTTTGCAATACTTCAAAAGTGTTTCCATTTATTACAAAAAGAGTGTTTTCAAATATTTTCGCATTTTCCAAGGCTATAAAATAGGCTTTCATATCAAGCTCAATAGCATAAGCTCTTAATGCCCCATTACTCAAAGCAAGAGCAGCCATTAAAGCACTTCCACCAAAAGCTTCTATAAAAATAACATCTTGCAAATGTCCTCTTAAAACATTAAACACACAAGTACTTACTATGCTTTTTGTACTTCGCGTTGTTTCAAAGCTTGGCAAAAGGAGTTTTTTACCCTTATAAATACCACTTTCTATAAAAGTAAAAAGTTTTTTTGTGTATTTTTCTCTTTTTTTCTTATATGAAGAAGATGCGGATTTTGTAACTCTTAAAATTTTATTCTTCATTCATTAAAGCTTTTACAAGCTTGTCTTTTAAATCGCGAATAGCTAAATCTATCTTTTGCTCATATTCTTTTCGAAATTCAATAGAAATGCTTTCTATTTTCGCTTCTAACATTCTCCTTTGTTCCTCAATGAGCTTTTGCATAGCAGCTTGCAAAGCTTGATTAAATTCATTTAAAGAATCAAATAATGCCTCTTTGCTAAAAGGCACAGAAAGAAAAGGTGAGTTAGCAGCTATAATAAACAAAGGTTTTGCACTTGGAATTTTCGAATCGCTAATAATAAAATCGCAATCCTTTTTTCCTACTAAGTGCTCTTTTAAAAAAAGTTCTAAAGCTCTCTCTATGATAATATCCTTACATTCTAAGGCTATTTTCATAAAAAACCAACTTTTAAAGCGTGTTTTTGCAAACTTGGCTTTCTCTCACCACCAACAAGAGCAAGAAATTCGCTAGAATGCAAAATATAAAAATCTTCAAACTCTCTGCCACTTTTTTGCATTAATTTTCTTGCACAACTGTCAAAAAGATAAAAATCCTTTGCCTCAGCTACAACCAAAAAATCACAACCGCTATCATAAGCATCTAAAACTATATTTGCAGCCATTTCGTAACTTAAATCTGGATTAAAAGCTAAAAACTCATAACCACTACTTTTATATTCACTTTCATAATGAATACATTTTGCTGCAAGTTTTGTTTTTAATTTGTGTTCTAAGTTAAATCCATAAAAGCCTATGTTAAAACCTGTAAAATCATACTTGAGCTCTTGGAATTCTCTTGGTGCTTCAAAACAAGGTAGAGAGATTGTTGGTTGAAATAAATCAACATCAAGAAAACCGGACTTAACAAGTTCATCTTGGAAAGCACACAGCGTTTTTTCAAGCTCAACATTTGCTCCTTTGATATGATAGAGTATGCCTTTTTCTCTATCACTTGCAATTTGCAAAAATTCTTTCTTTTTTTCAGGATATTTTTCACTCATTTTCGCTAAAAAATACATCATAGAATCTCCTAAATACTTAGGATAAAAAGATAAAACTTCACTTGTATAATACAAATGAGACAAACTCTTATAAAAGATTTCATCATTATAATCAACAAGATTCTTCACACAATTAAATTTCTCTAAAAAATCTTGTTTATCGATACAAAAATCTTTCACTGCTCTTTTTGTACTAAGTGGCTCAATAATCAAAGATTTGCCAAATTTTTCAAGTACAAAGTCTAAAGAAGTGCTAAGTCTTAAAATTTCTTTACGCGGGTTTTCATATGAAGAGACAAAAACATAGCTATTTTCATTGTCTTCAAAACTAAAATAAATATCATCATCTGCGATTTTCAAAAACACATCATACAAAGTAAAAAAATTTTCATAATCTTTATATACATAAGGTTTATAATAACTCTCATAATCTTTGCTGCTGTCAAATCTAAAAATACGAAGTTCTAAATTTTGCATTCTCTTTCCTTGATTTTTTAAATTATATAAAAATTTTCTAAAATTTCACTCTTTTTAAAAAGAAATTCTATAAAATCTTTCACTATGAATAAAGAAGATTTTATTATTAAAGCTTTTTTAAACCGATACAATGGTGATGATGGTGCTGTGCTTGGTAAATGGTGTATAAGCAAGGATTTGTTTTTTGAAAATGTGCATTTTAAAAGACAATGGCTTACTTTAGAACAAATAGCTACTAAAGCTTTCCTTGTCAATATATCAGATGCCATTGTTATGAATGCTAAACCACGATTTGCACTTCTAGGACTTGCTTTGCCAAAAACCTTGAGCTTGAAGGATATTAAAGCTTTGCAAAAAGGTTTTTTAAAAACTGCTAAAAATTATAATATAAAAATTATAGGTGGTGATACTATCAGTAACGAAACAATGGCTATAAGCATAAGTTTGCTTTCAAAAATTCAAAAAAAACCTCTGTATCGTAAAGGTTTAAGTGAAAATGATCTTTTAGCTTATACAGGTACATTAGGACAAAGCCTCAAAGGACTTGAAATCTTACAAAATGGAGGAAAATTGTCTCCAAAACACCGTTTTATACGACCAAAACTCCGTGCAAATTTCTTTTATGAACTTGCAGAACATATCTCTTGCGCTATGGACATTTCAGATGGTTTAAGCAAAGATCTCTCAAGACTTTTGGCTTTGAATAAACTTGGGATTGTATGGCTTAAAAAATTAAATTCGTATGAGCTTTACAGCGGAGAGGAATATGAAATTTTATTTGCTTTTCATCAGGACAGAATCAAACTCATACAAAATATTGCTGCAAAACACAAAACTCCAATAACTATTTTTGCAAAAGCAGTGAAAGGAAAATATGAATTTAATGGAAAAGAACACCACTTCTAAACTTTTATATACTCTTAAACACAGTCAAATTGATGCACACTTTAGTAAAAATAGTAGTGATTTTGTTGTACGTGAAAAAGCTTTATATGAATTTAGCGGTGGTGGAGAACATTTAATTTTACATATTTGTAAAAAAGATTTAAACACAAATGACGCTTTAAGAATTTTAAGCGAACATACAGGAGTAAAAATACGAGATTTCGGCTATGCAGGACTCAAAGATAAACAAGGACTTACCTTCCAGTACCTCTCAATGCCTAAGAAATACGAAAAAGATATAAGCAATTTTTCACACCCAAAACTCACAATTTTAGAAAGTTTTACCCATAACAATAAACTTAAAATAGGCCATTTAAAAGGCAATTCTTTTTTTATCCGATTAAAAAAGGTTTCAAAACTCAATGCACTCAAATTAGAACAAGTGCTTATAAACATTGAAAAACAAGGTTTTGCAAATTATTTTGGCATTCAAAGATTTGGGAAATTTGCAGACAATTATAAAGAAGGATTAGAACTTTTACAAGGAAAAAGAAAGATAAAAAATCCAAAGATAAAAAATTTTCTTCTTTCAGCTTTTCAAAGCGAGCTCTTTAATCAATATCTTAGTAAAAGAATTGAGCTTTCACATTTTGCGGCAGAGTTTAGTCCTTACGAATTTGCCACTATGTATCAACTTTCAAAAGAAGAGGCAAAAACACTGCAAAAACAAAAGCATTTTTTTAAACTTTTACCTAATGAAGTTTTAGGGCATTATCCTTATGGCAAATGCTTCTTGTGTGAAAATATGCAAAAAGAAGAAGACAGATTCCTCAAAAGAGAGCTCAGTCCTATGGGGCTTTTACTTGGATATAAAGCTTATGAAACAGGAAAAGGCTTTGCTTTACAACAAGAAAATGAAATTTTTAAAGAAAGTTGGAAATTTGCTTCTCAAATGCAAGGATCAAGACGCTTTTTATGGACGTATTTAGAAAATTTACATTTTCATTATGATGAAGAAAAAGCACATTTTTGCATAGAATTTTTTTTGCAAAAAGGCTCCTATGCAACAGTTGTTTTAGAAGAGCTTTTGCATACAAACTGAATAAAAGCTTTTTCAAACTCACTAGGAATTTTTACTTGTAAGAATGCTTTCAAAAACAACAAAGAACTTAACAAAAAATTCATTCTGTTTTAAGAGCAATCAAAACACCCTCTATCATCTTTTTAATATCTCCATCTAAAATGCTTTCAACCTGTGAAAAAGCTTCATTAGAACGATTATCTTTAATTTGCTGATACGGAAAAAGCACATAAGATCTGATTTGATGTCCCCAGCCTATTTCACTTTTTTCAGTCGCATTTAAAGCATCTTGCTGTTTCATAAACTCAAGCTCATATAATCGGGATTTTAGCATTTTAAAGGCTGTAGCTTTATTTTTATGTTGGCTTCTGTCGTTTTGACATTGCACCACTATACCACTTGGCATATGAGTTATTCTTACAGCCGATTCTGTTTTATTAATATGCTGCCCACCGGCTCCACTTGCTCTATAATAATCAATGCGTATATCTTTTTCTTCAATTTCAATCTCTATATCATCATCAAGTTCAGGGCTTACCATAACGCTTGAAAAACTCGTGTGCCTGCGTCCTGCACTATCAAAGGGACTTGTTCGCACAAGTCTGTGTATTCCGTTTTCAGCTTTGAGATAGCCATAAGCATTTTCACCTTTGACTAAAAAACTCACATCTTTAAGTCCAGCTTCATCGCCCTCTTGAAAATCCAAAGTTTCTACTTTAAAACCCTCACGTTCACAAAATCTTAAATACATTCTATAAAGCATACTAGCCCAATCGTTACTTTCGGTACCACCAGCCCCAGGATGGATAGAAACAAGGGCGTTTTTATTATCATTTTCCCCACTCAAAAGCATAGAAATTTCAAGACTTGTGATGGTATTTTCAAGTTTTAAAACATCATCAAACAACGCTTGTACTGTTTGAGTATCATCTTCTGCATTTGCCAAATCAAAAAGCTCACTTGTATCATTTAAAGCATTCAAAGCCTTTTCATAGCTGTTGAGTAAATGGGTGATTTTTGTTTTCTCTTTTCCTAAAATGCTAGCCTGTTTTACATCACTCCAAAAATCAGGAGTATTTTCAAGCTGCTCTATTTCTTTAAGTCGCATTTGTATTGCATCAGGTTTGATAATTGAAGCTATATTATTGACTTTATTTTTCAAGCTTTTTAGAAGTTCGCTAAATTCGTAGGTATCCATAATTTTCTTTGCTATAATTGTGATCGAAAAAGCAAGATTATAACAAAGAAAGAGTAAATTTAAAAATGCCAAAACTTTATCTTAAATCTCTAGGTTGCAACAAAAACCTTGTCGATAGTGAAATTATGCTCGGGCAACTCGCACATTATGAGCTTACAGATCAAGCAAATCAAGCCGATGTGATGATAGTCAATACTTGTGGTTTTATAGGAAGTGCAAAAAAAGAAAGTATCAATGCCATTTTAGAACTTAATCAGGAGCGAAAAAAAAACTCTTTGCTTGTGGTAGTTGGCTGTCTTATTCAAAGATACAAAGAAGAACTCTTGCGGGAATTGCCCGAAGTTGATTTGTTTGCAGGAGTCGGTGATTATGAGAGAATCAATGAACTTCTAACAAAAAAAACGAATCTCTTTTCAGATTCTACCTACCTGCAAGATAAAAATACTCAACGTCTTATTACAGGTTCTAATTTTCATACTTTCATTAAAATTAGCGAAGGATGCAATCAAAACTGCTCTTTTTGTGCCATTCCAAATTTTAAAGGCAGACTTCGCTCACGTTCTCTTGCAAGTATAATAAATGAACTCGAAACACTCATTGCTAAAGGATATAAAGATTTCTCTTTTATCGCTCAAGATAGTAGTTCTTATCTTCTTGATACAGGAGTCAAAGATGGACTTTTGCAACTCATTGATAGAGTAGAAGAGCTTGAAGGTATAAGAGCTGCAAGAATTTTATATCTTTATCCAACAAGTGTAAGTGAAAAACTGATAGAAAGGATTATTGCCTCAAAAGTTTTTATGAATTATTTTGATATGCCCTTGCAACACATTAGCGATAAAATGTTAAAAATTATGAAAAGAGGAACAAATGCAGCAAAACTTAAAAAACTTTTAGGCTTGATGAAAAAAGCACCCGATAGTTTTTTACGAACAGCTTTCATCATAGGACATCCGGGTGAAAGCGATGAAGATTTCTTTGAACTCTGTGATTTTGTCAAAGAATTTGACTTTGACAGAATAAGTGTTTTTGCTTATTCTCAAGAAGAAAATACTGCTGCATTTGCTATGGAGCAAGTTGGACGTAAAACTCTTAATCTGCGAATGAAAAATTTTGAAAAAATTGTCGATGAAAGCATAGAAAAAAGTTTTACTAAAGAGCTTGGAAAAAGAAGAAAAGTAGTATGCACTGGACAAAGTAGCGAAGGTGAGTTTTTCATAGCTGGTAAAGATTTACGTTGGGATAGGGATATTGATGGTGAAATTTTAATTAATGAAAGCTTGTGCGGTACTTTGACAATGGGAGAAATATATGAATGTGAAATTACAGCAAGTCTTGATAAAAAGCTCATAGCAAAAGCTTTAAAAAAAGATGATTAAACAAGAAATTCTCGCCTTTTTACAAACAAACAAGAACCTTCTTGCTTTTTCATATGGAAGTGATTCAACGACACTTTTTTATCTCCTGCATTCTCAAAATATAGAATTTGATCTTGCCTTTGTGAATTATAAGACTCGCAAAGAAAGCGATGTAGAAGAGCTTGAGGCAAAAAAACTTGCCTTAGAATACAACAAACAAATTTTTATCAAACAAGCTCCTGTTTTTGAAAGCAATTTCGAACACAAAGCAAGACTCTTTCGCTACGAATTCTTTGAAGAATTGTGTCAAAAAGAAGGTTATACAACTCTTCTTATGGGACATCAACTTAATGATTTGTTTGAATGGTTCTTAATGCAATTTTCAAAAGGAGCTGGTTTGGCTGAACTTTTAGGAATGAAAGAAGTTGAACAAAGAAAAAATTATACACTAATACGTCCTTTACTTTTCACAAGTAAAGATGAAATTCTGTTTTTTTTAAAACAAAAAAAAGTTTTGTATTTTGATGATGAGAGTAATGTTGATGAAAAATTCTTAAGAAATCGTATAAGGAAACATTATAGCAATCAATTTATCACCCAATTTTCACAAGGAGTACAGAAGAGTTTTTGCTATCTTTATAGAGATTTTGAAAAGCTTTATGGCAGCACAGAGATTAAAGAAATTGGCGGCATTGTTATTTGTAGAAATGAGGAAAGTTTGCTTGCCAAATGCATAAAGAAATTTGGCATTGTTGTAAGTGCTAAACAACGAAAGGAACTTGGAAAAGGAGATTGTGTCGTTAGTGGAAAAATAGCAATAGTATATAAAAATCAACAGGCTTTCATTTTCAAATATGAACATTGTAAAAAACTTCCAAAAGCTTATAAAGAATTGTACAGAAAAGCACAAGTTCCCAAACTTTTACGAGCCTATCTTTACAATCACAAGCTCAAACCTAAGAATGTATTTCAAACTCCCTCG
>NZ_JAPHNA010000001.1 GCF_026241315.1 Campylobacter sp. MIT 21-1684 | reverse complement strand
CTTTACTTTCACTCTTGTGTTCCAATTCATCTAAACTAAGACCGGCTAAATCGTTTTCATCTTTTACAACCTCTAAATCAAGATCAATATTTGGTGTCGAATCAGCTGTTTTCTCTAGTTCATCGATATATATAGAATCGTCAAGTTTTGCAGTTTTATTATTTAAGATATTTAAGAAGTCTGTTGGCAAGAAAGGTTTATAAAGAATTTTAGCTTCTAATTCTATCTCTGTACTACGCGGAGCAAGAAAGATGATTGTATCGCATCTTTCTTTTAGAATTTTAAGGGGTGCCGGGGTTTCGCTATCAACAACAATAACATCATAATATTGGGTATCTTTTTCATCATAAGCTTGAAGTTCTTTAAATTCGTAGGACATTTTTTTAGCACTAAGACTGATAAGCCTTGACACTACAGGGTTTTCATTTAAAAGTAAAATTTTCATCATTATCCTTAAAACAAATAATTATTTATTGTATTATAAATTTATTTATCCTTTTCTTATGTAAAAAATAGAGTTTGCATATTTCCAAAAACTTCTACCATAAGTTTTTGGAAATATTGCATCATTGTAAGCAAGATGGCTATTAATACAATAAAACCTAAAGCTATTTTAATAGGATAACCTATAACCAAGAGATTAAATTGAGGCATAGTCTTCATTAAAAGTCCGAAAATAACATCTGCTAAAAGAGAAATGGCAAGAATGGGAAAGCTCATACTAAAACCTATGACGAAGATATTGAGCATAGCTTGATTGAGATAGAGCATTATGTTTTCATTTGGATAAAATCCGCCTAAATGAATAAAACCTAAAGAATGGCTTAAAAATAAAAGTATAAGATGGTGTCCATCAAAAGCAAGAAAAAATAGCAAAGCTAATAAATGCAGAATTTGGGCAGTAATGGGCATATTTGTCCCAGAGCTAGGATCTAAAACATTTGCCATCGTAAAACCCATAGTAAAGGCTATTTGCTCACCTGCCATTAAGATAATAGCAAAGACAATTTGAAGTATCAAGCCTGCTATCATACCGAAAAACACTTCGCTTAAAAGATGTAGTAAAAAAAAATTATCTAAATAAGGAGTCGAAAGTTTTGCTAAGGGATAGAGGTATAAAGTAAGAAAAAAACTTATCGTAGCTTTTATCACAGCTGGAATAGAATTGTGCGAAAGAAATGGAAAAAAAACCATTAATCCACTAATTCTAGCAAATAAAAGCATAAAAAGAGCTATATTTTCATCACCTAAATACTTAACAAATTCCATTTGTGTGAAGCATATACCTTTTATCACAAAAACTTGCTAGAGTAGAATCGTGTGTTATGAAAAATAAAGCAGCATTATTGGCTTTAACATAGGATATTAAAAGATCAAGAACATTTTTTGCGTTTTCAAAATCTAAATTTCCTGTGGCTTCATCAGCAAAAATTATTTGCGGTTTTTTACATAGTACTCTTGCTATGCTAACTCTTTGTTGTTGCCCTCCGCTTAGTTTTCCTATTTTGTGATGTAAAACTGTATCTATGCCTAAATCTTTTAAAAGCTGTCTGTCTAAGTCTTTTCCAGATAAAACGCTTGCAAGCTCTATATTTTCAAGTGCTAAAAATCCTTTAAACAGATGGTGGGTTTGGAAAATGATTCCAAAGTTATAACGCCGTATTTTCATTCTCTCGTTTTCATTGAGAGCATAAAGGTCATTGTTTTTGTAAAAAACTTTCCCGGAATTTGGGGCAAGTAAAGAAGATAGTATGTGTAAGAGGGTCGATTTTCCACAACCGCTTGAACCTTGTATAGCGATACAATCTTTAGAAGATATACTTAAATTTAAATTATTAAAAAGCGGATAATCAAAACTTTGACTAAGATTTTCCGCTCTTAAGAGTTCCATTTTAGCCAATTTGTGCTGCAACTTCAGCAGCAAAATCTTCGGCTTTTTTTTCTAAGCCTTCGCCGACTTCAAAACGAATAAATTCAACAATAGTAATTTTTCCCCCAAATTCTTTTTCTTTCTCTTTAACTACTTGTTCTATGGTTTTTTTATCATCCATCACATAAAATTGTCCCATTAAGGTTAGCTTACTATCAAGTTGAGAATTATCAGCGATAAAACTATTGAGCTTTCCCGGTATAATATTAGCCCATATTTTTTCAGGTTTGTTTTGGGCTTTTAGTTCTGCTTTTATATCTTCTTCAATTTGTTTTAAAATGTTTTCATTGAGTTGTTTTCTACTTGCAAATCGAGGAATTTTATGTTCTGGTTTGTTTGGATCTTTAAGTCTGCGTCTTTCTTCGTTTTCTTTTTCAAGTTCAGCAACTAAAGCTTTATATTCATTTTCTATAAACTTCATATCTAATTCTTCATAACTTAAAAAACTTGGCTTCATAGCAGCAATGTGCATACAAAGCTGTTTTAGAAAGTCTTTCGCTTTATTCGCTATCTCAGTATTTTCACAGACTGCTGAGATAATAACACCAACACGTCCATTTGTATGCATATAGCCATTTACTATACCTTTATTATTTGAAGTTCTCAGTGTTGCAAAACGTCTTACTACTAAATTCTCACCTATTGTAGCAATTTGACTCTTTAAATATTCCTCAAATTGTACTCCTTGGATAATACTTGAATAAAGTTTTTCTATTGTCTGTAAATTTTCATTTTGAATGTGAGCTGTTGTGTCTTTGGTAAGTTTGATAAACTGTTCGTTCTTTGCAACAAAATCGGTTTCTGAATTAATTTCGCTAAGCGTTGCTACTGTGAAATCATCACTGATTTTTACGCTTATTAAACCTTCAGCTGCTAATCTGTCAGCCTTTTTTGCTGCTTTACCTAAGCCTTTTTCCCTTAGAAGTTGCACGGCTTTTTCAAAATTTCCCTCTGCTTCTTGTAAAACATTTTTACAGTCCATCATTCCAGCGCCTGTGCTTTCACGTAATTCTTTTACCATTGCAGCAGTTATTTCAGCCATTATTCTTACTCCTCTTCGAAATATTCTTCGTTCATAGTTTCATCTAAAACTTCTTGTTTTTCTTCTTCACTAAATTCTTTGTTTTCTTCGGTTACGGTTTCTTCTTGTTCTCTTAAAGCTTTTCCTTCGTTGATCGCTTCTGCTATTTCTTGGCAAAAAAGCTGTACAGAACGAATAGCATCGTCATTTCCCGGTATAGGATAGGTAACTAAGTCAGGATCGCAGTTTGTATCAAGCGGTGCGATAACAGGAATCTTAAGCCTATTGGCTTCTTGTACTGCTATTTTTTCTTTTACTGTATCAATTACAAAAATCATATCAGGTTGATTTTTAAGGTACCGAATTCCTCCTAAGTATGCAAGAAGTTTCTCTTTTTTTCTTGTAAGCATTAAAGCTTCTTTTTTAGTTAAAAGTTTAATGCTTTCATCTTCTTCCATTTTTTCTATAATTTCTAGTTTTCTAATGGATTGGCGAATAGTTCCAAAATTGGTCATCATACCACCAAGCCATCTGTGATTTATATAAGGCATCCCGCATTTTTCAGCATATTCTTTAATAGCTCCGCCAGCTTGTTTTTTTGTACCTACAAAAAGTATAGTTTTTCCTTCCGCAGCCGCATCGCGGACTATATTATAGGTATATCTGAAATATCTAAGAGTTTTTTGTAAGTCAATAACATATATACCTTTTCTTTCACCGAAAATAAATTTCTTCATTTTCGGATTCCATTTTCGTGTTTGATGCCCAAAATGTACCCCACATTCGAGCAAATCTCTCATACTAACCATAATTTTTCCTTTCAATATAGCTTTATTCCTCCGCATCCTTAAATATTTGACAAAGCTAAAAGGATAGATGCGTGTGAAATCTGAACCACGATTATATCAAAATTTATTTTAGTTTTTACTTATTAATTACAGGTATAGTGTCAATAAAGGAGTATTTTTGCTATAAGATCTGTTTTAATCCATTCTTTGTAAAAAATCGTAACGATCAACCTCTTCTAAACTATTATCTTTGCTTTTAAACTGCCTGATAAAATTTGAATCAAGCTTGAAATGAAAGCCAATTTCAATGGCGGAATCATCATCGTGTTGTTTAAAATTTCTATGTAGAAGAACTAAAGAGAAAACATCATATGGAGAATAAGAAATTTTATAATTAGTTTTTTGATTGTCTGAACTGACTCCAAAGATAAAAGATCTGTATTGTGGAAAGATGAAATTGATTCCAAATTGTAATATTCTATCTTCTTCTTTCGGTATATAATAATTGCTATATATTTTTATATAACGACTATAAACAAATTCACTTCCGATACTTTTATTTTCATTATTTTCTTTTCTTTTGTCAATAAAGCTGTTTATTCCAAATATAAATTGATCTTTTTCGTAGCGATCCACAAGTCCTATTGAGTAATTATAGGTGTCTTGGGCTACAAAAAGTTCTCTTTGAAAAAATAAGGAATTATTTTCTCCCTCGTAGAGTGATTTTAAGTTTTTTATTTGAATATTCTTATTTTCAAAATCCACATTAGAATCACTCTGGTCTATTCCATTTTCACTTTCTAAAGTATTTGCAATTATGCTATTAAAATATTTCTTAAAATCAACTTCTTCATCTTGTGGTTTTGGTACTTCTTTTGTGCTGTTGAAATCAAAATGTTTCCAAGCGTTTGAGTGTTGTTGAGCGGGATTTGCATTAAGAAAAGAAAAAAATACAAAGAAGACAAAAAAAAGTTTCATTTTGAGCTATTTATCCTTAATTGGAAAATATTATAAAAAATCAAAATAAATAAAAGTAAATTGTTTCAAAGCTTTTTTTCTTTATAATTTAATCAAAAATTGAAAAATAAGGAGTTTAAATATGAAGCGTTTAAGTGAAGAAGAAAAAAGAATTCTTTTATATAAAGGTACTGAAGCTCCATTTAGCGGAAAGTATAATGATTTTTACGCAGAAGGAACATATCATTGCAAACAATGTGATGCAAAATTGTACTCTTCAAAAGATAAATTTAAATCCTCTTGCGGTTGGCCAAGTTTTGATGATGAGATTGAGGGTGCTGTTAAGCAGATTCCTGATGCTGATGGTGTACGTACTGAAATTGTGTGTGCAAATTGCAATGGACATTTGGGACATATCTTTAAAGGAGAGGGTTTTACTGCTAAAAATACAAGACACTGTGTCAATTCTCTTTCTCTGGACTTTAAAAAGTCATAATTTTGCTTTATTATTATAGTAAGGTTTTAAAATTTGTAAAACCGCTTTTTTCTTGGCACTTTTTTTCAAGAAGTGCTAAAAAATCCTTGCGACTGATATTTTTTGCTCCCATAAATTCTAGATGTTTGTTATAAACTTGACAGTCGATAAAGAAATCATAAGGAGCTAAAAGTTGGCAGAGTTTGATAAGGGCGACTTTTGAAGCGTTTTTCTTAAGACTTACCATACTCTCACCGAAAAACACTTTACCTATAATAAGTCCGTAAATTCCGCCGATCATTTTATTATTTTCATAAAGTTCTAAACTGTGAGCGTAACCTTGTTCAAAAAGTTCAGTGTAAATTGTGATAAATTCAGTATTTATCCAACTGTATTTTCTTTGCTCTTTACAAAGTGTGATGAGTTCTGAAAAATTCGTATCAAGTTTTATTGTGTAGAGTGTGAGCTGTTTTTTCATATTTTTTTGAATATGAATTTGATGTGGCATTAAAATGCAACGAGGATCAGGGCACCACCATGTTACAGGATTGCTTGTCCAAGGAAAAAGTCCAAAAGTATAAGCTTGTATGATGAAATCAGATTTTAAAGTAGGACTTAGAAAAACAGGGGCATCATAAGGTGCTTTTAAAAGTTCAGAATAAAAGTTCGATTTGTCCATTTTTGTTAAGCTGTATTTTTACTTTTCCACCTTTTTTAAGTTTGCCAAAAAGGATTTCATCGCTTAGTTTTTCACCAATTTCTTCAGCGACAATTCTTTTAAGTAATCTCACTCCAAATTCCTTCTTGTAAGCTTTTTTTGCAAGATATATTTTTGCTTTTTCATCAGCTATTAAAGTGATATTTTTTAAATTTTTTGCAATTTCATTGAGTTCTTTTTGTACAATTTTGGCAAGTATTGCATCATTTAAGTCATTAAAATGTAAAATTTTATCGATACGATTGATAAATTCTGGTGCAAAAAAATCTTTAACGGCTCTGTGACTTTTTTCCTCATTTTTGCTTAAAAATCCAAGTTCATTATTTTCTTTTAACCCCAAATTTGAAGTCATTATAATAATAGTATTTTTAAAATCGACCTTTAAACCGCTGTTGTCAGTGAGTTCTGCATTATCAAAAATTTGCAAAAAAGTATTACTTAAATCAGGATGAGCCTTTTCTATTTCATCAAAAAGTACAACAGAAAAAGGATTTTTTCGTACTCCATTGCTTAAAAGCCCTCCATCTTCATAGCCCACATAGCCAGCAGGAGAACCAATAAGTTTGCTTAGAGAGTGTTTTTCAGCATACTCACTCATATCAAAACGTTGCAAGTGCAAACCTAAAAAAGAGGCTAACTTCTTGCAAAGCTCTGTCTTTCCAACACCACTTGAACCTGTAAAAAGAAAAACTCCACGTGGCGAATTTGCATTTTTAAATCCAGCATAACTTTGTTTCAAAGTAGCACAAAGACTTTGTATCACTTCATCTTGTCCAAAAATTTGCGTTTGCAGTTTCGTACTTAAGTTTGATAAGGCTTTTGTTTGATTGAATTCGAAGTTCGTATGACTTTGAGTCATCTTTGCCAATACTCTTTCTAAGTCGTTTAAGTTTGCCGTTTTTTTATTTTTTGTATTCAGGGCAAATGAAGCGCCGAGTTCATCTATGAGATCGATAGCACAATCAGGCAAAAATTTATCGTTAAAAAATTTCTTTCCCCATTCAACTGATTTTTCAAGTATTTCATCATTAAACTGTATTCCGTGGAAATTTTCATATTTGCTTTTTAACCCTTTAAGAATCTGTAAAGCTTCTTCTTTGTTTGGTTCATCAACAGCAATTTTAGCGAAACGACGACTTAGAGCTTTGTTTTTATCGAAAGTGTTTTTATATTCTATGTAAGTTGTTGCTCCTATGCATTTGAGTGTTCCATTGCTGAGTGCAGGTTTGAGGAGATTTGAAAAATCTGTATGCGATTCGCCTGCAGCTCCAGCACCTACTATAGTGTGAATTTCATCGATAAACAAGATTGCATTTGGTAATTTCGTAAGTTCTTGTAAAAGTTCTTTAATTCTTTTTTCAAATTCACCTCTGTATTTTGTCCCAGAAAGCATAGCAGCCATATCAAGACTATAAATTTTGGCATTTTGTAAATTCTTTGGGACTTTTTTTTGAGAAACTGCTAGGGCTAAACCTTCAACGATGGCAGTTTTGCCAACTCCAGCTTCACCAACTAAAATAGGATTGTTCTTTTTGCGTCGTGACAAAATTTGCATCATTCTTTCAAGCTCAAAGGTCCTCCCGATTAAAGGATCGATTTTGCCTTGAGTGGCTAGAAGTGTTAAATCACTTGTGAGATTGCTTAAATTATGTGCTATGTTGATATGTTTATATTCATTTATTTTTTCAGAATTGAGTTCGTGTTTTTGTAAGAGATAGCTTGAATAGCTTCTTTCATCTTTTAAAAGTTTTTCTAAAAAATCAATAATTTTAATATTTTCCTTAGGGTTTTCTTTTTTGATAGAATGTAAAATTTCGTCTAAAACAACAGAATTTATAGGTTCTATTTCTTTGTTAAGAATCTGATTTTTTTGTGCGATATGATTTTTGAGTTCATTTTCCAAAAGTTCAAATTCTCCATCAGCTAATTCTTCAAAAATTAACTTAAAATCTGTACTAAGTTTGAGCAATGCAAAAAGCAAATGTTCGCAAGTAATAAATTCGTGCCTGTTAATAAGAGTTAAATGTCTTGCATTATCTAAATATCTTTTGAGTTCTTCTTGGTATTTCATTCTTCTTCCACTCTTGTTTGTAAAGGAAAATTAGCAATTTTTGCAGCATCAGCTACTTTTTTTTGTTTTGAGAGAGCGATTTCTTGCGTATAAACACCACAAACTCCACTTCCATTACAATGCACCTCAAGCATTATTTTACTTGCATCATCAAAGCTATGGTGAAAAACATTCATTAAAATCTCAACAACAAAATCCATAGTTGTAACTTCATCATTTAAAAGCATTATCTTAAACATTTTAGGCTCTTTGAGTTGATATTTGTCTAAACTTTTTATTTTTTGCATTATTTTTCCTTAGTAATTCGGTTTAAATCTTCTTGCATTACACTAATAGGAACTTTTCCTAAGTAGTATTTCGTTTCAGTGTTTGTTTTCCAAAAATCACTTAGCACTTGATATTCACCTTGTTTTAAAACTACTTTAAAAGGTAATTGTTCCATATTTTGATAATCTATGTCTTTTAAGATTTGAGCAATAATTCTATTATTTTGTTCGTTATTGCTCAAAAAATAATATGAGCCATAATCATCGGCAAATTTTTTTACTTCTTCATCGCTGACTGTTTCAAAATGGGTTAATCCTATGATATTTAAAGAAGAAAGATTGTTTTTCCAAAGCTTTGTTAAGGTACTAGCTTCTTCTTTACAAGGTTGGCAGAATGTTCCAAAAAAATCAAACATCAGTATTTTTTTTTCTTCACCCTCCACAATAAAACCATTTTTTGTACGAATAAGCGTTTTTGAACCTCCGTTAATATTATGTAAAAGGATTTTTTCACCTTGAGTGTATTCTTTAAATAAAAAATCATTTTGTATATTTTCATTTGAACATCCGCTAAGGAGAATTCCTAAAAAGAGAAAAAGTATTATATACCTTGTTTTCATTATCACCTTTCAAAGTTGTAATTTTTTAAACTTGATCTTGCTTCTAAATCAGCTTGTTTTTTCTTTAAAACTTCGCGTTTGTCGTGTACATTCTTACCTTTGGCTAAGGCAAGAGTTGTTTTTACTTTGTTTCTTGCGTTAAAATATAAATTTAAACTTATTAAAGTAAAGCCTTGAGTGCTTACCTTCCCTAAAAGCTTATCGATTTGTTTTCTGTGCATTAAAAGCTTTCTTGCAGCTCTTTGATCGTGTTTATAATGAGAATGTGTTGTGCTAAGATATGAAATATGGGCATTAAGCAAAAAGAGCTCTCCTTTAATAATACGTACAAAAGAATCTTTTAAATTTGCTTTTCCAGCCCTTAAGGCTACTACTTCACTTCCTTTTAACACTATCCCTGCTTCATATTTTTCTATTATACTATAATCAAATGCAGCTTTTTTATTTTTTGCGATAATCTTCACAATTCTTTAGCCTTTAGTTTAAATACCGCACTTCCACTTCCGCTAAGAAAAAAACCTTGTTTTAAATACACAGACATTTTAGGATAAAAATTTGCACAAGGAGTAAATAAATCGTTTAATTGAGTGTTTTTAAAATGCAACAATTCTTTTGAAGAACATTTTTTCAATTCTTTTGATTCTATAAGACTTTTTGTAAAATCAAATGGCATTTTATCAAATTCTTTGTACACTTTGGCTGTTTCGCAGACTATGTTTGGAAAGACCCAATCCAAGTCAAGATCTTCATACTCATACTCTTCTATAATTTCTCCACAACCACTTACATTTGCAGCCTTAAAACCACTCAGAAAGAATGCTACATCGCTCCCTAATTCTTTTGCAAATTCTCTAAGATTTGAGGCAGAAAGTTTTAGATTAAGAGTTGTATTCATCATCTGTAAAAAACAAGCACAGTCAGAACTTCCACCACCAAGTCCTGCGCAAACAGGGATATGTTTGATGAGTTTAAGGCTTTTTTGACGAAAAAGTTCTTCTAATTCATTTTGAAAGCCTTTTTTACAAAGTAAAAAATAGGCTTTTTTGATAATATTATCTTCACAATCAAATTCACTAATAATTTCAAAACCATCTGTATGTTTTTCATCAACTAACAAAAGTTCATCAAACAATGTATCTAAAATGATAAAACGGGATTCTATCAAGTGGTATTTTCGGCTATCTAAGCCTACAAGTTTTAAAAAGATATTTGCTTTGGCATATGCTTTCATTGCATTATTTTTTTGCTTAAGTCTTCAAGTTTTACATCATTTTGCACTATTGCGTGGAGGTTTTCGTCTGTGATTTGTGCTATAAGCTCTTTTCGCAGAATCATTAAGGATTTTGGAGCTTCAATACCTATTTTTGCATAACCCTTTCCTGTTTGAACAACTTTAACTTCAATGCCATCACCTATGATAATGCTTTCGCTTTCTTTTCTTGATAATATTAACATTACTATTTAGCTTTCTTTTTTTGGTAATTTTACTATATTTGATTTAATAATACTTGTTTTTTCTCTTAAAATTTAATTTTATTGAGAAGATAGAAAACTTCAGCGTTTTTAATTTCAATAATACTAAAATAATCTGTATTTACAATAAAATAAATTCCATTTGTTTGAATTTGAAAATCTGCTTTATCAAGTTTTAGACCATTTTCAAGTTTTGTTGTTTCGTAAATAAAATTTTGTTTTATAGCAAGGAAATCAAGTATTTTAAGTTCTTTTTCATTCTCATAGCGAAACTGTCCTTCGCTCAATCTCTCTAAAGAGCTCAAACTCGCTTTAATGCCAAGTTTTGAAGCAAAAAGCTCACAATAAGAGCGTATATAAGAACCTTCGCTTACACACAGTTCAAGGCTTAAAAAAGGATGAATGTATTGTCTGATTTCACAACTGAAAATTTGCATCTTGCAAGGCTTAAGTTCCGCATATTCTCCACGTTTTGCTAGTTCATATGCTCTTCTTCCTTGAATTTTTTTAGCACTAAATTGTGGAGGAAAATATACAAGCTCCCCAACAAGCTCATTTTTTATTTGTTCAAGTTTTTTGCAATCAAGTGTTGGAAGTTTTGAAATTGCAATGATATTTTTATCATCAAGACTTAAAGAATGCGCACCAAGCCATAAAGTGGCTCTGTAAGTTTTAGGACTTTTTTGTAAAAAGCGTAGAACCTTTGTAAATTGTCCAAATGCTATGATTAAAACTCCTTTTGCAAAAGGATCAAGTGTTCCAGAATACCCAGCTTTATCGCATTTGTATTTTTTCTTAAGTTTTTGTAAAAAAGCATTAGAGCTTATTTGAGTTGGTTTATATGCAACAAAAAGTTTATTCATATTTTTTCTACACAAGATGCCGAAATAATCCTGTTTAAACCACCAAAACTAATGCCAAGCTGTTGCTCACTTTCTTGTGTCGAAATTTCTATCACTCTGCCTATACCGAAAATCTTATGTTTGATTAAATCACCTTTTTTATATATTTGATTTTGGTTTTTTACTTGTGATTTTTTATTTAAACCGCTTTCGGCTATAAATCTGCTTGTATCAAGCCTTGTCCTTGTTCCTTTGTGGAATCTTGAATTTGCAGAACTAAGACAGAGGAATTTTTTTGCTCTTGTGAAAGCTACATAAGCAAGTCTTCTTTCTTCTTCCAGAGTACTTGTTTCGCTATAAAGAGGGAAAAAACCCTCATCAAGTCCTATGATGAAAACATCATCAAACTCTAGCCCCTTACTTGTGTGTATACTCATAATATAAATACACTCTCCTTCAAAATGATCCTGTTCGCTTAACAGTGCAAGTTCATTTAAGATATCGCTTAAATATTCATCGCTTCTTTCTTTCATTTTCGCGTAAAATTCATCAATATTACGCAATCTGTCTTCACCATCAGCTTGTTCTTTATAAAAGTCTTTGAGTTTTATTTTGCTTTCGATTGTATCCACCAGTTCTTTAACATTTTCACATTCTTTTAGTATTTTTATATTTTCTATAAAAAGATGAATTTCATTTTCTATTTTTTTAGAGAAGAAATGACTTCCATCAAGATTGCAAAGTGCTTCGAAAAGTGAGATATTTTCTTTTTGTGCGTATGATTGGAGCTTTTGAAAATTGACCTCTCCAAAGCCTCTTTTTGGACGATTAATGATACGTTTAAAGGAAAAATCGTCATTTGAATTAAGCAAAAATCGCAGATATGAAATAAGATCTTTAATCTCTTGCCTCTCATAGAAACGTACTCCACTTAAAAGCTTGTAAGGAATTTTTTCTTTCATTAAGGTTTCTTCTAAGGCACGTGAGAGAGCATTCACTCGAAACAAAACAGCTATTTCGTTTGCTTTTGTACCTTGTGCTAAATGGTTTTTAATAGCCTGTGCTATTTTTATGCTTTCATTTTTTTCATCATCATTTTGTAAAAATTGTATGTTTTGACCATATTCTTTTGTGCAAAGTAAGGTTTTTCCAAGTCTTTTTTTATTATGTGAGATAAGAGTATTTGCTACTTCTAAAATCGCTCCAACCGAGCGGTAGTTTTGTTCTAATTTAATAAGCTTGACTTTGCTAAATTCATTTTGAAAATGCAAGATATTTTCTATCTTTGCCCCACGCCAGCTGTAAATGCTTTGATCATCATCACCAACGACACAAATGTTTTCGTGTTCGCTACAAAGTTTTTTTAGAATTTTGTGTTGTAAAGCATTTGTATCTTGATATTCATCGACCATTATATACTGATACAATCTACTTTGTTCTAAAGCAAAATTATTTTCTTTATCAAGAATCATGTAGGGTAATAAAAGTAAATCATCAAAATCAACAAAATTAAATTGTAAAAGATAATTATGGTATTTTTGATAGAGAAGAGCTAGTTCTTGCATTGTATTGAATTCTTTGTGTTGGTTTTTTAAAAGTTCTGTATCGTTAAAAATTTCTTCTACGCTTTTGCAGTTGTTTTTGCAATGAGAAAGAAAGTCAAGAGCAATGGAAGGATTTATTTTTTGACTATTTGTAAGATCTTTAAGAATTTTTTTGCTGTCTTCTGTATCAATGAGAGTAAAATTATTCTTACGTCCAAGCTTTTCTATATGCATTCTTAAAAAGAAAAGTCCGAATTTATGAAAAGTGCAAAGCAAAGGATTGACTTCATTTTGCATAAGTTTTAAAGCCCTCATTTTCATCTCTGCAGCAGCCTTATTGGTGAAAGTGAGTGTAAGCGTATTTTTATAAGGTATGCCTATCTCTTTAATTAAATATGCAAGTCTTGTGGTAATTGTTTTTGTTTTGCCACTTCCAGCGCCTGCTAAAATAAGCATAGCCCCATCAATGTGTTGTACGGCTTGAATTTGATTTTCGTTTAATCCTTCAAAGAGTTTCATTTTTTAAAAAGGTCTTTATTTTTAGGGTTGTTTAAAAAGATGTTTTTTGATTTTTGAATTTCTGTTTCATCTTTACGTTTATATAAGCTAAAATTAACAAATAAAACGTGATTTTCAATTTGAATTTGAGCAATTGCCCCTAAATCAACTTTTACGAAAGAAGCATAATCTTGTGGTCCAAAACCAGCGTGAAAAAGTAAAAAATCCTTGTGTAATTCTAAGGAGTCAAAAGTATAGCCAGCTAGACTAAAGAGGGTATAAGGATTCTTTTTTACATCTAAATCAGGTGGTAAAGGAGGATCAAAATCAACGAAATTTGTATTTGTAACTATGGAAAATTCTTGTTTATTTTCTATTAGACTGTTGAGTACTTCATAGCAATGTTTTTGCATTAAAGCGATGAAATATTCATCATTTAAAATTGTTTTTATCATATTTTTAACCTTGTAAATTCATCAATGAGTTTTTGTATTTCACTTATGCCTATATTCCAAAAATTTGTATCTTCTATATTAAAGCCAAACATTGCTACAAGCTCTTTAGGGCTTACACTTCCACCACGACTAAGCATTGTTGTGTAAAGTTCTTTAAAATTTTCACATCTACCACTTTTATAGAGTCCATACAGCGCCAAAACAAGAAGTTGGGCATAGGCATAAGCGTAGCAGTAAAAAGGCGAGTGAATAAAATGCGGAATATAAGACCACCATAAAGCGTAATTTTTGCTTAAATTGACACTCTCTCCAAACATTTTTTGTGATTCTTCCATCCAGATTTTATTAATCTCATTTGTACTTAATTCTCCTTTAGAATTATGAATACGTCTTTCAAAACAAGTGAAAGTAATTTGTCTATAAAACGTGGCAAAAATGTCTTCAATTTTTCCGGCATATAGAGTGAGCAATTCGTCTTTTTTGAGTTCTTTCTTAATGAAATCAAACACAAGCATTTCAGCAAAAACTGAAGCACTTTCTGCTGTGGTTAATGGAGTGTTTTGATTTAAAAAGCTTACTTGATATGAAAGTTTTTGATGGATAGTATGCCCAAGTTCGTGTGCGAGAGTGAAAAGATCTCTTCTTTGATTTGTATAATTAAGCAGGATAAAAGGGTGGGCGTCTGAAGTTGCCGGGTGAGAAAAGGCTCCACCTTGTTTTTTTTCTTGTGGATAGACGTCTATCCAACCTTTTTGAAAAGCTTCTTGAGCAATAGCAGCAAAATCAGCTGAAAAACTTTCAAAGGCTTTGAGAATAATTTCTTTGCTTTCTTCAAAACTGAATTGTGTTTCTTTGCCTATTGGTGCATAGCGGTCATAATCTTTCAACTTATGAAAGCCTAGAATTTGTTTTTTCTTTTTATAAAATTGTGAAACAAGATGGAAATTTGTTTGACTTGTGTTGATGAGAGCATCAACGCTTTTTTGTGAAATTTGATTGCTAATATGTCTTGAAATTTCAGCGTTTTTATATCCTCTTAAGAAGCAAATATTTTGCCTTTCTGTTTTAATCATATTGAAAATAAAAGTTAATAAGTGTGAATTTTTTTTAAGACTTTTAGTGAATCTTTTTGCTGCTTTTTTGCGGATTTTGCGATCCTCATTGTACATTTTACTTAGTATTTCTTCTTCGCTAAGTTTTTTTCCTTCAAAAGGTATTTGAAGCATACTCATTTTTTCATCAAACAGGCGACTAAAAGCATTTGCACCTGTATTTGAAAGATAAAGCAATATTCTTTCTTCTTTTTGAGTGAGATTGTGAATTTTGTTTTTCAATAGAGAATCGAGATAAAAACTATATGTTGTGCAATAATTTTTTAATTCTAAAGCTTTTTTTTCTGGAAGCTCGCAAAATTCAAGCTCAAAAAAAAGAAGTTTTTCTTCAATCTTTTTCATTTTTTCTTCATAAGCAGCATAAAAAGAACCAAGACTCGTATCTTTGGAAAAAATTAAGCAGATATAAGTAGCTATTTTCTGTAAGTTTTGATTTAAAATTTCATACTTTTGTAAGGCGGTTAAAAATTCTTCAGGATTTAAATGCATAAGTTTGTTTTCAAATTGAATTTGAAATTCTTTTGCTTGCTCTATATTATGTTGGGTGAAATTTTCAAGTTCTTCTTTATTGTCAAATAAGATTTTCAAATCCCATTCTAACATTTCTTCTCCTTAATTTTCTGTAATCAATTTTTTTAAAACAGCCATTCGTATAGCAACGCCATTTTTTACCTGTTTCAAAACAAAACTTTTTTCGCTATTTAAGACTTCATCACTTATGTCAATATTGCGATTAACGGGTCCTGGGTGAAGTAAAATTGGCTTATTGTCTTTTAAAAGTTTAGTGCTAATGCAAAAATCGTTTGCATAGTCTTTCAAAGAAGCATAAAGTATTGTATTGTGCCTCTCACTTTGTGTTCTTAGACTCATTATAACATCACTTTCTGAAAGCAGTTTTTCGCTTAAAGAATACGATTTTGGTAGAGTAATATTGGGCATAAAATGAGGCGGAGCAACTAAAGTAATAGAAAACCCAAAACGACTTAAAAGTTCTATGTTTGAAGCTGCTACACGTGAATTTTTAATATCGCCTACTATAAGAATTTTTTTGCCTTCAACCTTGCCTTGAAAATACTCATACAAAGTAAAAAGATCAAGTAAAGCTTGTGTTGGGTGAGCGTGTTTTCCATCTCCTCCATTAAGAACAGGACAGTGCATATGTTGAGCTAGGATATGAGGTACACCTGAACTGCGATGCCTTACAATGATGGCATTTGGACTCATTGCGTCTAAAACACTTGCAGTGTCAAAGAGAGTTTCTCCTTTCTTTGAACTTGATTGAGAAATATCAAGTCTTAAAACTTTAGCACCGAGTCGTTTTGCTGCGCTTTCAAAAGAAGAAAGTGTGCGTGTAGAATTTTCAAAGAAAATTGTTGTAATACTTTTGTCTTTAAGTATATCTCTTGGTTTTTCATCTAAAAAGATTCGTGCATCATCAAAAAGTTTAAGAATTTCATCTTTGCTTAAATCTCGGGTTGTAAGAAGATGCCTCATTATGATCCAATTTTATAATTTAACTTATTTTTTGAGCAAATAGCAGTAAATAAGACATCAGTAGAGCTGTTAAGTGCAGTTTCAACACTATCTTGTATCACACCAATTATAAAACCAACAGCTACTACTTGCATTGCTACATCATAACTAACATTAAACAAGGAACACGCTAGAGGAATGAGAAGCAAAGAACCACCAGCCACTCCACTGACTCCGCACGCTGCAAAGGTGCCGATAATACTTAATAAAAATGCCTGAAAAAAACTTACTTCTATACCTATGGTATGAGCTGCTGCGAGACTTAAAATACTTATAGTTACCGCTGCACCTCCCATATTGATAGTAGCACCTAAAGGGATAGAAATGCTATAAAGGTCTTTATTGATTCCAAGTTTTTTGCACAGTGTCATATTTACCGGGATATTTGCTGCTGAACTTCTTGTAAAAAAAGCAAATAACGCACTGTGTCTAAGACAAATAAAGATTAAAGGAAAAGGATTTTTTCTTGTGCAGAAAAAAACAATAAGAGCGTTGATTACAAAGTATACAAAAAACATAGTAGAAACAAGTACTGCCAAAAGTTTCATATAACTTAACATTCCTGCACTTCCAGTTTGTGCAACTGAATTTGCCACAAGCCCAAAAATTCCGAAAGGAGCAAGTTTAACTATAAATTGAACACTTTTAAGCATTGCTTCATTTATATCACTAAAAACTTGTTTTGTCTCTTTTGAACACCATCTTAAAGCAAAGCCACCTCCAATAGCCCAAGTGAGAATTCCTAAATAATTTCCATTTGCTAAAGCATTGATCGGATTATCAACCATTTTTAAAAGCAAACTTTCAAAGACTTCTTGGATATTACCGGGAGAGGAATTTTCAGTTTTTTGCACTCCTTCCAAAACAAGTTCTATAGGGAAGAGAAAACTTGCAATGAGAGCACAAATGCAAGCCAAAAAAGTTGCTATGATGTAAAGAGCGATAACTTTTTTTAATTGAGAGCTTTCTTGTGAGATATTTTTTGTACAAAGCGAACCTAAGACGAGAACAAAAACAAGTAGAGGTGTAATAGCCTTTAGAGCATTTATAAAAAGCATTCCAAGCACATTTGCAACTTCGCTAAAGTCTTTAAAAAACACTCCAATAAATATACCTAAAAATATGCCTATGCTTATTTGAAATATTAAATTTCCATTAATATAGCTTTTTATGAGTCGAGAAAACATAAAATGGCCTTTTTGTTATTTCTATTATTTTAGCTCATTTTAACTTAATTTTTGTGAATTTAAAAGCTTAAGCTAGGATAAGCAAAATTTTAGTTACAATCACAACTCATTTTTTATGAAAGGACTTTTTATGTATCTATTCACTTCAGAAGTCGTAAGCGCAGGTCATCCTGATAAATGCGCTGATATAATCGCTGATACAATAGTGGATATACTCTTGAAAAAAGATAGAAATTCAAGGGTGGCGAGTGAGGTTTTTGTTGCAGGAAATAAAGTTGTAATAGGAGGCGAAGTAAAGTCTTCTTACAAACTTAGCAAGACTGATTATGACAATTTAGTAAAGAATGTTTTAAAAAATATAGGCTATGATGGTGCTGGATATTTTACTAAAGAGCAGTGCTTGCATCCTGATGATGTTGAGGTTTTAGTTTTTTTGAATGAGCAAAGCCCTGATATTTCTCAAGGTGTAGATAAAGAAGATGGAGAAGTTGGGGCTGGAGACCAAGGTATTATGTTTGGTTTTGCAAGTTGTGAAACGAATGAGTATATGCCAGCGGCTATTACTTATGCAAGAATGCTTTGTGATACAGTCTATGCTTATGCAAAAGCTCATCCAAATGAGCTTGGTGTAGATATTAAAACTCAAGTAACTGTTGATTATGGGACAAAGGCAAATTTTGAAAATTGTCAGGTTCAAAGTATTCATACCATAGTTGTTTCTGTTCCTTGTGTTGAAAATATGAAAATAGAAAATTTAAGGGCTTTGGTGATGAAGCTTATCGAACAAACACCATTGCCTCAGGAGCTTTTTAATCCTAAAAAAACAAGGATTTTAATCAATCCTACAGGAAAGTATGTTAATCATTCTTCTTTACACGATAGTGGTTTAACAGGAAGAAAATTGATAGTGGATAGTTTCGGCGGTTATTCGCCAATAGGAGGCGGGGCACAGTCAAGTAAAGACTATACAAAAGTTGATAGAAGCGGATTGTATGCAGCAAGATGGTTAGCTAAAAACATAGTTGCTGCAAAACTTGCAAAAAAATGTATAGTCCAACTTAGTTATGCTATAGGAGTAGCACAGCCAACCTCTGTAAGCGTCGATTGTATGGGAACAAATACTGGTGTTAGCGACGAAAAATTAAGTCAATTTGTAATGGAAAATTTTCCATTGACTCCAAATTGGATACGCGATAAATTTTCTCTTGATAAACCGGGTAAAGATACTTTCTTATACGCTGATGTTGCTGCAAGAGGGCAGGTTGGACAGAAGGACTATCCTTGGGAAAAGCTTGATGATTTAGAGCAATTTACAAAACTCCTTTGATGTATAAAGCCTCTATTTGAGGTTTTTACAACAACATCGTTTTTACAAATTCAAATTCTTTTATGCTCCTTATCCATTTTTGACTTAGAGGTTCTTTTGGTTGTATGATGGCATTTTCTTTTCCATTGACAGAATGATAGACACTTACATTGTATTTATTAGCATAAAAACGTATTAAAAGTTGTTGGAGTTTATACTCGCTTGAATGAGCAAACCACGCATTGTTGCTTAAGGCTATGATAATGCTAGAATTTTTATAGTTTTGTTCTTTTGTAGCTTCATAACAGATAGCATTTGTTATAATCTTATTTTCTAACTTGTATTGATTTTGAAGAGGACCTCTGTCAAACTCTTTTATTTGAGGTAAGAAGTATTTTTGTACTACATTTTTAAAGAGAGGGAATTCTTCTCCAAAAGGTACAAGAAAATGTTTGTTAAAGATGTACATATTGCCATTCTTAAAAATATAAGTACTATTGTAGAATCGCTCCGTCTCTTCGTTAAAGGCTCCAGTGATAATAATTATTTTATGTGAAAGCTCTCGCAAGAGTGTTTCATACTGCGTATTGTGCAAGGAAAAAGCAAAGGCTGTTTCGGGTAAAACGATGAGATTATTTTTTTCTGCTATGGCTTGTAGAATTTCTTCAATAAGAACATTAGAATTATAAAGAAGATTTTCTTGTAGAAATTTTTGCTCTTGTGAGATGTTTGTATTGATGAGTTTATAGGTGAGTTCAAGTTTATCAGCATATTTTTGTTTATAATGCAATCCTGTGAAAAATAAGATGAGAACAATGCCTATTTTGTAGTATCTTGAAATATAGTGTTCATAGATAAAATAGGCGATTAAAAAAAGACAAATAAGCCCACGAGTACCTGTTTCGAAAAAACCATATACTGTGAAAATTCCCCACTGAAGCCAATCAAAACCTAAAGGGTGTATAAAACTTAAAGCAAAAATTCCAAGCAGTCTTAGAAAATCAAATCGTAAGGCATAGCATATTCTAAAAAGTATCCCATATACTAAACCTATTGCAAGGGCAACAAAAGGTGTTAAATAAGCAAGATTAAAATAAATCATACCAAGCCCTATCCACCAAAACCAAAAAATACCAACTAAAAATCCTATCCAAAAATATGCCTTGCCATTTTTACATCGTAATAATAAAACGAGTCCCCATATAGCTAAAAAAGGGCTGATTGTTTCAACAACGATATTTTCAAAAAAAGAAAGATAAATAGGATTTGAAAGTAAAAATGCAATAAAAAAGAGTTTTATTATTTTAAAAGTGCTAGAATTAGAATTTAATTTTTTTGGAATAAAGGAAAAATATGGGAGAAAATTCAGTTTTAACTTCATTATTACCTCTTATTGTGCTGTTTGCGATTTTTTATTTTTTAGTTATAAGACCTCAGCAAAAACAAGCTAAAAATCATAAACAAATGCTTGAGTCCCTACAAAAAGGTGATAAAATTATTACAAATGGAGGACTGATTTGCGAGGTTATAAAACCAGAACAAGATTTTATCAAAGTTAAACTTAATGAAGAAAATGTTACTGCAAAAATTTCACGAGAATTTGTAGCAAAGAAGATTGATGCATAGTTTCAAACTTAGCTATAAGCTAGGGATTTTTTTAGTTGTGTTTCTTTTTGGGGTGATTTTCTCTTTTCCTTCTTTTTTGCAGACTCAAAGGGGTGCTAAGATTGTTTTAGGACTTGATTTGCAAGGCGGGCTTTATATGCTCTTAGGAGTGGATAATAAAGAAGTGCTAAAAGCTAAGCTTAAAATACTTGCTTCCTCATTGAATTATTCTATTAAAAAAGAAAATATTCTTATAGACAAACTTCTTGTTTATGATGAGAGCTTAGAATTGAATTTGCTTGATGAAGCAGATGTGTCGAAATTTCAAAACATTTTAGCCCAAATACAAGGTCTTGATGTTAAAGAGAATGCTATGCATTATACGATAGCTTTTACAACAGCAGAGAAAAAAAATATAGAGAATTTCGCCCTTTTACAGGCTGTTGAAACTATACGCAATCGTCTTGATGAATTTGGACTTGCTGAACCAACGGTAGCAAGACAAGGTGAAGATAAAATTTTAGTCGAACTTCCAGGTATTAAGACGCAAGAAGATGAACAAAGGGCTAAAGAAAGAATTACAAAGGCGGCTCATTTGCAGTTGATGGAGCTTGATGATTCAAAAATGCCTTTAGCTTCTACAATGACTGAAGATGAAGCTAGAGCTTATGGACTTGTTGTTCTTGCAGACGCAAAAAATGAGACTTTAAAATACGCTGTAAAAAATATTCCTATTTTAGATGGTTCTATGCTTACTGATGCAAGGGTAGCTTTTAGTGATAAGAGTTCTTATCCTGTGATTAATTTTACATTAAATTCTCAAGGGGCAAAAATTTTTGGTGATTATACTGGTGCAAATGTTGGAAAAAGACTTGCTATAGTACTTGATGATAAAGTATATTCAGCTCCTTCAATCAATGAAAGAATAGGCGGTGGAAGCGGGCAGATTAGTGGGAATTTTACGCAGGATGAAGCACGAGATGTTGCCGTAGCTTTACGAAGCGGTGCGCTTTTAGCTCCTGTAAAATTGCTCGAACAAAGAAGTATAGGACCATCTTTGGGATATGATAGTATTATAATGAGTATGATAGCACTACTTGGAGCTTCTGCATTTATTATTCTTTTTATGGTTTTTTATTATGGTGTTGCAGGAATCTTTGCCAACATTGCTTTGATTGCAAATATCCTCATTATAGTTGCTTTAATGGCGATTTTTGGTGCTACTTTAACTTTGCCGGGTATGGCAGGACTTGTTTTAACTGTTGGAATGGCAGTTGATGCAAATGTTATTATCAATGAGAGAATTCGTGAGCTTTTACGAGAAGGTAAATCCATTCGAACAAGTATAGAGAATGGTTATAAAAATGCTATGAGTGCTATTGTAGATTCGAATGTTACTTCATTAGTTACTTCGCTTGCTCTTTATGTTTATGGTACAGGAGCAGTGAAAGGTTTTGCTGTAACTTTGGGAATAGGGATCATTGTTTCTATGGTTACAGCTATACTTGGAACGCACGGAATGTTTGAATATTTTATGTCCTCTATTGAAAAAAGTAATAATACAAGATTTTGGTTTGCTTATAGGAGAAAATAATGCAATTTTTTAGCGAAAAGAAAATTTATGATTTTATGAAAATGCGTTTTGTTGCAATCTCTCTCTCTTTTCTTCTGTTTTTTGGTTCAATTATTCTTCTTTTTTTCAAAGGTTTGCATTATGGTATTGATTTTAGTGGTGGAACTCTCATACAACTTAAATATGAAAATCAAGCTCCCATACCGCAAATCAGACAAATATTAAGTCAAGCAGGAGTTTTTGAAAATCTTTCTGTAAGTGAATTTGGAAGTCAAGAGGAAATTACAATACGTTTTTTAGGAACTAATGATAATATTAGTAATGACATAGGTGAGTATGTTGTAACACTTTTACAAGAGACGGGTTCCTTTGAATTAAGACGTGTAGATATTGTCGGTCCAAAAGTTGGAGATGAATTAAGAAATAAAGGCTTAATGGCCATAGGACTTTCTTTTATTGCTATACTTCTTTATATAGCTTTGCGTTTTGAATGGCGTTTCGCTTTTGCTGCTATTATTAGTGAAATACATGATGTTGTGATTACTTTAGGTGCTATTTGTCTTTTGGATATTGATGTGAATTTAGATATTTTAGCTGCAGTTTTAACTGTGCTTGGCTATTCTTTAAATGATACTATTATTGTTTTTGATAGAATTCGAGAAAGTATTAAAACAAGTAAAAAAACTGAACTTACGCTTATAATTAATGAAAGCGTTTCGGCTACACTTTCAAGAACTGTTTTAACCTCCGGACTTACTTTAGCTACCGTTGTGATTTTGTATTTTTTTGGCAGCTCTATGATAGAAGGTTTTTCTTTAGTATTAATTATAGGTATTTTTATCGGAACTTTGAGTTCTATTTTCGTTGCAAGTCCTATTTTGCTTTGGTTTAAATTTAGTGTTTTAGATTTTAGAGCTAAAGAATTAGAGAAAGTGAAGAGAAAACAGGAAAAAGAACGTACACGTGCAATGTATGAAAAAGGGAGAATTTAAGGAGGAGAAATGGCTTATAATGCAAAGCAAATAGAAGAAAAATGGCAAGAATTTTGGAAAAAAAATGAAGTTTTTGAACCAAAAGATGATTTTACTCTTGAAAAAAAATACATCCTCTCAATGTTTCCTTATCCAAGCGGACGTATTCATATGGGGCATGTAAGAAACTATACAATAGGCGATGCTTTAGCAAGATATTATAGAAAAATGGGATATAATGTTTTACATCCGATTGGTTTTGATAGTTTTGGAATGCCTGCTGAAAATGCTGCTATACAACATAACATTCATCCAAAAACTTGGACCTATGAAAATATCGCTTATATGAAAGATGAGCTTTTTTCTTTAGGCTTTTCTTTTTCCAGAAAAAGAATGCTTGCGACTTCTGATGCTCTTTACACAAAATTTGAACAAGAATTTTTTATTAAAATGTATGAGAAAGGACTTATTTATACAAAAGAAGCAAAAGTAAATTGGTGTGAAAAAGATCAGACTGTATTGGCTAATGAACAAGTTGAAGAAGGAAGGTGTTGGCGTTGTGGGAGTGAGGTGATACAAAAAAAGATGCCCGGTTACTATGTGAGGATTACCGCTTATGCTGATGAGCTTTTAAGCGAGCTTGCATATTTAAAAGATAAATGGCCACAACAGGTTTTAACTATGCAGGAAAATTGGATAGGAAAAAGCTATGGTTTAGAATTTTCTTTTGAATTTGATGAAGAAAATGCTTCTAAAGCAGGTGAGCAAAGTGTGAAAGTTTTTACTACAAGAGCAGATACTGTGTATGGAGTGAGTTATATAGCCTTAGCACCTGAACACAGTATAGTCAATCATTTACTTGAAAAAAAAATACTTGATGAAAAAGTCATTGCACGCATTAGAAGAATTCAAAATCAAACTATTAAAGAGAGAAATCAAAATGAAAAAGAAGGATACGATCTTGGAATATATGCTATCCATCCTCTAAGCAAAGAAAAAATTCCTGTTTGGGTAGCTAATTTTGTTTTAGCTGAATATGGAAATGGTGCTTTAATGGCAGTTCCTGCAAATGACGAAAGAGACTTTGAATTTGCTTGTAAATACAATCTTGCTTTGAAACAGGTTATACAACATCCAGATGCGCAAAAAAATGCAGCTTGGACGCGAAAAGAAGGAAAATTGATTAATAGTGCTTCATTTGATGGTTTAGAATGCAATGAAGCAAGAGAAAAGATTATAGAGTATTTTGAAAAGCTTGGACTTGGCACTAGAGTTGTTAATTTTAAAATCAAAGATTGGGGTGTTTCAAGACAGAGATATTGGGGTGCTCCTATTCCTATGATTCATTGTGCGAATTGTGGTATTGTTCCTCAGAATTTGGAAAATTTGCCTATTAATTTGCCTGATGATGTAGAGATTACAGGAGAGGGTAATCCTCTTGAAAAACATCTAACTTGGAAAAAATGTTCTTGTCCAAAATGTGGACAAGAAGCTACAAAGGAGACTGATACTTTAGATACTTTTTTTGAGAGTTCGTGGTATTTTGCACGTTTTGCAAGTGATGAGAAAACGTGGAAAGACCGAGCTTTTGATGAAAAGAGTGTGAGGTATTGGTTGAATGTTGATCAATATATAGGTGGCATAGAACACGCTATTTTACATTTACTGTATGCAAGATTTTTTCAAAAAGCTTTACGAGATCTAGGCTACTTGCAACAAGATGAGCCTTTTGAAAGGCTTTTGTCTCAAGGTATGGTTTTAAATAAAGGCGCAAAGATGAGTAAATCAAAAGGTAATGCTATTGACCCTGATGATATTGTAGGTAAATACGGTGCTGATACAGCAAGACTTTTTATACTTTTTGCTGCCCCTCCTCTTAAAGAACTTGAATGGAATAATGAGGCATTGGAAGGTTCATACAGATTTCTTTGCAAACTCTATGATAGGGCTTTGTCTGTACAAAAATTACCATTGTTGCAGTTACAACAAGAATGTTTAAATAAAGAAGAAAAGTATGCAAGACTTAAAGTGTATGAAGCTTTGAAAAAGTCAGAAGAAGTTTATACTCAAAGCTTTACATTTAATACGCTTATTGCTGCTTGTATGGAAGCTTTGAATGCTTTATATGTTTGTAACAATGAGGCTTTAAAACAGGAGGCTTTTTATATTATTTTAAATGTGTTAGAACCCATTATTCCTCATATTTGTTTTGAATTGAGTTCCATTCTTTTTAGATGTGAGAATTTGAGAAAAATTGAGCTTAAACCTGAAGTCTTTTTGCAAGAAAGTTTTGTTCTAGCTGTGAGTGTGAATGGAAAAAAAAGAGCACAAATTGAAATACCAAACACTTTATCAAAAGATGAAATTATACAACATGCTAAAGACACTGTAAAAAAATGGGTTGAAGGAAAAAAAATAATAAAAGAAATTTATGTAGAGAAAAAACTTGTGAATTTGGTTGTGGAATGAGAGCTTTTTTTCTTATTTTTTTTAGTTGTTTTTTTGTATCCTGTGGTTATGTACCTACTTCGAAAATAGCAAATACAATTTTTAATGAAAAAATTTATGTCAATGTTGAACTAAGTTTGCAAGATCCTAGAAATAGTATTTTTGTTGCAGACACGTTAAAAGAAATCGTTATTTCAAAGCTTGGACGTAAGCTTGCTTTAAAACACGAAGCTGATGACATTATCAATGTAAGAATGAATAATCTTGAATTTCTGCCTCTTGCTTATGATAAAAATGGTTATGTTGTAGCTTATAAGGCGAGATTGAATTTAGAATTTAATGTTGTATTTAAAGATGGAAGCAATGAAAATTTTACAACGAGTGGAAGTTATAAATTTGATATTACTCCAAATAGTGTTATAAGCGATACAGCGCGTTATAATGCTATCCGCAGAGCTTCAAGTGAAGCTTTTGATGAATTTATTTCTGTTATTGCAATCAAAGGTCATAAAAATGCCATTAAACATTAATGAGATAGCTAAAAAAACGCTTTTAACTCTTAAAGAGAGAAAACTTAAGCCTACTCCGGAAAATTACAGCGAAGTTTTTGAAGAGCTTTCTCAAAAATATGGTTTTTCAAGTACTATTGCTTTAAAGCTTGAAAAATACAAAAATTTACTCTTGCCTAATTTTCAAAAAGAATGCAATTCCAAGAATATACACAATATTGAACAATTTATAAGTTTTATTATCTCTACACTTAATAGGCAAAATGGAAGACAACTGAATGAATTTTTTGAACTTATAATGACTATTTTAACAGCTTTACAGAAAAGCAAAGACAGGAAAATAAAAGAGCTTGTTCAGATGAGTTTAGCAAGGGTTTCAAAGACTATGGAGAGCGAAAGTATTTATTTGCTTGAAAAAAAATGGAAAAAATTTGAAAAAAACTATGAAAATGATGAAATTGAAAATGAAATACTCAAATATGGTATAAGCAAATATGAGGACTTTGAGTCAATTATTAAAAAGCTTATTATAAAGCTGAATGAAAGAAGTTTTGAGTATTTTGCAGAGCTTGTGTTGTCATGCCTACGCCCTTCTTTACTTGAAGATTTGAAAATAGATGCTTTTATTCATCAATTAAAGAATAAACCTTTTCTAATAAATGAGAAGCATTTTAAAAATGAGCTTTTAGAATGTGTTAATAGACGTGTAATGTTAGATAATAAATATTTGCAAAAGACTTTACGTTTTTTTGATGATAATGTAAAAAAAATTTATCAACTTTGTGTTGTATTAAGCAAATCTCACGGACAAAACCTAGATTTTGTTAATACATTAGTACCTAATGAAAAAGGCGAGGTACAGCTTAGTTTTGAAGAATTAAAGAAAAAATTTCTTCAAATGAATGAAAAAATCGACGCTTTAAGCACACAGATTTGTTTCACTCAAAATTTACAACAAAGAGAGGCTTGGGGTGTAGCAAATGAGCTTGAAAGACTTGATGAAAACTATCATAAACACAAAATAAATTATTCTTTAGCTCTTTTCTCTCTTACAAATTATCGTTTTATTATGGAAAAATATGGTATTGGTAGTTTAAATGAGATTTTTGTCCGATTTAAAAAAATTCTCAAAGAAAATTGTATGGAACTTGATGAGCTTTGGATGATAGATGAAAAAACCTATCTTGTTGTTTCGCCAAACAAAGATAAAGATGAAGTGGCAAGATTGGTACAAAAAAACTTAAATTCCATAGAGAGTTTCCGCTTTTTGTATAAACAAGATGTGATTAGTCCAAAAATTTCAGCTGTGTATTTAGACAAACAAAGCAGACCTGATGCAAATATATTTGAAGAACTTTTAGAAAAAATCCCAAACAATGAAGATGAATGAATTTCTTGTTCATAAAACACAAGCTTATAGTAAAATAGATAAATTTATGATGTTTAGAATGTATGAAAAATATAAGCAATATTTTTGTCTTAAACCAATAATCCATATTGTTGGAACAAATGGAAAAGGAAGCACAGGAAGATTTTTAGCCCAGCTTTTAGAGGCTTTGCAGTATAGAGTAGGGCATTACACCAGCCCCCATCTTTTGGCTTTTAATGAAAGATTTTATTTGCAAGGACACAACGTTAGCGATGAGCTTTTAAATGCGGCACATTTAGAGCTTGAAAGTATTTTTAAAGAAGATTTAGAGAGGCTTTCTTATTTTGAATATGCAACTTTTTTAGCGGCTTTTTTGTTTAAGGATTGTGATTTTGTTATTTTTGAGGCAGGACTTGGAGGAGAATATGATGCTACTTCAGTATTTGAAAAAGAATTAAGTATTTTTACAAAAATAGATTTTGATCATACTGAAATTTTAGGCACAAAATTAGAAAATATAGCAAGAACTAAATTAAAAGTTATGGCAAAAAAAGCCATTATTTCCGGTGAGCAAAAGCAAGAAGTGCTTGATTTGGCTCAAAAAATCGCTTTATTAAAAGAATCGAATTTGCAAATGTCTGTGCAAATAGATACAAGAATGCAAGAGATATTTCAATTGTATTGTGAAAAATATGCTTTAGCTGATTTTTTAAGACACAATCTTCTTTTAGCCTTAAATGCGCTAACAATTTTCTTTCCATTTCAAAGAGTCTTTGAGGCTTTACAATCCTTAAAAGCTTTGAATTTGAGAGGAAGATGTGAGCAAATAGCACCAAATGTTTTTATTGATGTTGGACACAATATAATGGCTGCTAGAGCACTTCGTGAAAGATTTTATCCTTCTAAGGTGGTGCTTGTGTATAATTCTTTTTTAGATAAAGATGTTTTTACAATTTTAAAAACATTAAAGCCTATTATTGATATAATAAAAATTTACAAGTATCCAAGTCAAGAAAGAGAATTAGCCAATAAGTTTATTTTTTCTTTTGCTAAAGTGTTGAATATACAATGTCAATGGTTTGAAAATTTAGACTGCGATAAAACAACTTTGGTATTTGGATCTTTTGTTTTGGTAGAAAATTTTTTAAAGGAGTGGAGTGATAAAGAATAAATTTACTATTACTATCACAGATATTAATGGTTCAAGGCATTTTTATTTAAGCCAAATCATTAAAAAAATTGCCCTTTATATTGTGGTTTTCGTTCTTTTAATTTTAGTTTCCAGTGGTTTTTATATACGTTATCTTGATGTAAAATTAGCCCAAATCAGTGAAAAAAGAGAAGGGCTGTTGCAAAAAAGCAAAGAATTAGAGCTTGTTAATACACAAATGCAAAAAAGTATTGAAGAAAAAACACAACAGTATGCGGCTATTGAGGATAAAATTGCTTCTTTTGAGATGGCTTTGGGACTTGAAAGTGAGAATAACTTGAGCATTCATACAAGACTTGAGAATCTTGAATTAACGAATGAACAACAGGTGCAAATTTTAAGCCAAATTCCTAATGGTTGGCCTATTGCAAACAAAGGCGTTACAGGAAAATTTGGTTGGAGGGACCATCCTTTGCTTAATAGGAGAGAATTTCATCCGGGTATTGATTTGAGAGCTGAAATTGGTACTCCTGTCTATGCTCCTGCTGATGGAGTTATAGAATTTTCTGGTTATAGCGATAATGGGTATGGATATAATGTCATTTTACTCCATAATTTCGGTTTTAAGAGTGTCTATGCGCATCTTATGCGTAAGGAAGTAGTAAAAGCTGGACAGTTTATTACTAAAGGTGAGTTAATAGGATACAGTGGTAATACAGGACTTTCCACAGGTCCTCATTTGCATTATGAAGTAAGGTTTATTAATAAGGCTTTAGAGCCTTTGTATTTTTTAGATTTGCAAAGAAAAAACATTAATAAATTTTTTAATCAAGAAAGGAGAATTCCATGGCAATCTTTAATAAAGGCAATATCAACCCAACGTCAGGTTCAAGCTCAGAAACAACAGTGATTTCATCTGGGGCAAGAATGGAAGGTACATTTTACTTCAATTCTATGTTACATGTTGATGGCGAACTTAATGGTATAGTGCATTCTGAAAATATCGTTGTTATAGGAAGAAATGGAAATGTAAAAGGCGAGTTACAAGCTGATAAAATAGTTGTTAATGGATATTTTGAAGGAGAACTTGAAGCAAACAGTTTAGAAATTTTAGCCGGTGGCTATGTAAGCGGTAATATTACTATAAAAGAACTTTCTATCGAAAATGGTGGAAAATTTAATGGAAGTTCTAAAATTAAAGAAGATACAGTAAAACTTATTGAAACTCACGTTGAGTAAAAATGCAAGCCGCATTTTTTGAATATCTGCAAAATTGTGAAAGCACAACTTTCACTCGTGCTCAACTTGTGCTTTGTGAAGACAATAAAGAAGCTGATTTATTAGCGCAAGTTGCTTTTTTTAAAGGTTTAAAAGCTTTTGTTTTACCTGATTTTAGAGCCGAATTCGGAGATGATTTAAGAGCTTTTTCTAAAGAACTTTTTGAACTGTGTAAAGTTTTGGATGCTTATCATAAAGAAAATGAAGAAAAAATTCTTATTTCACCTTTTTCAACAGTGCTTAAAAAACTGCCTGCGAAAAAACATCTACAAAGTTATAAAATTGAAAAAACACAGAAATTTTCTTTGGAAAATTTTAAAGATGTGGTATCAAGACTTGGATACAATTTTGTTGATATAGTGCAAGATAAAGGTGAAGTTTCTATACGCGGTGAGATTGTTGATATTTTTTGTATTAATGAAGAAAACCCTTTTCGTCTTTTGATTTTTAATGAGGAGTTAGAGAGTATAAGGTATTTTGACATTCTCACTCAAAAATCTTTTCTTAATGAGCTTGAAAAATTTGAAATTTGCCCTTTTTTAAATGCCTTTGATAAGCAAAATCTTGAACTTTTTAAAGAAAAACTTCAAGATTTTGAAAATAAAACTGTGTTAAATGATATTCTCTCATCAGGTTTTTGGTGTATTGATGATTTTTATGATTATTTAGAATTTGATTTTATTAGTGTAAAGTATTTTGATACCTTGCCAGAACGTTTTACTTTTCTTAACGAAAAAATTCTCCCACCAGCACAACATTATAAAATGCTGCATAATACTTACACGAAAGATTTTTTTATTTTTCATCAAAAAAGAAAGATTACTGTATTTGCTCGCAATGAGGCACTTTTTAAGGCTTTTGAACTTCAAAATTTCTCTAATATTCATTTTATAAAGAGTGATTTGAGAGTAAATTTGCTTTCTAGTGATGAACTGATTGTATCTTTGAATCGTAAAGAAAAAACAAGAAAGCAAAGTAAAGCACATTTGATTATTGATGAGCTTAGAATCGGTGATTTTGTAGTTCATCAAGACTATGGAGTTGGTAAATTTTTAGGACTTGAGATAATCAGCGTAGCTGGTGCAAAAAAAGAATTTGTCGCTCTTGAGTATCAAAATAGTGATAAGCTTTTATTGCCTGTTGAAAATTTGTATTTGATTGATAGGTATTTAGGTTTTGGTGCTCAAATTCCTGTGCTTGATAGACTCGGCAAAAGTACTTTTATTAAGTTAAAAGAAAAAGTAAAAACAAAACTTTTAGTTCTTGCTTCGCAAATTGTTGCTTTGGCTGCTAAAAGAGCTTTAATAAAACCAAAAGATATTCAGGTTGATTTTGAACAGCAAGCAGAATTTTGTTTAAGTGCAGGTTTTCTTTATACGACAGATCAGCAAAAGGCTTGTGAAGAGATTTTAGATGATTTTACAAGCGCTAAGGTAATGGACAGACTTTTAAGCGGGGACGTTGGTTTTGGCAAAACTGAAGTTGCTATGAATGCTATTTTTCCTGTAGTTAAAAGTGGTTTTTGTGTATTTTTCTTTGTTCCGACAACGCTTTTGTCTCATCAGCATTACAAAACATTAAAGAAACGTTTTGAAGCTTTTAATATAGAGGTATTTAAATTCGATCGTTTTACAAGCGCAAAAGAAAAGAAAGTTCTTAGTGCAAGTGTAGCTCAAGGAAAAGCCTGTGTACTTGTAGGTACACAGGCACTTTTGAGTATTTATTGTGAAAATTTAGGACTTGTTATTATTGATGAGGAGCATAAATTTGGAGTAAAGCAAAAAGAAAAACTCAAAGAACTTTCTCACAACTGCCATCTTTTGACTATGAGTGCAACACCAATTCCAAGAAGTTTAAATCAAGCTTTAAGTACTATAAAATCATACAGTGTTTTACAAATTCCACCAGAAAACAGGCAAGATGTAAGAACTTTTGTTAAGGAATATGACCGTGCATTATTACAAGAAGCCTTTACAAGGGAGTTAAGACGAGGAGGACAAATTTTTTATATTCACAATCATATTGCAAGCATACAAGAGTGCAAGAAAGATTTACTTGAACTTTTTCCGCAGTTACGCATTCTTGTTTTGCATTCTAAAATTGATTCGAAAATTCAAGAAGAAGAAATGCTAAACTTTGAAAAAAAAGAATATGACCTCCTTTTATCTACAAGTATTGTGGAGAGCGGGATTGATTTGCCAAATGTAAATACTATTATAGTTGAAAAAAGCGATCGCTTTGGTATGGCTGATTTGCACCAACTTCGTGGCAGGGTTGGTAGAAGCTCAAAACAAGCCTATTGTTATTTTCTCATTGAAGACAAACAAAGTCTTAGTAAAGATGCTTTAAAAAGATTAGTATCTTTAGAGAATAATTCTTATTTAGGCGCCGGTAGTGTTTTGGCTTATCACGATCTTGAAATTCGGGGTGGAGGGAATTTACTTGGGATTGATCAAAGCGGACATATAGAACAAATTGGTTATAGTTTGTATTTAAAAATGCTTGAAGAGGAGTTAAATGCACTGAGTAAAAATCATTATAGAGAAGAGAATAAAAGTGAGTTGAAACTCAATGTCAATGCTTTTTTAAATAGCGATCTTATAAATGAGGACAGATTAAGACTCGAGCTTTATAGAAGATTAAGCAAATGTAAAGATGTGAATGAAGTCTATGAAATAGAAGGAGAGATTGAGGATCGCTTTGGTAAGCTTGATGTTTATACCCAACAATTTTTAGTTATGATGGTGATTAAAATTTTAGCTTGTAAGCGCTTTAAAAGTATTAGTAATTATGAACAAAATATCCAATTTGTTAGTTTTGATGGAAGTAAAAATATGATTCAAGCTCCGAGTAAAGACGATGATGATATTTTGCAGACTATTTTAACTTATCTAAGGAAGGTTTAAATGGATTGGGATAAAACTTATGCGGCAATTTATAGAGCAAGAAAAGATGTTTTAAAACCTGTATTAGAGCTTGATGAAATAACTTTAAATCATCTGCAAGGCATAGAAGAACAAAAAAAACTTTTAATTCAAAATACTTTGAATTTTGTAACAAGCAAAGGGGCAAATCACGCTTTGCTTTGGGGTGCAAAAGGCACAGGCAAATCAAGTTTGATTAAGGCTGTTTTTAATGAATTTAAACATAAAGGTTTAAGGCTTGTTGAAATTGCGAAAGAAGATTTACTTGTTTTGCCTGATATTATTGATGAATTGAGATTGCAACCTTATAAATTTATCATTTTTTGTGATGATTTTTCTTTTGAAGAGAATGAAACAAGCTATAAATTTTTAAAACCTTTGCTTGATGGAAGTATAGAAAAAGTCCCTAGTAATATACTCATTTATGCAAGTTCAAATCGTAGGCATATTTTGAGTGAGAATATTTCTGACAATCAAAACACTCAAGTGTATAGAGGAGAACTTCATTTAAGCGATGCAGCGGAGGAGAAGTTAAGTTTGAGTGATAGATTTGGACTTTGGATCGGTTTTTATGCTGGAAATTTGCAAGAGTATTTATCAATGATTGATTTTTATTTTAAAGACTATCAAGGAGATAGAGGAGAGCTTCATTTAAAGGCTAAAGAATTCGCGGCTTTAAGGGCTAGTAGAAGTGCGAGAACAGCCAAACAATTTTATTTGAGTTTCAAAGAGTAAGTATGAATGGTGCGACAATTTTTCATTTTCTTTTACAGGAAAATCTTGATTTTAAAAGTTTTGATTGGCTGAAAAATGGAACTTTAAATGAATTTGAAATTCTTGTTTCTGTCGTTTTAACACAAAATACAAATTGGAAGAATGTCTTAAAAGCTTTAGTCAATGTAAAGGCTGCAAATATTACGACTTTAGAGCATATTGAAAGATTACCCAATGCTGATTTGGCTTTATTGATTAAGCCTAGTGGTTTTTACAATACAAAAGCAAAAAGAATTAAAGCTTTGTCGAGTGCTATTTTGAAAGATTTTCAAAATTTAGAAAATTTTAAAAAAAATGTCAGTAGGCAGTGGCTTTTAAATGTGAAAGGTTTAGGGTATGAAAGTGTCGATAGTATTTTAAATTATCTTTGTGAAAGAGAAATTCTTGTGGTAGATACTTACACACAACGACTCGCCTTAGCTTTGGGATATGAATTTGAAAACTATGAGGACTTGAGAGAATTTTTTCAAAGTGGTGTTGAAAACGAACAAGAAAAGCTTTGTGAAAGATTAGACTGCAAAATGGAGCTTTATGAATTGTATCAAATCTTTCACGCTTTAATTCTTACTTTTTGTAAAGAATATTTTAAAGGTAAGTGTATTAGTGAAAAAGGGAAAGAAATTTTGCAGAAATTAAAAGCATAAGCACAGACCAGCATTTAATTGGGCTTGAGTTAAATAAAGATTTATTTTAGATATAAAGTTTTGATACATTAAGTGCTAGAGTTAAAAAAAATAAATATAAAAAATACAATGAAACTTTTTAAGTGTTCAATTTTATAGGTTTTTTAAAAGTTTTTAGGGAGTTAGAGTTTTTTGTCGCAACATTTGCAAGAGTAAAATACAATTTCTAAAAATACATTATCATTATTTAACAAAAGAATTTTAGAATTAGTTTTGCACTTAATGAAATGATATATTTTTATAATAGCGAAGTGAAAATTTCTGCTCAAAGGAGTTTAAAAATAGGTAAAATCACTTACAAACAAAGGGTGGTGATGGCAGAGGAAAGTACTAAAATACTTCAATTCAAGCTTAATTCTTGTGAATTGCTTAATAATACAAGATAAAAATTTGTAATTTATATTAAAATATTGAAAATATATTGAAAAAGGAATGGCAATGATACAAGCAAAGACAAGTCAAATGATCCCTGTTTTAACCATAGCGGGTAGTGATTGTAGCGGTGGGGCTGGAATTCAAGCGGATTTAAAAACATTTAGTGCCCATAAACTCTTTGGAATGAGTGTCGTTTTAAGTGTTGTAGCTGAAAATACTGCAAGAGTGATAAGTGTGCATAATATACCTGTGGAAAATGTTGATGAACAAATGCAAGCCGTTTTTGAGGATATTGTTCCAAAAGCAACAAAGATCGGTATGATAGGTTCTAAGGAATTGATGAGTTGTGTGGCTGCGAATTTACAAAAATTCCAACCAAAAAATGTGGTTATTGACCCTGTTATGTTTGCAAAAAATGGTTTTGCTTTAATGCCTGTTGAAGACTGCGAATTTTTTAAAAATACCATAGTGCAATTTGCTGATATTCTTACACCAAATATAGCAGAAGCCGAATTTTTGTGCGGTTTTAAGATACAAAATGAAGAAGATATGATTCGTTCAGCAAAGGTACTCTTCGAACAAGGTGCAAAAAATGTACTTGTTAAAGGTGGGCATAGCAAAAATTCTGCTAATGATGTGTTTTTTGACGGCAAAGAGATTGTTGTTTTCGAAGGTTTAAAGATTGATACGAAAAATACTCACGGTACAGGCTGTACTTTAAGTTCTGCTATCGCTTCGAATTTAGCTCTTGCTTATGGAATGAGAGAGAGTGTTCAAAAGGCTAAGGATTATGTTTTTGGTGCAATTTTGCATTCTTTAAATTTGGGAAAAGGTTGTGGTCCTACCAATCATTTTTTTGAATTGATGGAAAAATAAATGCTTGATTTGACTTTGTATCTTGTTGCAACAAAACTTAACAAACAAAGTGATGAAAATTTTTTAAATACTTTAGAAGAAGCTTTACGCGGAGGTGTAAGCATTATACAATTACGTGAAAAAACACTCAATTCTAGAGATTTTTACTTACTTGCTCTTAAAGTTAAAAAATTGTGCGATACTTATACCGTGCCTTTTATTATTAATGATAGAGTTGATATTGCTTTAGCTTGTGAGGCTAGTGGTGTGCATTTGGGGCAGGAAGATCTTCCTGTAAAAGAGGCAAGGAAGATTTTAGGGAGGGAGAAGATTATAGGTTTAAGCTTGAAAAAGATTTCTCAACTAAAAGACTGTGGAGGAGCTGATTATCTTGGTTGTGGGGCTATTAAAGCAAGTGCTACGAAAAAAGAGAGTGAAATTATACCTTTGGAAGATTTAAGAGAGATTATCACTTTATCACCTCTTCCTGTGGTTGCAATAGGTGGTATTGATGAGAGTGTAGTAAAGCAAATGAATGGTTTGAATTTAGCTGGAATTGCTGTTATTCGTGCGATAATGAATGCAAAAAGTCCTTATAAGGCAGCATTAAATTTAAGAAAAATTTTTGAAACAAATGTGCATTTATCTTCTTAATAACATTCCTTTTAAAGGTGTGATTAATCTTGTTTTTAATGAAATAGTGTATCGTGATTTTACAATAGATTTGAGCACTTTTGATGCTTTGATTATTACTTCGAAAAATGCTTTAAAAGCTTTGCAACAAAGCAACAATGCTTTAAATTTCTGTTTAGAGATTTATGCTGTAGGTGAGAAAACAGCAGAACAAGCAAAAAGACTTGGTTTTCAAAAGGTCTATTTTCCAAAAAAAGCTTGTGCAAGTGAGCTTGTGAGAGAATTTTCATACAGACTGAAAGAAAAAAAATGCCTCTATTTAAGAGCGGATGTGATTAGCTCTCATCTTGATAAAGATTTGATAAAGCTTGGTGTAGATTTGACACAGCTAAGAGTTTATGAAAACAGATACAAAGCTTTAAAAGATTATAAACTTGTCCAGCCTTGCATTTTAATTTTCCCCTCCCCTTCAAGTGTAGAGAATTTCTTAAAACAATTTCAAATTCATCCTAAAGATACGCTTATTGCTATAGGGGAAAGCACAGCATCACAATTGAGAGCTTATGGGGAAGTTTTGCTATGTGAGCAACAGAATTTGCTTGAGTGTGTGATGATGGCGCAAAATATACTTAAGCAAATTTCAATAAATACCTTTTCTTAAAAAATCGGGTTTGAATTACAAAACCTTAAGAATTGTTACTGCGTCATTAAGCCCTGTAACTATACTTGCTCCATTTTTTGTTCCAATATCTCCAGCTATAAAAATTCCTTCAACATTGCTTTGTTTGTTTGTATCCATTACAGGTACACCTTTATCATCAACCTCTATACCACATTTTTGCAAGAAATCAAGAGGAGTTGAGCCGCCAATAGCATAAATCAAACGATCATAAAGCTCATATGTTCCATCGTTAAATTGTACTCTTGCCTTGCCATTTTCATCTTCTACTCCATCAATATCCACGCCAAGTTTTAAAAGAATTGTACCAGAATGTGCAGCATCGTTAATATCTTTGAGATTAATATCATTAAGTCTTGTAAATTCTTTTTTTCGGTAACAAAGACTTACCTGATTTGATGAAGCTAAATCTACTGCATACTCAGCAGCTGAATTTCCACCACCTATAACAAGAATTTTTTCGTTTCCTTGTACTGAGTTGGCATTAAAATTAATGTTTTTATTGAGACTTGAAGGGAGTTTGTAATCGGGTTTGTTTGGTTTTCCCATTCTGCCAATCGCTATGATGATATTTTTACAATTGTATTCTCCTTTTGTAGTGCTAACTTTGAAAACTCCGTTTTCTTTTTTTACACTTTCAACTTCACTGCTTAATTCTGCTGTAATATTATGTTCTTTTAAAGCTGTATCGAGAGTTTGTATAGTACTCTCTTTTGTACCATCTTCAAAAGGAATGTGGCTATAATTTGTCCCTTCACACCCTTTATACGCTTTATCTACTCTTTTACCATCTTTGTAAAATTGTATTAATGTTTGACATATAGTGTTTGATTTTTCTAAGAGTACCACTTTTTTATTTTTTAGTTTTGCTTCCACCGCACAACCTATACCAGCAGGCCCAGCGCCAATAATAACTATATCAACATTTTTCATTTTTCTCCTTTTAAATCTTTCATTGTATAATGTAGCAAGTTTTTTGTAAAAAAAGGATTAAAATGCGAAACTTGCTTGAAAACATTAAGATAAATTCTTATAGACTTCTCAATTTAAGTCCTAAGATGAAAGAATGTATTCTTTTAGATTTAGCCAGAGTTTTAAGAAAAAACTGTCAAGAAATTCTTAAAGCAAATGAAAGAGATTTGGCAAATTTTACAAAAGATTCTCCGACAAAGGACAGATTGTTGCTTGATGAAAAAAGAATCGAAGGACTTTGTTTACAGCTTGAAAGTATCGCTTTGCTTGAAGATCCTATTGGTAGAATTGTCAAAGGTTGGACTAATTACGCAGGACTTCGAATCGAAAAAATAACTGTTCCAATAGGTTTAATTTGTGTTATTTATGAAGCTCGTCCAGCTTTGAGTGCTGAAATTATAGCTTTGATGATAAAAAGTGCTAATGCTTGTATCTTAAAAGGTGGCAAAGAAGCAAAACATACTAATACAATTCTTTTTTCTCTTGCAAGTGAAGTTTTGCAAAAATATGGCTTAGAAGAATGTTTTGCAATGCTCTATGAAAAAGATGAAATTGCTAAGCTCTTAGTTTGTGATGATGTAATTGATTTGCTTATTCCAAGAGGAAGTTCGCAGATGATACAAGAAATTGCTAAAAATACTAAAATTCCTCTTATCAAACAGGATAAAGGGCTGTGTCATATATTTATTGATGAGAGTGCGCCTTTACAACAGGCTGTGGATATAGTTCTTAATGCAAAATGTCAAAGACCAAGTGTGTGTAATGCTTTAGAAACTTTGCTTGTACATAAGAATATAGCCTCTCATCTTTTTTCTCTTTTGATACCAAAACTTGAAACTTTTGGAGTGCAAATTTATGCTCACGCAAATGCCTTTGATTGTTTTAAAAGCACAAATTTAAAAACTTTTTTAGCGGATGAACGGAGTTTTGATACTGAATGGCATAATTTGAGTATGAGTGTGAAATTAGTTGAAGATTGTAATGAAGCAATAGAGCATATTAACAAACACAGTTCAGCACATTCTGAAGCGATACTTTCAAATGATATGCAAAATATTTTGCTTTTTCAAAAACTTGTTGATTCTGCTTGCATTTATGTTAATGCTTCGACACGTTTTAGCGATGGAGGAGAATTTGGCTTTGGAGGCGAGGTTGGAATTTCAACTACTAAACTTCACGCCAGAGGTCCTATGGGCGTTGAAGAAATTTGCACTTATAAGTACCTCATTACAGGGCAGGGACAAATAAGAGAATGAAAACATCTTGGTATAATATAAAAAGCATTTTTCTTTTTAATCCAACAGAAAGAGTATGGCAACTTCCTTTTTTCTTAGCTTTAGGCATAGGATTTGTTTTAAGTGTTGGGGCATATTATGAGAGAATAGATCTTGGACTTATCGCTGTGATAGGAGTTATGAGCTTTCTTTATATTCCAAATACACCTATGTATCATAGAATGGCGGTTATAATGTGTTGTTCTTTTGGTATAAGCTTGAGTTTTTACTCGGACTTCTAAGCCATTTTTTTCCTTTGTTTTCGCCTTTTGTTATTGCTCTTGTAGCTATGATAAGTTCTATTGTAGTACGTTACTATAATATAGGTGCACCGGGGTATTTTTTCTTTGTTTTTGCTTGTTTATTAGGTTCTTTTTTTCCTTTTCAATTGCAAGATTATATCTTTTTAACAGGTCTTATCACTCTTGGGACTATTGTAGCAAATTGTACCGCTTTTTTCTATTCTTTATCCGTGATTTATTATTTTAAGAATTCTTTACCACAGAATATTCCAGAACGAGGGAATTTAGGTTTTGATGTCATTGTTGTTGATTCTATGATTATAGGAATTTTTGTTGGTTTTGCTGTGTTTTTTGGCGCTTTTTTGGAATTAGAACGAAGTTATTGGGTGGCTTGTGAGTTGTACTGTTGTTATGCAAGGAGTGAATTTGCATTCAATTTGGCTTAAACAGATTTCACGTATTGTAGGCACTGTTTTAGGGGTTGTTTTTGCTTGGTGGCTTTTACAAATTGATTTTAATACTTTTGCTTTTATATTTTTAATGATGTTTTTAGCTTTTATGGCTGAAATTGTTGTGATGAGAAATTACGCTTTGGCAGTGTTTTTTCTGACTCCTTATGTTACTTATTTAGCTGAAGCTGCAAATTATGGACATTTAGATGCAAATATGCTTATTAAGGCACGACTTGAAGATGTGGTATTAGGTAGCATCCTTGGCCTTTTGGGCGGTTTTGTTATTTACAATTTAAAACTTAGAATGCCTTTTGAAAAAATTGCAAAAACTTTTTTTCGAATCAAATAAACCGGACAACTTCATCAAAACTCTGTCTATTTTTTGGAGGAATGTGCGTATCTGCACTTTTACCTAAAGCAACAAGAAGGCTTGAACGTTTTTTTCTTGTATCAAGTTTTAAATATGAATCGAGTTCTTCCTTGTTAAAACCTCCTATCGTACAACTTGCTATTTGTAAAAAATTTGCAGCATACAATATACCTCCAAGCGCTAAATGTGCTTGTTCTCTTGAATAAGCAAGTTTTTGCTCTGCATTCATTTTTTCTAAAAAAGGCTTGTACATTGTAATTCGTTTTTCTTTTTCTTCCTCACTCATTATTCGAGAGCGGATTTTTTCTTCGAAAGTTTCCGCAAAATCAAGTTTTGAAATGATAATAATTAAAGCTGCAGCATTTTTTACTTGAATTTGATTGTTTGCAATAAGACTTATTTCTTCTTTCATATTCTTTTGTTGCACCACAAGAAATTCCCAAGGTTCAAGTCCTAAGGAGCTAGGACTCAATCTTGCTACTTCTAAGATTTCATTCAAATCTTCTTTTGCAATCGCTTCATCTTTGAAATTTCTACAAGAATAACGAGTATGAAAAAGCTGTAATTTTGTATCCATTAATTTTTCCTTTATAGAAATTCAACAACCTCATCAAAACTAAGTCTTTGTTTTTTATATTTTGGTGGATTTGCTTTATAGCCTAATGCTAAAATAACTGCTGTTTGAAATGGATTTTTTAAACCAAGAAATGTATCGACTTTTTCTTTTTCAAAGCCACCTATCATACAGCTGTCTATACCTTTGCTCATTGCAGCTAAAGACATTTGCATAAGAGCTAAATAACATTGAAGTTGCGCATAATGGTATCTTTCATCTAAATTCATACCGTCTGTACTATGTGTATATAGTACTAAAACTCGTTGAAAATTCTCCTCACTCTTTCCACTAAAACGGCGTACCTGTTTTTGTGCAAATTCATCTTTACTTTGTAAATCCGTTCTTGCTACTATGATGATATTATGACTTGCAGTAGCAACATTTTGTTGATTCCAGCACAATTTTGAGAGTTCTTCGTTTTTCTTTTTATCGTTTAAAACGAGAAATTTCCACGGTTCAAAACCGTGAGAGCTTGGAGTTAAAAGCCCACTTTCTAAAATAAAATGTATATCTTCTTTGCTAATTTTTGTTTCAAGAAACAATTTGCAAGCGTGTCTTTGATGTAAAAGTTTTTCAAAATCCATTTTTGTCCTCTATAATTTTATTATTTTTGAATTATATACTGAAAAAACTTAATTGATTTTTTTGTTTGATTTTTTAGTGAAAACAACTTATAATTTTATCAAGAAAGAGCAAGGAAGAATAATGAAAAAAACAATTATAAGTCTTCAAAAACAGAAAGAAAAAAAAGAAAAAATTACTATGGCAACTTCGTATGAATATTCAAGTGCGAAAATGTTAGATGATTTAGATATAGATATGATTTTAATCGGTGATTCTTTAGGTATGGTTGTTTTAGGATATGAAGATACTCTATCAGTGAGTATGGAAGATATGATTTATCATTCTTTAGCAGTTTCAAGAGCTGTAAAAAAAGCTTTTTTGGTAGCTGATTTGCCTTTTATGTCGTATCAGACAAGTGTTCATTCTGCAGTTGAGAATGCTGGAAGACTTCTTAAACAAGGAAGGGCAAATGCTGTCAAATTAGAAGGTGGAAGTGAATTCGCACCTCATATAGAGGCGATTTCTAAGGCTTTTATTCCTGTTATGGCACATATCGGCTTAGCACCTCAAGCTATACATACGCTTGGAGGCTATAAGGTACAAGGTAAAGATGAAGACAGAGCACTAAAAATTATTCAAGATGCTAAGATAGCAGAAAAATCAGGAGCTTTTGCTTTACTTTTAGAATGTATTCCTCAAGAGCTTGCGAAGAAAATTACAGAAGAGGTTTCTATTCCAACCATAGGGATAGGAGCCGGGAAATACTGTGATGGGCAGGTTTTAGTGTGGCACGATATTATAGGTTTAAATACTGAGTTTAAGCCAAAATTTGTAAAACATTTTTTAGATGTTTCAGAAGGGATTAAAACTTATATAAAAGAAGTTCGCAGCGGTGAATTCCCTGCACAAGAACATAGTTTTTCTATGGATAATAGGTTTTTTGAAAAATTATATGAAGGAAAATGATGCAAATAATTACAGAGATACAAACAATGAAACAAGTGGTGTCTGAATGGAAAAAACAAAATTTCAGTATAGCTTATGTACCGACTATGGGATATTTGCATCAAGGGCATAAGAGTTTGATACAAAAAGCAAGAAGTAAAGATAAAGTTGTTGTGAGTATTTTTATCAATCCTTTGCAATTTGGTAAAAATGAAGATTTTGCAAAGTATCCTAAAGATTTGCAAAGAGACAGGAAGCTATGCGAAGAAGCTTTTGTTGATGTTGTTTTTCATCCTAATGCTTTGCAAATGTATCCTCAAGGATTTTGCTCCTATGTAGATATAAAAGATTTAGGGGATGAATTATGTGGGATTTCTAGGCCCGAGCATTTTAGAGGTGTGTGTACGGTTTTGACAAAATTTTTTAATATTATACAACCTGATACTGCATATTTTGGTCAAAAAGATGCGCAACAATGTGCAATTATTAAAGCTTTGGTGAGAGATTTGAATATGCCTTTAGAAATTGAGAGTTGTCCTATTATACGAGAAGATGATGGTCTGGCTAAAAGTTCTCGCAATAGCTATCTTAGCAAAGAAGAACGAAAAGCCGCAGCAGTACTTTCAAGAGCCATTTTTTTAGGACAAGATTTGGTAAAAAAGGGTGAAAAGAAATCAAGTGTTGTTTTAGAAGCGATGCGCAAAGAACTTGAAAGTGAGCCAATGGCAAGGATTGATTATTTAAAAATAGTTGATTATGATACTATGAAACAGACTGAAATGATACATACAAACACCCTTTGTGCTTTAGCTGTTTTTATAGGAAAAACACGATTGATTGATAATTTTTTAGTTTAAATTTTGGAGTAAATGATGAAAATAACTATGCTAAAAGCTAAAATTCATAGAGCAACTGTAAGTGAGGCAAGGCTTGATTATGTTGGAAGTATTACTATCGATAGTTTGCTTTTGAAAGAATCTGGAATTTTGGAATATGAAAAGGTACAAGTAGTAAATATTAATACAGGCGCTCGTTTTGAAACATATACAATAGCAGGAGTTAAAGGAAGTGGAGTGATATGTTTGAATGGAGCAGCTGCGAGATTAGTGAATGTGAATGATAAAATCATCATTATGTCTTATACGACAATGAAAAAGAAAAAAGCTCTTCGTTTTAAGCCGAAAATTATTTTTGTAAATGACAAAAATGATATTGAAAAAGTTTCCCATTATGAAAAATGTGATGAAATTTTCCACCTTTGAATTCGAAAGGGATTTCTTAGTTTAACTTATTTGGTTAAGATTTTTAAAATTTTTTAATTGAAAGTGTTTTAAGAATGAGAAATAAAATTATCTTTTTAATTTTAGCTCTTTTTGTAGTAATTTTTTTTATGTGGGTTTTCTTTTTTTCAGGTGATACAACGCAATTTTTAACGCAAAAGGTTAGACATGTTACAATAACGCAAACTATAGAAGCTGTCGGTAAGGTTTATGCTAAAGAGCAAGTTGATGTAGGGGCACAGGTTGGAGGTCAGATTATAAAGCTGTATGTAAAAGTAGGTGATAAGGTAAAACAGGGTGATTTAATTGCTCAAATTGATAAAGACAAACAGCAAAATGATTTTGATATAACAAAAGCAAAATTGGAGAGTACAAAAGCAAAATTGGAGAGTACAAAAGTAGCCTTTGAAATAGCAGCAAGACAGTATCAAAGGGAACAAAAGCTTTATACGAGCAAAGCTACTTCTTTAGAAAGTTTAGAAACTTTGAAAAATAATTATTACGCACTCAAAGCCACAGTTGCCGAACTCAATGCTGAACTTGTGCAGCTTGAAATCACTTTGAAAAATTCTCAAAAAGATTTAGGTTATACGACAATACGAGCACCGATTGATGGTGTTATTATTAATGTGGCGGTTGATGAGGGGCAAACTCTTAATGCTAATCAAAACACTCCTACCATAGTACGTATTGCAAATCTAGATGAAATGGAAGTGCGAATGGAGATCGCAGAGGCTGATGTTGGTAAAATTACTATTGGTACAGAGCTTGATTTTGCCCTTTTAAGCAATCCCCAAAAGACATACCGTGCAAGCATTGCAAGTATTGATCCAGCTGATACAAGTATAAGCGATTCAAGTGCAACTTCAATGTCAAATAATTCTTCATCTTCTTCAAATTCAAATGCCATATATTACTACGCAAAGTTTTTCGTGCCAAATAGAGACAATTTTTTACGTATAGGAATGAGCATACAAAATGAAATCGTTGTTGAAAGTGTTAAAGATGTCCTTGCTGTACCTACTTATGCGATTAAAAATGATGGAAAAGGTTATTTTGTCGAAATTCAAGTTGGAAAAAAGATTGAAAAAAAATATGTCAAACTTGGACTCAAAGATTCTCTTAACACGCAAATTGTAGAAGGTTTAAACGGAGATGAGCTTTTGATTGTTAGTTCAAGTAACGATGAAGTCGCTCCAAAAATGAGATTGAGATTTTGATGATTTTCTTAAAGAATATTTGTAAAAATATAGGCGAAAATACTATTTTAAAAAATATTACTTTAAGTATAGATAAAGGTGAATTTGTTGCCATTATCGGGCAGAGCGGAAGTGGAAAAACTTCACTTTTAAATATTATAGGTACTCTTGATGAGCCAAGTAGTGGGAGTTTTGTATTTGAAAACTATGAAGTTACGAAACTCAATAGTGATGAAAAAGCAAGATTAAGACGAGAAAAAATAGGTTTTATTTTTCAACGTTACAATCTCCTTTCTCTTTTAAGTGCTAATTATAATGTTGCTTTGCCTGCTGTGTATGCAGGTAAAAGTTTTCAAGAAAGGGATGCTAAAGCGAGAGAGCTTTTAAATGAGTTAGAGCTTTTGCAAAAAAACGATTCTAGACCCAATGAACTATCTGGTGGGCAACAACAACGTGTAAGTATAGCAAGAGCTTTAATGAATGGAGGAGAGCTTATTTTAGCTGATGAACCAACAGGAGCATTAGACAGCAAAAGTGGTATAGTTGTGCTTGAAATTTTGAGAAAACTTAACAAGCTTGGACATACCATTGTTCTTGTAACACACGATAAAAACATTGCGGCACAGGCAAAGAGGATTATAGAGATAAAGGATGGGGAAATTTTAAACGATAGTAATCCAGTTGAACTTTTGCAGCCAAAAATTATTTTTTCTATGCCAAAAGAGAAAAAAACAACACTTTTATTGAAAAATCAAATTTTAGAATGTCTTAAAATCGCATATTCTTCTATTATCTCTCATAAGCTTCGTTCTGTTTTAACTATGTTGGGTATTATTATAGGAATTGCCTCTGTTGTTTGTGTTGTAGCTTTGGGACTTGGCTCTCAAGCTAAGGTATTGCAGTCTATTGCAAGTCTTGGAAGTAGTATGATAGAGATTCGACCCGGTAGAGGTTTTGGAGATTTACATTCTGGAAAAACAAGACTGAATTTTAGCGACTTGGAAACTTTAAAAAGTTTGGAGTATTTAGAAGCAGTAGAAGCACATTCAAATGCTTCTGGGGTAGTTACTTATACTAATATTTCTTTAAGTGCAAAAGCTGAAGGTTTTGGAGTAAATAATTTTAGTATTATCGGTTTAAAACTTGATTCTGGCAGACTTTTAAATGATGAGGATATAAAAAACAACACCAATGTAGTTGTGCTTGATTTTAATGCAAAAAGAAATCTCTTTCCTAATGAAACTAGTCGAGAAATTTTGAACAGAATTATTCTTTTTAACTCTCAACCTTTTAAAATCGTTGGAGTACTTGAAAAAGATACAAGCAAACCTATTGAAGATAATGTCGTGCGACTCTATATTCCTTATACTACTTTAATGAGCAAGCTTACAGGTGATAGAAATTTGCGTGAGATTGTCGTTAAAGTTAAGGATGATGTCGATTCAAGTTTAGCTGAAAGTGCTATTATTAGAATCTTAGAGATAAAAAGAGGAAAAAAGGATTTTTTTACTTTTAATTCAGATACTTTCAAACAGGCTATAACAGCAAATAAACGTACCACAACATTACTAACAGCTTGCGTTGCTGTGATAGCTTTAATCGTAGGTGGAATTGGAGTGATGAATATTATGCTTGTTTCTGTTAGTGAAAGGACAAGAGAGATTGGTATTCGTATGGCTATTGGAGCAAGAAAAGAGGATATTTTAATGCAATTTTTGATTGAAGCTGTAATGATATGTGCTTTAGGTGCTGTTTTAGGAGTGTTAATATCCGTGGCAGTAATTTTTGCTTTTAATGCTTTTGCAAGTGATTTTTTGATGATTTTAAGCCCGTGGTCTGTACTGCTAGGACTTTTAAGTTCTGTTTTAATAGGATTATTTTTTGGATTTTTTCCGGCACGAAATGCTGCAAATTTAAGTCCTATTAACGCTTTGTCAAAGGAATAAAATGGCAAAAAAATATTTTTTGTTTTTTCTTTTTGCACTATTATTGAGTTCTTGTGGAAAAAAACTTCTTTTACCACAGGAACCTGCAGATTTTTTTGGCGAATCAAATGTTACTTGGTGGAGAGCTTATAATGATGAGAATCTAAATACTCTTGTAAATTTTGTTTTAGAAAATAATACCGACATTAATGTCGCAACGGTAACACTTTTAAGCACACTTGCTAGAACGAAGTTGCTTCAATATGATTTGTATCCAACCTTAGATGGAGGATTTGAGCTTACTAAGACGAAAAATCTTGATACACAAGTACATAGTACAACTTTTGGGACTCGTTTTGCTTTAAATTATGAACTCGATATTTATGGAAAAATTTCTGACAGCGCAAATTCACAAGAATTTCTTGCCAAAGCAAGTGCTTTTGATTTGGAAAATTTAAAATTAAGTATTGTTAATATGACTTTAAATAATGTTTTTGAGCTTGCTTATTGTAATGATGTGGAAAAATTACTTAAAGAACATATTTTTAACTTAGAGCAAATGCAAGAGCTTTATAAATTTAAATATGAGCTTGGAAAAATTGAAGAGCTTGATTTTCTTAATACTCAACAAAGCTTACTTCGTGTAAAAGCGAATCTTTTAAGCAATGAGCAAAATCGTAATTTACTCCTTAAAAATTTACAAGATTTGCTTGGAAAGAAGCAGGGTTTTGACTTGATTGAATATTTTAAAACAGCAAGTTTGTCAAATTTTATCTTTTTGAAACCAAATTTTAACCTTCCTTTAGATAGTTTCTTTTTTCGTCCGGATATACGTTCGAAATTATATAATTTAAAAGCAGCATTTAAAGATTATTCTGCTGTACGTAAATCCCTTTTGCCAAGCATTTCTTTAGCTGGAGTTTTAAGCGGACAGGATAAAACATTCAATGAGAGTTTTCAGTTTCAGTTTTTGAATGGAAATCTTAAAATTTCTTTGCCTTTCTTAGACTATGCGAGAGTGCGTCAAAATATTAAAATTTCGCAATTTAATTATGAAAAACTTTTACTTGAATACCAATACCAACTCCAAAGTGCTTTAAATGAATTTACTCTTGTTTTAAAAGAATATGAAAGCAATATGAGTTTGATGGAAAATTTAACTATTTTAAATACAAAAGACCAGTTGATAGCTTTGGCATATAAGAAAAAATATGAACTTGGGAAAAGCGAACTTAAAGACTATCTCAATGCAAACAATACAGTAATCGCATCATCACAAGAGCTTTTAAGAGCGCAGTTTAGCTTATTAAAAACCATTAATTCTTATTTTCAAATTACCGCTTTTAGTGATCTTCATTAGTGAAGAATTTTCTCAAAATCTTCAAGCATTTTTTTTGCCATTAATTCGTATCCTTTAATGCTAAGATGCACATCTTCTAAGGAAAGTTTTTTTTCTATCCAGTACTTTTTTTTACCACTTTCTTGCATAAATTTATGCATATCAAAAAGAAGAGTTTTTTCTTCTTTAGCTATCTCATAAAGAGTTGTACGTACGCTTTGAAAATAGGGTGCTTCTTGATAATACTTTCCTTGTTTTTGTACAACAGTTGGTGGTGAAATGAGCATAATAATAGTGTTTTTGTTGTGTTCTTTTAAGAGTTTAATCCATTTTGTTAAATAATTTTTAAATTCTTTTTGATTAAAAGTTGTAAATAAAGCATCATTTGAGCCATATGCTAGAATAATTAAATCATTTTTAAGTATATTTAGCTCTTGTTTGAGAACTTTTTGATTCCAAGAGAGCCATAAATCACTTTTTGCTCCGTTGATCGCGACTGTATCTAAGTAAATATTCTTGTTTTCTTTATTTGTGATGAAATATCCACCAAGTTCTGCATTTTTTTGTAAGGCTGAAATTTGTAGAGGAAAGGTGAGATCAAGCTCTTTGTATGTCCATTTATTGGCACTATGAGGACGAAGTTGGTAGTTTTTGCCTTGGGAATCTTTAATACTAAAAGCATTTGTGTTTTGTGGAGCTTTAAAAACAAAAGTAATGATAAAATTCTTTTTTCCTAAAGTACTGTCTAAAGTAATACTTGCTCCTTTATGTTTTGCTTTAGCAATAACTCCACCTAATGGAAAATTGATTTGAGTATTAGTAGGATTTTTTGAATTGAGAATTTCATAGCCTTTAGAAGAATATTTCAGATTTGAATTTTGTTGGTATTTTGGTTGTAAAGGATAAGCAAAGCCTATGGCATTTTGTTTGAGCAGATAGTTTCTTATAACTCGTGGGAAGAAGTCTGCTGCCATATGAGAGTCTCCATAAACCCGAATTCCAATATTCTGATGACTCTTCAACTTTCTTTGAAAGTTTTTAATGTCTTTTTTTGAAACATAATTTGTGATTGCACTTTGATTTTTAGTTTGAGAGAGCACAGAATCAATAAGCTCATTTGTATTTGCATTCAGAGTGCTGTATAAAATAAAGAGTAAAAAAGAAGAAACAATTTTATTCATCGTTTTCCTTGATTTGGAGATGTATAAGAAGCAGTTTTGACATCTTTTTTGCACCACTTGGAGTAAAATGAATTCCATCATCACTTCTTATTTTTACGCTTTTATTGTTTTCATCTTGTATATAACTTGAGAATTTGTCATTTTTGCTAAAAGATGAATAGGTGGTAATAAAAAATTCGTCATTATCAAGCATTTCTTTTTTATAAATGTTATTAAGGAGTTGAAGTTTTTTATTTAAGTCATCTTTTTTTACAGGCGGAATTTCATACCAAAAAATTTTTACCCGATATTTTTTCGCAAGTTCTGTAAGCTCTTTCACTCTTGAAGTATAAATATCTATCCAAGATTCACTTCCAAAGCGGTAAAGTACCCCTGCTTTTTTAATATCCCAAGGGTCATTGGCGCCAAGTAGGACAACAAGATATTTGATGTGAGGATTTTGCTTGAAAGTCTGTTCTGTGATTTGTGCCCAGTTAAAGTATGATTTATAAGAAAGTCCTGTATTTTGTTTGCTAAGATTGAGAGTTTTTATGCCCAAGTTTCTTAGATCTTTGTTTAAGGCTATAGCAACGCTTTGCATTAGAGAATCGCCTATAAGTAAGAATTCTTCACTTTGTTGTATTTGGAATGTGTTGTTTTTAGAATCAACTAAGCTTACACTTTGATTTTGTTCAACAAAATCAGTACTTTCATATTCGAGAGAAAGCTTATTTGAAATGTTTTCTTCTTCATTTTCTTGTGCATTACTTTGTATGGTAATAGGGAATTCATTATTTATAATGGCACGAATTTGCTCAAGCTTAATTTTTAAAATATTTGCTTCCTTAAAAAGGTCGTTTTGCGGATAAAAGATGAAGTGGTATTTTTGTTCTAAATATGAACTAATACTTTGATTCATTACCAAGCTAATAAGAATTAATGAGCTTGTTACTATGAAGAAAAATTTAGCTACATTCATTTTAAAAACCTGCGTAAATAAATTCTGGAATTCCATTTGGCATAAAAGCAAACACAAAAAGCAAAATAATAGAGATGATAAAAGGTTTGAGTAAAAACGGGGTAAGCGTTAAAATTTTTACACAATGCTCTTTAAAATTGATAAATAAAGGATAAACCATAAAAAGTATGATAAAGCTTGTTAAAGTATAGATATCTGTATATTGTGGTGTTATAAAAAAGTTAGTATAACAGGATTGTAAGTACTCAAAAGCCTCATCTAAACTGCTATAATAGAAAAAAATCCAAGCAAAACAAACAAAATGAAAAGTGAGCAATCTGCCTAAAAATGGGATTTTACGCAAATGAAAAGAACTTAAAGAAAGAAGGTGTAAAAAGACAACTCCAAACCCGTGAAGCAATCCCCAAATAAGAAAATTCCAAGTATTTCCGTGCCATATTCCAGAGAGAATAAAGGCTATAAGTAAGTTACTTACTGTGCGGAGAAGGTTTTTTTTACTTCCTCCTAAAGGAATGTAAATGTAATCTCTTATGAAAGTTGAAAGACTGATATGCCATCTTGACCAGAAATCTTTGAGATTTTTTGCCAAATAGGGCATAGCAAAATTTACAGGTAAAGTAAAGCCAAACATAAGAGCAAAAGCACTTACAAGATCAACATAACCACTAAAATCACAATATAATTGTATAGCATAAGCATACAAGGCACTTAAGAGTTCGACAAAATTATGCTCACTAGGGCTATTAAGAATTTCTTTACTATAACTTCCTAAGTAATTGGCAATGAGAACTTTTTTTACTATACCAAAGAGAAGTAAAACTATGATGAGGTTTGCATTTTTAAATTCGCGTTTTTGGTAAGCTTGTGCAAAAAAGAATTCACTCCTCATTATAGGACCCAAAAGTAAGGTAGGAAAAAAAGATAAATAGGTAGCAAGAGAGAGAAAATTTTCTAGCTGTTTTTTTTGATATACATTGACAAGATAGGTTATAGAAGCAAAAGTATAAAAACTAATACCTATAGGAAAAGCTATATCGATATCTAAAAAATCAAAACCTAAAAAATAAAGTATTTCATCAACACTTCCTTTAATGCTTGAAAAGTATTTAAAGAAACACAAATTTAAAATTACAAATACAATACAGGTGCTAAAAATATAACGTTTTTTATGCACAAAAATCAGCAAGGCAAAATAATGGATAAAAAAAGTATAAACAAGTAAAACAATGGCAAAATAAGGATTTATCAAAGTATAAATCGTATAAGAAAAAAGTAAAATAAGAACATTTTGTATTTTATAATTTTCTATAAAAATCCAATACAGAACAAAAAATGCTAGAATTAAGATACTAAATTCTAAAGAAAAATAAGTCATTGCTTACTTGATTAAAATGGTTTTATTTTGATTTAGCAAGATTTTTGATATATTGATCAGCTAGGTATAAACCATTGCCATTTTCACCTATAAGTTTAATTTTATCAACTATACCTCGAAAAAGTGCTTCTTCTTCGTGTTGTTCGCTGATATACCATTGCAAAAAATTAAAAGTTGCATAATCTTTATGTGTAAGCATATGCTCTACAAGTGAATTAATAGACTTTGTAATACTTTGCTCGTGTTTGTAAGTTTGCTCAAATACATCAAGTAAGGATTTGAATTTTGTTTCTGGTTGTTTAACTTCTTTGAGTTCTACGTGAGAATCTGTTTCATTGAGATAGGTGATTAAACGTTTTGCGTGTTCGCTTTCTTCGCCAGCGTGTCCAAATAAAAAGAGTCCTGCACCATCAAGACTATTTTCGTAGCACCAAGAACTCATACTAAGATACAAATTTGCCGCATACATTTCTTTGTTAATTTGTTCATTGAGTAACTTAATTACTTCTTTTGATAACATTTCGTCTCCTTTGAATGAAATTTTGTGAAAACCTTTACATAATATAAAAATTTCTTTAAAAATAAAATAAAATATTATAATGTTGATGAAATTTTTTATTTTTATAAGAACTTATTAGAGAAAAATATTCTTTACAGATACATTTTTCACATAGTAAGGCAGAGTCATAAAAAAACTTAAAAAACAATTAAATAAAAAATTGAAATTTTTGAAACTTAAAGTTCTATTTTTTCATATTTTGAATTAAAATTCACAGCGTGAAAAGGCTGTGAATAAAGTTGAAATTTTTGTAATCTTAAAGTCAGTTAGCAGGTGGTATTTTTTTGATCTTTGGGGCTATAACTACTTGACAGTAGGCTTGTTGAGGATTCTTTGTAAAATAATGCTGGTGGTATTCTTCTGCCTTGTAATATTTATCAAGTTTGTAGAGTTGTGTAACTATTGGTAGGGCATAGTTTGGCTGTTGACTTTTGAGAAAATTCTCTATAATATGTTTGTCTTCTTTATTTTCATAAAAAATAGCAGAACGGTATTGGATACCTATGTCAGCACCTTGTTTATCAAGACTTGTTGGATTGTGTATTTGAAAGAAAAGATGTAAAATATTTTCAAGTGGAATTTGTTGTGTATCGTAAGTGATTTTTGCTACTTCTATATTTCCATCACCTCTACTAACGCTTTCATAAGTTGGATTTTCAGGACCTCCGCTATATCCAACTTCAGTCTTGACAACTCCATTGACACGTTCAAAAACCGCCTCTACACACCAAAAGCAACCTCCACCTAAAAGAATATTTTTCAATTCCGCGCTAGCAGTATTTATCATTAATAATACTCCCAAAAAAAGCTTTTTCATTTATTAACTTTTATAATTTTCTAAGGCTTTTTTTAACAAAGCTAAAGCTTCTTTTTCATCTTGAAAATCTTGTACTTTAACCCATTTATTTGGTTCTAGGATTTTATAGGTTTCAAAGAAATTTTTGATTTTTGCCAAACTTGCTTGAGGTAAATCTGTGTAAGTTTTAATTGCATCATATCTTGAGTCAATTTTACTATGGGGCAAGGCTAAGAGTTTTTCATCTTTTCCGCTTTCATCTTCCATAAGTAAAACCCCAATCAAACGACAAGGAATTACAGCTCCAGCTTGAACAGGATATTCATTAAGTACAAGAATATCAATAGGATCTCCATCATCAGCTAGAGTATTAGGTACAAAGCCGTAATTTGCAGGATAAAACATTGCACTTGCTAGGATTCTATCTACAAAAATAGCACCGCTTTCTTTATCAAGTTCGTATTTAATATTTGAACCGTAAGGAATTTCAATAACAGCATTGATTTTATTTGGAAGTTCTCCTGCTGTGATTTTACTTACATTCATTTTTTCTCCTTTAGTTGTAATTTTTTAAATTATCTTTTATTTGATATTTTGAATGTTTTTAATGAGTTTTTTCATATCCGCAACAATAGGTTCAATAGTTCTTTCTCCATCTATAATAAAATGAATTTTTTTCTTTTGATAAAAAGCAAGAATGTCATCTAAAGGTTCTAAGTACACTTTCATTCTATTAGAGAAAACTTCTTCATTGTCATCAGCGCCACGATTTCTACCCAAAACTCTTTCTTTTGCCACTTCTTCACTTACGCGTACTTCAATAACACCTTTTAGGACTATTTCATTATGGCATTCACTTAATACTTTATCAAATTCATTCATCTGTTCAACACTTCGAGGATAACCATCTATGATAACAGTCTTTGTTGGAGCTTGTTTGATGGCTGAAACTATTGTATTGACAACAACTTCTAAAGGTACGAGGTTTCCTTGTGCAATATAACTATCTATAGTTTTGCCAAGTTCGCTTCCACTTGCCACTTCAGCACGTAATAAATCGCCAGTAGAATAATGAGACATTTCAGTATCTGCTTTTGCAATAAGACTAGCATCTGTTGTTTTACCACTACCCGGTGCACCTATAATTAGAAATAGTTCTTTCATTGTTTCTCCTTTAATTTTAATCCAAGCTCTCTCATAGCTTCGTTACTAGGTTTTGATGGTGCCTGTGTCATTAGACACTGCGCTTTTTGTGTTTTTGGAAAGGCTATAACCTCACGTAAGCTTTTTGCTCCACTAATGAGCATAACAAGTCTATCAAGTCCTAGGGCTATACCTCCGTGAGGTGGTGCGCCAAAACTTAGTGCATCTAACAAAAAGCCGAATTTATCTCTTTGTTCTTCTTGATTGATATTAAGGAGTGAAAAAACTTTTTGTTGTATTTCATTTTTGTGAATTCTTATACTCCCTCCGCCGAGTTCTACACCATTTAGGACAATATCATAAGCGAAAGATACAATTTTGTCTTTATCTTTTTCATCTATATTTTTTGGTTGGGTAAAAGGGTGGTGCATCGCTGAATAAGTCCCATCTTCATTGTATTCAAACATAGGAAAATCAACAATCCATACAAATTCTAAAGCATTTGAATCTATCAAATCAAGCTCTTGGGCTAAAAACACTCTAAAACGTCCCATATAATCAAGTACTATTTTTTTTGTCCCTGCACCAAAAAAGACTACATCACCGATTTCAAGTTCGCATATTTTGCTTAATGTTTTCAAATCTTCTTCATCAAAGAATTTACACAAAGGTCCTTTCAATCCTTCTTCTTTGACTTGAATAAAAGCCAAACCTTGTGCTCCGAATTTTCGTACAAATTCTTCAAATCTTTGCATTTGTCTTTTTGAAAAAATCCTATCGCCTTGTGGTATTTTTAAAGCTTTAATTCTATTTTTCTTCGGGTCTTTTGCTATGTTTGTGAAAATTTCATTTTTTGATTTTGTAAAGAGTTCAAGAACATCAATGAGTTTTAAATCAAATCGTAAATCAGGTTTATCACTCCCATAATTTTCCATCGCTTGTGTATAGGACATTTGTTGAAAAGGTGTAGCAATGTTTTTACCACACACTTTAAAAATATCTTGCAACATTTTTTCAGCCACACTCATAACTTCTTCTTGAGTACAAAAGCTCATTTCTACATCAATTTGTGTGAATTCAGGCTGTCTGTCTGCTCGTAAATCTTCATCTCTAAAACATTTAGCGATTTGAAAATATCTGTCAAAGCCACCGCACATTAGAAGCTGTTTGAAGAGTTGAGGACTTTGCGGTAAGGCATAAAATTCACCTTGATGAATGCGAGAAGGCACAAGATAATCTCTAGCACCTTCTGGAGTAGCTTTCGTTAGAATAGGAGTTTCAACCTCTAAAAAACCCATGTGAGCTAAAGAATTTCTTGCTGCGATACACACTTTTGAACGAAGAGCAAAATTCTCATAGAGTTTTATATTTCTTAAATCTAAAAAGCGGTATTTTAAACGAAGTTCTTCATTGACACTTTCATCGCCTACTGCAAAAGGCGTTGGCATACTTTCATTTTCTATAATGAGTTTAGAAACAATAATCTCAATCTCACCTGTTTTGAGTTTTGTATTGATTAAATTTTCTCCACGAGAGCGTACTTCACCTTCTACAAGCAGAACAAATTCATTTCGTACTCTGCTTGCAAGTAAATGCGTTTCTTTATTTTTGTGAGGATCGCATACAAGTTGAATAATTCCACTTCTATCTCTAAGGTCGATAAAAATAACTCCGCCGTGGTCTCTGTAATTATTTGCCCAGCCGCAAAGTTTTACTTTTTCACCTATATTACTAGAATTTAAGTCTGTATTATAATGAGTACGCAAATTTTTTCCTTAACCTTGAAAATAAAATGAAGCATTATAATATTTTTATTCTTTTGCTTAGCTAAGATTTGTTATAATTTTTTTATGCAAAAGACGGTTGATTATAAAAATATTAAGAAAATAGGGCTTGTAGTACGTCCAAATTCGAATTTGGATAAAGAAATTGTATTTTTAAAGAAAATGTTAGAAAAAAGAAAAATCAAACTTTTGCTTTTACAAGGCAGTTCGGAAAATGTTAATTTGCCAAATTTAGAACTTAATGAATTTTTTAAGCAAAGTGATTTTGTGATTTCTTTGGGTGGGGATGGAACTTTGATTTCGCTTTGCAGAAAAGCTTGTGAATATGAGAGGGCTATATTAGGAATTCACGCTGGACACTTAGGTTTTTTAACAAATTTTTCAATTGAAGAGTCCGAGACTTTTTTTGATGAATTTTTTTCTGGAGATTTTATCGTAGAAAGACCATTTATGCTTGATATTACTTTTGAGCATAAAAATGGAAAATACAGTTTTAAAAATGCTTTTAATGATATTGTTTTTTATAGAGATAAGTCAAGTTCTATGGTGCATATTGAAGTGTATAATAAAGGGAAAAATTTCAATCAATATTTTGGTGATGGACTCATAGTTGCTAGTCCTGCTGGTTCAACCGCGTATAATTTAAGTGCAAATGGTCCTATTGTTTATGCTTTAGCCGAAGTTTTTATTCTTACGCCTGTGTGCCCGCATTCTCTAACACAAAGGCCTATAGTTTTACCTCGTGGTTTTGAGCTTGAATTTGAAGCACAAGACTGTATCGTTTGCATTGATGGACAGGAGGATTATGCTATGGAAAATTTTAAGAGCATTAAAGTGGGACTGAGTCAAAAAAATGTCGCTTTAATCCGTTCAAGAAAGAGAGATTATTTTCAAATTTTAAAAGAGAAGTTGCATTGGGGAAATTAGATGATTAAAAAGATTGTAATGAAAGACAATATAGGCTTTGAACAAGTTGAACTTGAGATTGAGAAAGGATTAACTGTTTTTACAGGATCAAGCGGGGCTGGAAAGTCTGTGCTTTTTAATGGTATTTTAGCCGCTTTTGCTCTTAGCGAAAGTGAAGCAAGATTTGTAGAAGTAGAATTTGATGACAGACTTGAATTAGAAGATGTTGGTATTCTTAGTGAGGAGGAAAATGTTGTTAAAGTACTTAAAGAAAAGAATGCGAAGTATTTTATAAACAATCAAAGTGTTACGAAAAAAGTCCTTCAAAATCTTAGTAAAACTTTTATTAAATATCTTGGTGCAAAAGAGAATAATGAATTCTGCAATGAGAGATTTTTAGCCCTTGTTGATACACTTGAAAGTGAGCAGAATTCACAATTTCAAAATTTAAAGAGTGATTTTCAAGAGAATTTTTCCCAACTTCTTCAAGTTTCTGTACGGCTTAATGCTTTAATTGAAGAGGAGAAAAAGGTTGAGGAGCTAAAAGAGTTAGCACAAAATCATATTGAAAAAATTTCAAGTATAAATCCAAAAAAAGGTGAGTATGAAGAGCTTTTGCATTTGAAAAAGAAACTCTCTAAAAAAGAAAAGATTGAAGAGGCTTGGAAGAAAGCAGAGGGTATTTTTGAATTTGAAAAAGCAGTCATAGATGCTTTACATATAAGTGAATTGTCAAGCGATTTTTTTAGTGAATGTTTTAATGAACTTCGTATTATAGCACAAGAGCAGCAATTTGAGGAATTTGAATGTGATATAGAAGAACTTTTAGATAGGATTGAACAGCTTTCTTTTTTAGTGAGACGTTATGAAAGCATAGAGAAGGCTTTGGAGGTTTTAGAACTCAAGAAAAAAGAATTGCAGCATTATGAAAATTTGAGTTTTGAGAAGAAAGAACTTGAAACAAAGGTTGAAGAATTAGACAAGAAAGTAAAAAAAAGTGCTGAAAAAATAAGTCTTTCGCGAAAGAGAAATATTCCTATTTTGCAGCAAATTCTTAATACTTATCTCCAAAAACTTTGTATGAAAGAGGCTTGTTTAGAGCTGAAAGAAAATGACAAAATAACATATTTAGGTAAAGATGAATTTTTCTTACATATTGATACTGCAAAAATGAAAAATTTAAGCTCAGGTGAAACAAATCGTTTAAAATTAGCGTTTTTAGCAACAGAATGCACTGTGTTGCATTCTGGAAAAGGCATCCTTTTTCTTGATGAGATTGATGCAAATTTAAGTGGCAAGGAAGCAATGAGTGTGGCAAGTGTTTTGAATGAGCTTTCACATTTTTATCAAATTTTTGCTATTTCGCATTTACCACAGCTTTCCTCTCAAGCTCGCAATCATTTTTTGATTGAAAAAAAAGCCCAAAAAAGTTTAGTGAAAAGACTTAAAAAAGAAGAAAGAATTCAAGAGCTTGCAAGAATGGTTAGTGGAAAAGATATTACAGAACAAGCTTTGGAATTTGTTAAGACTCTATTTAAAGATTAAGCAGATTTTTCAGTTTTTTAGATTATAATAATTTTTATATGAATTTTGTTTTAAGGTATGGTTATGGAGAAAAAAATTTTAATTGTTGATGATAATAAGATGTTAAGTAAGCTTTTGGCTAAAAAAATTGAAACAGCTTTAGGATATGAAGTTGATGTTGTTTTTGATTTTGCTGAAGCAAAAACTCTCTCAATGCAACAGTATTTTTTAGCTTTTATAGACCTTTGTGTTCCTGATGCGCCAAATGGTGAAGTTGTTGATTATGTAATAGAAAAACAAGTTCCAACCATTGTTTTGACAGCAAGTAATGACAAGCAGACAAAAGAAAATTTTATGAGCAAGGATATCTTAGATTATATTTTTAAAGAAAGTGATTCTTGCATAGAACAGATTATCGATTCTATTGTTAAACTCAAGCGTTATGCTAAAATGAAAGTTATTTTAGCTATGAGTAAGTTGGCTGAACGCAATGAAATTAAAAATATTCTTACAAAACGTCTTTTTAATGTATTAGCAGCTGCACACGGCGAAGAGGCACTTAATTATCTTAATGATAATGCTGATGTAAAGCTTATTATAGCAGATTCTACTATGCCGGTATTAAATGGTGCAGAACTTTTAAATGAAGTGAGAACAAGATTTAGCGATGATGAACTTGGCGTTATACTTTTGGGAGAAAAAAATGATTCCTTAGAAGCTGAATTATTTAAGAATGGTTTAAATGAATACCTCATTAAGCCACTGCATAAAGAGAATTTTAATGTACGTTTAGATAAATGTTTGCTTTCTATGGAAAATATGAATTTCCTACGAACTCATAATACTCTTGATTCTGTTGCAGGAGTCAAAAATTCAAATGCTTTGATGCTTGAGCTTGAAGATTACTTAAATGAAATTGCAACACAAAGTCAAGAATTTGCTTTTGCTTTTTTGGATATTGATAATTTAAGAACTATGAATTATGAGTATGGTAATGAAATTGGCGATAGAGTGATTAGGGCTTGTGCTAAAGAAGTTTTAAACGAAACAAAAGGTCGTGATATAGTCGGTCGTTACAATGCTGAAAAAATTTGTATTGTTTTGAAAAATATTACTCAAGAAAAAGCTTTAAAAATTCTTTCTTCTATCCGAGTGAATATTAAAAAGACTGGAATTTTAGTGAATCTTGATGAGCTTTTCTTTACTGTTTCTATCGGAGTAGTTTTTGGGAAATCCGGAGATACAATAGAAACTTTAACAGATAAAGCCTCTGCTGCACTTTCTCAAGCGAAAGATAATGGCAAGGATAGAGTTGAAGTATGTTCTTAAATCTTGAATTTCAAGATAAAATTAAAATCATCGATACACACTGTCATTTAGACAATGAAAGCTTTTTTGATGATTTAAATGAGCTTTTGATACATTCTTTTAAGAATGGAATTGCAAAGATTATCATACCCGGTGCTAATATGAAAGATTTGCCACGTGCAAGAGAGCTTTCGCAAAGATACGAACAGATTTTTTTTGCTGTGGGGGTACATCCTTATGAACTTGAAAGTTTTGATGAAGAGCTTTTTAGAGAATTTGTGCAAGATGAAAAATGTGTAGCTATAGGCGAATGCGGGCTTGATTATTTTCGTCTTGAAGGTACGCAGAGTAAAAAAGAATTGCAAGTGAAAAAACAAAAAACGTGTTTCATTCGGCAGCTTGAACTTGCTAGAGAGTTTCAAAAACCCGTTATTATTCATAGTAGAGAAGCAAATGCTGACACTTTTGAGCTTTTAAATTTTTCGAAGGACTTACAAGGTGGAGTTTTACATTGTTTTAATGCTAGCAAACATCTACTTGAGCTTGCTGAAAAAGGATTTTATTTTGGAATAGGTGGTGTGCTTACTTTTAAGAATGCTAGAAATTTAGTTGAAATTTTACCGCAAATTCCACGAGAAAAATTACTCTTAGAAACAGATGCGCCCTATCTTACTCCAGAGCCTTTTCGAGGAAAAAGAAATGAGCCTTTATTGACGCATTATGTTGCAAGAAAAATGAGTGAAGTTTTACAGATACCTCATAATGAGCTTTTAGAGTTGTGTTTTGAAAATTCAAATAACTTGTTTTTTAAAAGGAATTAGATGAAAAAAATATGTGTTCTTTTGATATTGAGTTATTCTTTAAGTTTTGCTCAAGTTTATACTTCAGAACATTATGAAAAGCAGCTTAGTATTTTAAGAAATTTAGATATTCAACCTTATTTTATAAGCGATTTGATTTTCGTTAAAATGAAAGGCGATCTTGAGACAAAACATTCGAAAGTTTTACTTGACTCGGTGCAAAATTTTTCAAAACTTACTCCTATGATACGAAAAATTCTTGCAAAAGAGGCTGTTCCGGATGAAATTTTGTATTTAGCTATGGTTGAATCGGGTTTAAAAACACACAGTGTTTCAAATGCTAAGGCTGTTGGTGTTTGGCAATTTATGCACGCGACAGGAATAAATTTAGGATTGCGTATAGATGCTTATGTTGATGAGAGGTTTGATCCTGTAAAATCTACCTATGCAGCGGCAAATTATCTTAAAGAGTTAAAAAATGAATTTGGCAAATGGTATCTTGCTATTCTTGCCTATAATTGTGGGAATGGAAAACTTAGACAAGCGATAAAGCAAGCAGGGACAGACAATCTAGGCGTTTTAATTGATCCGGAGAAAAAATATCTTTCCTTAGAAACACGGACTTTTATTCATAAAATTCTTACCCTTGCTTTTTTGGCTAATGATAAAGAATTTTTACTTCAACAAAACCCTTCTTTGATGAATTATGCTTTGAATAATGATTTTGTTAAAGTTGATGTACCTTCTTCAGTGGCTTTGAATGATCTTGCTAAGAGTTTAAATATGAAACTTGCAACTTTAAAAACATACAATCCTCAATTTAGACAGAATTTTACACCTCCGGGAAAAGGTTATTATATGTATATTCCACTTGAAAAAGTAGCGTTTTTTAATACCAATTTTAAACCTGAAACTTTTGCTAAAGTTGATACTACTGTACCAACGATAAAAATTCATATAGTTAAAGCCGGGGATTCTTTATATAAGATAGCTAAAATGTATAATAGCAGTATCAAACAAATTCGAGAGTTGAATGCAATCAAAAAAAATCATCTTAGTATTAAACAAAAACTTATTATACCTATAAAGGAAAAAAATGCGAATCATTATACTCAAGTTATTAAGCCTTAGCGTACTTACTTTTTTTTTCAATGGCTGTGCGTGGGATTTTTTACCAAGTTTTGGCAACAGTACTCAAGTATATTATCCAAGTAATGATTTTAAAAGTTTTCCTTCTACTTCTAATACAAAAGGCACTATGAAACCTTACACTATTAATGGTAAAACATATTATCCAACGGTTGTTTCTGTGGGAGAAAGTGCTGATGGAATTGCAAGTTGGTATGGACCGGGTTTTCACGGTAAAAAAACCTCCAATGGAGAGACTTATGATCAAAATGCTTTAACAGCAGCCCATAAAACTTTGCCTATGAATACCTTGCTAAAAGTTACAAATTTAAACAATAACCGTCAGGTTACAGTACGAGTGAATGATCGAGGACCTTTTGTAAATAATCGTATTATTGATCTCTCTAAAGGCGCAGCAAGTCAAATTGATATGATACACGTTGGAACAGCTCCTGTAAGACTTGAGGTTATAGGTTTTGCAAATTCAAAAACTATGCAATCTAATGCCAATAGTGGTGGGCTTATAGCAAATGGACAAATTTATGAGGGCGGGAATTTTATGGTGCAAATTGGGGCATTTAAAAATCCAGTCGGTGCAAGAAGTTTTGCAGCACAATATAAAACTTATAGGATTTATACTTCAACCATAAGAACAAGTTCAATCGATGGTCTCAATAGAGTCTTTCTTACAGGTTTTCGAAGTGAAGATGAAGCAAGAGATTTTGCTGCAAGTGGTGCTTTTGCGGGTGCTTTTATAGTGCGTGAATAAGAATGATAGAGCTTTTATTTTTAGATGTTGACGGTTGTTTGACTGATGGAAAGATTGTTTATACAAGCGATAAGAAAAGTATAAAAGAATTTGATGTAAAAGATGGCGCAGCTCTTGAAGCTTGGATTAAACTTGGAAAAAAGGTAGCTATTATAACAGGTCGTATCTGTCCTTGTGTAGAGCAAAGAGCTAAGGATTTGAAAATAGAATTCTTATATCAAGGAATTAAAGATAAATTGACGTGTGCTAAGGAAATTGTGAAGAAACTTGGTCTTAGTTTTGAACAGTGTGCTGCTATTGGTGATTATTATAATGATAAAGCCTTGCTTGAGGAGGTGGGCTTGAGTTTTAAACCAAAAGATGGGCATAAAGATTTAAAAGTAGATGTTGTTCTAAGCAAAAAGGGTGGGCATTCAGCCGTAGCAGAAATGATAGAATATATCATTAAAAAAAATGGTATGAAAAAAGAATGGGATAGGCTTTGGCTTTAAAGATTTTTGCGATTTTGGTTGCTTTATTTACAATAAGTTTTACTATTTTGGGTTTACAAAACCCTTATTTTTTAGATATTAAATCTTATTCTTTAGATTTTAAAAATATTGAAGCAAATTCATTAAAAGCTTATGAGTTAAACACTACATTTATCAAATCATATTATGAAGCTAATTCGTGGATTCGTTATAGCGATAAAGATGTTTTTGAAGATTTTAAAACCTTTAATTTAGATTTTAATCTTAGTGCAAAAAGTCTCGAAGTAAGTAATGAAAACTTCAACAAAGTTCTGTTTCAAGGAGATGTTGTTTATAGGGGAATTGATGAGCTGCAATTTTTTAGTCAAAAAGTAGAGTATTTTCCAAAGAAAAAAATTCTAAACACTGATGTTGGATTTAAAGCCCTTGTTAATGGAAGCGCTATTAACGGAAGTACTCTAAAGTATGATTTGGAAAATAAAATTTTAAAAATTCAAGGAGTAGATGCGTGGTTGCAAGTAGAATAGTTGTATTTTTAATGTGCGTTAATCTCTCTTTAGCTACACAAATAGAAGTAAAAGCTTTAAATTTTTATTCTGATGAAAACAAAGGCGAAAGTATCTTAAGCGGAAATGTAAAAGTGAAGAGAGGTGATGATGTATTACATTCTGAAAAGCTTATCATTTTTACAGATTCACAACGTAAGCCTATTCGGTATGAAGCAATACAAGGAGCCAGATTTGAAATTGTGTTGAAAGGAAAAACCTATAAAGGAAGCGGAGATAAATTTGTGTATAAAGTCGCTGATGACAGTTATGAGATTAATGGAAATGGTTATATTAATGAAATGCAAAGCAATAAAAAATTGTATGGAGAAAAGATTATTATAGACAGAAAAAATGGTGTTTATAAGGTTGAAAGTACAAATGAAAAACCTGCTCGTTTCGTTTTTGATTTAGGGCAAAAATGATATTACAAGCCCATTTTGTCGTTTCATTGCCAAAATTTGATCCAAATTTTCCTTCTCAATTTAGCGAAGTGGCATTTTTAGGACGTTCTAATGTTGGTAAAAGTTCGCTTATTAACTCTCTTTGCAAACAAAAGAAACTTGCCAAAAGTTCCTCTACTCCGGGAAAAACACAGCTTATTAATTTTTTTAAACTTGTATGCGAGAAAGATGGAGAGAATTTTTTTTTGCATTTTATTGATTTACCAGGTTTTGGTTATGCAAAGGTGAGTAAAAATGTGAAAGCACTTTGGAATAAAAATTTAGATGAATTCCTTAAGCTACGTACTTCGATAAAACTTTTTATACATCTTATTGATTCAAGACATCAGAATTTAGAATTAGATAGAAGTGTTGATTCGTATTTACAAGGTTTTTTGCGAAATGACCAAAAAATTTTGAAAGTTTTTACAAAAAGTGATAAACTTTCTCAAAGCCAAAAGACAAAACTTAAAAATGAATTTCCAGATGCTATTTTGGTTTCAAATTTACATAAAAGTGGCTTTGAGAGATTAGAGCTTGAAATTTTTAATCAAGTATTGGCGGTATAAATGAAAGCTGATTATAAATTAAAATTGAATGGGACTTATATATTTTTAGGTTTTATTTTTATTCTCTATCAAGTTCTTAGTTCAGTTTTTCTCTCAACTCCTCCGCTTTATGGTATATTTTTTTGCTATATGTTTTTTCTTTTTAAGGAAAAGGAAAAAACATATAATAAGTTTGATTTTAGATGGTATTTTTCTTTATTTTTTTTGTTTTTTACTGATATTACTTATGGTTTTTTTGTTTTTTCTTCTTGGATAGCTTTTTTTATTTTTTATTATGCCTTTGCCGATTGGATTAAAACAAATTTAAAAATAGGCAAGTTTATTTCTGTTATTTTTGTACTTTGTACTTATGCCTTGATTTTTATAGTCGATAGAACTTTTACTTATATGAATAACGAAGAGATGAAAATGTTTGCTTTGTCTTTTGTTTTTTCTCTTTTAGTTGAATCTTTGCTTGCTTATATTATATTTAGAGGCAAAATGCAATGAGAATGCGTTTGGTTGTGGCCTTTATTTTGTTTTTTTTTATCTTCTTGTTGAGCAGAGTGTATTATCTTAGTATAAAATCAAACGTTTATTATGAAGAACTTGCGAATCAAAATGCAATTAAAACAGAATTTCTTGCTCCTATTCGTGGGCAAATTTTTGATAGAAATGGTACGCTTTTGGCTGTTAATGATTTGGGTTTTAACATTTCTATAAAACCTTATTTAAGTATTAAAAAGGCAAATAAAGACATTTTAGATAGAGAACTTCAAAGGCTTGTTGAACTTTTTCCTGATTTAAATGTATCTGTTTTGGCAAGAAATTACCAAAGAAACGATTCCTATTATAATCAAAATTTTATCCCTGTTGTAGATTTTATTACTTATGATTTAATGATACCGCATTTTTCAGAACTTAGTTTCAATGAAAATATACGTATAGAGCCTACCGTGAAAAGAAAATATCCCTTTGGAAATTTGGCATCTCATATCATAGGCTATGTTGGTAAGGCTAATCTTGAAGATGTCAGTGAAAATGAAATTGCAAAACTTACTAATTATACTGGGAAAAGCGGTATAGAAAGGTATTATAATGATATTTTACAAGGACAAAAAGGCGTACGAGTTTATAAGGTAAATGCTTTTAATAAGGAAGTTGAGCAGCTTTCTTATACTCAAGCAAATTCTCAAGATATACGGCTAAGTTTAGATATTAGACTTCAATCTTTTATAGCGGAATTGTTTGATGGAAATGTTGGTTCTGTCATTGTAATGGATAGTAATAATGGCGAAATTCTAGCTGCTGGAAGTTTTCCAGAGTATGATATCAATGCTTTTGTTACAGGAATTTCTGTTAAAGAATGGAGCGAATTGTCGAATAATTTAGACCATCCTTTTACTAATAAACTTGTCAATGGATTGTATCCGCCAGGTTCTGTTGTAAAAATGGGTGTAGGATTAGCTTTGTTTAACTCGCATTCTATTAATCCGCGCACAAGTTTTTATTGTGATGGAAATTTTGAATTTGGTGGAAGAAAATTTAGATGTTGGAATAGAAATGGACACGGATATGTTGATTTAAGGCACGCTATAAAAGAAAGTTGCGATATTTATTTTTATGAAGGGGGCTTAAGTGTTGGTATTGATTTGATAAGTCAAACTTTGGGTCGTGTAGGTTTTGGAGCAAAAACAGGGGTTGATTTGCCAAATGAATTTGTAGGTGTTGTTCCAAGCAGAGAGTGGAAAATACAGAGGTTTAAACAACCTTGGTATCAAGGTGAAACACTTAACACAGCCATAGGACAAGGAAATTTTTTAGTAACTCCTATGCAAATTGCCAAATATACGGCAAATATTGCTAAGGGTGCAGAGGTAATACCTCATTTTCTAAAGCATACAGACAAGAATGAGACAAACAGAGATATTTTCACTCTCTTTGAAAAAAGCCAACTCCCTTATATACGCGATGCTATGCAAGCTGTCGCAAATGAACAAGGAGGAACGGCATATCGGTATCTTCATAATCTCCCGGTTAAAGTTGCAGCCAAAACAGGTACAGCTCAAGTTATAGGTTTTTCTCAAGCAGATAAAAATAGGGTTGATGAAACACAGCTTGAATATTACACACGCTCACACGCTTGGCTTACTTCTTATGCACCTTATAATGCACCTGCTTATGTTGTAACTGTTTTGATTGAACACGGTGGAAGAACTATTAGTGCAGGTCAGGCTACGGCACAAATTTATCGAAAAATGGCAGAGCTTGGTTATTTTAAGTAGCTCATAAGACAAGCATAGCATCGCCATAAGAATAGAAACGGTATTTTTCTTGTATTGCAAGTTCGTAGAGTTTTAGGCACTGTTTGCGCCCTATAAAGGCGCAAACAAGCATAATCAGCGTTGATTTTGGCAAATGGAAATTTGTCAGAAGATAGTTTTGCCTTAGTATTTTATTGTGAGGATGTAAAAACAAATCACAAAATCCTTCTTTCAAGCTAGTTCTTGCATAGTATTCAATAGTACGTGTTACTGTTGTGCCTATTCCTAAGATCGGTGTTGCTGAATCAATGAGATCAGCTGTTTTTTGATTTAAGATAAAAAATTCACTATGCATTTTATGTGATATTATATTGTTGCATTCCACTTTCTTAAATGTTCCTGCACCTATATGCAGGGTTAAAAAATGAATTTCGTGTTTTTTAGAAAGTTTTTCAAGCAGTTCTTGACTAAAATGCAAACTCGCAGTAGGTGCAGCGATAGCGCCTAAATTTTTCGCAAAAACGCTTTGATAATCTTTTAGATCGCTTTGTTCGTCTTTTCTTTTAATATAGGGAGGTAAAGGAAGGTGTCCTATGTGTTCTAAAAGTGCGTAGAGTTGGTTTGCTTGAAGCACTACGCCATTTTGCCAAAAACGTACTCTCCTCATTCCATTTTCTAAAAGTTCTATAACTTCAGCTTGTAAAGTTTGTTCAAAAAAGAGAAATTCTCCTTTTTTGACTCTCCCTTTAATTTGAACAAGAAAATTTGAATCAGCAAGGGCTGAATGTACAAAAAGTTCTATTACACCTCCACTTTTCTTATGCCCATAAATTCGTGCTTTAATAACTTTTGTGTCGTTTAAAACGATAGCGCAAGGTGGCAAAAAATCTTGCAAATATTCAAAAGTACTATGTGTTATTTTTTGCGTTTTTCTTTCATATACAAGCAAACGGGCTTTTTCTTTTGGAGAAGCAGGATAGAAGGCTATAAGTTCGCTAGGTAAATAATAATCATAGCTTGAGAGTAGAAGGTTTTTATCCATTATCCTCTTTTTGTGCTGGATTGATTTTGCTTGCTATGAGGATTGAAAGTCCATAAAGCCCACAAAGAGGTATTGCCATAAGAAATTGTGAGATAATATCAGGTGGAGTCATCATTGCCGAAAAGATGAAAAGTACAAGTACAGCTACACGAAAATGTTTTTTTAAAAAAGCATCATCAATAAGTCCAAGTTTTGAAAAGAAAAAAGTAAGCACAGGCATTTCAAAAGCAAGTCCAAAAGCTAGTACAAGTTTTGTAAAAAAGCTCACATATAAACCTATGCTGATAAGAGGTTTGAAATCCTGTGTTTGTACTCCAAAATCAATTAAAAATTTAAAAGCCAAAGGAATGACTATAAAATAGCAAAACACAACGCCTAAAGCAAACATAAAACTTGCAAAGCTTACAAAAGGTATAACAAGTTTTTTTTCATTTTCATAAAGACCCGGTGCTACGAATTTCCAAAATTGCCAAAAAATAACAGGTAAAGAAATGAGAAAAGCTGTAAAAAATGAAACTTTCATTGCTGTAAATAAAGGCTCTTGAAGTTCAACAAAAGTGATTTGTTTTGAAACTTCTGGCAAAACCGCTTCTACCGGTTTTTTTAAGACATTTAGGATATATTCGTTAAAAGCAAAACAGAGAAAAAAGAGTACTATTACACAAGAAAAGCTGATAAAAATTCGTTTTCTTAATTCTACTAAATGAGGTCGTAATTCTTCAAACATTTTCTTTTTTTTCACCCTGTGTTGTATCAGTATCTGTTTGTTCATTAGAAGAGTCAAAAGTTAAAGTTGGTTTTGTTTTGTTAAGAATATCTTTTTTTAAATCATCAAATTCTTCAAAACTCAATTTTTTTCGTATATTTTCATTGGCATTTGCCAATTCGTCTTTATATTTTTGAGTTTCATTTTTAAGTTCGTCAATTCTTAGTTCTTTTTCTATGCTTGATTTTGCTTCGTCTATATTGCGTTTTAGTATTTTTAGTAATTTGGCTGCTTGTATAATAGCATCAGGAAGTTTGTCAGGTCCTAAAACTAAAATTGCAACAATGAGAATTACTAAAATTTCACTAATACCCATTCTTTCACCATTTTCCAGCATCGAAGTTTTTGTTGATGGATAATTGTACAAAAAAATACTTAATTTTGCATATTTTTATGGGTAAAGATATAAAGCAAGTTCATCGCTAAGTAAGAAATTTGTATTATAAAACCTTTCATTTTTTTCTAGAAGTTTTTTTGATTTGCAGAGGAATTGTGCTTTAGTAAGTTGTTGCGGATTGAGTCTTTTTTTTTCTATACCTACAATACTTCTTAAACCTAAAAAAAGATGTTCTAAATGCAAATCCTGAGTGTTTAAGTGTTCTACATTTCTTGCAGTAGGATTTTGTAAATACTGCTTTAAATTTTTTGCTGTATAGAAACGTTTTTTATCGTAAAAACTTATCGCACTCAAGCCACAGCCAAGATATTCTTTTCCTTGCCAATATGCAAGATTATGCTGACAGTTTTTGCCAAAATTGCTTATTTCATATTGAGTAAAACCTAAATTTTGAATACCTTTTATATAGTACTTCATCAAATTTGTAGCATTTTTTTTGAACTGTGTTTTCTTTGCGAATTTAGTGTTTGGTTCAAGAGTGAGTGAATAGGCACTAATATGGCTTAATAAAGGTTGCAATCGAGCCAAGTGTTCAAGTTCAAAATGCAGCATTTTTTTTGTATCCAATTTTGTATCATAAATCAGATCAGCATTGATATTTCTATATCCAGCTTTATACGCATTTTCTATGCAGTGAAAAATTTCTTGTGTGCTGTGAATTCGTCCTAAAAAATGAAGTTTTTGTTCATTGAAACTTTGAATACCAAAAGAAATACGATTTATCCCAAATTCACGCAGTGTTTTTAACCATAAAAAGGTGCTTGAATTTGGGTTTGCTTCTATCGAAAGTTCAGCATTGTGTGCAAGAAAATCATTTAAAAAATGGAAGAGTTTTTCATAATGCTGTACTTGTATTACACTTGGCGTACCTCCACCTATAAAAACTGTTTGAATACTCTTTTTTGCTATTTTATGTTGTGTGAATTGAAAATTGATATCTTTATACAAAGCTTCAAAATAAGCTTTTTCGTAGTCTCTTTTTTGCAAGGAGGTAAAAGCACAGTAATGGCATTTCTTTTCGCAAAAGGGAATGTGGAGATATAAATGCACAGAAGACCTTTTTTAAGAGATAGAATAATTTTAATAAAAAATTGATTTGAATTAGGTTAAAATAGAATTCTAAAATCAAGGAAAAGAATGAAACAAGAAAAAAAATACAGACCTAATGTTGCTGCTGTCATTCTTTCAAGTGCTTATCCTTTTGAATGCAAAATTTTCATAGCCAAAAGAAGTGATATGGAAAATATTTGGCAATTCCCACAGGGAGGAATTGATGAGGGCGAAGATGTTAAGAGTGCTTTGTTGAGAGAGCTTAAAGAGGAGATAGGTACTGATGAGGTTGAAATTATTGCTGAATATCCACAATGGCTTAGTTATAATTTTCCTGTTAAAGTAGCAGAAAAAATGCAGCCTTATAGTGGACAAAATCAAAAATATTTTCTTGTACGTTTAAAACACGAATCCAAAATTAATATTCATACAAAGCATCCAGAATTTGATGCGTATCAATTTGTAGAATTGAAACAAATTTTTGACCTTGTAAAACATTTTAAAAGAAATATTTATATTAAAGTGCTTAAATATTTTGAAGAGAAAGGATATATTTGAATGCTTATAGTCCAAAAATATGGTGGCACAAGTGTTGGTAACCTAGAACGTATTGAAGCTGTTGCAAAACGGATTATAGAAAGTGCTAAGCAAGGGCATAAGCTTGTCGTTGTAGTTTCTGCTATGAGTGAGGTAACAAACAGACTTATTGAAGATGCGCATTTTTTTAGTAAAAATCCAAGTGGCAGAGATATGGATATGCTTTTAAGTACAGGTGAAAGGGTTACTTCAGCACTTTTGTCGATAGCTTTAAATGAAAAAGGATACAGTGCTGTGTCTTTTTCTGGAAGAAAAGCCGGGATTGTAACTGATAGCGTTTTTACAAAGGCGCGTATTTCTTTCATTGATACCCGTGCTCTTATAAATGAGCTTGAACAAGGAAAAATAGTTGTTATAGCCGGTTTTCAAGGAGTTAATGAGAGCGGGGATGTAACTACTTTGGGACGCGGGGGGAGTGATTTAAGTGCTGTGGCTGTGGCTGGAGCTTTAAAAGCTGATTTGTGTGAAATTTATACTGATGTAGATGGTGTTTATACTACCGATCCTCGTATAGAGCCAAAGGCAAAGAAACTTGAAAAAATTTCTTATGATGAAATGCTTGAGCTTGCAAGTTTAGGGGCGAAAGTGTTGCAAAATCGTTCTGTGGAAATGGCGAAAAAACTTCAAGTGAATCTTGTAACAAGAAGCAGTTTTAATACTAATAAAGGAACTATGATTATGAAAGAGGAGAGTATGGAACAAGCTCTAGTCAATGGGATAGCCTTAGACAAGAATCAAGCGAGGATAACTTTAAGGCATATAGAAGATAAACCGGGTATTGCAGCTGAGATCTTTTCAAATTTGGCAGCAGAGAATATTAATGTGGATATGATTATTCAAAATGTAGGTGTTGATGGAGCGACTAATTTAGGTTTTACTGTACCTGAAAATGAACTCGAATTAGCCAAACAATTAATGCAAAAAATTTTACCTAGTGGGGCTGTGATAGAAAGCGATAATGCTGTGGTAAAAGTATCTGTTGTTGGTGTTGGAATGAAATCACATTCTGGAGTAGCTGCTAAGGCTTTTAAAGCTTTGGCACAAGAGAATATTAATATAGGTATGATTTCTACAAGCGAGATTAAAATTTCTATGATAGTGAATGAAAAATACGGAGAGCTTGCAGTAAGAGCTTTGCACGAAATTTATGGGCTTGATAAATAATGAGCGATTTTCTTGGTTGGACCTTAGAAAACATTAGAAATGGCGGAACTTTTATGGCTTGGATAGAAAGTCGTAGGCTCGAATGGACCCCTTTAATAGCAGCAAGATTGAAATATCTTTTAGAGGGACGCACTTTTATTTTGATGTGCGATGAGCAAAGGACTTGGTATGAGGAGTATTTTCTAAAAAATATTAATTCTAAAGCAATGAGACCTATGTTGCCTTTTGTTTCTTTTAACTGCCTTTGTCGAAAGAAAGTACAAAGTGTTGAAGATATAGCTTTGGTGAATGATTTATTGGAATTAAGTTTTCCAAATGGTTTTGTATATTTTTATATAGGAAGTGCTTCAGATCAGAAAGCTCAAATTGCAAAATCAAAAAATGAAAGTTTGCTTTGGCTTTTTGATGAACAGCTGCAAAATAGCTTTTATCTTAATTCTAAAGACAAAGATTTAGACGCTAAGCTTATTACTCTTTATAAACTTTTTGATATGAGTTTAGATGCTATTTTGTTTTCTAAAGTGAGCATTTAAAGGGTTTTAATGACTTTTCGGAGTAAAATTGTTGTTAGTGATGATTTTGAAGCTGTGCGAACTATGATGGTACAAGAATTTTCTGTTAATTCTTTACGTTTTATCCCAAAAAATCCTGCAAATGAATTTCTGATTGAAGATGCAAGGGCTGTGGAGAGAGAAAGCTATATAGCAGAATCAAGTGAGAAAATTATCATTATGATGGCTTATTTGTATAAAAATGAAGCACAAAATTTTTTACTTAAGCTTTTAGAAGAGCCGCCACGAAATATTAAATTCCTTTTAGTTGTTCCATCAAAAAATTTACTTTTGCCTACAATCAAATCCCGTTTAGTATGCGAAAGAATAAAAAGTCAGAAACAAAAAAGAGTTTTAAATTTTGATCTAAAGAGGCTTGATCTTCAAACTCTTTTTGAGTTTTTAAGAGAAAATGAAAATTTAGATAAAAATGAACTTATGGATACAATTTCACTTTTGGCACAACAAAGTATGCAGCTTAAGGATTTTAATGCAAGAGAGCTTGAGTTTTTTTATGAAGCATATGAGCTTGCAGGACTTAATTGTAAAAGTGGAGTGCTTTTAGCTTCACTTCTTTTGAATTTTTATACAAAAGAAAAATGACTTGCTTTAGATTAAATCCAAACACTGATTTTCAAAAGCTTTGCTCTGTGATTTCTCCGCATACAGTCGGACAAAAAATTATGAGTAAAAAAAGTGCTTTGCAATTTATTTTTCTTAAAGATATTAGCGCTCCAGCAGCAAATATTTTAAAACAAGACGCTTTAAGAGTTGGTGCTGAACTTGTAACACACAAAGAAGTCATTTGTGCTAATGTTTCTTTTTCTAATGCTTTACTTATGGCAACTAAGGAGCAGTTAGAAAAGCTAATACAAAAAGAGAGTATGCAAGATTTTGGTTTAAAACAGCTTGCTCTGTTTTTAAAAAAAGAAATTATACAGCCAAAGAAAGCTCAATTAATGGCTGTTTTAAATATTAATGAAGACAGCTTTCATTTAGCTTCAAGGGTTAATGAAAAAGATTTTGAGAAAAGATTGAATGAACTTTTAGAATTTCAGCCCGAATTTATTGATATTGGCGCTGTAAGTTCCCGTCCAGGGAGTCGCTACTGCGGAATGGAGGAGGAGATGAGGAGATTAAAAACTTGTCTTAATATTATCTATGAAAAAAAATATTACGAAAAAACCTGTTTTAGTCTTGATAGTTTTGATGAGTACTGCTTAGAATTTGCTTTAGATAGAGGTTTTGGTTGTATTAATGATATTAGCGGTTTAAAAAATGAAAACATTGCAAAACTTGCTGCAAAATATAATGCAAAATATTGTTTAATGCATATACAAGGTAGCCCCGAAACTATGCAAAATAATCCACACTATGAAGATTTATTTACAGAACTTGATGTTTTTTTTACTCAAAAACTTGAAATTTTGAAATACTATGGAGTTAAAGAGAGTATTTTAGATGTAGGTATAGGTTTTGGTAAGAGTGCGGATCATAATCTTTTACTTATAAAACATTTGGGACATTTTCTGCATTTTGGCAAACCTTTGCTTGTGGGAGCAAGTCGTAAAAGTGTGATAAATGCTTTTTTTGCAAGTGAGGTCGAGCAACGTTTAGCAGGAAGTTTGTATTTACATTTACAGGCTTTTGAAAATGGGGCAAGTATTTTAAGGGTTCATGATTTGTATGAACACAGGCAGCTTTTTTCACTTCAACAAGCTATGCAAGAGGTAGGAATATGACTTTAGAAGAATATTTACAAAAGGTAGCTTTAGCAAATTCGTGGGCTAGGGCTTATTATGAAAAGGATTCTCCTTTAGCAAGTGATGAGGAATACGATAAGCTTTTAAGAGCTTTACGTGAATTTGAAGAAAAAAATGTCCAAAATATTTGTTCTGATTCTCCTACACAAAAGGTTGCTGCTCATATACAAAGTGAATTTAAAAAAAAAGCTCATTTGAGTAAGATGTGGTCTATGGAAGATGTTTTTAATGAGGAGGAATTGAGAGCTTGGAGCAAAAGAGTTAAATGTGAAAAAGGCTTTTTTATTGAAGCAAAATTTGATGGAGCGAGTCTGAATTTGCTTTATGATGAGGGCAGACTTATAAGCGGTGCGACACGTGGTGATGGTGAAATCGGCGAGGATATTACTTTCAATGTTTTAGAGATTGATAATATACCCAAAACCTTAGCTTATAAAGGAAAAATAGAAATTCGTGGAGAGGTTGTCATTTTAAAAGATGATTTTGAACTTCTTAATGAAAAGAGAAAAGAGCTTGGATACCCACCTTTTGCTAATCCTCGTAATGCAGCAAGTGGCAGTCTAAGACAGCTTGATACAAGCATTACTCGCGAAAGGAATTTAAAATTTTATCCTTGGGGGGTGGGTGAGAATACACTTGAACTTAAAAAGCACAGTCAAGTTATGGATTTTATACGTGAGCTTGGTTTTTTAAAAGATAATTTTGTAAGACTTTGTTTGAATATCGATGAGGTTGTAAGAGCGTATAAAGAGCTTGTAGCTTTAAGAGATTGCAAACCTATGATGATGGATGGAATGGTTGTACGTATTGATGATAGAAATGTTTGTGAAGAGTTAGGTTATACAGTGAAGTTTCCAAAATTTATGGTAGCTTTTAAATTTCCGGCTTTAGAAAAGACTACGTATTTAAGAGGGATAAACGTGCAGGTTGGTCGCACAGGGGTGCTTACTCCTGTGGCTGTTTTAGAACCTGTAAATTTGGATGGAGTAGTAGTAAAATCAGCAAGTTTACATAATTTTGACGAAATAAAGAGACTTGGATTGAAAATAAATGACTCAGTTGCTGTTATACGAAGTGGTGATGTTATCCCTAAAATTACGAATGTTTTTAAAGACAGAAGAGAGGGTTTAGAATTTGATATAGAAAGACCAACATTATGTCCGGTTTGTGGATATGAACTTCTTGATGAAGGAGTGTTGATAAAGTGTCAAAATATTGATTGTGAAGCAAGGCTTGCAAATTCTATTATCCATTTTGTTTCAAAGAAATGCCTTAATATTGATGGGCTTGGTGAGAATATAGTAGAGCTTTTATTGAGAGAGAAAAAAATTACTAGTTTGGAGAGTATTTTTGCTTTACAATTTAGTGATTTTGAAAATTTAGAGGGTTTTAAAGCAAAGAAAATTAACAATCTGCTTAATGCCATACAAGATGCAAGAACTTGCGAGCTTTGGCGTTTTATTACTTCTTTAGGTATAGAACATATCGGAGAGGTTGCTGCGAAAAAACTTGCCTTTGCTTTTGGTAAAGAGTGGTATAAGCAGGATTTAGAAAGCTATCGGAATTTGGAAGGTTTCGGTGAGCAAATGGCTATGAGCTTGAGTGAATTTGTACGTATTAATTTAGAGAGGATAGAAAATTTTTATACTCTTTTGCATATACAAATTCCACATACACTTGCACAAACGGGGGTACTTTTTGGAAAAAGTTTTGTCATCACAGGTACTCTGTGGCTCTCACGTGATAAGATCAAACTTTTAATAGAAGAACTTGGCGGTATAGTTAATTCATCTCTTTCTAAAAAAACAGATTTTGTGGTTTGCGGTGAAGGAGCAGGAACAAAACTTCAAAAAGCTAAAGATCTAGGTCTTGTGTGTTTGAATGAAAACGAGTTTAAAAAACTCATACGATTTGATGATGCGTTATGATCTTTTTGTTGCAAAAACCTTGCGAATAAGTAGAAATAAAGCTTTAGAGTTGATACAAAAAGAAGAAGTTATGCTTAATAAGAGCTTTTTTAAAGCCGCTTTTGATGTAAGTCAATATGCACGAAATACTTTTCATCTGTCAAGTTTAAGCGATGAAGAGCTTTTGCGTATGAAGAATTTGAATTTAGAGCTTTTCAATACAGTGTATGTAAGTCGTGGGGCTTTAAAACTTAAGAATTTTCTTTGCAACTTGAATATTAAGCTTCAAGAAAAAACCTGTCTTGATATAGGTTCAAGCACTGGGGGATTTGTGCAGGTTTTGCTTGAAAATAACGTACGATCTGTCAGTGCTTTAGATGTTGGACAAGGACAACTTCACAGTCTGTTAAGGCAGGACAAACGCGTAAAGTTGTTTGAAAATACTGATATAAGAGTGTTTAAAAGTGATACAAAGTTTGATTGTGTTACTGTTGATGTGAGTTTTATTTCATTGCAAAATTTACTAGTTTGCATTGATAACTTGGCACTTTGCGACATAGTTTTGCTTTTTAAACCTCAATTTGAAGTCGGTAGGGAAGCAAAAAGAAATAAAAAAGGAGTTGTTTTAGATGAAAAAGCTGTGCAGCAAGCAAGAAAAAAATTTGAGAAATCGTGTGGGAAGCTTGGATGGATTTTGCAAAATTCCACAGAATCAAGCATAAAAGGAAAAGAAGGAAATGTTGAATATTTCTACCACTATAAAAAATGATTTTTCTTCTCTTGCTATAGGGTGTTTTGATGGACTTCATTTAGGACATTTCAAGCTTATAGAATATTTGGATACAAATGGAGCACTTTTAGTAATTGATAAATTCAAAAATCAAAGAAAGCTTTGCACCTATAATGATAAAGTTCTTTTAAGTAAAAAAGAGGTTATAGAGCTTGATTTTGACGCAATAAAAAATTTAGATGGAAAAGAATTTTTATCAGCCTTAAAAAATACTTTTAATAAAATACAGCATATCATTGTTGGATATGATTTTTGTTTTGGTAAGGATAGGAAGTATTTAGCAGAAGATATACAAAATTTAAGTGGGATAAAAACGACTGTGGTTTCAGAGTTTAAACTTGATGGCATAGGAGTACATACAAGTTTGATTAAAGAATTGTTATATCAGGCTAAGTTTGATAAAGCAAAACAATTTTTAGGGAGAGCTTATGCTATCAAAGGAGAGTTAGTAAAAGGGCAAGGTATAGGTTCAAAGGAACTTTTTGCGACTTTGAATTTAGATTGTAGTGAGTATTTTTTACCTCAAAATGGAGTGTATGCTACTTTCAGCAAGATTAAGGAAAAAATGTATAAAAGTGTAAGTTTTATAGGATTTCGTTCAAGCGATTCACATTTTGCTGTGGAAAGTCATATTATAGAAGATTTTAATGAAAAACTTGATGTTGCAGAACATATAGAGCTTCAATTTATCGCATTTATAAGATCAAATCAACATTTTGATGATTTTATGCTTTTAAAAAAACAGATAATAAAAGATATTGCCTGTGCTAGAGAAATCTTAAGGAAAGTTGATGAAAGATGAACTTTTTAAGCAAGCACAAAACAAGCAGTTTGAATTTGATGAGAATGTCGCAAATGTTTTTGATGATATGGTAGTACGTTCTGTGCCTTATTATAAAGAAAGTTTAGCAATTTGTGCCGATTTGCTTTCTAAACTCGTAGTTAAGAATGCAAAAATTTGTGATTTGGGTTGTGCAAGTGCAAATTTTTTATTGTATTTAGCCAATTTAAGAAAAGATTTTGAATTCTATGGGATTGATAATTCTCATTCTATGCTCGAGCTTGCCCAGACTAAAAGCAAAGCTTGTGGTTTAAAGATCACTTTTTTTGAACAGGCTTTAGAAAATTTTAACTTTTTTTCTTGTGATGTTTTTGTGGCAAATTATACCTTGCAGTTTGTTAGACCGCTGCAAAGACAAAGTGTTGTGGATAAGATTTATGATAATTTAAATAAAGATGGCATTTTTTTGTTGAGTGAAAAGATACTTTATGAAGATCCCCTTTTAGCAAAAAATATGATAGAAATTTATACTGAATACAAACAAAAACAGGGCTATTCAAGTCTTGAAATAGCTAGAAAAAGAGAAGCTTTGGAGAATGTGCTTATTCCGTATAGTGAGAAAGAAAATATCGCTTTACTTCAAAAAGCAGGCTTTAGAAAGATTGAAAGTATTTTTAAATGGGCAAATTTTGAGAGTTTTATAGCATTTAAATAGTTTAAAACCAAAAATCATTCTTCTTCTGTCTCATCCTCATCTTTAGGAAATCCTACCGTATAGGCATTAATACAGTCTTGTGAAATAATAGCTTTATCCCGACATTCTAAAGATCTTTCTTTAGCTTCTTCTGGGTGTTCTTGATAGTATTGTACGCTTTTAGTTTGTTCACAAGCATTTAAAAAAAGAAGTAAAAAACCTAAGATAAAAAATTGCACTTTCATTTTTCATTTCCTTGTTCTATCCTAATGAGAGAAATTATAGCACATTTTAAAACTTTATTATTTTTCTTCATTATATGAAAAAATAGGTAACGACCATTGATATTTGAGAGCCAAAAGTCTTATACCCACTCCAATCAAAAGAGTAGTAAGAGTACAAAAGAATACATTGAATTCAAACCATACTATTAAGCCATAGTAAAGCCCTCCTGCAATAAGTGCGACACCTGCATAAATTTCTTTTTGGAAGACAAGAGGGATTCTCATACAAAAAATATCGCGTAAAATTCCACCAAAAACCCCTGTAATTACAGCAGCAACTGTGGCAATAATAAAACCGTGTTTTTGTTCGATTGCGACTTGCGCACCTAAAATACTAAAAACAACAAGTCCTATAGCATCAAGAGTTAAAAAAAAGCTTTCAAGTTTGCTTACTATTTTTGGAATACGTGTTGCAAAAAGGGCGCAAAAACAAATAAGCAAGATGTATTCAGGATGTTTCACCCAAGTTAAAGGATAGTGTCCTAAAAGCATATCTCGTATGCTTCCGCCCCCTATGGCAGTTACAAGAGCTATAAACATTACTCCAAAGAGATCCATTTTATGTCTGCCTGCAGCTAAGGCTCCACTCATCCCCTCTGCTGAAATTCCTATGATATAAAGTAGAGTAAGGAGCATTATTGTATTTTTAAAACGAAAGCATAAAATCGCATTTTTGTTTGATTCAAAGCTTTTTATCCTTGCTCTTACACAATTGTTGCAAGAAACACTCTCCACAAAGAGGATTTCTTGCTTTACAAGTGTAACGACCAAAGAGTACCATAGCTTGATGTAAAATATTAAGCTTATCTTTGAAAATTGTATTGAGGTCAAATTCTGTAAGTTCTGGAGTTTTTGCCTTACTTAGTCCTAGTCGGTGCGAAACTCGAAAAACGTGTGTATCTACTGCCATATAGTTTGCCCCGCACCATTCTATTAAAACAACATGAGCTGTTTTTTGTCCAACTCCTGCTAGAGATTTTAAATTTTTTTCATCAAGAGGAATTTGTCCTGAGAATTTTTCACAGACAGTTTGTGCCATTTTTATTAAATTCAAGGCTTTATTATTAAAGAAAGAGCAACTTTGAATGTAGGTTTTTAAACTTCCTAGTTTTGCTTTTGCAAGACTTTGAATATTTGGATATGCTGCGAAGAGTTTTGGAGTGATACTATTGACTCTTTTATCTGTACATTGGGCAGAAAGCATTACACACACTAAAAGCTCGTAGAGATTTGAAAACTGCAATTCCGTTTTTGCTTTGGAGTAATTTTTTAAAAAAAGTTCTTTTATTTGTAAATTTCTTTTCATTTTTGTATTGTAGATTAATTAGCTTTAAACCAAGTTAAGTTATAATTATTTTTGTAGATATTTTAATACAAAGGAAATCTAAATGAAAAAAATTTCTTTCGTTGCAGCTGCTTTTATTGCTGGTGCGGTTTTAGGTGCAAATGCTGCTACTGTGGCTACTGTTAATGGTAAAAATATTAGCGATTCTGAGGTAGGTGAATTTTTTGCTCCTGTGCTCAATGGGCAAGATTTTAGGAATTTACCTGACAATCAAAAAAAGGCTCTAGTTCAGCAATACATCATACAAGAACTTGTCTTTGAAGATGCTAAGAAGCAAAACTTAGATAAAGATCCTCTTTATATTAAACAGCTTGAACGTGCAAAAGATGAAATTTTGGTAAATGTGTATCAAGAAAAAATTTTGAATACGATCAAAGTTGATTCTGCTCAAGTAAAAGCATTTTATGATAAAAACAAAGAGCAATATGTACAGCCTGCAAGAGTACAAGCTAAGCACATTTTAGTGAATAGCGAAAAAGAGGCTAAAAATATTATCAATCAGTTGAAAAATCTTAAAGGTAAAGATTTAGATTCAAAATTTAGCGAAATTGCGAAAGCGAAATCCATTGACACAGGTTCGGCAGCACAAGGTGGAGAATTAGGTTGGTTTGACCAATCTGTTATGGTAAAACCATTTACAGATGCGGCTTTTGCTCTTAAAAATGGTGAAATTACTAAAACACCTGTAAAAACGAATTTTGGTTATCATATTATTTTAAAAGAAAATTATCAATCAAAAAAACAGGCTAGTTTTAATGAGGTAAAACAAGGTATAGAAAATGGACTTAAATTTGAAGAATTTAAAAAAGTAATGAATCAAAAAGGCCAAGCCTTATTAAATGCTGCTAAAGTGGAAATTAGATAAATGAGACTTTTAGATATAGTCAAACCCGGTGTTGTAAGTGGAAATGAGCTTAACAAAGTCTATGAATATGCAAAAGCGGAGAATTTTGCCATACCTGCTGTAAATGTTGTAGGAACAAATTCAATTAATGCTGTTTTAGAGACAGCAAAAAAGATTAATTCACCTGTCATTATCCAATTTTCAAATGGTGGAGCTAAATTTTATGCAGGTAAGAATTGTCCGCAAGCTGAAGTTTTTGGTGCTGTTAGCGGGGCACAACATGTACATTTACTTGCTAAAGCTTATAAAATTCCTGTGATTTTACATACCGATCACGCAGCAAGAAAACTTTTACCTTGGATTGATTCGCTTTTAATTTCGAATGCTGAATTTAAAAAAATTCACGGTCAGGCTCTTTTTAGCTCTCATATGCTTGATTTAAGTGAAGAGGAACTCGAAGTGAATTTATCCACTTGTGAAGAATATCTTAATAAGCTTGATTCTTTAGGAATTTGCTTAGAATTAGAACTTGGTTGTACAGGAGGGGAAGAAGATGGAGTTGATAATACAGGCATTGATAACAGCAGACTGTACACCCAACCAGAAGATGTGGCTTTGGCTTATGAAAGACTTCAAAGAATAAGTGATAAATTTTCTATTGCCGCAAGTTTTGGTAATGTACACGGAGTGTATAAACCTGGTAATGTAAGTTTAGAGCCTCAAATTTTGAAAAATTCTCAACAATTTGTAAAGGAAAAATTCAATCTTCAAAGTGATAAACCTATTAATTTTGTTTTTCACGGTGGAAGTGGAAGTGAGCTTAAAGATATCAAAGAAGCTGTGAGTTACGGTGTTGTAAAAATGAATATCGATACAGATACGCAGTGGGCATTTTGGGATGGAGTGCGTCATTATGAGATGGCAAATAGGTCTTATCTTCAAGCTCAAATTGGTAATCCACAGGGCGAAGACAAGCCAAATAAAAAGTACTATGATCCAAGAGTATGGTTAAGAGCTGGTGAAGAAAGTATGATAAAGCGTTTAGAAATTGCTTTTGAAGACTTAAATTGTATTAATAAAAACTAAGTTTAACTAGAATTTTTGGCCTTCTTTAATTTTAGAGGGCTTGTTTTATTGTAAAGAGAATTACCATTCTTTTTGTAATAAAACTTCTTAAGGTTATAGATGGAGATAAAATCAGAAGAAATTTCAGAACTTATTTTACCGGAGATTAAAGAAAGAAAAAGTTTTTTTGTTTATTTTAAAATCATCTTTTTTCCCGCTTTTTTGTATTTTTTAGTATTGCTTGTATATTTTGGATATTTTGACTACAAAATTCCAATTCATTCTGTGCTTTTAATGGGTGTTATATTTCTTACAGCCCTTATTTTTGCAAGACATAGTGCCGAATATGCTTTTAGTATTTTTGAGCAACAAAAAGACGAATTTAAACAAGCGCTTAAAAGTTACATTATGAAACATTTTCTTACTATTGGTAAATATACAAAATCAAACGCGAAATTTGATGATTTTGCTTCTTTGTATATCAAAAATGTTAGAAATGAAAATTTTGCCTCTATAGGTTCAACTATTTTTCCTATGATGGGGATTTTAGGTACATTTATTAGCATTGCTTTTTCTATGCCTCATTTTAATTCAAACGATACTGAAGGTTTAGAAACAGAAATAGCTATCCTTTTAAATGGAGTAGCAACGGCTTTTTATGTTTCTATTTATGGAATTTTTCTTGCACTTTGGTGGATGTTTTTTGAAAAATATGGAACGAGCAAGATGATGAGACTTCTTAATCGTCAAAAAATTTCTACAACAGCTTTTTTTTGGACTAAAGAGGAATTGGACCAAAGATATTTAAGTAAAAGTTTGCAGCATTTTGAAAATATAGGAGCAATTTTTAAGCAAGTAAGCAATAAAGATTTTTTCACTGAACTTGATCACGCTATTGAGCGGAAGTTTGCACTCTTTCAAGATATGCTAAATGTTGAAGAAAAAGCTGTGCGTTTAAGTAGTGAGTATGTCAAGCAAACTATGGGAGAATTAAGCAAGGCGCAAAGAGAACACCGTGATATAGGAAAACTATATAGCGAAATGCTTAATGCAGTTGGGAATTTGAATCACAGTTTTCGAGATCTTAATATTAAAATGTCAGAACAGTATAATCGTTTGCTTGATGTAAGTAGCAATACAATAGGGCACCTTGATAAAACTTTAGCAAGTTTTGATCAAAAAGTTGTGATGTTTATGGACACTCTTCGTTTACATGAGAAGGCTTTACTTGAAAATCAACAGAGAATGTTTGAAGGATTTAAATCTAGTATTTTTGAAGGTATGCAGCAGTTTAAGGAAGTCTATACAGAGGAAAAGAGTATTGATGAAAAAATTGAAATGATGCAGGGTTTTAGAAATGAACTTGAACAGTTACAAGAGCAAACCAATGAGCTTGTGAAAAAATTTGACAATGAAGAAATACAAAGAAGCAAAACAGAAACACCGCAGAATGAAAACAAAGAAAATGAATGAAGAGTCAAGAAGAAAATAATTTTTGGATAGCTTATGCTGATTTAATGGCTGGTTTGCTTTTTGTTTTTATTCTTTTAATCGGAGCTGTTGTGGTAAAATATGTTCTTACCCAAACTGATTTAAGGGAAATTAAAAAAAAACTTACCAAACAAGAACTTCGCTTAGAAGAAAGCAAACAAGAACTTAAAGATAAAGAAGCTGTTGTATTTAAGTTAAGCTCTGAATTAAGCAATGCCGCTACTGTGTTAAATGACATTCAAAGTCAAAAAAATATGCTTGAAACTAATCTTACAAATTCGTATGAACGTAATGAAAATTTAAGTCTAAGTCTTGATGCCAAAGACAAGCAAATTCTTATTTTACTTGGACAACTTGAAAAGAAGGATGAAGAGCTTGGAATTTTGCAAGAGGATTTAAAACAGGCAAGGCAAAAAATACAAAAATTTACTCTTATACGAGAGAATTTAAGCCAAAGATTACAAAGCAAACTTGATGATAATATCAGCATTAATTCAGAAACCGGCGCAATTTCTTTACCTACGGAAGTGCTTTTTGATAAAGATTCATATGTGCTTAAAGATGAAACAAAATCACATTTGAAAAAAATTTTAAATGAATATTTTTCAGCTATAATGAATGACCAACAAATTCTTGATAATATAGAAAATATCATTATAGAAGGACATACAGATAGTGATGGTTCGTATATGTATAATCTTGATCTTTCGCAGAAAAGAGCTTATGAGGTGATGAGTTTTATTTATACTTTCTATAAAGATCCGAAACTTCAAAAAATTCTAATGGCAAGCGGGAGGAGTTTTTCTGAACCTGTTTTTAGAAATGGAGTTGAAGATAAGGGTCTTAGTCGTCGCATAGAAATAAAATTTAGCATTAGAACCGATAAAGCTATCAAAGAAGTGCAAAATTTTCTTGAATTTCGTTAAAAATTTACAATTTTTATGAAAATTCTTCAATTAAATCTCCCTAGTCCCATTCAAAAACTTTCTTTTAGAGGCTTTGATTTTTTTCTTAAACGTGACGATTTGCTCGGGAGTATTAATGGCAATAAAGCTAGAAAACTTAGCTTTTATATGACTCAACATTATACAAAAAATCAAAGTATTCTTAGTTATGGAGGAGCACAGAGTAATGCTTTAGCCGCACTTAGTATTTTTAGTAAAGCTTATGCTTTAAATTTTCGTTTTGTATGCAAGAAGATTCCAACTTTTTTAAAACATAATCCTTGTGCAAACTATGCTTTGGCTTTGAAAAATGGAGCACAATTTGTAGAAAATACAAGCAATAAAAGTAATGAAGAATTCGCACTTTCTTTATACAAACAAGGAGATATTTTTATTAAAGAAGGTATAGCTAATGAGCAAGCGCAGTGGGGTTTTAAAATCCTTGCTAATGAGATAGAAGAACAAAGTAATGGTTTGGACTTTGATATTTTTTTACCATCAGGAACAGGTGTTTCTGCAGCTTTTTTAGCGAAATATTCAAAATTTCGGGTTTTTACTTGTGCTTGTGTTGGTCCAACACAGTATCTAAAAAAACAAATTCAGAATTTGCTCCCTGAATACAATTTTTCAAATTTATTTTTTTTAGAACCTACTAAAAAATATCATTTTGCAAAGCCTTATGCTGAATTGATTGCTTTGTATAAAGAGCTTCAGTCTGTATGTGGTGTTGAATTTGATTTGCTTTATGATATGATAGGTTTTCACTGTGTTTTAAGGCATAAATGGAACAAACCGCTTTTATATATCCATCAAGGCGGAATTTTGGGTAATGAAAGTATGATTGAACGTTATAAATTTAAAACTTTGCTTGATTGATAAATAATTTATAATTTTTTTATTGTTTTTATTTATAAATTTTTATACAGATAATTTCAATTTTTATTCTTTTTTAGCTAAGATTCTATATGTTCAAAATTTATCTTTTTAATATAATTGGTCTTTATTGCATTAAGGAAAATTGAATGAATTTGTTGATGATTTTTTCAACGCTTATTGTGGTAGCAGTTGTAACGTATTATATTTTAAGGCAGTACAATCCTATTTTTGTATTTTTATTTTCAGGTATCATTGTTTTGATTTTTTCTTTTTATCTTACAGACACTCCTGTGCCTTTAACTGAAAGAAAAAATCCTCAAGATATGACTTTTTTCACTATTTTGCTCGATAGTTTTGCTTTTATCACAGAAAGTTTTAAACAGCAACTTGCAGGGGTTGGACTTATTATTATGAGTGTCGCAGGTTTTGCAGCTTATATGAAACATATTAATGCTTCTGCGAAATTGGCATTTTTAGCCAATAAACCTTTAAGCAAGATCAAAAATAAATATCTTATTTTAAGTGGTACTTTTATCATTGGTATGGCTTTAAAAATAGTTATTTCAAGTTATACAGGTCTTTTGCTTTTATTGCTTGCTTGTATTTATCCTGTTTTAATTGCTCTTGGAATTCGTCCTATTATTGCTGTAAGTACTCTTTCTCTCATCGCTCTTGATTATGGTCCAAAAGATGCAAATTCTATTAATATGGCTGATATGGTAGGACAAAAAGAAAATGTCATCAGTTTATTTTTAAATTACCAACTTTGGGTTGTTTTAGCTTATGTGCTTGTGATTGCTATTTTAATTCCTGTTTATTTTGCTTGGATAGATAAAAAAGACAAAAAAAAAGGGCTTTTACAACAAGAAGGGAAATTCATAAAGATTGTCGATCCAAAATGTCCAGCTTTTTATATTGTATTTCCGTGGCTTCCCATAGTATTTTTATTTTGTGCATATTTTTTACAGATCAAACTTGATGTTGTAACTGCAAATTTTTTAAGCATAGCTTTAGTTTTTTTAGTAGAATTTATAAGACATGGGAATGGTAGAAAATTGGGTGAAGATATGCTTGTGATTTTAAAGGCTATGGCTGAAATTTTTGTTAGTGTTGTAAGTATTATCGTAGCTGCTGGTATTTTTGCTGAAGGGATTAAAGCATTAGGAGGAGTTGGACAATTAGCGAATATAGTGTCGAATGTAGGTGCTTGGGCTTTAATTGTTAGCATTGCTGTTTTAAGTTTTTTGGTTTATTGTTTTAGTATGATTATGGGAAGTGGAATAGCTGCTTTTAATGCTTTTGGGAGGTTAGTTCCTGATATAGCAAATAAATTAGGGGTTGCTCCTATTGCTTTAGTCTTACCGATAGAAATAGCTTCTTGTTTAGGCAGAGCTGCTTCGCCTATTGCTGGTGGGATTTTAGCTCTTGCTGGTTTCGCACAAGTTTCTCCTAAGGATATTATTCAACGTACAATGCCACTCTTGCTCATAGGAATGCTTGTTAATATCTTTGTTTCTTGGTATCTAGCAAGTTTATAAACGCTTCATTTTTAAGAATGTAGATTGTTTTTAAATAATGCAATAGAAGTAAAAGATTTGCATTTAGCGATAGAAAACAATGAATTTTTAACCTCTTTTTTTACTTGTATTAAGATTTTTCAAGCTCATAACACTTTAAGTTTTTTGATTTCATCTCGCAACATCGCTGCCTTTTCAAATTCTAAAGCCTTAGCAGCTTCTAGCATTTGTTTTCTTAATTCTTTAATAAACTTTGTTCTTTCTTGTGTCGGCATTTTTTCGAATTTTTCTGCCTTGCGATAAATTTCTGCAGTATCAAGTTCGTTTTTAAGGCTTTGTTCTAAATTTCTTTTTACCGAAGTTGGAATAATTTTATGTTTTTTATTATAAGCATTTTGTAATTTTCTTCTTTCTTGTGTTATATCGATGGCTTCTTGCATCGATTTTGTAATCTTTTTTGCAAAGAGTAAGACTTTTCCATTAACATTTCTTGCAGCTCTCCCCATTGTTTGAATAAGGCTTGTTGTGCTTCGTAAAAAACCTTCTTTGTCAGCATCCATTATAGCTATAAGTGAAACTTCGGGCAAATCAAGTCCTTCTCGTAATAGATTAATACCTATAAGCATATCAAAACAACCACTTCTTAAATCTCGTATAAGTTCATTTCTTTCAATCGCATCAATTTCAGAATGCATATATTTTACTTTTATTCCAAGTTCTAAATAATAACGACTTAACTCTTCAGCCATTTTTTTTGTTAAAACGGTAACCAAAACCCTTTCATTTTTTTTAATGACTTTTTTTGCTTCATCAAAAAGGATTTCAACTTGATTATCACTGTCTTTAAGTTCTATGATAGGATCTAAAAGTCCCGTAGGACGCATAATTTGATGAAAAACATTCTTATTGCTTAATGTAAGCTCAAGCGGAGAAGGAGTTGCTGAAACAAAGAGGAATTGGCAGTTTTTGTTAATGAACTCGTCAAACATCAAAGGACGATTATCTAAAGCCGATGGAAGTCTAAAACCATAATCCACTAAAGTCTGTTTTCTGCTTCTATCCCCTGCAAACATTCCTCGAAATTGCGGCAAAGAGACGTGGCTTTCATCAACAATAACTAAAAATTTCCTTTTTTTTATAGCAAAATAGTCAAAAAGGGTATAAGGTGTATCCCCGCTTTTGAGACCTGTTAGGTGCAAAGCATAATTTTCTACTCCTTTGCACATTCCTGTGGATTCAAGCATTTCTATATCAAATTCAACTCTTTGTTTTAGCCTTTGATACTCTACAAGTTTGTTTTCATTTTCAAAATACGCTAAGCGAGAGTTTAATTCGGTTTTAATATCTTTAATAGCTTGTTTGAGTCTAGTTTCCCCTACGCTAAATTGGCTTGTAGGGTAGAGAATAAATTTCTTCAAATCTTTTGTTTTTTTATTTTCAAGAATATTATAATGATACATTTTTTCAAGCTCATCGCCAAAAAATTCAAGTCTTACCACTTCATCTTCATAGTATGCTGGATATATATCGATTGTATCACCATTAACTCTAAAGTCAGCTCTATCAAAGAAAGTATCATTTCTTTTATAACCCATATCCACAAGTTTTTTTAAGAGTTTTTTTTGTGAAATTTGCATTTTTTCTTCAAAAATAAGCACCATTCCTATATATTCATTTGGGTTGCCAAGTCCGTAATTTGCTGAAACTGAAGCGATGCATACAATATCCTCATAACTTAAAAGTGAAGCAGTGGCACTTAATCTTAATCTTTCTAAGTCCTCATTTGTTGAGCTGTCTTTTTCTATAAAAACATCAGTTCTTGGAATATAAGCTTCAGGTTGATAGTAGTCATAATAGCTGATAAAATATTCAGTGTGATTGTGTGGAAAAAAACCTTTAAATTCGCTATAAAGTTGCGCACAGAGGCTTTTATTATGAGACATTATTAAGGTTGGCAGAGCTAATTCTTTGATGATATTTGCCATTGTAAAAGTTTTACCACTTCCTGTAACACCAAGAAGAGTTTGATACTTTTCTCCAGCTTGAATGCTTTTTACAATACCCTCAATAGCCTGTTTTTGGTCAAAACTTGGTTTAAATTCGCTTTTAAGTTGAAACATTTTTTTGTCTTTTTCATTTTTATAACATCAAAGAAAAATTGTAAAAAAAATACTTTAGAAAAACATAAAAATTAAATACTTTTCGCTATAATAAAATTAAATTTCACTCAAAAATTTCAAAAAGAAGGCAAAAGAATATGTATGATGAAAAGATTATTAACACTATGGCTGATAAAGTCAATGAGCTTTTAGTAAAATATAACGAAATATGTGAAGCAAATGAAAATTTAAGAAACGAGCTTGTAAGTGTTAAGGCTCAAAATGAAGCCAAAAGTAATCAAATTATGCGTTTAGAAGAAGAATTAAAAAACAAAAATAAAGAAAGCATAGATATAGTAAAAAGTATAGAGGCAGTACTTGGTAAATGACAAATTAAAACAGGTAATTGTTAATGTTTCTGCGAAAGATTTTATTGTTAAATGCAGTGAAGAATTTGCGAATTTTTTAGAAGATGATATTGCTTTAATTTCTGGCGGAACAAAAAAAATTGAACTACGAGCTTTTGTCGATGCTTTTGTCAAAAAAAGCTATGAAAATTATATTTTGGAAAGAGAACTGAAAAAACTCATTAAAGCTATTAACGAAGAACTCCCAGTCAAATAATGAATTTCTATAAGGCTTTTACTCTTCTTGAGCTTGTTTTTGTCGTATGTGTATTAGGGATATTAGCAAGTCTTTCTTTTCCTTTCTTTGGACAGAGTAAAGATGATGCAAAGTTTTTAAGAGTTAAAATGGATTATGAAATGCTTACTTCAGCTTTAGCTTTAATGCGTAATGAGGCAAAAATAAAAGATTTAAAAGAATTTACCCCGCAACTTGATACAGCTAAAATACACTCTAGTAAAGAAAAACTCTTTGTGTGCGAAAATTTGAGTATTTTATGTTCATATTCACTTCTGCAAAATCCTATATATTCAAATTATAAGGCTTGGATAAAAATAGAAAACAATTTATACCGCTTCTTTCTTACTCCAAAGGAAAGTATAGATTTTTTCTATAACGCACAAACTGGAAATTTAGAATGTTTGCATTCTAAAAGGTGTAAAGAATTGTGAAATACTATGAACTTGCTTTGTGTGGTTTGTATTTAGAAAATTTAATCTTTCATAGCGAGGAGTCATTGTACCCTTTAAATGAGGTCCTTGTGAGTTTAAATGTTAAAAAGAAAGAGTATTTCAATCTTTTTGAAAAGGGAAATTCTAAACTTATTCGTGCTGTTGTGATTAAAGAATGTCAAAAACCTCATTTTGAGACTTCACCTATACTTCAAATTCTCCCGAGTTCTCTTAGTATTTTACAATTTGAATTAGCTCGATTTATCTCATATTATTATGGAGGAAAGCTTGGGTTTATACTTGGTTTTTTTCAAGGTTGCAAGCCTTATGAATGTGTAAAGCTAGAAAAATTTCCTCAGCCAAATTTAAGTCCAGACCAACAAGAGGCTTTGAATTTTCTAAAAAGCCAATCAAACTCTCTTTTATTTGCCGATACAGGGAGTGGAAAGACTGAAATTTATATTACTCTCATCAAAGAATATTTAGAGCAAGGCAAACAAGTTTTACTTTTAATGCCAGAAATTGCATTGAGCTCACAAATGCAAAAAAGATTGCAAGTATATTTTAAAGACAATTTTTTTTTATGGCATTCAAAAATTTCAAAAAAAAGAAAAGCTCAAGCTTTAGAAAAATTTACCAATGCAGAAAGTCTTTTAGTTGCAGGAGCAAGATCGGCTCTTTTTCTTCCTTTTCGTAATTTAGGTTTGATTATAGTAGATGAAGAACACGATAATTCTTATAAAGCTTCAAATAAGCCATATTTTAATGTAAGGGATTTAAGTCTTTTTTTGGGAAAAAAATTTGACATTAAAGTTATTTTAGGTTCTGCAACTCCTAGTTTAACGAGTTTTTATAGACAAAAGTTTTTTAGGCTTAAAGGTACTTTTTTTGAGAGCAAGAAGTGTTTTTTGTATGATGAGAGTGAGTTAGCTGTTACTCCTTTTTTACTTCACGAGCTTGAGCTTAGTTTAAAAAAAAAGAAGCAAGCCATAGTTTTTTTACCTACAAGAGCTAATTTTAGGCAGGTTTTTTGTAAGCATTGTGCTAGTACTATTAACTGTCCTCGCTGCTCTGTGGCTATGAGTTTGCATAAACATAAAAGAGTGCTTAAATGCCATTATTGTAATTATATAAAGAAAATTGACACTTTTTGTCCAAATTGTAAGGGGGTTTTGTTAGAGGCAAGAAAAATGGGAACTGCAGAATTAAAAGAAAGACTTGAAAATGCTTTACCACAAGCAAAAATTGTGAAATTTGATAGCGATGAGATTAGCAGTGTGAAAAAGCTTGATACGATTCTAGAGGCTTTTAATGCAAAAGAGATTGATATTTTAGTTGGAACTTCTATGCTTGCCAAAGGGCACGATTATCATAATGTAGATTTAAGCGTGATTTTAGGGCTTGATGAGTATTTATTTCGACCTGATTTTAGAGCTGCTGAAGAGACTTTAGCTCTTGCTATGCAAGTAGCAGGGAGAGCAGGGCGCAAGGGTGAAGCTAGGGTATTGTTGCAGACAAACAATCGCAGTTTTTTTCAAAAATATATACAAAATTATGATTTATTTTTAAAAGATGAGCTTGAATTTCGAAAGGATTTATACCCTCCATTTAAAAGACTTTTGAGAATGATTATTGAGCATAAGGATCCAGCTTTTGCATTTGGACTTTGCGAGGAACTTGTAAAGGCTTTAAAAAATACTCCTGATTTAGAACTTGTAGGGTATGGAGCTTGCGGGATAGAAATGCTTTATTCAAAACATCGTTTTTATGTTTTATGGCGTTCCTATTCTTATAAAAGTCTTCTTTTTGCTCAAAATTTTGTGAGCACTTTTAAGGATGTCAGCACTGATATTGATCCTATTGATTTTTCATAGTGTTTGCAGTTTTGTTTCATTTCCTTTGGACATTTTTTTGATGAGAGTTTTGTCAAATTTTATTAAATGGGCGTCTTTTCAAAGAAAGGTATGTGCTAATTTGTCTAATATTCCTTAAGATTCTTTAGAAATTCTTGATAGTATCTCCAGGAATTGATTATATCAGGACGAAAGCGACTTAAAATTTCAAATTCCTTTTTCAAGAGTTCTCCTAATTCTAAGCTTAATTCTTTTTTCTCTTGTAATTGATTTAACAGTTCTTTTTCATTTGTTTTTGTATCATTGTAAAATTGAAAAAGAGTTTGTGTAAATTCGCACAATTTTTCTTTTATTTCTTTAAGAATTTGCTGATTGCATTCTAAGAGATGAAGATTTTTTTCTTCAGTATTGAAATATATTTCTTTTGGTAATAGAGTTGTGTTTATATTAAGCATTGCATTAAGAGTATATAAACGAGGAGTGCTTTCAATATAAATGCAAATATCATTGCTAGTAAAGACTGCCGGAAGAGTACCATAGTATGTACTAGGAAAAGAAATGTTAAAAGCGTTTGTATCTTTGGGTAATTTTACATCAAGCTTAGAGGCGATTTTTTGCATTGTTGTATCGACTTTTGGATATTCTAACTCTTTTGTGTCTATAAAAAGAAAATTGCTAAATTCTAGGTTGCAGAGCAAATCTAAAATTGTATTCAAGCAAAACAGATGCCATTTAATAAGTTTTTCAATTCTAGTGTTTAAAGGTAAAGAAGGATGAGAAAGCCAAAAATGAGTCCTTTGTAAGAGGAATTCATATAAAGCTGTGTTTGTATTAAAGTGATCGTTGCAATTTTTAATTTTCCATTGATTATTTAAACCTGATTTGATACGACTAAAAGGATCTCTTGTGAGGCAAATAACAGTATGATCGTTTCTAAGCATACAGATAAATTTATGAAGAGCTTTGACCGGATTTAAATTGTGTGTATATAAAAAAATATTATAGCAGTGGTTTTTATTTTCAAGTGCTAATTTGTAATTTGTTTCGTAATGCCATTTTGCATCAATGCCTTTATGGTCTCCCGAATTTGTAATCTTACATTTATTAAGCATTCTTGTAAAAGCCCAGTGTCCTGAAAATGAAAAACCAATACAAATGCACAGTGCTTTTGGTAAAGGTAAATTTAAATCCCAAGCTAAATTGGTAGGGATATTTTTATAGTGCAGTTTTTCTTTTATATTTTCAAGTGTTTGAGGGTTTAGTAAAGGAGGATAGGCAAAGAATTGTTTTTGGTATGTATGTTCAAATTCTTTAGATTCGAGCCAAGAATTGACGTTTTCAAAATGTTCAATGACAAATTGTGCGTTTTTTATTAAGGTTTTGCTTAAAGCTTCATAGTGTGCCCATTTTTCAACGAGTGCAAAGAATCGTTTTGTATCTTCTATTGTAAAAGTATTAAAAAGATCTGCTATGAGATAAGGAGAGTATTTTTGTTTTAAATGATTGAGATATAAAAAATGCTTTTTTGCTTTTTTAAATTTACTAAAAATATGTAAATAGCCACCTTTATACCAATTTTTATGACATTCAATTAAGGCTTGTCCTAGAAAAAAAGAAAGATGAGTGTAATATACCGTAGCTTCTTTATAATCTTTGCATTTTTGCAAATTCGGATAAGAAAGATTTGGAAAGAGTGTTGTAATTTGCATATAAAGTTTTTTTTGTTTTTTATGAGTGTATGATAAAGAATAGAGTTTTATAATGAGTTTGATATAGCTCCAGTATCCCCCCCCCCTTTTTTTTCTTTATTAAAGTGAATCATAGCTTGCCCAAGTTTATAAGCTAAATGGTTTTGTATTCTTTTTTTTGCACTATTTTGCATTTTATTTCCTCAAATAATGATACTTAAATCACTTTTAAAATCTATTTCACACCATTTTCCATAAATTTCAATTGCGCTTGCATTGCCAAACTTCTGTATTAAGATTTGTAAAAAACTTGTCATATACATATTTTTAAAATCTTTTCCGTCATAGAGCGTGTTTTTATCCAAACTTTCATATAGTTCTATAAGCTTTGGTAACAAATCATACGATATTTTAAACAATCCTATATATTGACCTTGAATTTCATCATAACAATACACTTTTTTTCCAAGTTCTTTGATTTTTCCCTCTGAGTCAAGTTTTAAACTTTCAAGATCATTAAGAGGATTTTTAAATCTCTTTTCCCATAGCTTTTTCCATTCTTTGTCAATAACTATGGCTAAAGGTGCTTTTTTTTTCGCAAGTTTTTCCACACTTTCTTTAAAATAAATGATATCTGCATAAGAAATAATACAATCTTCTTTATCCTCTATACATTCATAAAGAAAGTCTTTTGCACAAAACAAAGTGCAAACCATATTTGTATCAGCGTAATCTTTGTTATAGAAGATTTTTTTTATATTGTAGCGTGTGCGTACAAATTGCTCTAAAAGCTCAAAGCAATACCCACCGACTATTGCTATTTCTTCAATTCCAGCATTGTTTAAGGCTTCAATCTCATACTCTATAATTTTTTTTCCTTGATACTCTACCATACATTTTGGATTGTTTTTAGTCAAGGGCATAAGTCTTGAGCCAAAACCTGCTGCTAAAATTAATGCTTTCATTTTTTACCTTTTGATTGTATCAAGCCATTCTTTGAGAATATGTGTATTTTCGAGTCCCTTATCTCTTTCTATATGCCACATTAAACCATAAATAGGGCAGATTTTATGTTTAAAAGCCTCGCAACTTCCATCATTTGCACTAGCTAAGACAGATAAGTCTTTGCCTAAAGAGCTAATGTGATAGTTGTGAAAGGAATTTGTTCTAAATTGCAATCCTTCGTTTGTAAAAATTTGATGTTCGTTTAAGTGATTTTTACATTGTTTGAGTGTCGAGTTAAAAAACGATGCAATAATTTGAGCACCTCTACAAATTCCAAGTAAAGGCAGTTTGTTTTTAAGACAGAAAGCTATGATATGTTTTTCATATTCATCTCTTTTTTTTGATAAATCATTGCTATTGTATGAGTATAAATCATTCCCCCCGCTTAGAATCACAGCTTTTAAATGTGCGATGTAATGTTTAAAATCAAGCTCATAGCTTAAAGGCAGAGGCAAAAAACCTTCAAAAAGTTTTTCATTTGCAAAAAGCTTTCCCCAGTCAAGTGCCAAGGTTTCTCTTTCTTCATAGTAGCTTTTATTGATAATAAGTCTTTGAGTGATTCCTATAAACAAAATATTTGCTCACTTTCGCATTCTATTCTAATTTTTTTAGCTTTGAGATATTTTGCGAAATTTTCTTCGCCCACGCCAATAACGGCAGGAAGTGCAAGCTCTGATGCACGTATTGCCATATGCGAATTTGCCCCGCCATAGCAAGTGATAAAACCTGCAATTTCTTTGGTAAATAAATAATCATATCCGGGGTCAGCTGCGTAAATAAGCACAATTTTTCCCTTTAATTCACTTTCATTTTCTTTTGCTGTTTCTGCAACAACGCTTTTTTGTGTAATGAAATTTGGTACAATAGAATGACTTGTAAAAGCAAAGATTTGGCTTGATTGGCTTAGCAAAGAAGGCAGTTTGATTGCTTGAGTAAGTTCATATTCTTTTTTATTATGTGCAATGTCTTCTAAAAAAAGAGTTTTTGGATTTTGCGAATATAAACTTGAATTTAAATTTAAAATGCGATGTATATCAAGGTGCGCCATATCCTCCTTGTCTATACCATAATATTCACCTAGTTGTTCTATGAAAACAAGAGCTTGTGAAAGGAGTTTGCTAAATTGAAATTTAACAAATTCTCTTGCCTCAATAGTTTCTTTTAAAAAAACAAAGAAATCTTGTGTTTCTATATGCAATCCGTGTTCTTTAAGCAGTTTTTGTAAAATATTTTTTTTCTTTTCATTAAGAGTAAATTTTTTTTCTTTTTTAGTGCTTATGTTGCATTGGTTGAAATAGGTTTCAAAATCCTCATCATACCTTGGTGAAAGTATGTTGTATGTACCAGCTCTTAAATGTCCAAATTTGTTTAGAAATTCTTTTTTATTTTTCGGATTGAGTTTTGAAAGATCTTCACTTAAATTTTTACTTATAGTTTTTAAGGAATTTAAGAAAATATTTTTTTCTTTGTTTGTAAAAAAACCAATTTCTACAAGAGAATTAAGCATTTGTATAGCGACAAAACCTGCTCTTGCTACTCCGCAAAAAGGTAGAGTCCCATAACGTTTGCATTCTTCTAAAAGCCAATAAATTTTATCAATAAGAGAAAATTTTGAGCTAATGATTGTTTCGTAAATTTCTTCTAAAACTTTGCTTTTTTCAATGTCTTTGCGGTAAAGCCCGCTTTGAGGATTGATGATGGTATTTGTGAGTTCTAAAAGACTAAATTCAAGTCTTTTAACTTCATTTTCATTGAAGCCATTTTGTAAAAGTTCTTTGAGTTTATTTGGAGTGTTAAAATCATAACAAGAATAGACAATATCAAATTCTATTTTATCGTGAAATTCATTATTTGTATCGAGTTTGTCGAGATAGAAATCAACAAGTTTTGAAGCTATGTTTTCATCTAATTTCTTTGGTATGAAAGAGTTAAAAGAAAGTCGTACATCGACATAAGGAATTCCTAAAAAGGAATGGATAAGAGGATGCGAACGTAAATCTCTGTATCCATAGGCATTTCTTTGATAAGCCCAAATAGAATCAGTAATGATTTCTTTGTAGAGACTAAAAGCAAGTCTTTTTGGTTTTAAACCTATAATTTCAGCCGGATTCCAATCAGGCATTACTCCAAACATACTTTTTTTGCCCAAGACTCTAGGTCCTGTTTGTTTTAAAGAATGAAATCTTTTATAAAGACGTTCCAAAGCTTCTTTAGGAAGAGCTTTGAAAAGATTTATTTTGCCTTGCATTACTAAAGGGCGTACTTGCAGACAAAATAATTCTTCCTCTTCTTCGTGTCTTGCAAAGGCAAATTCTACGTCTAAAAAATTGCACTCAAAAAGAGTTTCAAGTTCCTGTATGAGAGTAATGATTTGTTGTGTGTATTTATCTTTAAACACTGATGATTCTCTGTAATGAAAATAGCTTAAACTTTCTTTACTGCTACCATCTGTAATGGAAGCATTTGAACCACTTTTGTCATACTGTAAGCAAAAATATGGAGCAAAATTATCTTTATCTACACTAAAACCGACTCCGCACAGGGTGATATTTTCAAGATGAGCTTGAATGAGAATTTCATCGCGATTGTAAGGCATAGAAGCACCAACACGTTTTAAAGCATTAAGAAGTTCTTGTTTGTTTTTTGAATCTATATTTGCTAAAGATAAAAAAGCACCGGCATTAGAATTGTTTTCGTTGTCTTCGTTTGATGAAGAGCTACGAATAATAAGTTTTTTTGCTCCAAGTTTTTGGATTTTTTGTAAAACTTTTTCTTCATCGCGTCGTATTTCTTTTAAATTGCTGACTACTAAAGGCAGAATTTTAGCCGAGGTGAGTATATTTTGCAATGAAGCTAGATTTTTAGCTTTGTTTTGGAATTGTAATGCCATTTTTTATACTTTCTTTGCACTCCAACAACGGGTTGTATATTTAATATCAAATTCTTTGGAGAGTCTTTGCGAAAGTGTTTCGCTAATTCTTTCAAAAAGTTCTCTGCCTTCTTGAGTTTCTAGATCCCAGTATGGATTTTTTACACTTTTCCAAGCATTGAGATAATTTTCTAAGCTTTGATGAAAATAAAAATCTTCTTCTATATAAACAATGCAGTCAAAAAGGTCTTTTCGACTTTCTATAACAGGTCTTTGTTCCTCTCTTCTTATTCCACGCGTATAATGTGGTACAAATTCGAGTATAGTGTCTTCTGCTATTTTTTGAATGGGATCATTTAAATCCCTATGATTCCACATACACGAGAAATATCCTTTGTTTTTAAGTAAGCGGTATGCTTCGTTTAAAGCTTTATTTCTGTCCATAACATTAAAACTAGAACCAAAAGTCACCCAATCAAATTCAGCACTTTGTAAGCCTGATTCAAGTCCTGTTGCTCGAATAAAATGTATCTTTTTGCCTTGTGCTCTTTCTATGCCTATTTCTCTCATAGCGTCATTTGGTTCAACAGCTATAACTTCACAATCTCTTTCTTCAAGCATAAGACTTAAATTTCCTGTTCCGGCTCCTATATCAGCCACTTTTAATTCCTTTAATTCCCCACTTTTTACTAAAGTTATAAGCATATCTATAGTTTTTGGGGCATAATTTGGTCTGTATGAATAAAATTTCGCATGTTGAGTGTAATCCCATATTTGTTCTACTAATTTTTGCATTTTCATCCTTTTCTTTTACTTTAATTAAAAAGCAATTTACTTCCATTTTCATACAAGCTTAAAGGCAAAGGATTGTTGCTACAAAATTACACTTTTTTAACCGTCCAAGCTCTTATCTTGTAAGGAACTTCTATATTTTGCAATGAAGAAATTTTATTTTTTATCATTTCTAAAATTTCTTTCCATTTTTTTTCACCTGCTTGTGCTTGTATGTCATTTACAGAGTGCCAAGCACCTATATATCTTTCTTTGGTCCAAATTTCTTTATAATCACACTCCATAAAAAAGCAGTCTGTAAAATCCCCAGTTGAAGTGAGGATTTCTTCCCATTTTTTTGTATTTTGCGTACCAGAACTTATACGAGTAAGATTTGGTATAATATGTTTAATTTCCTTTTCAATTTCATCAAAAAGAGAACCTTCTATTATATGACGTGGATTCCATAGTGCTGTAAAATATCCTGTTTTTTGGCAATCCCCCCCCCATTAAGTATTCGAGCAAATTCAGGTAGAGATTTCTGAGGATTAGTCCAATGAAAAGAACTTGCCATTATTACCCAATCAGCACTTTTGTTTGGCATAGTAGTGTCTTCACCACTTCCTTTTTTCCAAGTGATATTGCTGCATTCTTGAGTGAAAACAATACCTTCTTTTCTCATATTTTCATTAGGTTCAATTGCTGTAATTTGTGCTCCAAATTCGCTGAGCATTTTTGTTAATTTACCTGTACCAGCCCCAACTTCTACAATGTGTAATTCTTGGGCATTTGCTTTTGTATCATTGATACAAGCTAAAAGTTTTTTGAGTAAAAAAGCACTATAAGCAGGTCTATTGTGGTAGTGTTTTGCAACTTCTGTGAAATCACCTTGTTTCATTAAAGTATCTCCTTGTTTGAATTATATTCTGTAACAGCGATTGCATTTGAAATTAACTTTTATTTGTTGTGTTTGTGAAAATATAAATTATAACTCAATCTTACTTAAAAAAAGCATTTTATGCTTTTTGTTTAAAAATTTGCTTTGAAAAAATAATTCGCATTTTAGATTGCAGTTATGTAAATTTGAGATATGATAGACTGTGGCACAACTTACTTAAAAGCACTTTGATTAAGTTTTTCATAATGGATTTATTAATTTTACTATAAAATTCACTCATAAGACTTCAAAAGATAAAGAAAATTAAGTGAAAGAATTTTTAAAAAATCTTAAATATGGTATTCGTTCTCAAGATCTAAACAATGAATTCAAACATATTTTAAGAGAACTTGCAAGTAATGGTGTGGTACGAGAGTATAAAAATGTTTTTTATCGTAATAATGGTTTTGTTTTTGGCACTCTTGATATTTCAAGTTCGGGTACAGGTTTTTTAAAATGTTTTGATGAATATTATAAACAGGATTTATTGGTACAAAGTAAGCATTTTCAAGGAGCAAATTATAAAGATATAGTTGTTGCGAAGCTTTTATCTTTTAAGAGAAAAAGAGTCAGTGCAAAAATATTTTTGGTTTTGCAAAGAGCAAATGAAACTTTTTTGGTAGTTACAAAACAGCACCGCAATACAGTACTTGGAATGAATATTAAAACAGGTCTTCTTCTTCCTTTAAAAGCTTCGCAAAAATCTTTAAAAGCTTTGCCTTTAGGTACTGTTTTAAAGATTCGAAGTCAAGAAAATGCTATTGTCGAAGTTTTAGGACATATTAATGATGAAAGCGTAGATGAAAAGATTGCTCTTGCTTTGTTCAATAAAAATGATACTTTTAGCCAACTATGTCATAATGAAGCTTTATCAAATGGTGAAGAAGTCGATTCAACTATGTATCCAAATCGCAAAGATTTACGCGCTTTACCATTTTGTACTATAGATCCTCTACACGCTAAAGATTTTGATGATGCAATTTATTTTGATGAAAGTTCAAGAAAGCTTTATGTAGCCATTGCTGATGTTAGTGAGTATGTTTTTGCTTACAGTGCTATCGATAAGGAAGCAAGAGCAAGAGGATTTTCTATCTATTTTCCACATAAGGCTGTACCTATGCTACCTCAAGCTTTGAGTGAGAATATTTGTTCTTTAAAACCGGGTTTGGATCGTTTGGTGTATTGCTTTGTAATTTCTTTTGATGAAAAAGCACACATTCTTAAAGAGGAGCTTTTTGAAGCTTTGATTACTTCAAAAAAAAGATACACTTATGACGAGGTTGATATTTTATTTGAAAAAAAGCCAAAATTAAATGATTTTTCTTGGCTTTATTCACTTTTTGAATTGACAAAAATAATACGCAAGAGAAGATTGAAAAATGCTTTTGAATTTCGTACTAAAGAACTGAGGATAGTTTTAGATTCAAGTGGTGCTCTTGAAAGCACCATATATGAAAGAGATACTTTTTCGCATAATTTAATCGAAGAATGTATGCTTTTAGCTAATAAAGCTGCTGCAAAACTTATTGATATTGGTATTTTTAGGAATCATTTGAGTGCTGATTCGCGCAAAATTATAAAGTTGCTTGATGAACTTTTAAGTCTTGGCATAGATGTACAATTTAACCCAAATATACCAGAACTAATACGTGATATACAAGCTTTAGCCGATACATTGCATTTAAGAGCAGAGGTTGATAAGCTTATTATTAAAGCCCATAAGAAAGCAGAATATGGAAGTGAAAATGCTGGACATTTTGGATTAGGTTTTGAATCTTATACCCATTTTACAAGTCCTATTAGAAGATATTCTGATTTATTATTGCACAGACTTTTAAAAGCCAAACAAAAAAAAGATGAGAAACTTTTTAGATATTTGCTTTTAAATATACAAAGCACTTGTGAAAATTTAAGTTTGCTCGAAAGAGAAGCTGATAAAGTTGCTTATGAATTTATGGACAGAAAATTCGCAAGATGGGCGGCTAAAAATATAGGTAAAAGGTTTAAAGCCCTTGTAATAGAAAATGATAGTATATGTAAAGCAAAACTTTACGGTGAGATAAGTGGGGCTAATGTGTTTGTGTATGAAAATAATCTGACTTTACTTGAATACATAGAAGTTGAACTTATAGAGGCTGATATAGCAATGGCAAAAATTTATGCAAGATGCGTGGGAAAATTAGGAGAGTAAAATGTATAGAAAAGATTTACAAAATTTGCTGACAAAGTCAGATTTTCCTCATTTTTTTTTATTGTACGGGGCTGATAATTTTCAAATTGAACTGTATGCAAATTGTATTAAAAAAAAATGGGATGTTGATGAAGTTTTTCAGGTCTTTTTTGAAGACTATGATTATGCTCGTGCAAATGATTTTTTAGCACTTTCTTCACTTTTTAGTGAAAAAAAGCTTTTAGAAATTAAATGCTCTAAAAAACTTTCTACAAAAGAGTTAAAAAATTTAATAATGCTTTGTAGTAGCAGGGAGAATTTTTTGCTTGTTGAATTATATGATGAAGGTTCAAAACAAAATGAGCTTGAGAAGATTTTTGGAAATAATTTTGCGCGATTTTTTAAGCCTAGTAATATGAAAGAAGGTATTGAACTTTTAACAATGAAAGCAAAAGAACTTCAAATAACTCTTACACAGAATGCACTTTTTTTATTATTGAAAAATTTTGATGAGAATTTATATCTTGCAGCAGCAGAGCTTAATAAATTTCAAGGTCAAAGTGTTGATGAGGCAATGATTGAAAAATACTGTTATAGCTTAAATGGTGCGAATTTTGAAAGTTTTTTTGAAAAATTGTTACAAAAAATTGATTGTAAGGATGAAATTGAGAGATTGCTTGAAAATACTAATGAAATAGCTTTGATTAATCTTCTTTATAGCAACTTTTACCGACTCTTTAAGATAGCCTTGTATGCTAAAATTTATGGCAGTGTTGATTTTAAAGAACTTCTTGGTTACATTCCTCCTGTACAAGTGAGGCAAACATTGAGTCAGCAAGCTTTTAATATTAGAGTAGAACAGTATAAAGAGATTTTTAGTCTTTTGCTTCAAAGCGAGTATGAGTTGAAAACACAGAGCAAGCTTATAAAAAAAGAATTTTTGCTTTCAAGCTTGTTAAAACTTTCAAGGATCTTAAAAGCTTAATTGTATTGAAAAATTATTAGAAATTTTAGATACAATTTTAAAAAAAATAAAGCGGTAAAGATGATGAAAAATTTTCAAGAATTAAGCTTTAATTTTCTTTTTAAAGTTTCACACCAACCAGTGTTATTACGGGATTTACTTGAGGCAAATATTTTATTTAATGAAGGAATGCTTATTGACCCAGCAAAACTTAATTTTCGCTTTAAAACTTTCAATGCCTATGTGTATTATGGAATTTTATGCGTACTTATCTTACTTCCTCTACTTGCTCTTACGCATTATTTTTTTACAAAGCTTGATTTTCATATCAGCATTATTAGTGCTGTATTTGTAACATCTTGTATTTTTATAGGGTATGATTTGTTTAAAATTTATGTAAGAAAAAATATTTCTAAAAAGCTTATTCAAAGAGCTTGGAAGAATCATTTTCCTTGCTTTGCATATGAAAAATATTCTAAAATAGTGGAAGAAATTTATAAGCAAGCTTTAAAAGATGAAATTCCAAAAGCCAACTTAGAAAATTATGTTTTAGAAAAGATAGTTCATTCTAAATAGTCTAATATTTGATTTTGAAAACGCATCTTTTCAAGACGTCTGTTTAATTCTTTATTTTCTTCATCAAGTACATTTTCTTCTGTTTTTAATCCTGCAATTTCACGACTAAGATAATAAATTTGATTGCGTATATAAATTTGAGGAGCAAATAAAAATAGAGCAAAGCTAACGGCGAGAATTGCAAAAAGAAGATGATTAAAACTTAAATTCCTTTCTTCTTTGATAGCGCCGCTAAAACCTTCAAGGAGTATATTTTTTGTTTTTTCCTTATCTTCTTGATTTTCTTGAGATTCTTTTTTTAAAATTTGAGTTTTTGGAATTTCTTGAGTGTCCATCTCTTTTTGTAAATTTTTTAAGCTTTGGGCGATGTTAATTTCTTTAAGTTGTGTTAATTCTTGAGCTTTTATTTGTTTTTCTGTTTTTATAGTACTCTTTGATTGCCTTATATCAGAAGTTACAGAGGAGTTTTTTTCTTCAGAATTGTTTAGAATTTGTTTTGTTGGTTTTGCTGATTTTTTTAAGAAAGCAAAGATTTTCTTTGTTTTCTTATGGGCTAATTCATTATTTTTCTTTTTACGCTTTTTTTTAAAACGCGAAAGGATAACTGAAGCTAAAGAACGTTTTTCTTCAAGTTTAACGTTAATCAAATCTTCTTTAAGGTAAATATTTGATTTTTTAGAATACGGTGGTTCATATTCAAACTCACTGTATGTTTTAATGCGACGTTTTGTAAAACGTTTTCTTAAAATATCATCACTTGTGAGTTCTTTTTGAAGTTCATTATCTAAAGGTTTTCCTTGATTTATGGCACGAGAAAACCGAAGCATCTTTTCTCTTATATTTTGTTTTTCTTTTAAAAAATCGTCTTCTAGCATTACTTTCCATTATTGTTAAAATAAAAAACTCTCATTTTTGCACAGCTTGAGCGGGAATTTTCTTTTCTTTCTGTTTCATTTGCTTTGAGTATTTTTTTATGAAGTGTTTGCCCTAAGCTATGATTTGCACCGCATTCACAACGCAAAGCTTTTGTACTGCAAATACAATTTTTGCTCCATTTTTGAAAAAATTGTTTTACTATTCTGTCTTCTAAAGAATGGAAACAAATTATGGCTAAGATGCAATTTGTTAGTTTTAAATCTTGTACTTTTTGGAGAAAAATTTGAAGGTTGTGTAATTCTTTATTAACCTCTATTCTTAAAGCTTGAAATATTAAAGTTGCTTTTAAAATTTTTCTTTTGCCTACTTTTTCTTTTCCTATGAGGTTAAAAAGTTCTTTTGCACTTTGTATAGGTTTCTTTGTCCGTACCGTGCATATCATTTGGGCTATCCTATGGCTGTCGCGAAGTTCGCCATACTCCTTGAAAATATGGGCAAGCTGTTCTTTGGTGTATGAATTGACAATTTCAAAGGCACAGAGTATGTTGTGTCTGTTCATTCTCATATCAAGATAGTCAGAATGAAAACTAAAGCCTCTTTCATTGGTATCAAGCTGAAAAGAAGAAACTCCAATATCTGCTAAGATTCCTCGTAGATTAGAACAAGAAATGTATTCAAAAATTTCACTGAAATTGCTAGAAATAAAATGAGTTCTGTCCTTGAAAGGTTCTAAGCGTTTTTTAGCAAATTCTAAAGCTTGTTCATCACAATCACACGCTATAAGTTTGATTTTAGGATGAGTTTTGAGTACAAGCTCACTATGTCCGCCAAAACCTAAAGTACAATCTAAAAAAATACCTTCATCAAGATTTGCAAAAGTTTGGGCGACTTCATTTAGTAAAACAGGTTGGTGTGGAATTTTCACAACTGTGTCCTAAGCAAGAAAAATAGTGTAATTATAACGAAGAATTAGCTAATGAAAAAATATTTTGTTAAAAAAATTAATTCAACTCTATTTAACACTTCTACGCTATAATATAAGAGTTAATTTGGCTCAAGGAATAGTATGCTTACTTGGATGCAACATCACAAAAAATATCTCGTTGTTACTATATGGGTTAGTGTCATAGCTTTTGTAGGTGCGGGTTTTGTCGGTTGGGGAGCGTATGATTTTAATACAAATCGAAGCTCATCGGTTGCAGTTGTCAATGATGAAAAAATCAGTTTTAATGAATTTAATGCTAGATACAATCAAATTTTTAGTTATTATAATCAAATCAGCAATGGAGCTTTAAACGAAGAAAGTGCTCAAGAAATTGGGATAGAACAATTTGCACTTAAATCTTTAATTGAAGACAAACTTCTGTTGAGTTTTGCAAAAGAGCTTGGTTTTAATGCTAGTGAGACTGAAGTTGTTCAAAAGCTCGCAAGTACCGCGGCTTTTCAAGATTCTTATGGCGATTTTAACAAAAGTATGTATTATGAGCTTTTAAGTCTTAATGGATTAACTCCTAAGCATTATGAAGAAAGTCTTTCAAATGAAATCATTCTTGAGAAACTTTTCCAACTTTTTTCTTTTACGCCTAGACAAGAAGAGCTTGATATGCTTGCTTCAAGTTATTTTATGCGAGATTCTTTAAATATTGAGAAGCTTGAGTACAAACAGGAAAATATTACTGTTAATGAAGAAAAATTGAAGGATTTGTGGCAAGAAAATAAAAATGAATATAAAACCAAAAAAAGATATGAGATTTCAAGTTATTTTCTTTCTGGAAAGGATGAGAAATTTGATGACGAAGAGCTTGAAAATTTTTACAATGAAGGAAGTAATAAGCTAAAATACAAAGATTTTAATGGCAAAATTTTAAGTTTTGTAGATGCTAAAAAAGAAGTTACACGTGATTATATGCTTGAGAAACTTAAAGAAAAAGCAAATGCAAAATTTATAGAATTGAAAAATGCACAAATACATTTTCAAAAAGACGAAAATATCACAGAAAGTGATGTGTATTATCCTCTTGAGCTTTTATCTAAAGCAAAAAAAGGTGAAATTTTGAGGCCTTTTGAATATAAAGATGGATATATTATTACAAGATTAAACGAAGTTTTTTCTCCAAGAGTTAAAACTTTTGAAGAAGCTAGGGCTGAAGTTATACCTCTTTATAAAAGTAAAGAAGCAAGAGAACTTTTAGAAGAGAGAGCTAAACAGAGATTGAATACTTTTAAAGGTGCTAATATAGGTTTTGTTAGTAGAGATTCTTTAAGATCTTCGACCAAAATAGATGAAGCGATGTTAAATGATTCTGAATTGAGTTATTTTTTAATGAATGTTTTTAATTCAGATGTAAACAGCTCTTATGTATTGCTTAATGATAATAAGGCTATTTTGTATAAAATTGTTAAACAAAAACTTAAGGTAAGTCCTAATACTCTTAAACAATATGAATCAATGTTAAAACAAAATGTACAAGCTTTAAAAAGTGATGAGATAAAACAAGAACTTCTAAAAGAACTTGAAAAGAGATATAGAGTGAAAATTTATTATAAAGGGAAGTAGTTTTGAATATATTAGGAATTGATTTAGGTTCAACTCAAACTTGTGCTATTATAGTCCAAAAAGATGAAGAAGGTTTAAAAGTTATAGGTTTTGCAAAAGCTAGAACGAATGGGGTAAAAAAAGGGGCTATTACTAATATTGAACTTGCTTCAAAATCAATCGAAGAAGCTGTAAGCAATGCTGAAATGATGAGTGGCGTCCATTATGATAAAGTTGTTGTTTCTATTTCTGGTGCTTATACTAAAAGTGTTGATAGTATAGGAGTTGTTAATATCCCAAATCACGAAATAGGTATTAAGGAAATCCACCGTGCTGTAAGTACTGCAAAACATACAGCGAATTTACCAAGTGGCTATGAAATTATTCACGTTTTACCCTATAATTTTAAAGTCAATGACCTCGAACATGTTGATGATCCTTTGGGAATGAGTGGTAGTCGTTTAGAGGTTTCTACTCATATAGTAATTTCGCAAGAATCTCATATCAAAAATCTAAAAAAAGCTGTGGAATTAGCAGATTTAAGGGTTGATAATATAGTCCTTTCAGGTTATGCCTCGTCCATAGCTTGCCTTGATGACAGTGAAAAAGAGCTCGGTGCTGTACTTATTGATATGGGTGGAGCGATTTGCGATATAGTTATCCATACCGGAAATTCCATACGTTACAATGATTGTTTGCAAATTGGTTCTATTAATATTACTCAGGATTTATCAATGGCTTTGCATACTCCATTAAAAGAAGCTGAAAAAATTAAATTGAGCTATGCAGCTCTTTCTCAACAACCTAATGCCCTTATTCAAATTCCTTCTATGGGTGATGAGAGAAAAGTAAATGAAGTTTCTTTAGACATTATTTCGAATGTTATTTATGCTAGAGCAGAGGAAACATTGATGATACTGGCAAAAATTTTAAGTGATAATCGTTACATCAATATAATAGGCGGTGGAGTTATATTAACCGGTGGTATGACGAAACTTGCAGGGATTGATGAGCTTGCTCCTGCAACTTTTGACAACCGTTCTGTAAGACTTGCAGCACCTAGAAAAGATATTATTACCGGCTTTAGTGAAATTTTTAATGACCCTGAAAACACTTGCGCCATAGGTCTATGTCTTTATGGAGCTGGATATTTTACACCTTATGAACTTGATTCAAATGAAAAATTACGATATAAAGGTGAAGTGGAAAATTTCAACCGACAAATTCGACAAGAAATTGCTACTTATAGAGAAAACGAAAGTGAAATAAAATCTCATTTTTTTGATGAAAGTTTACAAGAAAATGATACAATTTTAATACAAGAGCAAGAGGTATATAAGAAACCAAAAGAAAAAAAATCTAGCGTATTTTCCAGTATTTGGCATAAAATTATGAATCAATTTTAAAGGAGAAAGTTTTATGAGTGAATTTTTAGTAGAAGAAGTGCAGCATAATAAGGGTGCTAAAATAAAAGTTATAGGTTGTGGCGGCGGTGGCGGTAATATGATTAACCATATGGTAAAAATGGGTTTAAATGAACTCGATTTAATAGCAGCTAATACAGATTCACAAGCTATTTCAAATTCCTTAGCAAAGACTAAAATTCAACTCGGAGAGAAGAAAACTAAAGGGCTTGGTGCTGGAATGTTGCCAGAAGTAGGTGCAGAAAGTGCTAGAGAGAGTTTTGAAGAAATTAAGGCTTCTTTAAGTCAAAGTGACATAGTGTTTATTGCTTCAGGTTTTGGTGGAGGTACAGGCACGGGTGCTACTCCTGTAATAGCTCAAGCTGCCAAGGAAATTGGTGCTTTGACAGTTTCTGTTGTAACTATGCCTTTTAGTTTTGAAGGAAAACAAAGAAAGAAACTTGCTGAAAATGGTCTTTTGGAGCTTAAAAAAGAAAGCGATTCTATACTTGTAATACAAAATGAGAAACTCTTAAGTATTATTGATAAAAAAGCAGGTATTAAAGATGCATTCAAGCTTGTTGATGATATTCTGGCACGTGCTGTTAAAGGTATGGTTTCAATTCTTTTAGATAATGGTGATATTAACGTTGATTTTGCTGATGTAAGAACAATTATGAGTCATCGCGGTCTTGCTTTAATGGGAGTAGGAAGTGCGCAAGGCGAAAATGCTATTGAGGAAGCTCTTTCTAATGCTATCGAATCTCCTTTACTTGATGGTATGGATATTAAAGGTGCTAAAGGTGTTATACTTCACTTTAAAACAAGTTCGAATTGCTCTTTAATTGAAATTTCAGCCGCAGCAAATAGTATAGAGGAGATTGTTGATGAAAATGCAAAAATTATTTTTGGTTCAACTACTGATGATGCTATGGAGGATAGAGTCGAAGTAACTATTATTGCTACAGGTTTTGAAGATAAAGAAAGTGCTACCAAAAAAAATATAGAGGAAACTCCTAGAAAGAATCCTTATCTTAATCTTAAAAAAGTAAGCGGTGGTTATGATGAAGAAATTATGGCTCAAATTGAAACACCAACTTTTCTTCGCCGTCAAATGGACTAATTCTGCTATGCTTTATTTTTATATAAAGCCTTAAGATTATCATAAGCAATTTGTATTTTCTCAAATTGTTCTCTGCAATGTGCCTTTTCTATTGCACTTTTATTGTGATGAAAGTCAGGGTGATAAAGTTTAACTAAAATAAGATATTTATGACGAATTTCGCTTAAGTCGTTTTGTGGAGTGCACTCTAAGATCTTGAAGTATGAACTGAAAAGTTTAGCTAAAGCATTAAATTTCCATTGAGTATTTACTTTATTATGCAATTTTTGGCGAAAATCTTTATATTCGTTTCGATTTATATCAAAATTAACACAATATCTTAAATGTTCATTTTCATTTGCGAAAGCTTCAAAGAGCTCTAGTGTATTTTCATCTTTATATTCAAGTATTAGAAGACCGTTGTTTTGTTTGCTGATATGATTTTTAAAATAATTTCCCATATAGCTCATAAAGAGTTTTTCGTTTGTGTTAAGTTTGATTAGAATGTGAGGATAAGCAAATTCCACCTTGATAAATAGTAGAGTTTTTGGCATATTAATTTGTTCAAAATTTAATTTGAAAGTTTTAAAATGTGCATCTTGAAGATTTTGTATGCTTGTATTTGTTTTTTTGCGATAACGTTGTTCTAAAACTTTCAAAAAGTATCTTCTTTGCGGGATTTCATCTTCTGTGAAGAAAGAAAAAATTTTATTTTTTCTTCCTACTACCTTTGAAAAGTTTTTTGAAATTAAATTTTTAAAATAGTGAAAAACAGTAATATCATCAGTATTGACATTGATAGATTCTAAAGTTTGTATTACTTGCATTTCATTTTCTCCCATAGAGGCAAGTCTTCGCAAAGCAAACTTGCACTTTTTAAAATTTCATTAGGTGTATAATCGGCTTTATAGGACAAAGATTGACACTTTTTAACAAAATATCCTAAATAAACATAAGCTAAATTTTTGTTTTGAGCTATTTTTATTTCATTGAGTAAAGAAAATTTTCCTAAAGACAAATATGAAAAATCAGGATCATAGAAACAATAAATGCTTGAAATTCCATCTTCTAAAATATCGATTAAATCGACACAAATCAGTTTGTCATCTTTATAAAAAGCAAGCTCATAACCAAAATCCATCTCTCCATCGATATAAAGATTATAATACTGTCTAAAATTTAAATCATAACGTTTCCAAGCTCTTTTTTCTTCCATAAAACGATGGTATTTATCATATAAATAAAGATGTTCATCACTTAAATTTGGTCTTCTTAGAAGAATTTTTGTATTGGTATTTTTGTGAAAAATTCTCCTTTCACTACGGGAAAATTGGTATTCTTGAGCGAGAATTCTAAGACTGAGACATTCTTTGCACTGTGCGCATATTGGACGAGAAAAATACCGACCAAATCGTCTCCAACCTCTTTTTATAAGCTCATTATTGAGTTTCTTTGAACAATTCTGTAGGTATTTGTATTCTATTCTTGTACGTTTTTCTTTGAGGTATGGACATTGTTCTTCTAGGGTGCAAAATCCTATTTCTTGCATTAGTTTTTCTTAATTTTTGTATTTGCGATAAGCTTTGAGAATTGTTTTATTAGTCTTTGTTCTTTTTGAGAGCAGCTTTCTTGTTTAGTATCACGACATTGTGTTTGTGTAGTTATGATAGATTTTTCAGAGGGTGTTTGCATTTGATTTTTTATTTGCATTAGGTCATCAAAAAAATTCATCATTCTCTACTTTCTCTAATTTTTTTCAAAGTTGCAGCAATTGCAGCGACAACTTCTTCTTTATTATCTTGATGTCTATCTTCTGTTTTTTCTAAAAGTTCTTGCATATGAGTTTCTATAAAGGAAGTGTCGAAATATCCCCTTCGGAATTTTCTCATCTTTGTAATTGCAATTAAAAAAGGTATAGTTGTTCTTATATTATCAATAAGGAATTCTTTAAGAGCTCTTTGAAGTTTATTTACTGCCAAATCATAACTTGTTGCTTTGACTATGAGTTTTGCAAGCAAAGAATCGTAAAACGGCGGCACGGTATAGTCTTTGTAGATATGACTATCAACTCGTACAGAAGGTCCTAAAGCAGGGTAGTATTCACCAATTTTTCCCGGATTAGGGATGAAATTTTTCCATACATTTTCAGCTGTAATTCTTGCTTCTATAGCAAAACCTCTTGGATGAATATCACTTTGTTCTAAATCTAAAATCTCACCTCCAGCAATACGAATTTGTCGCACAATTAAATCAAGTCCGGTAATTTCTTCTGTAATAGGATGTTCGACTTGAATTCTTGTATTCATCTCCATAAAATAGAATCGGTTATAATCATCAAGTAAGAATTCTATTGTGCCCGCGTTTGTATAGCCTACAGCTTTTGCAGCTGCTACGGCTGTAACACCCATAGTTTTTCTAAGATTGTCGGAAATAGAAGGACAAGGTGCTATTTCTAAAACTTTTTGATGTCTCCTTTGTATAGAGCAGTCTCTTTCGCAAAGATGAATGATATTGCCATAATTATCACCTAAAATTTGAAATTCAATGTGGCGAGGATTAACTATATATTTTTCCATAAAAACTTCATCATTATTAAAATAACTTAAAGCCTCTCTTTTACACGATTCAAAAGCATTTTTAAGCTCTTCTTCTTTATATACAACTCGAATGCCTCTTCCTCCTCCACCACCGCTTGCTTTTAAAATAACAGGGTAGCCAATTTTTTCTGCTAAAACTGCAATCTCTTTGATGGAATAAGCATTCAATTTTTCAGTACCCGGAACAATAGGAATTCCATTTTGTGCCATTAAATTTCTTGCTATATTTTTATTTCCCATTTTATAAATTACTTCAGATTTCGGGCCTATGAAAAGCATATTAGCTTCTTCGCAAGCCTTAGCAAATTCATAGTTTTCGCTTAAAAAACCATAACCGGGGTGTATAGCATCAGCCCCACAAGCTTTGGCAATTTCAATGATTCTTGCTATGTCAAGATACCCTCGTATAGCATCAGTTCCTATTCTATAAGCTTCATCAGCAATTTTTACATGTAAACACTCTCTATCTGGTTCAGTAAAAACTGCTACACTTTTAATATGTAAATCTCTGCAAGCACGTATAATTCTAACTGCTATTTCAGCACGATTTGCAATTAAAATTTTGTGAATTTGTATCATAGTTTAGCCTTCAAAAAAGGAAATTGAAAGTACATTGTAGCAAAATAAGCTTAGAAAATATTAGCAAAAAATTTAATTTATTTTCGTTATAATAAAATCTTCTTAATTTTTAGCTAAAAAGCAGGTGAAATGGTAGCTGACAAGAAATTGTTTTATTTAAGCTGTGTTTTGATTATTATAGGCATAGTATTTTCATATTCTCTTACTGCTTTTACAGTACTTTATTTTAACTATAACGAATTCCATTTTTTTATACGCCAACTCTTTTTTGGAGTAAGTGGTATTATGATTATGTTTTTCATTTCTCGTTTTGAACCAGAACAAAAGAATGCAAAGAGAATTCTTCTTGCTCTTTTGCTGTTTTCTTTTCTTTGTATCCTTGTTTTACCTTTTTTACCAGAGTCGCTTGCTACAACAAGTGGTGGTGCAAAAAGATGGATACGAATTGGGATAGTGTCTCTTTCGCCTATGGAATTTTTTAAAATAGGTTTGATTTATTTTTTAGCCTGGAGTTATACACGACGCATTGATGAAAGTAAAAAAGCCATCAAGCACGAAATTCTTATTCTTTTACCTTACTGTATAGTCGCAAGCATAGTTATAGGATATATTTATATAACGCAAAATGATTTGGGTCAAAGTGTTATTTCTTTCTTTCTTATTCTTGCTCTTGCTTTTTTTGCTGGGGCAAGTAAAAGACTTTTTGCTTTTGGAATTTTATTTATTATGATGGTTGGTATAATGGTTATCTTTAGTAATCAACGCAGAATTCAAAGAATTGTAAGTTGGTGGAGCAATATACAAGATGCTTTTTTGCCTATGTTGCCTGATGTTTTAGCTAATGTTCTACGCGTTAGTGGCAATAGCGAGCCTTATCAAATTTCTCATTCGCTGAATGCTATTGCTAATGGAGGTTTTTTTGGTGAAGGATTAGGGCTTGGTACTTTTAAGCTTGGTTTTTTAAGTGAAGTGCATACTGATTTTGTACTTTCCGGGATAACAGAAGAAATAGGATTTTTAGGACTCGGGATTATTTGTTTTTTATATTTTTGGTTGATTTTAAGAATTTTTCGCATAGCTGGACGTTGTGAAAAAAAAGAAGACTTTATTTTTTGTTCTGGAATAGCTTTGCTCTTGCTTTTTTCTTTTTTTATGAATGCTTTTGGAATTATCTCTCTTACTCCTTTGAAGGGGGTTGCTGTGCCGCTTTTGAGTTATGGTGGAAGTTCTATGTGGGCAATTTGTGTAGGGCTTGGATATGTCTTAATGATTTCAAAAAAGGTTGTATTATGATAGCTTTAACAGGTGGAGGTACAGGAGGACATTTAAGTATAGTACGTTCCTTGCTTTTAAGTGCTTTAAAAAGAGGTTTGGACTGTATATACATAGGAAGCGAAAATGGACAGGATAGGGTTTGGTTTGAAAATGAAAACAATTTCAAAGCAAAATATTTTTTAAACTCTAAAGCCGTTGTAAATCAAAATCTGTTAAAGAAAATGAGTTCTTTTCTTTCTATTGTTATGCTTTCAAGACAGGTTCAAAAAATTCTCTTAAAGCATAAAATCAAGGCTGTTTTTAGTGTAGGCGGTTATAGTGCTGCTCCAGCTTCTTTTGCAGCTTTAATGAGCGGCATTCCACTTTTTATTCACGAGCAAAATTCAAAAAGTGGAAGTTTAAACACTCTTTTAAAACCTTTCTGTAAAGGTTTTTTTAGTGCTTTTGAAAAAGAATACACTCCTTATCCAGTGAGTGAAAATTTTTTTCAAAATGCTAGAGTAAGAAGAGAACTAAAAAGAGTAATATTCTTAGGAGGTTCAGCGGGGGCAAATTTTATTAATTTACTTGCTCTTCAACTTGCCCCTATGCTTGATAAACAAGGTATTGGTATAATCCATCAATGTGGAAAAAATGATTTTGAATTGTGTCAAAAAACATATGAAGAATTAGATATTGAAGTGGATTTATTTGACTTTCATCATCAACTAGAAGAAAAAATGGTTTTAGCTGATTTAGCTCTTTCTCGTGCAGGAGCTAGTACCCTTTTTGAGCTTTGTGCGAATCAACTTCCTTGTATTTTTATCCCTTATCCTTACGCAGCAAAAAATCATCAATTTTTCAATGCAAAATTTTTACAAGAGAGGAATTTATGCTGTATTTTTTTACAAGAACAGGCAAAATGTCAAGATGTTTTTAAAGCAATTCTTAATTTTAACATACAAGAATGCTCTGAAAATTTAAGCCAAATAGTCCAAAAAAATGGAGCTGATATTTTACTTGAAAAAACTTTTCAATTTTTGTAATTGCAAGAGTTTTGAGTAGTAGCTGAATCAATTTACAGCTTAGCTACCAAATCTCTTTTTCTTCTTGCTAAAAGTATTATAAGAATCATAAGAGCAAAACCCCAATATACATAATCAGGTATTTGAACAGCTTCACCAGCTGCATAAGAATGCAAACCTACTAAAAAGTAATTTACTCCAAAATAGGTCATAATAATAGCCCAATATGCAAGCATACTCCACATTGCGAAAATAAATTGATTTGAATATTTTGGAATCATTCGTATATGCAGTGTAGCAGCATAGACTAGTATGCTAATTAAAGCCCAAGTTTCTTTAGCATCCCAACTCCAATATCTTCCCCAGCTTTCATTTGCCCAAATAGCACCTAAAAAATTTCCAACTGTTAAAAGACAGAGTCCTAAAATCATAGCCATTTCGTTAATACGAGTTGCTTCTGTAATATTTCTTAATATATTTTCTTGATTTTTTCCATCTTTTTTAAGAAAACACATTAAAACTAAAGTAAAAATTCCTAGCAAGGCACAAAGTCCTAAAAAACCATAGCTTGCAGTGATAACTGAAACGTGAATGCTCAACCAATACGAGTTTAAAACAGGAACTAAATTTGTAATTTGTGGATTCATCTCACTTAAATGTGCTACAGCTAAAACAATACCAGCGAGTATAGAAGTGAGTGAAAGGGCAATAGGGCTTTTGCGAGAGAAGAAAATACCAGAAAGTGCTAGAGCCCAAGAGATGTAAATCATACTTTCATAACCATTACTCCAAGGAGCGTGCTCTGCTAAGTAGGCACGTAAAACAAGCCCTAAAGTATGGATACAAAAGGCTAGTATATTCAAAAAATAAACAAATGAAAAAATATGTGAAATTCGAAGTTTTGGCTTAATCATCTTTGCAAAGACAAGTGCTAGCAATAAAAAACCAGCTAAGAGATATACAGGAATGAGTTTGACAAAAAGTTCTAAATTATTGACAAGAATTTCAGTGGTAATTTTTGTTGTATTTGGCATTACCTGATATCCCACTTTTTCTTGATACTGTTTAATAAGATTTAAACCTAATTCTGCTTTACTCCAGTTGTTATCTGTAAATGCTTGTTCTACTGAACTGAAATAGTTTCTAATTAAAGCAAGTACAAACTGCCCTTCTTCGCCTTTGAGCGTAGTTAAAGCAATGAAAGGCGAGAGCCAAGTATTACTTTGATTGTTCTGTTGCGGAATGATTTTAAAAAGCTCTCCTCTAAAGACCAGATTAACAATATTAGCTCTTTCGTCAAGATATAAAAGTTCTTTATCTAAAATTCCTCTTGCGTTAGGGCTTTTGCGGTTAGCATTTTCAACATATTTTTGGAGTTTATAATTTCCTTTTGTATCAAAAAAATCTCTGTAAGAGATATAATTTGCACTTTGAATATCTAAAATTCGAGCAATCTCATCTCTTGCTGTTTTATTTTTTGGCATTATGATAAAGGGTTCTTTCTCCCATTTTTCAACATCAATTAACATAGAAAGCATTATAGCATTGGCATCTTGTCCTTTATAATGTGTGCTTTTGTGGATTTTTTCTAAAATTTCTTTTGCTAAAGTATCAAAAGGTGCCATTCTGCCATCTGATGATTTTTGCACTACCAAAGAGGCTAGATTTTTAGAATGTTCTTTGTCAATATGAGGCAAATCTTGCGCCAAACTTGTATTGTTTAGAAGTACTATACAGGTTAGTATAAACATACAGGTAGAATGCTTTAGCACGTCTTTGTTGATGAGTTTTGCTAGAGTTTGGAAACGTGAATGAGGATTGAGAAAATTGAAAAACATTCCAAGACAGAGTAAAAAATACCCTATATAGGTTGGAATTTTACCCGGGTCCTTATTGACAGAGAGTATAGTGCCTTTTTCATCTTGATCGAAAGAATCTTGATAGAAACGGTAGCCTTTATAGTCTAAAACATTATTCATAAAAATTCTATAATCAAAATCCTTGTCTTTATCTTTTATTGTAACTTCACTCGCATATGAAGCCGGTGATAGAGAACCGGGATATCTTTGAAGTTCAAAATCTTTTAAGTATATTTTAAAAGGCAATTCTTTGAAAGAGGAATTCCAAGAGATAAAGAATTTTTGTCCTTGAAGTTCTGTAATTAAGGGTTTTTCATATTCAAAAATATCTATTTCTTTTGTCTCTCCTTTATAAGAAAGTTCAAGTTTTAATGCATTCTTTCCTTTAAGTTCTAAGGCTTGATATTCAGTACTCATAGCAAAATTTTTTAATGGTAAAAGTGCAGAAGCTTTCCAGTGTTGAGGTTCGCCAAAAAAGGAGACAAGTAGAGTTCTTGCAAACTCTAACCAAATGCTTTTAAACCATAAGAAAAAATTTTCATCTTGCGGTCTGTTTGCACCTACAAGTTCTTCGCTTGTATGTAAAGAAACTGTTTTTATGACAAAATTTAAATTCTGAAGTTCATACAGTCTTCTTTCCTTAGCATCGACTTTTTCTTTAGCTTTTAATTGTCCATTTTCTCCATTTGCCATAGTTAAGAAATCCAAATTTTCACTTGAGCTTAATTGTAAATTCTCATCAATCTTTACAAAAGGAGCTTTGAGTTCGCTATTTAAAAAGCCAAAATTGACACCTTGTATATTTTTTACCTCTCCTTGTTGAAATTTTAATTCTTCTCCTTGAGACCCTTTTTTTGAAAGCATAAGTACAAGTAAAGGTTGTGCTGTGCTATCTTCTTTGTATTCGTATTTTGCGTCTAGGATCAGGTCTTTATAACTTAAAGATGCTTTTTCATCTCCCATATTTAAATGAAGTGTAAAAGAATTCGCAAAAGGTAAAACTCCTATGTATCGGTCATTTAGTGCTAAGTAACGTTGTCCGTCTTTAATGGCTGAGATTCGTAAAGAAGTTTTTGTGCTTTGTACGACAGAATTTTGGGTGTTTTCTCGTATAGGAAGTTTTCCTTCAAATCCTCCATAACGTGTTATCCCAGAGCCGATGAGTATGAAAAGAAAAGAAAGATGAAAGGTGATTACAGGAAGTTTTTTAAGTTGAAACATTTTGTAACGGAACATTCCGCATAATAAATTAACGCCCAGTAAAATTTGAATATATTCAAACCAAAAAGTATCATATATCATAGCCCAAGCTGTAGGAGTTCCATAAGCACTTTCTATGAAAGTTGCTAAAGCACATAAGAGTGCAAAGAGTAAGAATAAAATTATGGAGATTTTTAAATCCCCGACGCTTTTTATAATATTTTTCATTGTGTTTTACATCCCTAGATATTTTTTTCGAATTTCATTATTATGAATAAGTTCTTCAGAACTTCCTTGCATTGTTATAAGTCCATTTTCCAAAACGTAAGTATAATCACTAATTTTTAATGCAGCATACGCATTTTGTTCAACCAAAAGTATAGTAATGCCTTGTTCTTTGAGTCGTGTTATAATATCAAATACCTCCATAGCGATTTTAGGTGCAAGTCCTAAAGAAGGTTCATCAAGCATTAAAAGTTTCGGCTCATTCATAAGAGCTCTTGAAATGGCAAGCATTTGAGCTTCTCCTCCGCTTAGCATAGCTGCAAGATTTTTCTTTTTGCTAGCAAGTCGCGGAAAGAGTTTGTACATTTGTGTTTTGAGGTGGGCATAGTTTTCGCTATTATTGAAGGCGCCAATTTTTAGATTTTCTTCGACGCTTAAATTTGCAAAAATGCGTCTGCCTTCAGGTACTAAACTTATACCATTTTTTACTAAAGTATGTGTTGAATGTCTGCTTGTTTCAAAACCTAAAAAATTGATTTCCCCTGTTCTTTTAACAGCGTTTAAAATAGCATTAAGCGTAGAGCTTTTGCCAGCTCCATTTGAACCAATAAGCGAAACAATACTGCCTGTTTGAATTGTAAAATCAATGCCTTTTACAGCTTCAATAAGGCCATAATAAACATGTAAATTTTTAACTGCTAACATTAAAGTCCCCTAAATAGGCGGCTATAACTTCTTTTTGTTGTACAGCTTCATCTAATCTGCCTTCAAAAATCATTTTTCCGTAATCAAGTACTACAACTTTGTCGCATAATTTTCCAACAAATTTCATATCGTGCTCAATCAGTAAAATAGCAATTTTATATTTTGTTCTTAAATGTAAAAGAAGTTCAGCCAAATCATTACTCTCTTTACTATTCATTCCAGCAGCAGGTTCATCAAGTAAAAGCAAGGAGGGATTTGTAGCCATAGCCCTTGCAAGTTCCACTTTTCTTTGTTGTCCATAGCTTAAATTCACAGCTTTAAGTTGGGCAAATTCATTCAACCTAAGTTCATCTAAGAGTTCTAAAGCTTTTTGTGTGAATTGTTTTTCTGTTTTTTTAAAACGACCTAAATGTAAAAAAGCTTCTATAACGTTGTATTTGATTTGATGATGAAAACCTATAAGTACATTTTCTAATACAGACATACTTGAAAAAAGTCTTATGTTTTGAAAAGTTCTTGCTATGCCTAAATGTACTATTTTATGTGGTTTTAAATGAGTGATATTTGCATCTTTGAAAAAAATTTGTCCGCTTGTGGCTTTGTAATTGCCTGTGATGATATTAAAAAGAGTAGTTTTTCCAGCTCCATTAGGACCGATTAAGGCAAGAATTTCTTGTTCATTTACACTAAAAGAAGTATCGTTGATAGCTTTGACTCCACCGAAACTTTTTGAAATATGTTCTACTTTTAAAATCATTCCTTTCCTTTGAAATGTTTTTTAAGAGAAAGAAAAATATCGATGAGTTCTTTGTCTTTCATTATTCCTTTTCTTGCAAAAAGCATTACCAAAATAAGAATAAGAGAAAATATAAGCATTCTAAAACCCGGCATTGCTTGTATTTGATAACCAAAGATATTCATATTTTCATCTAAGAAACGTAGCCATTCTTTGCCACCTATAATTAAAACAGCACCTAAAACAGCACCAGTTGTAGAACCAAGCCCCCCTAAAACGATAATAATAAGAAGCAGAAAAGTCAGTTCAAATCCAAATTGTTCCGGTGAAACAGTACCTAAAAGGCAGACCAAAAGTCCACCTCCTATGCCTTCTAAAAAAGCTGAAGTTCCAAAAGCGAGAGTTTTAATCCAAAAAGTGTTAATTCCCATAGCACTTGCAACATCTTCATCGTCTCGCACGGCTTTCATTGCTCTACCGAATTTTGATGAAACTATATTCAAAATTACAATCACGCTAATAATAGCTAAACAACCTATATAGTAGATATTTGAAAATTGAGGAATATCAACAAGCCCTCTAGAACCATTTGTAAAAGTTGGAAAACTAAGAGCTAAAAGTTTAATAATAATACCAAATCCTAAAGTTACAATAGCTAAATAATCACCTCTGACACGAAAAACAGCAAAAGAAAGTACAAGAGATAAGAAACAAGCACCTATTCCAGCGGCAAGCAAAGCTACAATAAAGCTTGAAGAATGGAGATTTAAAATAAAAGGATTAATACCTACATAATAAAATTGTTCGTTTTTTGCCTCTGTGCTTAAAAGAATAAGAGCTGCAATGTACGCTCCCACAGCTATAAAACCATTAGGTTCTAAAGAAAATTGACCTGTAACACCATTAATAAGATTGTAGCTTGCAGCAAATATTATAAAAATAGCTATTTGATTAATTATACTCATACCATAATCGCTAAAAATATAAGGACAAATAAAGAGAAAACCAAGAGACATAAAGAGGAAGAGTAAATGTAAAAGAGTATTTTGCTTCATTAAAACCTACTTTTCTCAAAGTTAATACCTAAAATTCCTGTTGGTCTGAAGAGTAAAATAAAAACAAGAAAAATAAAAGCAAAAGCATCTTTAAAACCAGAAAGTTCTGGAAAAAAAGCTACAGCTATAACCTCACTTAGTCCTATAATAAGTCCTCCTAAAACAGCCCCAATTACTGAGCCTATTCCTCCCAAAACAGCAGCTGCAAATGCTTTTAAACCCATCAATGTTCCCATAGTTGGTTCGACAGAATAATAATTGACAGACCAAAATATACCACCAATAGCAGCCAGAGCAGAACCTAAAGCAAAAACTATGGCTATAATTAAATTTGCATCAATTCCCATTAGATGTACTGTTTTAACATCAAAAGCCAAAGCACGAATAGCTACACCATATTTACTTTTATGCAAGATAAAAAGTACAAAGAACATAATAATTAGAGTAATGATTGGTACAAGTATGCTTCCTAAAGAGAGTTTGATTTGTCCAAAGCTGACAAGTCTTTCAAGTAAATTTGGTACAGGAAAAGTTTTAGGTTCTGAAGTAAAGAGCATATTAAAGAGATTTTGTAGGAAGAAACTTATTCCTATGGCTGTGATGAGTAGAGAAATGCGCGGAGCTTCTCTTAAAGGTTTATAAGCTATTTTATCAGTTATTATACCTATGAAAGCAGCAAAAATCATTGCTAATGATACAGCACTCAAGAAAGGTATATTTAAATTGCTAATGCAAAAAAGTGCTACATAAGCACCAACCATCATAATATCACCGTGGGCGAAATTAATCAATCTTAAAACACCATAGACCATAGTATAACCGGTGGCGATGAGGGCATACATACTTCCTAAGCTCAAACCGTTAATGAGTTGTTGTAAAAATAAAACGAAATCTATACTCATATACAATTTTCCTTAAGGATTTATAGTATCTTTGTAACTTTGTTTTTGATTTTTTATTTCCTTTACAACAACAGAACGTATCGCATTACCGCTTTTATCTATACTGATTTTGCCAGTTACACCTTCAAAATTCTGTGTTTTATGAATTGCATTGTTGATACATTCGCTTGTGAGGGTATTTGTACAAGTATTCATAGCTTCAAACATTACAAAATATGCATCAGCACCCATAGCCGTAAAATTTGGAACTCCTTTTGTATTTTTTTCTTTATTATAAAGGATAGTAAATTCTTTACCAAGCTGTGTGCTTGGATTGTCTGAATCGAAGCTGTCAGTGAAAATGAAATTTTCACCTGCATTTCCAGCTAAAGTAATGAAAGCCATATCAGCAACTCCATCAGCTGAACCCATAAGAGTATTTAAACCGGCATTTTTCGCTTGCCTAACAAATAAAGAAGCTTCATTATAGTACACAGGTATATAAATAAAATCTGCATTAAAGCTTTTGATTTGAGAGATGAGGGCTTTGAAATCTTTATTACCTGAGTTAATTGTGAATTTTTGAAGCACTGTTCCGCCTTGTGCTTTAAATTCTTGTTCGAAAGCCCTGCTTAAACCTAAAGAATAATCAGTGCTTTGATCTGTAATAATGATAGCTTTTTTTAAATCTAGTGTTTGATTTGTATATTTTGCTAAAGAAGAACCTTGAAAACTATCCATAAAACATACTCTCGAAGAATAACTTTTTTTTTCTAAAAGTTTATCTCCCGTGGCTGCTGGTGCTATAAGTGGAATTTTGTTTTGTTCGGCGACACGCATTACTTGCAGAGTGTTAGCCGTTACCATTTCTCCTATAAGTCCTAAGACCTTTTCTTGTGAAATGAGACGTTGTGTCCCGCTAAAGGATTCAAGTTTATCTGCTTTTGTGTCAATAATAACAAGTTTAATCTTGTCCCCATTTTTCAAATCCATTTGCATTGAATGAGCAAGTTTAATACCATCTAAAGCACTTTGTCCATAAGCGGCAGTAGTCCCGCTTAGCGGAAGAACTACGCCAAGTTTAACTTCGGCAGCGTTGAGACTTAATGCAAATAATATGTTAGCAAAGATTATACTTTTTTTCATTGCCACATATCCTTTAGGGGTTAAGAGTTGTTTTGTACTTTTGCTGTAAGTTTTGTATCTCTTTAATCACAACAGGACGTGCAGCATTACCTGTTTCATCAATATTTATAACACCGCCAACACCTTCAAAATTCTGTGTTTTATGAATTGCATTGTTGATACATTCGCTTGTAAAAGTATTTATACAAGTATTCATAGCATTGAACATTACATAATACGCATCAGCACCCATAGCTGAAAATGCAGGAAGTTCTTTTGAACCTTTTATTTTTTCATATGCTTTTATAAAGTCTTTTCCTCTTTGTGTCGTAGGATTATTATAATCAAAGCTATCTGTGAAAATAACACCATTTACTGCTTCGCCTCCAAGTTCAATAAAGGTTTTATTATTAATTCCATCTCCAGCTGTTAGAAGTGTATTAAAACCTACTTGTTTTGCTTGTCGTGCTATAAGAGCTGCTTCTGGATGATAAATAGGCATATAAACAAGATCTGGCTTGATATTTTTGAGTTGTGAAATGATAGCTCTGAAATCTTTATCACCTGAATTAATATTAATCTGTTTTACTATTTTGCCACCACTTTTTTGAAATGCTGTTTCAAAGGCTTTTGCAAGTCCTAAAGAATACACATTGCTTTGATCAACAATTAAGGCAGCATTTTTAAGACTTAATTCTTCAAAAACATAGATAGCAAATTTTTCTCCTTGAAAGCTATCTTGAAAACATACACGAGCAGCATATTTTTTCTTTTCTAAGAGTCTATCGCCTGAAGCTACAGGTGCAATGAGGGGAATTTGCTTTTCTTCTGCAATAGAAATAGCTTGGATAGTATTTGGAGTAATGGCTTCACCTATGAGCCCCAAGACTTTGTTTTGAGAGATAAGACGAGTAACACCATTAGATGTTTCTAATTTGTCTCCTTTTGTATCAACAGTGATAATTTTAATGCTATCACCATTTGAAAGCTTGGAATCTAGTTTGTTAGCAAGTTCTATACCATTTAAAACATCTTGTCCATAAGCAGCTAAAGGACCCGTAAGGGGCAAAACAACTCCTAAATTAATTTCTTTAGCATATAAAAGGCCGGCTAAAGTTAGAGTAGTGAGTGAGAAAAATATTTTTTTCATAACAATTCCTTTCTTTTGAATTTATTTAAGAAAAGTACCATTTTTAGTTTTTTTCAATGGTTCTTCAAAATCTTGTGCTTCAGTTTCTAGGGCAAAATCTTTTCCTTTAAGGTATGCGATAATTGTATCCATATCATTATGGCTTAAATTCTTTGCATATAAAGCCATTTGTACAGCACTTGCAGAATTCTTTGAATTGAGAGTGTAGTCAATTAATGCTGCTTTAAGTTCTCTTGCAGACATTTCTTGCAAAATCCTAGAGTTAGCTATACGTTTTTGACCCTGTTCCCCGTGGCAGGTGTTGCATTTTTTTTGGAAATATAATTTCTTAGCTTCAATCATATCATACTGTTTGTTTGAATCAAAAGTATAGTCAAAAAAAGATTTTAAGTTAATACCAAAGAGGGACATAATACAAATTCCGCTTAAAAATATCCAACGAAACATTTTTTTACCTTTTTATTTACTAAATTTCAAGTAATAATACCAATTTTGTAACACATTCATTTTTCACAAAGCTTTTTATAAAAATTTTTGTGAAATAAAATACATTATAGCAAAATAAAATAACTATATAAAATCACTATTTTTCATTTCGAGCTTTTGTATTAGCGAATTATTATTTTTTTTCTAATTCAAGCCACTTTTGTGCAATTCGAACAGCATTTGTCGCTGCGCCAACACGGATTTGATCAGCCACACACCAAAGATGAAGGATATTTTGAGCATACAAATCAGCGCGAATTCTACCAACATATGTTTCATTTGTGTTGCTTGTAAAAAGAGGCATAGGATATTTTTTCTTTTTAATATCATCAAACACTTTGACATTTGGTGCTTTTTTAAGGACTGCTCTTGCTTTTTGGACATCAATATTTTGTTTAAAATGTAAAGTAAGGGCTTCACTGTGGCTTCGCAATACGGGAACACGTACACAAGTTGCCGAAATTTCAAGTTCTTTGTGTAAAATTTTCTTGGTTTCATTGACCATTTTTAATTCTTCTTTGGTGTATGAATTTTCTTCGTTAAAAACATCAATTTGAGGGATGAGGTTTAAAGCCAAAGTGTAAGGAAAAGTTTTTGCTTTAAATTCATCAAGTTGAAAAGAAAAAAAACTTTGCATTGCTTTAATAAGTTCTTCCATTCCTTCTTTTCCTGCTCCACTTGCTGCTTGATATGTACTGACATCAACTCTTTTTAAATCAAAAACATCATCAAGCGGTTTTAAGATATGTACCATTTGAATTGTGGAGCAATTTGGATTTGCAATAATGCCTGTTTTTTTCCATAATTTAATATCATCGCCATTACATTCAGGTACGACTAAAGGTATATTGCTATCCATTCTAAAATGGCTTGTATTGTCAATTACTAAAGCTCCATATTTTACAGCATAATGAGCAAATTGTGCTGAAACTTCTCCTCCCGCACTAAAAAAAGCTATATCTATTGGATTTTCTTTAAAAATTTTTTCATTTAATTCTTGAATTTTGTAAGATTTTCCTTGAAAAAAAATTTCATTGCCTGCACTTTTTGCACTTGCTAAAGGCAGAATGCTTTTTACAGGAAAATCAAGCTCTTCTAGGATAGTTAAAAGCTCTTCTCCTACGGCACCAGTCGCACCAACAATAGCTATTTTCTGAGGAGTGAAAGTATTATTTTTTGACATTTTTATCCTTTGATATTGTATCTTTTTATTTTTTCATTTAAATTTTCAAGACTTATGCCTAAGGTATCTGCTGCTTGTTGTCTGTCAAATTGAACATTTTGTAATACTTCATAAAGTAATTCTTTTTCTAGATTTTTGAAATCTTTTTTTGGAGTTCTTGCTTCTAAGAATAGGTCTTTGCTTGAAATTTCATTTCCTTCGCTTAGGATACACGCTCTTTGTATGATAGATTTTAATTCTCTAATATTTCCGGGAAAATCATATTGAAGTAATGATTCTTCAGCTTCTTTGCTTAAGATTTTTTTTTCAAATTCATATTCTAAACAAGTTTGTTCAAGTACAATTTTTGAAATGCCTAAAATCTCCTCTTTTCTCTCTCTTAGAGGTGGAATGTGAATAGGGATGGTGTTTAAGCGGTAATATAAATCACTTCGAAACTCACCATTATGAATTTTTTGTTCTAAATTTGCATTTGTTGCACTAATGATTCTTACATCAATTTTTATAGGTTTTATTCCACCTAACCGTGTAATCTCCTTTTCTTGAAGAGCTCTTAAAAGTTTGGCTTGAATTTCATAAGGCATTTCGCCGATTTCGTCTAAAAAGAGCGTGCCTTCATTTGCTAATTCAAAAAGTCCTATTTTGGTTGTATTTGCATCGGTAAAAGCTCCTTTTTCAAAGCCAAAAAGTTCGCTTTCTATAAGATTAGCTGGAATGGCTGCCATATTAATAGCTATGAAAGGTTTCAAAGTTCTTTTGCTATTTTTATGGATATATTTTGAGAAAACTTCTTTACCCACTCCACTTTCGCCTATAAACATAACCGATACATCTGTTTTTGCAGCTTTCTGACTTAGAACTAGAGTTTGTTCTAGTTTTTCAGAAGTACAAAAAAAATCTTCATTGTTTTTTTGCGTATCTGTTTGTTTCTTGCTTGTTTTTTCTCGAATAATCTTTACACGTTTAATGGCTTGCACTAAGGTATTAATGTCAAAAGGTTTTGTAAGAAAGTCTTTAACGCCTAAACGTACAGCTTCTATTGCTCTATTAAGGGTTGCATTTCCTGTGATGATAATAAAATCGTACTTGTTTTGACAAGCTTTAACAAAATCAATCCCATCAAGCCCGGGCATATTAATATCTGTAATGATTAAATCTGTATCGTTATCTATTTTTTTTAAAGCTTCTGTGGCTGATTTGTAAGATTTGATCTTAAATTCTTTGTATTCGGCTAAGGCAATTTCAAGTGATTTTCTCATATTAATATCATCTTCAACTATGACCAAATTCATACAAAAACCTTTGCAATTTTTTGTCTCAATGATAGCAAAATGAACTTAAATTTACTTTTTTTGAATTTGATAAATAAGCACAGCGTTTTCATTAAATTCTATTGTAAAACGCAAAGGGAGAATTTTTATATATGTTTCATTATGTGCTTTAGCGAATTCTGTTTTTGTTATGTCTTTAACACTTACTTTAGCTCCAATAAAACAGTCGTTGAGTTCGTTTTTGTGCGCATTTAAGAATTCAAGTTTTCTTGTTTTTGGCATTTCATCATCAATCAGTCCTAATTCTGTACGTGGCAGAGTATGAATGTCTTTTTGAGTATAAAAAAGCTCACACAGAAATTCTCTTTGTTTCTCTTCGCTTTTTGTCATTGCTAAAGAGAGATTTTGACTTTGATGAAAAAGAATGAAATTTTTACTCGAAAGCTCAGCCCAAAAAATAAATTCATCTTGGGCAAAAAGCTTGAGATGAAAAAATATCAATATGCAAATAATTCTTTCCACTTGTCTGCATCGATTTTAAGCTCTACATTAACTCTATAAAGTCCTTGATTAAAATTCTCATCAATAACACTTGCATTTTTAATGAGTCCATTGACTTGTGCTGTAATAGTTGAACTTCTTAGCATAGCATCTTTTACTGTATCTTTGCCATTTACTTTGACACCATAAAGCTTACTTGCAAGCTGTCTGTAAGCGTCAGTTAAAGCTGCTCTTTTGGCTAAAGCTAAAGCTTGAGCTGTTGAAACAGTGTTAAGTGGAGCTATACCTTCACCAACTGCTGTAAAACTAAGCTCGCTTTCGCTTACATCAGGAGCAAGCATTTTCTCCTCTCTAATTATATCGCGCACATCATCTTTATCGACCTTTTGTACGATAACATCTGGATTTGTTGTATTGGTTGCACTTGAAGCATTTTTATTGATACTTGGAGTACATCCACCAAAAATAAATGCTATGACCAGCATAAAAAATAAATTTTTCATTGTTACACCTTCAAAATATTGTAATTACGAAATTAAAAGCAAAAATCGTTCCAATTTTGTACTTCTTAATTTACAATCAATTTTCATCGATTTCATTGTCATTGTCCTCTTTTGGGCATTTAGCTATACTCACTACTTCATCATTTTCCACATTGACGACAATCACTCCACTTGTATTGCGTCCCGCCTTGCGTATGCTTTGCATATCAACTCGAATCATTTTCCCGCTACTTGTTAAAGCCATTAAATCCATACTTTCATCGACAATTACTACACCAATAAGTTCTTTGGTTTTGTCGGTGAGCTTCATACAAATAACACCTTTTCCACCTCGGCTTTGAAGTCTATATTCTCCAGAATTTGTACGTTTTCCTATGCCTTTTGCACTAATACTCAAAACTTCTTGTTCATCATTTTCTACGACAACTGCTCCTACTAGTTCGTCATTTTTTTCTTTAAATTTAATAGCTGTTACACCTCGACTTACCCGACCAGTTTGTCTCACTTTAAAAAGTGGAAATTTGATACACATTCCTTTTTTTGTAACAGCAAAAAGCATTTTTCCGCTTTCGAATTCCTGTATAAGATTTTCCCCATCATTGTTTTGAATATCTTTTTCGTTGTCTGTGAATTCTTCGTCATTGTCAAATATATCTTCATTGCTGTCTTTTTGGACAATGATTGCAGTTACAAGTTCATCATCTTCATCAAGATTTATAGCCTTAACTCCTACACTTCGTATGTTTTGATATTCGCTGAGATTGGTTCGCTTTACAATGCCGTTTTTTGTAAAAAAGCATAAGGATTTGCTTTTGTCAAAATCTATTGTAGGAATAATTGCTCTGATTTTTTCTTCAGCTTGGAGATTGATTAAATTGACAACAGCCTTACCTTTAGCTATACGAGTACCTTCTGGAATTTTATAGACTTTAAGCCAGTAAAGCTGTCCTCGATCTGTTACGAACATTAAGGTATCGTGAGTATTTGCTGTAAAGAAATTTTCTATGAAATCATCTTCATAAGTGGTTATAGCAAGTTTGCCTTTACCTCCTCTTTTTTGTTTTTCATATTGTTTGCTTGGAACTCTTTTGATATATCCTCTATGAGTGATAGTTACGACCATATTTTCATTTGGTATTAAGTCTTCAATATCTATATCCTCATAATCATCTTCTATTTGAGTAATGCGAGGTACATCAAATTTTGCACGAATTTCTTCAAGCTCACTACGTATTAAATTTTCAAGCAAACTTTCGCTTTTTAAAATTTCGTCAAGTCTTGCTATTTCTTTAATGAGTTCTGCTAATTCATTTTCTATTTTTTCCCTTTCAAGACCGCTCAAACGACCAAGTTTCATATCTAAAATAGCATTCGCTTGTATTTCACTGAGCTTAAAATTTGAAATAAGTGCATTTTTTGCCTCTGTATTGTCAGGGCTGTTTTTAATTAAAGCAATAACTTCATCAATTAAATCAAGAGCAATTGTTAGACCTTCTAAAATGTGAGCTCTTGCTCTTGCTTTTTGAAGTTCAAAGAGAGTGCGTCTTATGATTACTGTTTTACGATGTGTTAAAAACAAATGTAATAATTCTTTTAGGGAAAAGATTTTTGGTTCTTTGTTGTGAATGGCAAGCATAATTACGCCAAAAGTACTTTCCATAGCAGTGGATTTAAATAAATTATTTAAAACAATTTCACTCATAGCGTCGCGTTTGAGTTCAATAACAACGCGTATTCCTTCTCTATCGCTTTCGTCTCTAATTTCTGAAATTCCTTCTATTTGTTTTTCTTTAACAAGTTCCGCGATTTGCTCAATAAGTCTTGCTTTATTGGTTTGATAAGGAAGTTCATCAATAACAATTATATCTTTGTTTGATCTTTTTTCTATATGAGTTTTTGCTCGAATTTTTATTCTACCGCGTCCTGTACGATAGGCTTCTATAATGCCTTTTTTTCCATAAATAATCCCAGCTGTTGGAAAATCCGGTCCTTTAATGTGTTGCATTAGATCTTCTAAACTTGCTTGTTTATTTTCAAGAAGGTGTAACAATGCATCAATGAGTTCATTGAGACTGTGTGGGGGTATGTTTGTTGCCATACCTACAGCAATTCCACTAGAGCCATTTAAAAGTAAATTAGGTACTCTGCTAGGTAATACATCAGGTTCATTTAAAGAATCATCATAATTTGGCACAAAATCAACAGTGTCTTTGTCTATATCTCTTAGCAATTCTTCAGCTAAGATAGTCATTCTTGCTTCTGTATAACGCATAGCAGCAGCCCCATCTCCATCGATAGAACCAAAATTGCCTTGTCCATCGATACTTGGGTAGCGCATTGAAAAATTTTGAGCCATACGTACAAGAGCATCATAGACAGCAGTATCGCCGTGAGGATGATATTTACCTATGACATCACCCACAATACGTGCGGATTTTTTATACGCACTTCGACTTCCAACACCAAGATCATTCATTGCATATAAGATTCTTCTATGTACAGGTTTTAAACCATCTCTTGCATCAGGTAAAGCCCGACCGATAATGACACTCATTGAATAATCAAGATAACTTGCTTTAATAGAAGTTTCTATATCTATAAGTTGGGTGTCAGAATTGTTATTAAAAATACTCTGCATATAAATCCTTATAATTAATCAAAAAATTTATTGTAACAAATTAAACTTTTGCATCAGCTAAAACCAAAGCAAAAAGTACACGAATCTTATTCTTTTCTAACACACTTTTTGCTTCAAGTAGACTCAAGCCAGTTGTAAGAATATCATCAACTAAAATGACAGGGTTTTTTATTTCTTTTAAAAGTTTGAAGTTTCTTTTATTTTTTTGACGAAAATCCAGACTTTTTCCGGAATATTTCACCTGATTTTGAGCTTGTAAAGCACTAAAAATAGGTTTGATAGTTTTGCTTTTTAAATATTTAGTTAAAATTGCTGAATGTGAATAAAGCGTATTTTCGACTCTATCATCTAAAGCAATCGCATTTATGCAAACTGGAGGATTGAAAAAATCCTTCAATTTAGCAAAACTTAATTGTGCTAAGGTATTGAATACAAAATACCCATAAAAATGATGTTTAGAATGTAAAAGGTGTTTAATTTCATAATATTTATAAAAAGAATACACCTTAAAATTGTTTTCAAGCTCTCTTTTTCCTAGAGACAATTCCTCAAGTTCTTTTATGCACCTATCGCAAAAAGACAAAAGTGTAAAGCTTTGGCAGTTGAAGCACTTCAAAGTTCGCTAATAATACTTGCTGCTTTATTTGCCATTTGTTTGATAAGCAAATGGGTATAAAAAGTAATTTCTTTTATATTCTTAAAACCTTCTACATCTTGTTTTGTACGTATAGTAAAATTTCTATCTTTATTAATATCACTGACTTTTAGCACTCCAACGAGTTTTGAATGCAAACCAGTTGAGTCTTTTCTTGCACTGTAAGCACTAAAGTTTAAATCTATTTTTGATATATATGGTGAATTATTTTGATTATTATCAACTATAACAATACCTCTTGCTTTGAGTTCTTGCTCAAGGTAGGTATAGAAAACAGCATTAAATTGCACATCAACAAAAAGTTTTTTGTCATTAAAAAGTAGAATTTTTTGATCTTCTTTTAAGTCATAAAAGCGGTGTAAATACACTTTTTTCAAGGCGATGTTTGTATCCAAAGTGCGTTTATTTGGACAACATTGAATCCCAATATCACTTACATACAAAAGCCCTTTAATTCGTGCTTCAAAACTACTATCAGTACTGCAAGGGGAACAAACGGTATTTTTAGAAATTTGATGAACCTGTGCGAAAGTACTTTTATTTGCACAAGCATTTAATAGTAAAGCTGATACAATAAGAATTATAAGATTTTTCATTCTCTTCTCCTTTTTCGAAGTTGTGAAATTGTAGTCAAAAATAAAGTAATTTTCAAGTTAGTATATAATTTTCTTAACTAATAAGAAAGTACTTTTTATAAAAAAGAATATCGGATAAAAGCAAAAGAGATTGTGTAATATTGTAAATTTTAAAAAAAACTTGCAAAAAAGAGCTTTCAAATCTATACAATCAAAGCAGCTTAATGTTATTATTGTAAATATTGAGATATAAAGAAAAAGGAGTTATTTGTGTCAAATCTTTTAAAAACAGCCATTGTTATTGTGGATATTATTATATTTTTTTTATTGCTTTGTTTTCTTCCTTTCGAACATAAAGTGAATTCAGGTCTTGCTATTTTAATTTTTGCAGCTGTTTTATGGCTTAGTGAAGCTTTACACGTTACCATCACATCGATATTAATTCCTGTTTTGGCTATAGGTACAGGCTTGTTAAGTACAAAAAATGCTCTTGCAAATTTTGCAGATCCAAATATTTTTTTATTTTTTGGTGGTTTTGCTTTAGCAGCGGCATTGCATTTTCAGCAGATTGATAAAATCATAGCTCAAAGATTACTTTATTTAGCTAAAGGCAATTTTGCTCTTTCTGTCTTGTCTATTTTTTTAGCTACTGCATTTTTATCAATGTGGATGAGTAATACAGCAACTGCAGCAATGATGCTTCCATTGACTATTGGGATTCTTTCTAAAATTGATGCAAATCGAAATACCTATGTTTTTGTTTTATTAGGAATAGCTTTTAGTGCTAATATTGGAGGTATAGGAACTTTAGTGGGAACACCTCCAAATTCTATTGTAGCTTCAAATTTAGGCATTACTTTTGCACAGTGGCTTTGGTATGGGATTCCTGTTGTACTTCTTTTTATGCCTTTAATGATTGCAGTATTGTATTTTGTACTAAGACCTAAATTGAACTATCATATTGATATAATGCGTAATGATGAAACTATTAAAATGAATTCTCAAAGGTATATTACTTTAGCAATTTTTGCTTTTATTGCTTGCTGTTGGATTTTTTCTGCTTATTTAGAGCCTTTTTTTTCAGCTTTAGCAGGACTTGAGAAAATAAGTTCATTTGATAGTGTTATAGCTCTATTGGCTGCTATTTTAGTATGTTCTTTTAGAGTGGTTGATTGGAAAACGATACAAAAAAATACAGATTGGGGTGTTTTAATGCTTTTTGGAGGTGGTATAACTTTAAGTTTCATTTTAAAAGATTCTGGTGCAAGTAAGGTAATGGCAGATGGAATGGTTGCTTTAGTTAAAAATACTAATTTATTTTTTGTAGCTCTTTTAGTTTCTTTGTTTATTGTTTTTTTGACAGAATTTACTTCAAATACGGCTTCAGCCTCTTTACTTGTACCATTTTTTATTTCCATAGCGGATTCTTTAGGCGTTTCAAGCTTAGCTCTTGCGTTGATTATAGGTATAGGTGCAAGTTGTGCTTTTATGCTTCCCGTAGCTACACCTCCAAATGCTTTAGTTTTTGGAACAGGTTATATTCAACAGACACAAATGATAAAAGTGGGAATATATTTGAATATTTTTTGTTCTTTAATTATTGCAATCTTGGCGTATTTCTTCTGGTTTTAACAAAGATGGGATATTTTGATTTGTTGTGTAAATGAGATAAAGGATTTGTTAGATATTAGCCCATTTTTGAAATTGAAAAAAGCATAGTCTGTATGCTAATAAGAAAATAAATCTTCAATTTCATTCTTTGGCATTGCTTAAAACAGATAAGTTGTTTAACTTGTAAAAATTGTATTTTATTTTAAACTTCTAATCAAGTTTTAACACGGTTAAAAAGGCTTCTTGTGGCAAACTGACTTTTCCTATAGCTTTCATTCTTTTTTTACCTTCTTTTTGTTTTTCGAGCAATTTTCTTTTACGTGTAATATCCCCGCCATAACATTTAGCTGTAACATTTTTACCCATAGACTTCACTGTTTCTCTAGCGATAATCTTACTTCCTATACTCGCTTGAATGGCTACTTCAAAAAGTTGTCTTGGTACTATTTCTTTCATTGCTTTTACAAGTTCCCTGCCTTTGTTTAAAGCTTTTTCTTGCGGTATGATGATGCTTAGCGCATCCACATTTTCTCCTGCTACTTTTATGTCAAGTTTCACTAAGTCTCCAATTCTTAATTCACTTGCTTCATAATCAAAACTTGCATAGCCCTTTGTTAAACTCTTAAGTTTGTCGTAAAAATCCATAACAATTTCATTAAGCGGTATATCATATTCAAGCAAAACACGTTCTGTGGTAATATAGTCCATTTTTGTTTGTACAGCTCTTTTTTTATTGAGTAGCGTGATGATATTTCCTAAAAATTCACTCGGAGTAATAATAGTAGCTTTAACATAAGGTTCTTTTATATATTCGATTTTGTTTGTAGGTGGCAGGTCGCTTGGATTGTGAATTTGCAGAAGTGTTCCATCTGTTTGATAAATTTCATAGGTAACACTTGGTGCTGTAGCTATAAGATCAAGTTTAAATTCACGTTCTAATCTTTCTTTGATCACTTCCATATGTAAAAGTCCTAAAAAACCAACTCTAAAACCAAAACCTAAGGCTGAAGAAGTCTCTGGTTCATACTTCAAAGAGCTATCATTAAGCTTAAGCTTATCTAAAGCTTCTCGTAAATCTTCAAATTTATCTGTTTCTATCGGGTATAGTCCTGCAAAGACGAAAGCCTTTGCTTGCTCAAAACCGCTGATAGCTTCTTTAGCTTTGTTTTTGTTTAAAGTAAGAGTATCGCCAACAGCAAGCTCTCCTAGTGTTTTAAGTCCTAAAACAACAATTCCCACTTCTCCAGAACTTAAAATTTGCGTGTGGATAGGATTTAAGGGATGAGGATATAATAAATCTTGAACAAGATATTTTTTTTCTGTACTCATTATGAAAACTTCATCATTTTTTGCAATGGTTCCTTCATAGATTCTTACCAAAGCCAAAGCTCCTAGGTAATTATCAAACCAAGAATCATAAATCAAAGCTTTTGTCGCAGCTTGATCATTATCTTGTGGAGCGGGAATTTTTTTAATAATGCTTTCAAGAAGTTCTTTTATACCTTCACCGGTTTTTGCACTTACACAAATAGCTTCAGTGCAGTCTATTCCTATAATATGTTCAATTTCATTCTTCACTCTTTCAATATTAGCAGAAGGCAAGTCAATTTTGTTAATTATAGGGAGAATTTCAAGATTGTTTTCTAGGGCTATATAAACATTTGCAATTGTTTGTGCTTGCACTCCTTGAGTTGCATCAACAACAAGCAAAGCTCCTTCACAGCTTGCTAAACTTCTGCTTACTTCATAAGAAAAATCCACATGACCTGGTGTGTCGATGAGGTTTAAAATGAAATTGTGCCCTTTATAGTTGTATTCGAGTCGTACAGATTGGGCTTTGATTGTAATGCCTCTTTCTTTTTCTATATCCATAGTATCCATTACTTGAGCACTCATCTCTCTGGAACTAATAGCACCGCATTCAGCAATGATTCTATCTGCAAGAGTGCTTTTTCCGTGATCTATATGAGCGATGATGGAAAAGTTACGAATATTTTTCATAATACATCCTAAAAAATAAAAAATTGTAACTTATATAAGGTTTAAAACAACTAAATTTGAAATTGAGTGTTGCTAAAATCTATTATAATTAAATTATATTTAGTTTGAGCAGAATGAAAATATCTCTTATAATGCTTTTACTTTTGTCTGTTTTTGATTCAAATTTGAAAGAATTGATTGCTTCGAGTTTAAAAATGAACAATATCTTATCAAGTAACTTGAATATATGAAGGGTATTTTGAAAAAGAAAATGTTTTTGCTTCTTATATGCTAAATATTAGTCTTAAAAATGGATATATAGCTATCCGCGAGAAAGTCTGTTTGCTTTCTTTTCGTTTCGGTTTTTGCTTTTTGATGAAGGTGGCAGAGGGTCGAGGTTAAATATGCTAGAGAGTCAAAAAAGGATCCTAGCGCTTTAATGCAAATCGAAAGCAAAAATTCTCTTGCTTTAAGTGTTACTTTAACATTTTAAATCTTAAAGAACTTCTCAAAGCAAATAAGCAAAAAGTTGTACTTTTGCAAAATTCTCTTTAAAGGCTTGAAAGATTTTATCAGGTTGAGCTGTCTTCAAAAGATAAATTCGAACTGAAGTTGCAGATTTAAATTTGTAAAAAGCAAAGATAAATATAGAATATACTTTGCTTGTCAAAAAAGAGTTGTAAGTATCTTATGATGGATTCTTGCAAAAAATATTTAAATTGGTGAGGGTGTTAGTGGTGTTAATGCACCATTTCTTTTAATCTTTCCTTACCCAAAAGACTAGAAGTGTATTTGTCAAAACTTCAGCATAAATTTTTTCGTATATTAGATTCTATACTTGGATAAATAAGTGCTATTGTACCACTTAAGATTGTAACATTGACATTAAGAGTGTAAGGGAATGTTTGTCTTTTACTTGATTTTATATTTTTCATCAAAACTTAAAACAAGTTTGCTTTGTGAAAAAGGAACAATTTTTATATAAGAATAATATTTTTGTGTGAAGCAGGATATGAAGTAAATTACTTATGGTAATAGCTATTATTTTCAGGCTTATAAACTCAACACTTTTAACTTTAGTTCTTGTTCCTGTATTGTTTAATTTCTGTTTTTTATTTGATAAAAGATAGAGAAATAGTTTCTTTAATCCTATTCTTTACAAATTTTTATAATTTTTGCTTGAATTTTAAGCCAATCTTTGTGCAGCATAGCAGGCGCACCTCCATAGACTTTTCCACCTTGTAAATTCTTGCTTACTCCACCTCTTGCGGCTATTGTGCTAAAATCGCCGATTTTAAGATGTCCGCTTGTACCGCTTTGACCACCCATTATCACATTGCGACCAAGCTCACTTGAGCCTGAAAGTCCTGTTTGAGCTACGATAATGCAATTTTGTCCTATATCGCAGTTGTGTCCAATCTGAACAAGATTATCTATTTTTGTTCCAGCTTGGATACGAGTTGAATCAAAAACAGCTCTATCAACAGTTGTGCACGCTCCTATTTCTACGCAGTCTTCCAAGATTACATTGCCGTTATGGTAAATTTTATAATGTTCCCCATTATTATTATGTGCATATCCAAATCCATCACTTCCTATAACACAATTTGCTAATAGATGGCATTTTTTGCCTATATGACAATCATTGTAAATGACGACATTAGGATGGATAATGCTTTCATCTCCTATGATGACATTATCGCCTATGAAAGCACCTGCCATTATTATTACATTCTCTCCTATTGTAATATTATTTCCTAGATACACATTAGGCATAATTTTTGCACTTTTTGCAATACTTTGTTTTTGAGGCAATTTTTCATTGATGAGTGTTTTTGCAAAAAGTTTGCTTAGCAAAGCAAAACTTAAACGAGGATTGGGGCTGATAAGAATTTCTGTATTTTTAGGAACAAGATTTTCATATTCTTTTGTAATTAAAATAGCTGCTGCGCTAGTACTTGGAATATCTTTTGCGTTTTTTTTATTTTCACAGTAGCTTAATTCTGTGAAGTTGGCTTTCAATAAAGAATTTAAAGCAGTAATTTCTTTATCAGCACCTCTGTATTCTAGGCTTAAAAATTCTGCAATTTCTTTTAATTTCATTTTATCTCCATTAAAACAGAACCACTTCGAACTGTGTCTGTTGGATTGTATTTTTTGATTGTTTTAAGAAAATTCTCAATCCGATTTGTATCATCAGCTACCATTACAAATAAGAAATTTTCATTGCTGTTCGCAATAGTACCATTATAAGCTTTTAAAACAGCATCAAGACCCCCTAAATTTTCATTTAAAGGAATTTTGACAAGAGCCATTTCTTTTTCTATAAAATCCTCACTTTCTATCACTTTGTAGGTTGGTATAAGTTTGTGAAGCTGTTTGACTATTTGTTCAAATACTCTTTCATCTCCGTAGGTTACTATATTCACTCTAGAAAATTCACTATTAGGCAAAGGAGCAACTGTAAGAGTATCTATATTGTATCCTCTACCTGAAAAAAGCCCTACAATTCGAGATAAAACTCCGTGTTCATTTAATACAATAGCTGATAAAACTCTTCTCATTGTATTTCCTTTGCTTTTGGTAAAATCATATTATAAATAGCCCCACCAGCTGGAACCATAGGTAAAACATCTTCGAATCTGTCTATGACAACATTTAAAAGGGCGGTTTTTTTTGCTTGTAAAGCTTCTTTGAAAGCCTGTCTAAATTCAGCTTTTGTATGAATGTGATAGCCTAAGCAGCCAAAACCTTCAGCAATTTTTATAAAATCAGGTTGTACTGTTAAGTCTGTTTCTGAAAAATGCTCTTGATAAAACATACTTTGCCATTGTCGCACCATACCTAAAAAAGCATTGTTGAGTATGATGTGTATAGTTGCTATATTATATTCATAAGCTGTTATTAATTCTTGTATATTCATTAAAACAGAGCCATCTCCGACAAAATTGACTACAATTTCTTTTTCTCCCACCGCAAGTTTTGCTCCTAAAGCAGCAGGTACAGAATATCCCATCGCCCCTTGTCCTCCGCTTGTAGCTAGCTGTCTTGGATAGTTAAAAGGGTAAAATTGTGCAACCCACATTTGATGCTGTCCAACATCAGTAATAATTCTTGCGTTTGGAGCGAGTTTTGCACTTTCCTCAATAATCCATTGTGGTTTTAGAATTTCGTCACTATCTTCATAACTTAATGGATAGAGTTTTTGATAGTGTGTTAGATTTTCAAGCCATTCTTGCGTTTGTGGAATAAAATCTTCTTTTTTTAACTCATTTAAAAGTTGTGTGATAACTTGCAAAATATCACCAACAACAGGAAAATGTGCATTAATGATTTTAGAAATAGAGCTTGGATCTATATCAATATGAATGATTTTTGCTTGTTTGGCAAATTCACTTGTTTTTCCGGTGATTCTATCATCAAACCTTGCTCCAATAGCTATAAGCAGGTCGCATTCGCTTATAGCCATATTTGCAGTGTAGCTTCCGTGCATTCCTGCCATTTTGAGATTGAGAGCATCATCATTTCGTAGAGTGCCTAAAGCCATTAAGGTTTCAATAGCTGGAATTTGTGTCAGTTTGACAAGTTCTCGTATTTTTTCACTTGCATTTGAAGAAATGCAACCTCCTCCAAGGTAAAACAAAGGCTTTTTTGCTTCTTTTAAGAGTTCAGCAAATTTTTTTATTTGTTTTGTGTTTCCTTTATAAACAGGTTTATAAGTTTTCATAATAAGTTCTTTAGGATAGTACCATTCACCTAAAACTGCACTTACATCTTTTGGAATATCAATGTGTACAGGTCCTTTTCTTCCTGTGTTTGCAAGATAGAAAGCTTCTTTTAAAATACGAGGTAATTCTTCTATATGGGTTACAAGATAATTATGTTTTACACAGGGACGAGAAATTCCTACTGCATCAATTTCTTGAAAAGCATCTGTGCCTATAAGAGAATTGGCTACTTGGCCGGAAATAAGTACTAAAGGAATAGAATCGCTGTATGCTGTAGCAAGTCCTGTGATGGTATTTGTAAAGCCTGGTCCGCTTGTAACGATGGCAACTCCAACTTTACCACTCATTCTTGCATATGCATCAGCAGCGTGTAAAGCAGCCTGTTCGTGCCTTACAAGTATATGTTTGAAGTATTTTTGTTTATAGATTTCATCATAAATATTTAAGGCTGCACCACCGGGATAGCCAAAAACAATCTGTACCTTTTCTTCTTTTAAGGCTTCGCAAATCATTGCAGAGCCGCTTATCTTTTTCATAACATTCTACTCCTATTAAAATAATGAAATTATAACGATTTTTATGGATTTTAGATTAAGAAATTAAGCAAATCACACGAATTTTATTGTTTTTCTGTATATTTTGCAATAATTTTGTAACAATTTGAAATCAGTCTTTAAATTCTGTACTTGTAAAACGAGGCTTATCAACAAAACAAGATTTTTCTTTAAAAAATAATACTCCTGCGGTACCAATTGGACCATTTCTGTTTTTTCCAACTATAATTTCGGCTTCTTCTTGAACTGGATTTGGCATAAAAATTCTATTATATTCTTTACCTTCAGCTTTTGCTTTATTCTCTCTTTCTTTTTCTTCTTGCTCTCTATATACTTCATCACGATAAACAAATAAAATACTGTCTGCATCTTGCTCTATCGCACCACTTTCACGCAGATCGCTAAGCATAGGCCTTTTATTTGATCTTGATTCTAAAGAACGATTAAGTTGCGAAAGAGCGATAATAGGTATATCAAGTTCTCGTGCCAAAAGTTTTAAGCCTCTTGAAATTTCACTAACTTGCAAATGCCTGTCATTAAAGGTTGAATTGCTCATCATAAGTCCTATGTAATCAACAACGCAAAGTTCTATTTGTTGGTCTTTGGTTTTTAATCTTCTTAAAATCGCTCGAATATCTGTTATTGTTGCATATCCGTTATCGTAAATGAAAAATGTATTTTGAGCGTATTCATCACAAGCGTGTCCTATTCTTTCCCATTCATCATCATTTAAATCAGCTGTGAGGATTCTTTGTAAAGGGATTGAAGTTTTAGCTGAAAGCATTCTTTGCATAATGTGTGTTGCTGGCATTTCAAGTGAAAACATTACAACACCTTTGTTTTGTCTTAGAGTTCTTTCAATAAAATAAAGACATAAAGAAGTCTTTCCCATTCCCGGACGTGCCGCTATAATAATAAGCTCACCACCCTTAAAACCCTTAGTCATACTATTTAATTCGCTAAAACCTGTGTCTAGTCCTATTATATCTTTATTTTCTAGCAGTTTTTGTTTTTTAAAATCTTCAAGAAGTTCTTCAAGAACTATTTGCATATCTTTAATATCCCTTGTATTTATACGATTGGTAAGATTAAAAAGTTCTTTGCTTAATTCATCAGTAATTTCATTGACAGGACGCATTTGGTTGATACGTGTTGGAAGAAGATGGGCGAAATGAAGTAACTGTCTTTTGAGAGATTTTTCTCTCAATTCTTTTACATATAAGGCAATGTCAATGATAGAAGGAGTGGAGAGAATTTCATTGAGAATGTTTTCATCTAAATTTTTGTGTTTTTTTAAAAAACTTATGCTAATGGGTTCTCTAGCGTTTGCACAAGTTATTAAGGCTTTAAAAATGTCTTGATGTGCTTTGAGACTAAAGTCTTGAGGCTCAATATCTTCAGCTATGCTTAAATACGTTTCCTCGCTACTTATACACGCGCTTAAAATAGCACGTTCTAGGTCTAAATCAAAATGTTCATTATATTGCATTTATACTTCTTTGGTTTAGATTTTATTTTTAAGTATTGTATTATACAAAATACAATCTGAAACTCTAGCTTGTACATTTGAGTTTAATTGATTTGTTTTGTAATTTTATTCTTTTATTGTTCTGCTTTTAAGTTCATCTTCAACTTCAAGCAAGAATCTCTCTACAAGCTCATCTTCTTTTAGTTTGGCTACAACTTCGCCTTGTCTGATGATTAAACCTTGTTTTTTTCCAAAAGCTATGGCAACATCAGCTCCTTTTGCTTCACCTAAAGCATTAACAACACAACCCATAATGCTAATATTTAAAGGTTCTTGTATGTGTTTTGTTTTTTCTTCAACAATGGCAATTGCTTTCACCAAATCACTTTGTATTCGTCCGCAAGTGGGACAGGAGATAATATTAATACCGCTTTTTTGTACTCCGCTGTCTTGTAAGATAGCTTTTGCAACGCGAATTTCCTCTTCAAGTTCTCCTGTCATTGAAACTCTCATTGTATCACCTATACCTTTTAAGAGGAGATTTCCAAGTGCAATAGAGCTTTTTATTGTACTGTGAAATTTTGTTCCAGCTTCTGTTACACCTAAGTGAAAAGGGTAATCACAAAGAGGTCTGAGTCTTTCATAAGCTTGAATCGTCTTTTGTGTGTCTGAAGTTTTCATAGAAATTTTAATATCTGTAAAATCAAGATCTTCCAAAAGACCTATGTTGTATTTGGCACTTTCAAGCATAGCATCAATACCATATCCATATTTATCGCTAAATTGCTTTTCTATTGAACCGTGATTGATTCCTATCCTTATAGGAATATTTCTTTCTTTGCAGGCTTTCACTACTTCTTTTATATTTTCTTTAGAACCTATATTACCGGGATTTATACGCACTCCGTCAATAAATTGCGCACAAAACACAGCAAGTTTATGGTTAAAATGTATATCAACAATCAAAGGTAGAGGGCTCTTTGATTTAATTTCTTTTAAAGCCCTTGCATCAGCCATATCAAGACAAGCTAAACGCACTATATCCGCTCCAGCAAAATACAAACGGTTGAGTTGTTCTAAAGAAGATTCTATATCTTTAGTTTTGCTAAAGAGCATAGATTGAACTGAAATGGGCGCATTCCCGCCAATGAGAACTTGTCCTATTTTAATTTGTTTGGTTTTATATCTCTTGTATTGCATAGCATTTCACTTTATTTTTTTGCTAGATTTTAGCTTTTTTTGCTTTAATTTTGTTAATAATTTTACAAAAATAAGGAAGAAAAATGGATTTAAGAAAAGGCGGGGTACTTTGGCTTAATGGACTTGCTGGAAGTGGCAAAAGTTTTATCGCTGAAGCTTTATATAAGAATTTGCGAAGAAAGATGAATACTATTATTTTATTAGATGGAGATAAATTCAGAGAACTTTTGGAAAATTTTGCATATGACAAAGAAAGTCGTATTGAAGTTTCTTTGAAACGTTCTCAATTTGCTCACTTCTTAAGCTCACAAGGAATGCTTGTTATCGTCAGCGCTATCTCAATGTGGAATAAGGTGTATCGTTACAACCGCGAAACTCTTCAGCAGTATTTTGAAATTTATGTTAAATGTGAGTTGGATGAATTAAAAAGACGGGATAAAAAAGGTTTATATAGTGGTTTTACAAATGGCAAAATCTCTAATGTAGTAGGTATGGATATCAATTATGACGAACCTAAGCCTGATTTACTCATTGATAATACAAAATGCGATTTACTTGATGAAAAAGTGCAAAAGATTGTAAATGCTTTGAAATTTGATTAAGGTGAAAGCGTGGAAAAATTACTACAGACACTTCAAAAGAATTTAAAACCGCAGTGTGCCAAAATACTTTTAACGGCTCTTCAAAATTCAAATGATGAAAGTTTTTTTGCTTTTGTACTTGAAAATTTAGAAAGTATTATTGTTTGGCTTAATTCTAAGGAATTTGAACATATGTATCTTAATGTCCAATCCCCCCCCCTAGCTATCCACCTCTATTAAATCCTGCTTTTATTGATTCTGATTCAAGTCAATACTGTGCAAATCTTGCGTGGAATTTAAACCTACCACTTCCAAAAAAATATAAATTTATTTATGTCTCACCTCACGGAGTTGGTGCGGCAGCTTTTCTTCGGTATCTTAATGAGTGCTGTAATGTTTTTTGTCAAGCGTCTTGGGTTTTACCTAATGATGCTAAAGAAAGATACTGCTTTCAATATATGTGTTTAAATAGCACACACATACAAGAACAAGCTCTTAATATTTCAGAGCTTGATGTGAAAGATTTTGGTAAATATCTTAGTCTGTTTGATTCAGAGGTTAAAATTATTTGCGGGGTAAGAGATCCTATATCTTTACTTAAACATTGTCTTGGAAGAGATTGGAGTAAGGTAGAGAGGAAATTTGAACCAAATATAAATCTCACTTATGATTTTAGAAAGATTATAGAATTTTTGCGACACAGAAAGCCTGATATAGAAATTGATTTTACGCTTTTAAAACAGAGCAGCTTTATGCTTCACAATTTGCTTGATAAATTTTCTTCAATACGTTTTATAGATATGAGTGAATTTTCTTATGATACTTTATCAAGTCTTGCTGTTGATTTTTGTTTTTCTCCTCCTTCACCAACAAGTAAGGAGCTTTTTAAGATACAAGAATTTCGAGGGTATCTTCGTTATATGTTTCCTTTAAAATTATATGCAAATAAAAATGATGTTAAAAATATCTTTTCTTTATCAAAACCAAACAATCATTTCAATCATTCTATTGATACTCTTGAAAGTATTGTTTTTACTTTTAATAGAAAACATAAAAGCGAAGAGATAAATATACTTGATGAATTTCATCGTAGTTATTTAAATGATGATATGGGAATTTATATTAGCAAGGAACACTTTCAAATTTTACGTCAAGATACAGCATTGTATAGAAGCTGTAAAAATTATATACAAGCATTTATGGAGAAAATTAAAGAGGTGGTTGATGAGAGCGAAAGAACTATGTTAAAAGAGGAAGAGCTTTTAGATTTTTTAAAACAAAGACCGAAATTAAGTTTGCAAGTTTATGAAGAATTATTTGCAAAAGAGCTCGCAGTCATTTCAAAGCACCGTCCTGATATAGTGCAAAAATGGAAATATTATAGGCGGTTTGAAAAAAATGTCTTGCAAAATAAATAATTTCCCACTGTATGTAGCATTTTAAAATTCTGCTATTTTTCTTTTGGAGTTTTTAATAAAATTTTAGTATAGTTAAGCTAGAATCAAACTTTGTAACTTCATTTCTAAGGAGAAAATATGGCTGTTGTGGTATATTATGATAAGGATTGTGATATCAATTTGATAAAGTCAAAAAAAGTTGCTGTTGTTGGTTTTGGCTCTCAAGGACACGCACACGCGATGAATTTAAGAGATAGTGGCGTTAAAGTTATCGTTGGTTTGCGTGAGGGTGGTTCAAGTTGGAAAAAAGCTAAAGAGGCTGGCTTTGAAGTTCTTTCTGTGAGTGAAGCGACAAAAGTGGCTGATGTGATTATGATATTAGCTCCTGATGAACTCCAAGCTGATATTTTTCACAATGATATTAAGCCAAATTTAAATGAAGGAAAAGCTTTGGCTTTTGCGCACGGGTTTAATATTCATTATGGACAAATTGTTGCTCCAAAAGGTACTGATGTGATTATGATAGCACCAAAAGCACCGGGTCATACTGTGAGGAATGAATTTGTTTTAGGTGGCGGTACTCCTTGTTTAATTGCCATAGCTCAAGATGAAACTAAGAATGCAAAGAATATTGCTTTAAGTTATGCGAGTGCAATAGGCGGAGGGAAAACGGGTATTATAGAAACTACTTTTAAAGCTGAAACAGAGACAGATTTATTTGGAGAACAGGCTGTGCTTTGCGGTGGTTTAAGTGCTTTGATTCAAGCAGGATTTGAAACTTTGGTTGAATCAGGATATGAGCCTGAAATGGCTTATTTTGAATGTTTGCACGAAATGAAACTTATTGTAGATTTGATCTATCAAGGTGGTATAGCTGATATGAGGTATTCTATCTCAAATACTGCTGAATATGGTGATTATATAACAGGTCCAAAAATTATCACCGAAGAGACAAAAAAAGCAATGAAGCAAATTTTGAAAGACATTCAAAATGGTGTCTTTGCGAAAGATTTTATTTTAGAAAGAAGAGCAGGTTTTGCTAGAATGAATGCTGAACGCAAAAAGATGAATGATTCTTTAATAGAAAAAACAGGAAGTAATTTACGTGCAATGATGCCTTGGATTAGTGCTAAAAAATTAATTGATAAAGATAAAAATTAATTTGTCGAAAAAAAGTTTAACTCGAATTTGTTATTTTTTAATCGTAGCTATACTTTCTTTAAGTTGTATAGCTTTAGTTTTGGTGGTTTTTTTAAAATATGAAAAAATACCTAATTCCAAGCCTAAAATAGAACAAAGTACGCAAGTACAACAAGGAAAAGCCCAACTAAAAGAAAGTCTTTTTGGTTGGGTTTATGTTGAAAATGAAATACAACCAGAGTTTCCTAGCCCTTTTCAAAGTTTTTTTAGCGAAGAAAAAAATACAAGCACTGTCAATGAGAAACTTGCTTTCTTAGAAGGTCAAGTATTTTTAGAACAAAATCGTACGCAGCAAGATCAAAATTCTATTGAAATTCCAATAGAAACAAACCCAACACAAGAATATCCAAATCTTAAACAAGAAGATGTGCAAAAACAAGATCAAGATATTGCAAAATTAGATTCAAAAAAACAAAAAGCACGGCTTGCGATTATTATTGATGATATGGCGCATTACAGTCATGTTAAAAACTTTAAGGCTCTGAATTTAAAACTTATTCCTTCGTTTTTTCCACCTGATGCAAATCATAAACATACAGTCCAATATGCAAGTGAATTCCAATTTTTTATGGTACATTTGCCTTTGGCAGCCTTAAATTATGATAAACCTGAACTTGATACTTTAGATCCACAAGACACTCAAGAGAAAATCAATCAGAAAATTGCAAGCATTAAAAAAGATTTTAAAGGATTAAAATATATTAATAATCATACAGGTAGTCTTTTTACCAGTGATAAAGAAGCAATGAAAAAGCTTTATAAGGCTTTGAGAGCACAGGATTTTGTCTTTGTTGATTCAAGGACTATACACAATTCGAAGGCAGCTGAAATTGCTAAAGAAATAGGGCAAGTTTATATTAAAAGAGATGTTTTTTTAGACAATGATAATGATCTTTCTTCCATAAAAAAACAATTAGAATTAGCTGTACAATTAGCCCATAAAAAAGGTTTTGCTATTGCTATAGGACATCCTAGAAAGAATACCTTTAAAGCTTTAAAAGAAAGCAAAGAACTTCTTTCAAGCGTTGAGCTTGTATATTTGAGTGAAGTGTATGGCGAGTGAAATTCTCTCTGATGTATTTTTAAAATTTTTTGCCAAAGCAAAGAATCCTCCAAAAAGGCTTTATTATAAAGGAAATATAGAGCTTTTGCATAAAAGGAAAATTGCCCTTATAGGTTCAAGAAAGATGAGTGTTTATACAAGAAATTGTGTTTTAGAGCTCGGTTTTTTGTTGAGGCAAGCTGGTGTTTGTATTGTAAGTGGAGGAGCCTTAGGTGTAGATATTACAGCTTTACAAGCTTCAATGCCTTCAAGTATAGCTATTTTTGCAAATGGACTTGGCAACATTTATCCAAAAAGCAATGAAAAAATCATTAGGCAAATCTATCAAAATGGTTTAGCTCTAAGTGAAAATATTGATGATTATATCCCAAAAAAGTATGATTTTTTGTTGCGAAACCGTCTTGTTGTTGCTTTAAGTGAAGCAGTCATTATCGCTCAAGCTGATTTACAAAGCGGCTCTATGCAAAGTGCGAGATTGTGTGAAAAACTTAAAAAACCGCTTTTTGTTTTACCACAGAGAATGAATGAGAGCAAAGGTACAAATATTTTGATTGAGGAACACAAAGCTGAACTTCTTAGTGATTTTGAAATTTTTGCACAAAAAATGGGTTTTTTAGTGAATCAAAAAAATGATGAATTTTTGGAATTTTGTAGGAAAGGCGTGAGTGTAGAAGAGGCTTTAAAACTTTATGGAGACAAACTTTATGAATATGAACTTGAAGGAAAGATTGAGATTGATGGTGTTCGTATAAGGGTTTTGGTGTGAAAGCTTTGGCTATAGATGTGGGATTAAAACGTATCGGAGTTGCCCTTTGTGTTGATGGGAATGTTGCTATTCCTCTTAAAGCTGTATTGCGAAAGAATCGTAAGCAGGCTGCTAAAGAATTACAAATTCTGTTAAAAGAATATCAAATTTCTTTACTCATTGTAGGTATTCCTTGTGGTGGTTCTTGTGAAACTGAAATGACTTCTCGCATTAAACATTTTGTTTCTTTGCTTGAATTTGAAGGTGAAATTTGTTTTGTTGATGAAAGTTTTACAAGCAAGGAAGCTCTCAAATTTGGAAGAGTAAAAACACGTATTAAAGATGGAAGACTTGATTCTTTGTCTGCTTTAATTATGCTAAGGACATATTTTGGACTTTGATTCTGATGAAATTTATACTGGTAAGGGATTAGAGAGAATTTTTTATTTCTTTTAAGTCTATAAAAATGTCTGCGTGTTTATCAATCATTTGAAATATACTCAACGAAGAATTTGAGAATGAATATACCGCTTTAGTTTTGTCTTTTAGAAAGCAAGATGAATTTTATTATTTCTTTAATGACAAGACAAAGCTATTTTGAATTTTCTCAAAAGTTTTGGGAATGGAAAATGTTTTATGAAAAATTTTACTTCGTATTGCTTGATTCTTCTTGTTTTACTTTTATAAAAAACAGATTTGAGTGCGAAGAGATCAAAGACAGAAATTGCTCATTTAGCACGAATGCAAAAAAACTATTGCATTCTGCTTTGAAGAATGGAGAGGCTTTTGTTTATAATACTTGCATTTTTTAAGAGAAGAAAATGAAGAAGTTGTAGCAAAACAATGGAATAAGTAATTCTTTTGCACTTGAAAAGTGCAAAAGAATTATAACCTTATGAGTATATGATGGATTTTTTTAAAAAGTTTGCTTGAAATTAAAAAAGAGCCTTTATTCCTTGAAGTTTAAAAAGCCATTGAAATTCTACAAATTTTTTTATCCAAGATGCTGTTTTGCCTTTTATCTCCTTTGAACCGATAAAACCTAATGCGTAGTCATCTCCTAAAGAACACAAAGTCCCTTTGCTTTGATAGCTAAATTTTGTATCGTGTTTGTTGAAAGTTTCGGCAAGATATTTTCCTTGTTGGAGTGCAAGTTGTGCAGTTGGCGGCACAATTTTTTCTGTTTTAGGGTCCTTAAAGGCACTACAATCTCCGAGTATAAAAATATTTTGCATTGTTTTGTTTTGATGAAGAGGTCGTAAGAATTCATCGGTTTCAATTTTGCTTCTTTGTGAATGAAAAAAGCTTGAATTTTCTATTACTTCATTCCCTTTTACCCCTGCTGTCCAGAGTATTATATCTGCGTGAATTGTTTCTTGCTGTCCATTTCTTTCTATGATTACCTTATTTTCTTGACATTCTACAATCTTTGAATGAATATAAAATTCTACGCCCAAATTTTCTAAATACCGTTTTGCTTCTAAAGCCAAGTTTTGACTAAACATAGGAAGTATCGTAGGCATAGCTTCTATGCATTTAATTGTAATTGTATGTTTAAATTGTAAGTCTTTGATTAAATTCCCTACAAGTTCTATACCACTAAAACCACCACCACATACAATGATTTCATATTTTTGTTTTTGACGATTTTGCTCTTGTATTTTTTGATAAATACTCAAACAATCTTCATAATTTGTTATAGTATGGCAGTATTTTTTTACTCCTGGTATTTTAAAATCATCACTAGCAAATCCAAGTCCTACAATTAAAATGTCATACTCATATTCACCTTTTTCTGTGCAGACGATTTTTTCTTTAATTTCTTTTACTGTATCTTGTATGAAATGTACTCTTTTTGGCAAAATATCTGTGTATGCTACAGTAATATTTTTTGCTTTGCTGACAACTTCGTGAAGTAAAACACTTGTGTAATGCCTGTTTTCTCGAGAAATTAAAGTAAAACTAAAATCTTGCAATTGTTCAAAATGAAGATTTTTTATGAAAGACAAACTTGCATACCCACCGCCCAATATAAGAACTTTTTTCATAGTTTAAACCTTTTATGTTTTTTGAAATATAGTAACATAAAAAGTATATTTTGTTGAAAATTCTCTTGTTTTTTTTAAAATCTCTTATTTTTTGTGTAAAAATAGGTAAATAATAAAAAAAGGACAGCTTATGAGACATTCTTGGTCAAATACTCTGACTTATATACTTGTAACGGCTGGAGCTACTATTGGTTTTGGGGCTACGTGGAGGTTTCCTTATCTAGTAGGTACTAATGGGGGAGGTGCTTATGTATGTATTTTTATAGTGGCGATGATACTTATAGGAATTCCTATGATTTTAGTTGAAAATGTGATAGGTAGAAAAGCTCAAAAAAATGCTCTTGATGCTTTTGATCCAAACTTTCAGAGGAAAGAATTTTCTAAGTTGTGGAAAATTATCGGTTATATAGGGCTTATTGGTTGTTTTGGTATCATAGCTTACTATATGGTTTTAGGTGGTTGGGTTTTTACTTATATTTTCCACATTTTTTCAGGTTCTTTAGACCTTTCAATTCCTATTGATAAAGAAATTACTCAAAGATTTTATAGCGAAAATATAGAACATAATCCTCTATTTATCAGTTTTTATACTTTGCTTTTTGTTGTGTTGAATTACTGTGTTTTGGTGCGTGGAATTTCGCAAGGCATAGAAAAAGCGATGAAACTTTTAATGCCTTTGCTTGCATTGTGTCTTGTTGCAGTTGTTTTACGCAATCTCACTCTTGAAGGTGCTTCAAAAGGCATTATTTTTTATCTGTACCCGGATTTTTCTAAAATTTCTGCAAAGGTTTTTTTAGAAGCCTTAGGACAAGTTTTTTTTGCCCTTTCCTTAGGTTTTGCTGTAATGATTACTTTATCTTCTTATCTTAATAGAAATGAGAATTTGGTTAAAACTGCCGTAACTACTGGATTTATAAATACTTTAATCGCTTTATTAGCTGGTTTTATGATTTTTCCTTCTCTCTTTACTTTTGATTTAGAGCCGTCATCTGGTCCGCGTCTTGTTTTTGAGGTTTTACCGATAGTTTTTTCAAAAATGTATTTTGGTGCTTTCTTTGCTTTAAGTTTTTTTATTTTGCTTTTAACAGCAGCTTTTACTACTTCTATTACGCTCTATGAGCCGCTTATTACTGTCATTGAAGAAAAATTTGGTTTTGGAAGAAAGAAGGCTGTATTTTTAGTGCTTGTTTGTACTTTTTTTCTAGGAAATCTCCCCTGCATTCTTGCTTATGGACCTTGGAGAGAAGTGATGATTTTTGGGAGGAATATCTTTGATACTTTTGATTTCATCAGTGGAAACATCTTTTTTGTTTTGACTGCACTAGGGACTTCAATTTTTGTAGGTTGGGTTTTACAAGAAGACGCTAAAAAAGAACTTTTGCAAGGTTTTCAAAAGAAAAATTTTGTGAATCTATGGTTTTATTATGTGAAATATATTGTGCCCGTTATTATTTGTGCTATTTTTATTAGTGGGATTGTATAAAGGAGAAACAATGATTGTAGGTTGCCAAAAGGAGATTAAAACTCAAGAATACAGAGTAGCTTTAACACCTGATAATGTAAAAGAATATGTAAAAGCAGAACATAGGGTTTTTATTGAAAAAGATGCTGGAATTGGTGCTGGTTTTACAAATGACTATAAAGAGGGACAAATTTTATACCTATTTGCATTTGGCTGCTAATGAAAATTTTACAGAAGTCATTTTAGAGAAAAAATTTCAGTATAGTCTATGAGACAATTAAACAAAATATATTTTACCTTGTCTTGCTCCAATGAGTGCCATAGCTGGACGTTTGTCTGTTTTTGAAATAGCAAAGTGCAATCAAAAATTTATGGAGGCAGAGGGGTACTTTTAAGTGGTATTGCTGGAGTTAAAAAGGCTAAAATTGTTATTGTTGGACTTAATGCCGCACAAATTTATGAGTTTATACATTACTGCGTAGCTAATATGTCAGCTTTGTTGTTTAGCATTGATAGATTCTACTTTGCCTTTTGGTTTGCAAATTGCTCAATTTGGCATCAAAGACGTTTTATTGCAAAATCCTTCCTTCTTAGAAGGGTTAAATACTTATAAAGGTGTTTGTACTTATGAGGCTTTTTATTTCAATTATATTCCTAGCAGAGACGCCCTTTTAAATTTATCTTAAGAAAAAAGCTTTTGTATACAAAAAGTAACATTTTTTCTTAAAGCTTTAATAAAACTCAATCTTTATATTTTTAATTCATAGTTTTTATTATACACTCAAAACAAACTTCAAATATAAGTTAAATATAAATTAATCTTTATCAAGGAGAAAATGAATGTCTGAAATTGTTGTCGTTTCGGCAAAAAGGACAGCCATAGGTTCTTTTTTAGGAAGTCTTAAAAACACAAAAGCTTCCGATATGGCAAGCATACTTTCAAGGTATATAATCCAAAGTTTAAATTTACAAGCAGAGCATATTGATGAGTTGATACTTGGTCAAGTTTTACAAAGTGGAGGTGGGCAAAATATAGCCAGACAAGCTTTGATTGATTGTGGAGGTGGACAAGAAAAAACTGCTTTTTTGGTTAATATGGTCTGCGGTTCTGGTTTAAAAGCAGTTGAATTAGGCTTTAATGCTCTTAAACTTGGAAATGCTTCTATGATTTTGGCTGGAGGTAGTGAAAATATGTCTTTAGCACCTTTTCTTGTGAAAAATGCACGAACCGGGATAAAAATGGGACATCAAACCTTGATTGATTCTATCATACAAGATGGCTTATGGTGTGCTTTTAATGACTATCATATGGGAATTACAGCTGAAAATTTGGCAAAAGAATACAAAATTTCAAGACAAGAGCAGGATGAATTTGCTTTCAATTCCCATCGTAAAGCAATTAGTGCCATACAAAAAGGGAAATTTAAAACAGAAATTCTTCCTTTGACTTTAAAAGAAAGAAAAAAAGAATTCCTTTTTGAAGAGGATGAATTTGTAAGAAAGGATATTAGCTTACAGACTTTAGCAAAACTTCCGCCGGCTTTTGAAAAAGAGGGTAGTGTAAGTGCGGGCAATTCTTCCGGTTTAAATGATGGAGCCGCTATGCTTTTACTTTGCACAAAACAAAAGGCTTTAGAGCTAAATTTGCCTATACTTGCAAAACTTAAGGCTTTTGCAAGTATAGGGGTAAAGCCTAGCATAATGGGCATAGGTGCTGCCTTTGCTGCGAAAAAACTTCTGCAGCAGAATAAACTTAATATTAAAGATATAGATTTAATTGAAGCTAATGAAGCTTTTGCTGCTCAAAGCATAGCAACGATGAAAGAATTACAAGCTGATGAAAGTAGGGTGAATATATATGGTGGTGCTATAGCATTAGGACATCCTATTGGAGCAAGTGGTGCAAGGATACTTACAAGTCTTATTTATGCTCTAAGACAAGAAAAGAAAAATCTCGGTTTAGCTACCTTATGTGTAGGTGGAGGACAAGGGATAAGTGCTTTAGTGGAAATTGATGAGTAGGATTAGAAAATGAATAAAATTATTACAGATTTAAATGTGGCTTTTGCGGATCTAAAAGACGGAGCAACGATCTTAGTTGGTGGTTTTGGCTTGTGTGGCATACCTGAATTTGCTATCTCTAAGCTTAAGGATTTAGGTGTAAAAAATCTTACTATTGTAAGCAATAATTGCGGTATTGACGATTGTGGTTTAGGAATTTTACTTCAAAATAAACAGATTAAGAAAATCATCGCTTCTTATGTTGGTGAAAATAAAACTTTTGAACAGCAATTTATTAATGGCGAATTAGAAGTAATTTTGACTCCGCAAGGCACTTTGGCAGAGCAGTTAAGAGCAGGTGGTGCTGGAATAGCTGGTTTTTATACTCAAACAGGAGTAGGAACTTTAGTTGCACAAGGGAAAGAACATAAAGAATTTAATGGGAAAATATACATTTTAGAACAGGCAATTACAGGGGACTTTGGTTTGGTTAAAGCTCAAAAGGCTGATAAATACGGAAATTTAGTTTTTAATAAAACAGCACGAAATTTTAATCCTTTGTGTGCGAGTGCTGCAAAAATAACTATCGCAGAGGTTGAAGAAATAGTTGATGAAATTGAACCTGATAGTGTGCATTTGAGCGGAATTTATGTAGATTTTGTCTATAAGGGTGCTAAATACGAAAAAAGAATAGAAAAAATTATCACAAGAAAGGAATAGTATGTCAAAAGAACTCATTGTTAAAAGAGCCGCAAAAGAAGTAAAAGATGGAATGTATATTAATCTTGGCATAGGCATACCAACTTTAGTTGCTGATGAGATTAAAAATTTCAATTTAGAAGTTTTTTTGCAATCAGAAAATGGTCTTTTGGGTATAGGTGCTTATCCTAGAGAAAATGAAGTAGATGCTGATTTGATTAATGCAGGAAAGGAAACAATTACTATCGTTAAGGGAGCTTCATTTTTTGATAGTGCTCAATCCTTTGCTATGATTCGCGGGGGACATATTCATTTAGCTATTTTAGGAGCTATGGAAGTATCTCAAAATGGAGATTTGGCAAATTATATGATACCGGGTAAGCTTGTTAAAGGTATGGGCGGGGCTATGGATTTGGTTGTTGGTGCTAGAAGAATAGTTGTTGTTATGGAGCATACAAACAAATTTGGAGAGAGTAAATTAAAAAAAGAATGCACACTTCCTTTAACAGGTAAGGCTGTTGTAAATCGTTTAATTACAGAACTTGGTGTTTTTGATTTTGAAGAAGGAAAGATGAAACTTGTTGAATTGCAACCTAAGGTGAGTTTAGAAGAACTTCGGGTGAAAACAGAGGCTGAATTTGAAGTGTGTTTGTAAGGATTTTTTATGTTTTGGTTGCATTCACTAACAAGAGTCTGTGTTTTTTTAGCGTCAAAATGTCTGCCAGATTCTTTTGTTTTGGTTGGAATTTTAACACTCTTTGTTTTTTTGTTAACGTATTTTGTTACAGGGCAAGATGCGCTTATTATAGTCAATAATTGGGGGAATGGAGCTTGGTCTTTACTTGACTTTTCTATGCAAATGGCTTTGGTGCTTGTTTTAGGGCAGGCTTTGGCAAGTGCTCAACTTATTTCTTCTTTTTTAAAATATCTTTCATCTTTGCCAAATGGACATTTTAGCGCTATAGTTTTGGTTACTTTCTTATCTTTATTTGCTAATTGGATAAATTGGGGTTTTGGACTTGTAATTAGTGCTATTTTTGCTAAAGAGATTGCGAAGAATGTTAAAGGGGTGGATTACCGTTTATTGATAGCAAGTGCGTATTCTGGTTTTGTAATTTGGCACGGCGGCTTGTCTGGTTCTATACCTTTAAGTGTTGCAAGTGCTTCTGAGTCTTTAACTAAAATAAGTGCTGGAGTTATAACCGAAGCCATACCTATATCTGAAACGATTTTTTCTTCTTATAATCTTATCATTACAGCAATTATAGTTCTTTTTTTACCTTTTTTACTTGCCTGTATTCATCCAAAAAAAGAAGAAATTATAGGAATTGACTCTAAGCTTTTAAATTTGGAAGAACAAGATATTGAGCTTATCAATCACAACAAAGATAAAACCTTAGCTCATTTTTTAGAAAATAGTGTTTTGGTAAGCATTATCATAGCTGTTCCCGGTTTGGTGTATTTGATTTATTATTTTTCACAAGGTGGTTCTTTAAATTTAAATATAGTCAATATGATCTTTTTATTTCTTGGAATTTTACTTCATAAAACGCCTGTTGCTTATGTAAAGGCTATAAATCATTCTGCAAAATCAGCCGCTGGAATCTTGCTTCAATTTCCATTTTATGCTGGTATTATGGGTATGATGACTGGGACAAGCGATGGCGGTGCTTCTTTTGCAAGTATGCTCTCACAAGCTTTTGCAAGTATTGCTACTCACGATACTTTTCCAATACTCACTTTTTTAAGTGCTGGATTAGTCAATATTTTTGTTCCTTCAGGAGGTGGTCAATGGGCTGTGCAAGCTCCTATAATGCTTCCTGCTGGAATAAAATTAGGTGTTTCACCTAGTGTAGTAGCTATGGCTATCGCTTGGGGCGATGCTTGGACTAATATGATACAGCCTTTTTGGGCTTTACCTGCGCTTGCTATTGCCGGTCTTGGTGCAAAAGATATTATGGGTTATTGTGTGATAACCTTACTTTTTGTTGGCATAGTCGTATCTTTGGGCTTTTTATTTTTGGTATAAGGATTAGAATATGAAAAAAGTTGTTATCGTAACAGGTAGTGCTAGTGGAATAGGCTTGAGTATAGCTCAAAAATTTTTGCAAGAAAATTATAAGGTTGTTTTTTCTGATTTAAATCAAGAAGCTTTAAATAATATAAAAAATTCAATTTCATCTGATTTAAAATCTGAAATTTTAACTCTAACTTGTGATGTTGGCAAGGAAGAACAAGTAAAAAATTTAATAGAAAAAACAACAAATACCTTTGGTCGTATTGATGTGTTTATTAATAATGCAGGTTTGCAATTTGTAGCTCCTATTGAGGAATTTCCTGTGAGTAAATTTGAGCAAATGCTTTCTATTATGCTTGTAGGTGCTTTTATCAGTACAAAATATGTGTTGCCAATAATGAAAAAACAACAATTTGGACGCATTATTAATATGAGTTCTATAAATGGGCTTATAGGTTTTGCAGGAAAGGCGGCTTATAATAGTGCTAAACACGGACTCATAGGTCTTACTAAGGTAACCGCTTTAGAATGTGCTACTTTTGGTATTACAGCAAATGCTATTTGTCCTGGTTATGTTGATACTCCCTTAGTAAGGGGACAAATGCAAGATCTAGCTAGAACTAGAGGCGTAAGCGTGGAAAAGGTTTTGGATGAGGTGCTTTATCCTTTGATACCGCAAAAACAGCTTGTTGATATTGATGATATTGCTTCTTTAGCTTTATTTTTAGCTTCAAATTCAGCTAAGAATATTACCGGACAAAATATGGTTATTGACGCCGGATATACAGCGCAGTGAGAGTTTGATATGATAGGAATTTTTTTAGGTTTAATTTCTTTAATGGTTTTAGCGTATCTTGGTTGGTCTATCATTTGGGTAGCTCCTATTGCTGCCGGTGTGGTTGCGATTAGTGGTGGGCTTGATCTTTTTGATGCTTATACCAATGTATATATGAGTGGTTTTGTGGATTTTGCAAAAGATTGGTTTCCTGTTTTTATGCTAGGTGCTATTTTTGGAAAGCTTATGGAAATAACACATATGGCAAGTTCGGTTTCTTTGGCTTTAGGAAAAATACTCGGTGAAAAAAGGGCGATTTTGGGTGTTATTCTTTCAGCTGCTGTTTTGACTTATGGAGGAGTGAGTTTATTTGTTGTTGTATTTGCCGTGTATCCCTTAGCTTTATCTTTGTTTAAAAAAGCGAATATTACAAGGCGGCTTATCCCTGCTACAATTGCCTTAGGAGCTTTTACTTTCACTATGACAGCACTTCCGGGAAGTCCCCAAATTCAAAATCTTATTCCTATTAAATACTTTGACACTACCGCCCTAGCAGCACCGATTATGGGTTTGGTGGCCTCTGTTATTATGTTTGTTGGGGGCTATTTTTATCTTAAATTGAGAGAAAATTCTTTGCGAAATTTAGGCTATGTTTATGATGATCCTGATGAAAAGCATAATATGCCCTTAGACAATACTAAAGTGCCATATTTTATCCTTTCTTTGCTACCATTAATATGTGTGGTTTTGCTTTTAAATATTTTTTCTTTTGAGATTGTTACGGCTTTGATTTGTGGCATTATTTTAATTCTTTTGTTAAATATAACTAGATATAAGCATTTTATCACTGCTATTAATGCAGGTGCGCAAAGTTCTATTATAGCGATTATCAACACAAGTGCAGCAGTAGGTTTTGGTTCTGTTGTAAAAAATGTTCCGGATTTTAAAACTTTGACTGATTTACTAAGTATTAAAGGTAGCCCTTTGATTTCTGAAGCTGTTGCTGTAAATTTACTAGCAGGCGCGACAGGATCAGCTTCTGGTGGTATGGGTATAGCCTTACAGGCTTTAAGCGAAAAATACAAAGAAATTGCTCTAAAAGAAAACATTCCTTTAGAGCTTTTTCATAGAGTAGCTTCTATTTCTTCAGGAGGACTTGATGCCTTGCCTCATAATGGAGCGGTTTTAACCTTACTTGCTATCACTGCTATGACGCACAAAAAAAGTTATTTAGATATTTGTGTTGTTGCGGTTATTATTCCTATTTTGGCATTGGCAGTAGGAATACTTTTAGCAAATTTTGGAATTTATTAAAAGATTTATATGTTGAAAATTTGGCATTAAATGATTTTCAATGCCCATAGAGAATGTATTTATAATGCTTTATAGTATCAAGATTCTTTTAAAGAATTTTATAGGCATACTCATTATTTTGTGTGCAATAAAATTTAAAATTCTACGATTAGCTTATGTTTGAATGAGTTTGGTTTTATAAAGAGCGAAAATGGCAAAGCAAAAGATTAGTGCAGGAGTGTTGCAATTTTTTCAGTGGGAAATTTTCTATCAAAGAAAGTCTGTAAAAAATTTGCTTTTAAAATTGAATGAAGAAGGAGAATTTCATCTTAATATTCCAAAAAATTGCAGTCAAGAAAAAGTGTTTGCTTTTTTAACAAAGAATACAGCTTGGATGGAGAAAATTTGGCAAAATTATCAAAATATACAAGCAAGAAAACAAGAGAATGAAATGTATTTTCTAGGAAAAAAATACAATGTAATTATTGATGCAAATTTTTGCAAAACTCGTTGGTATAAAAATTCTTTACAGAGTACTTCTAAAGAATGCTTAGAGCGATTTTTAAAGATGAATGCTCGCATTATTTTTGGTTTTTATTTAAAAAAATGGAGTATGCGCACCGGACTTTGTTTTACACATTTGAGCATTAAAAAAATGAGAACGCGTTGGGGGTCGTGTAATGTAAAGAAAGCATACATTAATCTTAATATCAGATTGCTTGAAAAAAGCTTGCAAGCCATTGAATATGTTATTCTACACGAACTTGCTCACCTTAAATATGCAAATCATAGTAAAGAATTCTATCAATTTATAGAGGGTTTTATGAGTGATTTTAGACAGAGAGAGAAAGAATTCTAGTTTTGTTTTTGATTGAAAAAATGGTATAGTTGTAGTTTTTAGTTTTATGTAAGGAAAAAATTTTGATTTTAGAATTTCATTTTGAGTACATTGCTGATAATAATATTTTTGAACATCTTTTACACTTTTATGCAAAAGGCTATGAATACTGTTTAAGCCGAAATGACGAAAAGATAATTTTTCAAATTCAAGCAGAACCTGAAATCTTAGAAGCTTTTTGTGAGAGCTTAAATGGTATTAGTAATAGTGTTTTTTTACGGAAATTTGATGTAAAAGCGGTTGAAAAATTTGGCTTGTCAGAAGCTGTTACAACAGAAATTCACAATGAAAAATTCCGCTATCTTACCTACTTAAATTCTCAAAATTATCTCCAAAACAATCAATTACAAGAAAATGAATGGAGCGTTTTTTGTGAACTTGAAATTTCATTTGATAAAGACACATTTATCAAAATTGACAAAGATAATTTTTTCTCTCTTTTAGAACAAGTTGATACACTCATTAAAAATGGACAAAAAATTTGGATTAAAAATCATAAAGGAGTTTATGAATTTCATATTTTTAATCTTAATAATATTCATTTTGAATGTGATTTTTTACTTCCCTGTGATATGAAAGCTATTGCTTCTGTTTTTGTATGTTCTAATGAGAATCTTAAACTGCTTGCAAGTCTTGAAAAACCATTAATAAGACTACGTTTTAACGCGATATTTCGTAAAAATCATAATCTTATGTTTAATGAATTTAAGATTAAGCTTGCAGAAGATTTATTTACTTTTGCTTTGTGTTTAAAGCTTTGGCAACAAGGATATAAATTTCTTAGTGTTAAAAAACTTTGTGAATTTCAAAAGGACTTTGAACTTTTTAGTTTTGAAAACAATATTGTTGTACTTGAAGGTTTTGAATTTATCAATGAGAGGGCAAGAACACTTCTTTTTTCAAAAGAAGACAAAAATATGTCCCGACTTTCTTATCTGATTTCGCGTTTCAAAGAGGAGGCTTTTATCTTAGAACTTAGCAAAGAATATGATGATATTTTGCTTGTTGGAAAAGAGCTTAATATTTTAAAACTTACTTTGCCTCAAAGTGCGCAAGAATTCTATGAAGATATGAGAAAAGATAAAACTGCTGCAAAACTTTTGCAAAATTTTTCTAAAGAATTTCCTCTTTTAGATGAAAAATTTGATTGCAAAGCCAATTTTTTTTCTCTCTTGTGCATACTCGGTCGGATTTTGAATTTAGATGAGGATTTTCATAAGGCTGGAGTAGAACTTTTAGAACTTGCACAAAGTGCTAAACTTCCACGTGGGGTAAAAATTGACTATCGTTTAAATGAGCAGAAAGAATTTGATTACACTCGTACTTTACGTTCAGCGATGAGTTTTATGTTAGCAGGCGTTGAAAGTGTCAATATTGCTTATGGAGCACTTGAAAGTTTGGCGTATTTTTTACGTGATTTGTATGATGATTTGCGTGAAAAGAAACAGGCGCAGATCGCTGTTATTAGCGGATCTTTGTTCGAAAATAAAGCCTTATTAAAAAATACTCTCAAACACCTTAAAGACTGCAAGCTTAGTGATGTCGCACTTAGGATTTAGACTCGAAATTTCAGGACTTGTTCAAGGGGTTGGTTTTCGTCCCTTTGTTTATACAGTTGCTCAACGTTTGAATCTTAAAGGCGAAGTTTATAATGATGGTTTTGGCGTTGTTGTTTTATTGTGCTGCGGGCTTGAAAAATGTGAAGAATTTATTGCACTTTTAAAGGCAGATTTACCATATCTTGCAAGGATTGATTCAATTCAAATACATCAAACTCAAACTAAGATTTATGATGATTTTTGTATTACTCCTTCAAAGTATAATTTAAAATCAGCACCTTTATTAAGTGATTTTGGTATTTGTTCTGAATGTAAAAAGGAATTTTACTCTGCGCAAGATTTAAGACATCTTTATCCTTTTATTACTTGTACGCTGTGTGGTCCAAGATTTTCTTTTATAAGAACTTTGCCTTATGACAGAAAAAATACAAGTATGGACAAATTTATTATGTGTGAATTTTGTAAAAGTGAATTTGAAAATCCTTCAAGCAGACGTTTTCACGCCCAACCAATTTCTTGTCCAAAATGCGAAATTCATACATACTTAAAAGATGTAACAGGTACAATTCTTGCAAGTTCAACAGAAGCTTTTAAGAAAACAGCAGAATTTTTAAGGCAAGGCAAGATCATAGCAATCAAAGGAATGGGTGGTTTTCATTTGATGTGTGATGCTTTTAATTCTAAAGCTGTGAGCGAATTAAGATTAAGAAAAAACCGACCTTTAAAACCTTTTGCTTTAATGTGCCCACATTTAAAAAGCGCACAAGAACTTGCTTGTATTAATGAGACTGAAGCAGATCTCTTGCAAAGCCAGCTTGCTCCTATTGTACTTTTACAAGCTAAAAAATCTTTCCCTTTGCTTGCACCTCATATGAATAAAATAGGTATTATGCTTGCTTACACTCCTTTTCATCTGCTGCTTTTTGAGTATTTTCAAGGTGTGCTTGTAGCAACGAGTGCTAATTTAAGTGGTGAAAGCATTATTTATAAAGAGCAAGATTTGTGTGAGAAGCTTTGTGGAGTGTTTGATTTCTATCTTAGCTACGAAAGAGAGATACTTCATTCAAGTGATGATAGTATCGCTCAAGTTGTCGGCACACAAACAATGTTTTTGCGTACTTCTAGGGGCTTAAATCCTTGCTATATAGACCTTAAAGACAAAATAGATACGAGTATAAACGTTTTAGCATTAGGTTCTGAACTTAAAAATCAGTTTGCTCTTCTTTTTCATAATAAACTCCTTCTTTCACCTTATATAGGCAATATGAAAAGTGTTGATGTAAATGAGAGATTTTTTACTCTACTTGAATTTTTTCAACGCACTTACGAACTTGACTTTGAAGTGCTTTTGTGTGATAAACATCCACATTTTTTCTATACAAAGCAAAACAAAGCTAAAAGAAAGTATGCAATTTCTCATCATTATGCTCATTTTTGTGCTGCTTTATTTGAGTATGGTATTACAGAAAAAGCACTTGGTTTTATCTTTGATGGTACAGGATATGGAGATGATGGAAAAATTTGGGGAGGAGAACTTTTTATTGGCGATTTGAATTCTTACCAAAGGATAGGACATTTTGAATATTTTAAACTTATTAATAGTGATATTGCAAATTTACAAAATCTTGCCTTGAGTGTTCTTTGGCATTATGGTTTGGAAAATGAAGCTGAGAGTTTTTTTGCTACCATTCCAAATGTAAAATTAAAGAATCTTTCACTAATTTATCAAAATTCTTCACTCACAACCAGCTCACTTGGCCGTATTATCGACGCTTTTGGGGCTTTAGTTTTTGGAGTTTCAAAACTTTCTTATGAGGCACAAATTGGTTTAATGTGTGAAAGTTTTTATGATTCTAAACTGCATTTCTCTTATGATTTGCCTTTTGAAAATGGAAAAATTTCTTTTAAAGAATTAATACAAGGAGCTTTAAAACACGATAAAAGAAAAGCAGCAACAGGTTTATTAAATGGTTTGGCTGATTTGATTGTGCGTTTGAGTAAAGAGTATGATTTAAAAGTTGTCTTAAGTGGAGGAGTGTTTCAAAATAAAACCTTGCTTGAAATTTTACAACGTAAAAATTTCAATTTTTATGTGCCTTTAAAGTTTCCTTGTAATGATAGCTCTATCGCCTTAGGACAAATGGCGCATTTTTTAACTTTGCTAGAGAAAAATCAAACTCATCAATTTTTAAAGTAATATAATTTATAATAGAAACAAAAATAAAGGAGTTATAATGTGTAAAGATTGTGGCTGTTCCATAAACTCACATACTCACGACTATGACAATAAGCACCATATGTATGATAATCCTAGTTTTAAAGAGAAAAAAACTCTTGAAGTTTTAAGTACGATTTTGAGTAAAAATGAACATCAAGCAGCTCACAATAGAAAACATTTTAATGAGGCTAAAGTCCTTTGTATCAATCTTATGAGCTCACCCGGAAGTGGTAAAACAACTTTGCTTGAAGCGACTATCAAAGCTTTAAAAAACGAATTGAATATTGCCGTGATTGAGGGAGATTTAGAAACAAACAATGATGAAAAGAGGATACGACAAGCGGGAGCTAAAGCGTATCAAATCACAACAGGACAAAGCTGTCATTTAGATGCTTTTATGATTCATAAAGCTTTGCATCATTTAGATATAAAAGATTGTGATTTGCTTTTTATAGAGAATGTTGGCAATCTTGTTTGTCCTGCGAGTTACGATTTGGGAGAGCATTTAAATGTAGTTTTACTTTCTAGTACTGAAGGGAGTGATAAGCCGCAAAAATATCCTGTGATGTTTCGAAAAGCTGATGTTGTTTTAATTACCAAATCTGATGTGGCACAGCATTTTGATTTTAATTTTGAAGAAGCTACTTCTTTGGTTAAAGAGCTAAACCCAAGAGCTGATATTCTTTTTGTTGATTCTAAAAATGGGACAAATATACAGCTTTGGTATAAGTTTTTACGTTTAAAAAAGGAATTGTTTTAATGTGCCTTTCTATACCTTCTGAAATTTTAGATATTGATGAAAACAATAATGCTTTAGTTCAAACCTTAGGGGTTAAAAGAAAAGTGAATTTAGATTTGATTAGCGAACCTTTAGAAAAAGGCGATTTTGTGTTAATTCACGTTGGGGTAGCTATGGAAAAAATTGATAAAGAATCTGCACTTGAAAGTATAAAAACATACAGAGATATAGTTGAAAAGATGAGAAATGGGGAAATATCTGCTAATGAAGGAGATTTAGGTTTAAATGAATTTCATCGATGATTTTAGGGCTAAAGAAACTCTTTTTGCTTTAAAAAAGCTTATAGCTCAAAAAATTACTCGTACTATTAATATTATGGAGATTTGCGGGGGACATACTCATAGTATTATGAAATACGCTTTACCTGCTTTGTTGCCAAAAGAGATTAATTTTATACACGGACCAGGCTGTCCCGTGTGCGTAATGCCAAGATCGCGAATAGATGTAGCAATCAAACTTGCTTCTATGCAAGATGTTATTTTCTGTACACTTGGTGATTTGCTTAGGGTGCCCGGGAGTAGTTTTTCTTTGCTTGATTTAAGAGCTAGAGGTGCTGATGTAAGGGCACTTTATTCTCCACTTGATGTTCTTCAAATTGCAAAAGAAAATGCACAGAAAAAAATTATATTTTTTGCCATAGGTTTTGAAACAACAACTCCAATGACGGCTTTACTTTTGGAAAAAACAAGGGAGCAAAATATAAAAAATATTTTTTTTCATATCAATCATATTACAGTACCGGCTCCTGTTGAGGCAATAATGAATGATGAAAATGTAAAAATAGATGCCTTTTTAGGACCTTCACACGTGAGTGTGATTACCGGGTATCATATTTACATACCTTTGTCTAAGAAATTTAATACTCCTATTGCTGTGAGTGGATTTGAACCTGTTGATATACTAGAAAGCATTTTAAATATAGTAGAACAAATAAATGCAGATAAGGCAGAAGTATATAATCAATACAATAGAGCTGTGAGTTTTTCAGGAAATATAAAGGCTCAGGAATTGATAAAAAAATATTTTGAGCTTTGTGATTTTGAATTTAGAGGTTTAGGACTGATTAAGAATGGTGGCTTAAAACTTAAAGATGAATTTAGTCATTATGATGCGAGTAAAGTATTTGACTGTTCAGTACAAAGTAAAAATGAAAATAAAGCCTGTATTTGCGGACAAATTTTAAGAGGTTTGGCAAAACCTTATGAATGTAAAGTTTTTGGCAAAGCCTGTACCCCAAAGAATCCAATAGGTAGCTGTATGGTCTCTGGAGAAGGTGCTTGTGCTGCGTACTATAAATATGCAAAAGCTCAATAGTTATTTTTAAGAATTTTTTAAAAAATAGCTTGTGTAAAAGAATGTCGGAGCAAGTTTCTTATTCTAATAACACTTTACTCGTATATATTTGTATGAGGCACTTAAAATAATTGTTGCTGTGTAACAAATTTTTGTTTTTTCATTATAGTCAAAGCAGATTCGTTTAACTTAGATGACTTAAAATTTCTAAGACTAGATGTATTGTTTTAAACTTATTTTTAGAAGGTAGCTAGGACTATGTAAAAAAAGTTCTAATTTTACATATGAATTTCTTGTAAAAACTCTTAGAGTGAATGATGAAGCTAGCGGAAATTCTGTGATATAATAAAATTGTTTAAGGAGATATATGGAACAGATTTTACTCTCACACGGTGGTGGCGGTGAGGAAATGAATGAACTTTTAAGTACTGTATTTCAATTTTTTGATAATGAAATTCTATGTAAGGCAAATGATGCAGCCATTTTAGGAAATTTAGCATTCAGTACAGACAGTTTTACTTTAAATCCTTTGTTTTTAGATGATGATATTAATATTGGAAAACTTTGTGTTTGCGGAAGTGTTAATGATGTTTTAATGGTTGGGGCTAAACCTTTATATTTAAGTCTTGCTTTTATTATAGAAGAAGGTTTTGAGAGACAAAAATTCGAAAGCATTCTTCAAAGTATAAAGGGAGAATGTGAGAAAGTGAATGTTTTGGTTGTTTGCGGGGATACAAAGGTAGTGCCAAAAGGCAAAGGCGATGAGATATATATTAATACTACGGTTTTGGGCGAAATCATTACAAAAAAAGAGACAAAGGATATTAGAGAGGGATTAAGTATTTTACTCTCTGGAGATATAGGCAGACACGGTGCAAGTGTGCTTGTGAAAAGAAATCATTTAGAAGCAAATATTAAAAGCGACTGTAAAAGTTTAGATAAAGAGGTTTTAGGACTCTTGCAGCAAAATATTAAGGTTGTAGCTATGCGAGATGCTACTCGTGGCGGCTTAAGTGCTGTATTAAATGAATGGGCAATGCAGTGCGGAAATGATTTGTTAATTTATGAGGAACAAATTAAAGTACAAGAGGAGGTTTTAGGGCTTTGCGAGCTTTTTGGTTATGAACCTTATGAACTTGCAAATGAAGGCACTTTTGTGCTTTGTGTTGAAAAAAAGGATGAAAAAAAAGCTCTTGAATTTTTGCAAAATTTTAATCAAAATGCAAGCATAATAGGTGAAGTAAAGAGTGAAAAAAGATCGCGGGTGGTTTTACAAAATGCCTTTGGAGGAAAACGCTTTTTAGAGGTCCCTAAAGGTGAGTTATTACCAAGAATTTGCTGATAAATTAAAGCTACGAAAATGCACGAGTTGAGTATAGTTGAATCTTTAATAGGGCTTTGTGAAGAAAATGCCCTTTCTCACAATGCAAATTCAGTAGAAAAAATTTTTGTAAAAATAGGTCGTTTGAGTGGAGTTGAAAGCGAATTATTTCAAAGCTGTTTTGATACTTTTAAGCTCAATTCAAAATTATGCGCTAATGCTAAACTTGAACTTGAACTTGCCGAACTTGAGATTTTTTGTAAAGCTTGTGCAAAAAAATCCATTCTTTTGAAGAATATTTTTAAATGTCCTTATTGTGAAAGTATAGATATTGAAGTACTTGAGGGCGAGCAAATGTATCTTATGCGTCTTGAAATGAGTTAGAGTAAAAAATGGCTGATTCTAGATTGATGATGAATATTAAAGGTATTAGTATAAGTTTCATACCGCGATTTTTTTTTCAAAGAAAACTTTTTAGGATTTTTGATAAAATCGGTACTTTCAATGATTCGCTTTTAGAAGAAATAGTTTTTCGTGTCAATTATTACAATAAAATTATGAGTGATTTTGACATTAAAACAGAGAGTAATTGTGAAATAATAGGGAGATTTCCTTTTAAAAAAACTTCTTTGGCTTATGATGGTTATAAGCTTAGTAAATATTTTAACGATACTTTTTTGTGGTTGAAAGATTACAACGATGTTAATTATGTTTTTGAAAAACCTACCATTTGTAAAAGCAGACCTCTAACAAATGAAAATTATAACAATATACTTTTAAAACTTGATTCAAATAGGCATTTTTGCTTTCTTAAAGATAGATTAAGTTTTGAAAAGAAAAAAATAAAGCTTTGTTTAGAGGAGCTATTTATCAACAACACAGACAGGATTTTTTTCAATGTTATTTTTCTTCCCAAAGCTGTGATCTGGGACATACAGGAAAAGGATTTGAGCAGTATAAAAAGCCTTTTTTAAGCAAACAAGCACAGTTACAATACAAATTTCTTATTTCTTTAGAAGGCAATGATGTTGCAAGTAATTTTAAATGGGCTTTAAGCTCAAATTCTTTAGTTTTAGCTACGAAGCATAAATGTGAAAGTTGGTTTATGGAAGCACAATTAAAACCAAATGAACATTTTGTCCTTATCGATGAGACGAATTTAGAAGAGGTAGTGGAATATTATTCTTTACATACTAAACAAGCTTTAGAAATCATTCAAAATGCACACAATTATCTTAGTCAATTTTTAGATGAAAAGAAAGAATTTTATATAGGAATCTTAGTATTGGCGAAGTATTTTTATTACTCATCGCAAATAGATTTGCCAAAATTTATTGTAGAACTTTTCGAAGAAATTTCATAATGATTTTGAAATCATATTTGAGAAAATCTCTGAAAATTTCTTTGAAATTCAGCCAAATGAATTTATAATTCTTATCAAAAATAAAGTTTCGAAAGAAGTACTATGAGTCAATTTACCCATCTTCATTTACATACAGAATACTCTTTGCTTGATGGAGCGAATAAATTAAAAGAACTCGCTCAAACTTTAAAAGAACAAGGCGCTACAAGCGTTGCTATGACAGATCATGGTAATATGTTTGGAGCTATTGACTTTTATCAAACTATGAAAGCATACGGACTTAAGCCTATTATAGGACTTGAAGCATATTTGCATAATCACGATGATATAGGAGATAAAAGTTCAAGGCAAAGATTTCATTTGTGCTTGTATGCAAAAAATGAAAAGGGGTATCAAAATTTGATGTATCTTAGCTCACAAAGCTATATACAAGGTTTGTATTATTATCCTCGTATCAATAAGAAGTTATTAGAAACATACAGTGAGGGTTTAATTTGCTCTTCGGCTTGCTTACAGGGGGAGATTAATTGGCATTTAAATGTTCGCAGTGAAAAAAATATTCGTTTTGGTGCTAAAGGATATGAAGCGGCTAAAGAAGTCGCTCTTTGGTATAAAAAAGTTTTTAAAGATGATTTTTATTTAGAGCTTATGAGACACGGAATAGTTGATCAACGGGCTATTGATGATAATATCATTAAACTTTCTAAAGAGCTTGATATTAAAATCATTGCTACCAATGACACTCACTACACTTTTAAAGAAAGAGCAGCTGCACACGAAGTATTTATGTGTATAGCTATGGGAAAAAAGCTTAATGACCCTAATAGATTGAGACATAGTGTGCACGAATTTTATGTAAAGACTCCCCAGCAAATGAGTGAGCTTTTTGCCGATATTCCAGAAGCTATTGAAAATACGCAAGAAATAGCTGCTAAATGCAATTTAGATCTTAATCTTGGAAATCCTACTCCGCCAAATTTTAAATTTACTCGTGATTATGCAAGAGAGTACAAAATACCGCTACCAGAAGAGCAAAAAGAATTTAGTTTTGAAAATGATAATGTCGTTTTTGATTTTCTCTGCAGACAAGGACTTGAGCAAAGACTTCAGTTTATTGATAGAAAGAAACACGAAGAATACAGACAAAGATTAGAAACAGAGATGCAAATCATTAAAAATATGAAATTTGCAGGTTATATGCTTATAGTACATGATTTTATTAAAGTTGCAAAAGATAAAGCTATCCCTGTTGGTCCCGGTAGAGGTTCGGCTGCTGGAAGTTTGGTTTCGTATTGTTTGAAAATTACCGATTTAGATCCAATTCCTTATAATTTACTTTTTGAAAGGTTTTTAAATCCCGAACGTGTTTCTATGCCTGATATTGATGTGGATTTTTGCCAAGAGAGACGCTCTGAAGTTATTGATTATGTGATCGATAAATATGGGGCTGATAAGGTTGCACAAGTAATTACTTTTGGCAAACTTCTTGCTAAGGGAGTTATACGTGATGTTGCTAGAGTTTGTGATATGAGTATAGCTGATGCAGATGAACTTGCCAAGCTTGTCCCAGAGGAGCTTAAGATCACACTTGATGAAGCGTTTAAAAAAGAGCCAAAAATAAAAGAATTTATAGACAAACATCCAAAAGGTCACGAAGTTTGGGAATATGCTAAAGCTTTAGAAGGCTTAAATAGAAATGCAGGTATGCACGCTGCTGGTGTTGTTATTTCAAATGAATCTTTATGGAAAAAAACCCCGCTTTTTCGGCAAAGCAAAAATGATGAAAAACATTTAGTAACTCAGTATTCTAAAGATCATTTAGAAGATGTGGATTTAATAAAATTTGACTTTTTAGGATTAAAAACTCTCACAGTAATTGATAATGCGATAAAACTTATCAAAAAAAGATACAACACAGATATTATTTGGGAGACAATAGAACTTGACGATTCTAAGGTTTATGAAACTATACAAAGTGGCAATACCTTAGGTATTTTTCAAATAGAATCAGTTGGAATGCAAAGCTTGAATGCTAGATTAAAACCGGAACGTTTTGAAGATATTATTGCTGTTTTAGCACTTTACAGACCCGGTCCTATGGAATCTGGAATGCTTGACGATTTTATAGACAGAAAACACGGTTTGAAAAAAATTCAATATTCTTTTGAAGTTTTAGAAAATGTTTTAGAGCCTACTTACGGAGTGATAGTGTACCAAGAACAGGTTATGCAGATTGTACAAATTATCGGCGGTTTTTCTTTAGGTGGTGCTGATGTTGTTCGTCGTGCTATGGGAAAAAAAGATCCAGAAAAAATGCAAAAACTAAAAAGTGAATTCGCAGATGGAGCTGAAAAACAAGGATATAATCGTGCTAAAGCTAAAGAACTTTGGGAGCTTATTGTAAAGTTTGCAGGGTATGGATTTAATAAATCCCATTCAGCTGCTTATGCACTTATCACTTTTCAAACAGCCTATTTAAAAACTTATTATCCTAGTGAATTTATGGCTGCTTTGTTGACGAGTGAGGAAAACAATGTAGAGAAAGTGGCTTTGTATATTGATGAAATGAAAAGAATGGATATTAAACTAATGCCACCTTCTATTAACAAAGCTATGCGCGAATTCAGCGCCATAGCTCTTGAGAATAATAAAGATGCTATTGTTTATGGGCTTGGAGCCATTAAAAGTGTTGGAATTCCTGCTGTTGAAAACCTGCTTGAAGTAAGAGAACAAGGTGAATTTAAGAGTATAGAGGAATTTTTGAATAAGATTGAACCAAGTAAAATTAATAAACGTACTTTAGAAAGTCTTATAAAAGCTGGAGCTTTTGATGAGTTTGGTTATACAAGAAAATGTTTGTTTGATAATCTAGAATTACTTGCAGAAAGTTCTCGAAAAATGTCTGAAGTGCGAAAAAATTCAGCAAATTCATTATTTGCTGATGAGGACTTAACTTCAGGACTCCAAATTTCTTTGCCACGAAGTGAAAAAGAATTTGAAGTTATGGACAAACTAGGATTTGAAAAAGAGATTTTAGGAATCTATGTTTCAGGACATCCGCTTGAAAAATATTATGAGGAATTTAAAGATATAGACTATACAAAGAGTATAGATTTTTCAAAACTTAAAGGCAATGGAGAGCTTTTGAGTATAGGAAAGATAGAGGAATTTAAGTCTTTAATAAGTAAAAATAATAAACGCTATGGAAGACTTACAATTTTGGATTTTTATTCTTCATTTGAAGCAACTGTTTTTGAATCGTATGTTAATGAAATTGAAGAACTTTATAGAGATGAGACAATGAAGAATAAAGCTTTTGGATTTTTGTTAAATTATAAAACAGATGATGGAAAAATTAATTTTTCTTTAAAAGCTATTAAGGATTTAAATGAACTAAAAAGTGGAGATGTTAAGGCAGTAAAGAAATTTCATTCGAATAAAACACACAATCATCTTGCTGAACCTAAAGAATTTGAGAATAATATTATAGAACTTGATTTGACTAAGCTTAATAGAGAACTTATTTATGAAATTCACGATTTGGCTCGAAATGCTCACAATCCAAATGAAAAAAACAATAAAAAACTTGTTTTAAAAGTTGTAAGCTTAGGTTCGTGCTTGTTGTATCATACTGGTTTTGTTATTTCTGATAGCATAGGTGAGGAGATTTCAAACAAATACGCCGGATAGTTAGCTTTTGATTTTTTCAAAACATAGTAAAATAAAAATTATTTTTTAAGACAAAGGCAAAGTGAAATAAAAGTGTTTCGGTTTTGTTTCAAAGCCAATTTTTCCTCTATGAGCAAGAATAATTTCTTTTGAAAGAGAAAGTCCCAGACCGTTACCCTTAAGCTTTGTTGTTTTAAAGGCTTCAAAGACAAGTTTTTTATCTTTGATTTCACAACCGTTATCAAAAACTTGAACACAAAGATTCTTTTTCTTAAGAAAAGCTTTTATTGTAATTTGAGCTTGTTTATTTTCAGATTCTTCGAGTGCGTCAATTGCGTTGTAAATGAGATTTTGTAAAACAAGACTTAGAAGAGCTTTGTCTGCTTTGATAATGAGATCAAAAAAAGCAATTTTAAAATTGATATTTAAAGAAAAATTATATGAAGAAATGGCTTGTTCGCATTCCTCTTTGAGTTCTAAAAGGTTAAACTCTTTTGCATTAACATACACTCCTTTGGTAAAAAGCAAGGTAGAATTAACTATACGTTCAACCCTTGCAATAGCTTTTTGTATTTCTAAAACAATATGCTTATTTTTTAATTCTGTTTTGGAAAACAGTGTTGAAGCTAATAAAGAAATAGATCCTATAGGATTGCGTATCTCGTGTGCGAGATGAGCCGCAACACTTCCCATACTCGCGAGCCTCTCTTTATGTTTTTCGTGGCTAATATCTGTTGCGCTAATGATTATTTTTTGATTGTGTTTTATGATGGTAACAGTATAAAAGCTGCCGTCAAATTCAAGTTCATCTTGTTTTTTTTCAAGTTTTATATTATGCAGAAGTTGTGGATTTTTTAAAGCTTGTTTGTTCTGTAAAAGAGTGTTCTTTTGCTCATCAAGTATCCAAAGAGCAGTTGGTAAAACTTCAATGATGTCGCTTACCATAGCTCTTAAGGAATTGTAGTTTTCATTGAGGATTTTGTATTCGTTTTCTATAACATAGGTTTGTTCAATTAAGCTTTGAAGACCTTTTTGTAAGGTTTCTTTTTCATTTGAATCCAAACTTTTTAAAATATTTTCATTCATCACAAGTCCTTAAATTGTTTAAAGTCATTCATATCAAATAAAAGCAAATTTGGTTCTTTAAGTTTTATAATTTCTTTGCTAAAGCCATTTTTTGAACAAATTATATAATAGTTTGGTTTGATATTAAGAACTTTTGTTTTGGTCTTTAAAAGAGTAAAAATATTTTTACAAATTTTTTTCTTTTTGAATTTTACCTCTCCGATGAGACACAATTTTTCATCTTTGTAGTATAAATCAATTTCTGTTTTTTTATCCCAATAGCTTTGTACATCTTTGATACTAAAATATTTTTCTACAAATTCTCGGCAAAATTGTTCAAAACAAAAACTTTGATAGTGTTCTAGGTTTTCTTTGATTAATTCTAAGAGTTGTTTATGCTTGCCTTGAATAATCAGAGTTTCATTTGGTTTTAAAAAACGGAAGAAAAAACGTGTAAAATTATCTTTAAAAATGATTTTATCTTGTATTGTATATGTTCTTAAATATTTTTTTAGTTTTTGTCCTTTTCTCCTAATGATCTTTTGTTCCTTACTTTTTTCGAGTTTTACAATTCCTGTTTTTAGAAGTTTCTTAAGAAGAGTTAGAGCTTTAAAATGGTGAATTCTTCTATTGATAGAATATCTTTTTCTATTGTTTTTTGCAAAAAGTGAAAGCGCGTAAGAGCTGTGAGAATCAATTTCAAAGATGTTTTTAATGTTTTCATAGTTTTGAAGTAATACAAATTCTATATTTTCAAAAAGATTTTTTTGAGGATCAATCTGTTCTAGTGTAAATCCTGCAAAAACGCTGTAAAAATCAAAAAGTTCATTAAATTGAAGTTTGGGGTGTAAAGTTCTAAATTCGTTAAATGTGATATTGTTCCTTTTAAAGTTTATTTTTTGTATAATTTTAGCAAATTTTTAAAGGATTTTGTTTGAAAATTTCGGATTTGAAAAAAGATATAATTCTTAAAAGAAATATCCTCTATTTCGATTTTGCTGCAAGTGCTTTAGCTTTAAAAAGCGTTGAAAAACACATTCTTAAAATTCTTAAAAATTATGCAAATACGCATTCTGATAGTTCTTTAAATTCTTTTTTAATGCAAGAAATTTATGAAAAGGCACGTCAAGATATAAAAAAAAGTTTAGGTTTAAATGACGAATTTGCACTTATTGCTTGCGGAACAGGTTCGAGTGGAGCGATTAAAAAATTTCAGGAGCTTTTGGGAATTTATATACCACCTGTTTTAAAGGAAAAATATTTTTCCAATGTTGAAAAAAGTTCCCTTCCTTTGGTACTTGTAGGTCCGTATGAACATCATTCTAATGAGCTTTCCTTTCGGGAGGGGCTTTGTGAGTGTATTCGCATTCCTTTAGATACAAGAGGAGAGATTGATTTTAGCATTTTAAAAAAGATTTTAAAGCAAAACCAAAAACGTTCAATTATTGCAAGTTTTTCTTTAGCTTCGAATGTTACCGGTATTTTAAGCGATTTTAAACGTATTTGCAAACTTGTACGTTTTTATAAAGGGATAGTAGCTTTTGATGCTTCAAGTTTTATTCCTTATAGAGATATTCCTTGTCAGTTTTATGATGCTTTGTTTATAAGCTCACACAAGATTTTGGGAGGAGTTGGAGGTTGTGGAATTTTGGTAATTAAAAAAAAGCTTTGTGGTATCAAACCAAGTTTTGCAGCAGGTGGTACTGTAAGTTATGTATCAAGAACAAATCAGCATTATCTTTGCAATGAAGAAGCTTTGGAAGAGGGTGGTACTCCGGGAATTTTACAGCTTGTCCGTGCTTCTTTGGCTTTTCAAGTAAAAGAAAGTATTCCAAAGTTGCAAAGATACAAAAAAGAAAAGATTTTGAAAGAGTATTTTTTCAAAAAACTTGAACTTGTACCTAATATAAAGATTTATGCTGCGAATTTAAAAAAGAGAGTACCAATTTTTTCTTTTAATGTAGAAGGTATTTCGCCTTTTGATTTAGCTTTTGAATTGAGTCAAAAATTTCATATAGAAACAAGAGCTGGTTGTGCTTGTGCGGGACCTTATGGACACGATTTATTGAATCTTAAAGATAATGAAAAGCTTCATTTTAAACCGGGATGGATGCGAGTAAGTTTACATTACACGCACGACAAAGAAGATATTGAGTATTTTTTTTATGCCCTTAACAAAAGCATTCAAAAATTACGCAGATAATAATATAAATTCTTACTCAAGATCATATTTTTTTAAAAGTGTGTCATAGGTGCCATCAGTTTTAAGTTGCTCAAGAGTTTTGTTAATTTGCAGTAGAAGTTCTGGTCTTTTGCCTTTATCAAAAGCGAAACTAAATCCACTACTTCCATCATCTTCTTCAAAAAAAGCAACAAGATCGGGATTTGCTTTTAAAAAATCTCTCGCTACATCTTTATCAGCTAAAACAGCGTCCAATTTACCATTTTTAAGTCCTAAAATAGCAATATTTAAATCTTCATTACTTTGCACTTTTGAATTTGGGATAGCTTTTGCAGCAGGTTCTTGCAAAGTACCAAGCATAATTCCTATGTTTTTTCCTTGAAGATCATTTTTTGTAGTAAGTTCAGTGTTGTTTTTTTGTTTTATGTAGAGATTTTTTGTTGTGTAATATACTTCTGTAAAATCTACACTTTGTCTTCTTTCTTCAGTTGCACTCATTGATGATGCTATCATATCGATTTTACCTGTTTTTAACGCAGGAATTAAGCCATCAAAACTGATTTCAATCCAATCAATTTTTATTCCTTGTCTTTTTGCAATTTCATTCAATAAATCTATATCAAAACCCGTAAGTTTTGCGTTTTCTTTATAATTAAAAGGTTTATAGTTTGGTGAAGTGCCAACTTTAACAGTATCATTTTGTGTTTTTGTGCAACTTGTTAAGAAGAAAGTAAATACAGAGCTTATGAGTATTTTAATAAATGTGTTCATTTTTTTTCCTAAAACTTATAAAGTATTTTTATTATACAAGATTTTTTTATTTTTTTCTTGAAAAATTCTTTCTTAATCTCTCTTGTTATTTTTTACAAAAAGTAACATTATGAAAAAATTTGATGTGTTTTAAAAAACATTCTTTAATATTTATAGTTATTATTTAAATAAAAGTTACGATTTGTATCTTTATGATGATATTCAATTATTAAGGAGTAAAAATGAAAGATTTAACCTCAAGGAGATTAGAAGCTACACCAAAAGCTATAGGTATAACTTGTGATTGGTTTATACAAGAAGCTAATAATGCTACTTTAATTAGCACAGATGGAAAAGAATTTATAGATTTTGCTTCAGGAATTGCTGTATTAAATGTTGGACACAGACATCCAAAAGTCGTTGAAGCGGTTAAGATGCAGCTTGATAAATTTACTCATAGTGCTTATCAGGTTACTCCTTATGAAAGTTATGTTGAACTTGCAGAAGCCATCAATAAAATTGCACCTATCCATTCAAAGAAAAAAACATGTTTTTTTACAACAGGGGGTGAAGCAACGGAAAATGCGATTAAGATAGCAAAAGCTTATACTAAAAGATATGGTGTTATAGCTTTTGGAGGTTCTTTTCACGGCAGAACTTCAATGGCTGTGAGTGTGACAGGAAAAGTTGCGCCTTATAAATCTGAAATTGGTATGGGAATGCCCGGAGTGTATCACGCATTATATCCAAATAAACTGTATGGGATAAGCGTAAAAGACTCCTTAAGAAGTATAGAACATATTTGTAAAAGTTCTATTTCTCCTTATGATGTGTCAGCGATAATTTTTGAACCTGTACAAGGCGAAGGAGGATTTAATGTAGCCCCTAAAGAATTCATTACAGAACTAAGGAAGTTTTGTGATGAATATGGCATTGTTATGATTGCTGATGAAGTACAGACAGGATTTGCAAGGACTGGTAAAACTTTTGCTATGGAATACTTTGATGAAAGTGTTGATCTTATCTGTATTGCAAAAAGTTTAGGTGGAGGTTTTCCTCTTTCGGGTATTGTAGGAAAAGCTGATATTATGGATACACAAAATCCCGGTGCAATGGGAGGAACCTATGCAGGAAATCCTTTGGCTACTACTGCTGCTTTGGAAGTGCTTAAAATTATAGAAGAAGAAAAGCTTAATGAAAGAGCGCAAAAATTAGGCGAACAGCTTCAAAATACATTAAAAAAAATTCAAATTGAAGAAAATATTACGCAAATTGCTCAAGTAAGAGGTTTGGGTTCTATGGTGGCTGTAGAATTTTTTGAAAAGGATGTACCAAGTGCTGAATTTGCAAAAAGAGTGCAAAAGGAGGCTATGCAAAGAGGGGTTGTGCTTTTAACTTGTGGTTCTTATGGAAATGTTATACGTTTTCTTTATCCGCTGACTATACCGCAAGAGCAGTTTGATAAAGCTTTAAGCTTGATTTGTGATTCTCTTAAAAAGGCTGCCCAATGAATTTTATGCTTTTAGAACATCCCTTTGTAAGTGAAAGAAAAAAAGAAGGATTTAATGTTGTAAGCAATCCTGCTACTTTAGAAGAGCTTGCTTTTGTAAAAAGTATAAGTGAGCAAGAGTTAGATCACATTATTTTGCAAGCTTCTAAGGCTCAGAAAAAATGGGCTTCTTTGCTTGCCTTAGAAAGAGCAAATATTTTGTTGAAATGGTATGAGCTTATGCTTCAGTATAAAGAGGATTTGGCGATTATCCTTACAAAAGAAATGGGAAAGCCTCTTAATGAGGCAAGAGGAGAAATTATTTATGGTGCAAATTTCTTGCGTTGGTTTGCCGAAGAATGTAGAAGAATAGATGGAGATATTATTCAGCCGGTAGCTTACAATCAAAAAATTTTTGTTTTAAAACAGCCAATAGGAGTTTGCGGTGCTATCACTCCTTGGAATTTTCCTTGTGCTATGATAACAAGAAAAGTAGCCCCTGCACTTGCTTGTGGTTGTGCTATGATAGTAAAACCAGCAAGTCAAACTCCGCTTAGTGCGTATGCTATGCTTGTTTTAGCATATAAGGCCGGAGTTCCAAATGATGTTTTGCAAGTTGTTAGCGGAAATACTCATATGATTTCAAAAAAACTCTGTGAAAGCAATCTTATACGAAAGCTCACTTTTACAGGTTCGACAGAGATCGGACGTCTTTTAATGCAACAAAGTGCAAAGTCTATTAAAAAGCTTTCTTTAGAACTTGGTGGTAATGCTCCTTTTATCGTTTTTAATGACGCAAATATCCAAAAAGCAGTTGAAGGGATTATGCTTTCTAAATTTAGAAATAGTGGTCAAACTTGCGTGTGTGCAAATCGAATTTATATACAAAGTGGAATTTATGATGAGTTAAGTGAGGCTTTAAAAGAAAAATTACAATCCTTAAAACTCGGTAACGGTATAGATGAAAACACTACTCAAGGTCCTCTTATAGATTCGCAGGCGGTAGAAAAAGTAAAACAACATATTAATGACGCACTTTCAAAAGGAGCGAAACTTCTTTGTGGTGGAAAAGAAAGTGAATTAGGATTTACTTTCTTTGAGCCAACTTTACTTAGTGGGGTAAATTCTCAAATGCTTGTTGCCAAGGAAGAAACTTTTGGTCCTTTAGCTCCTTTATTTTGTTTTGAAAATGAAGATGAAGTTGTTCAAATGGCTAATAATACCGAATTTGGTTTGGCTGCTTATCTTTATACAAATGATAGTGCAAGAATTTTTAGAGTGAGTGAGGCTTTAGAGTATGGTATAGTCGGTGTAAATACAGGAATTATCTCAACCGAAGTTGCTCCTTTTGGGGGAATAAAACAAAGTGGTTTAGGCAGAGAGGGTTCAAAATATGGTATTGATGATTATTTAGAGCTTAAATATATGTGTGTGAATTTTACACAATAAAGTCAAAAGGAATACGATGCAACTAAAAGAAGTACGGCAAGAATTTCTATCAGAACTTAAAGGACATCCTAAAACTAAAAAATTAACCTTTCTTGAAGGTGTAGCTATGCTTGTTGGAACAAATATAGGTATAGGGATTCTATCCATAGCCTATACTTCTAAAAACGCAGGTTTTTTTCCACTTTTGTTTTGGTTAGTTTTAGCTGGAATTTTATCAACTATAACAATGCTTTACATTGCTGAAACAAGTATGAGAACAAAACAACATTTGCAACTTACAGGATTGTGCAGTAAGTATATGGGAACAAGTGCCAAATGGTTGATGTTTTTATCAACAGCAGTAACTTCTATCGGTGCTTTGGTGGCTTATGAGCAAGCTAGCGGCAGGATATTAAATGAGCTTTTTAGTATTTCAAATTCTCTTGGAAGTATTGTATTTTTTTTTCCAGCTGCTTTTGTCTTGTGGCTGGGATTAAAAGCTATTGGCAGAGGTGAAAAACAAATTGTAGGTGTAATGTTTGGTATTCTTTGCGTATTAATTATTGCTACTTTGTTTAAAGAAAGTACAAATTTTTCTCATTTGTTTGAATTTGGAGAGCATTATGTTATCGCATCAATTCCAATTTTTAATGTTGTTGTATTTGTTTATTCTAGTCAATATATAGTCCCTGAAATGGCAAAAGGTTTTTCACATAAACCTGATCTTTTGCCAAAGGCTATTGTTATTGGTAATATCATCACTTTTTGTATGCTTGCATTGATCCCGCTTTCAGCTATATCTATAGAAGGTTTGCAAAATATTTCTGATGTGGTAACACTTTCTTGGGGTAAAGCAATAGGACAATGGGCATATTATCTAGCAAATCTTTTTGCATTGTGCGCAATTTTAACTTCATATTGGGGTTTGGGGGGTATGTTTGTAACAAATATTGCAAATTATATTAATGTAAATGCAGATAAAAATTTAATTGTCCGTTTTTTTATATTGCTTCTTGTTGTAATTCCACCTTTAGTACTCGTACTTTGTAATGCGGTAGAAAGTGTAGATCAAGCTTTGTATTGGCCCGGGGTCGTTGGTGCCCTCATTTTGTCTTTTTTTCCTATAATACTTCTGCATAATTCGAGAAAAATGAATGAGAAAAAAACAAAATATATTTGTAGTAAATTTTTAACAAATCGGTTTGTAAAATTTTTGATAATTATTGTTTATTTAAGTGCTACTTTAGGTTCTGTTTTAAGTCATTATGGAATTTTAAATGAGCTAATCTTCTCTTTTATGATATTTTAGGTTACATATAGTAACAAAATGATAAATTATTTTTTATATTTTGTATCTCTTTGAAACCAACTGAAAATTTTTTTATTTTTGTATAATAAAATATTAATACGGAATAGAATTACTTTAAGAAAGGATTTTTTATGTCGCATATGCATTTTACAGCAGATAAATTTAGTGTTCAGCCTACAAAGTATTCTAAAAGGCTTTTGCAAGTAACTTTGACAAAAGAAGTTATTGATGACTTTTTAAAACAGGTTGAAAAATATCCTGTGCAAGCCTTAGAGTATAAATCATTTTTGCGTTTTAGAATAGCTGAAATTCTAAATAGACTCTGTGGAAACAAACTTAAAGATTTTTTACAAGAAGCTTTAAGCGACAGACAGACTGGAGCCTTGTTAATCAACCCTCAAGGTATTGAAAGAGTGGAACAAGGAGATGAAATGGTTAAAATAGCCACTGCTTTTGTCCATTTAATCGGGCGTTCAAATTTTGATTCGATGACGGGTAAATTTTATGCAAGATGGGCTGTTGTTAATACAGATAATTCAGACAGTTATCTTAGACAACCGCAAAAGCCTTTAGAATTACATAATGATGGTACTTATGTGAATGAAATTACTGATTATGTTCTAATGTATAAAATTGATGAACAAAATATGCAAGGAGGTGATTCTCAACTTTTGCATATTGATGATTGGGAAGAACTTGACAAATTCTACAATCATTATCTTGCTAAAAGAGTTATGCGTTGGTCAGCACCTCCAAGCAAAAATGTCACCGTTGATGCTTATCATCCTGTATTTGAAGCAGACTCTTCTGCACAACCTGTTATGCTTTATATTGATCAGTTCGCTCAACCTAAAGACTATGAAGAAGGTACTTATTTGGCAGATATGGGAGATTCTTTAGAGAGGAGTAAGGGAAAAATTTCTTTTCCTGTACCAATAGGGCAGTTTTTGCTTATCAATAATCTTTTTTGGCTTCACGGTAGGGATAAATTTCAACCCCATCCTGAATTAAGAAGAGAGTTAATGAGGCAAAGAGGTTATTTTTCTTTTGGTACGAATCCTTTTAGTCGTTACAAAAATTTTCATAATGTATAAAAAGGACATTGTTTGGTTTATGATTTTATAGTAGTCGGTGGAGGTATTCTAGGGCATTCCGTTGCTATGCAATTGCTTGATAAATATCCAGATTCTCAAATCGCCTTGCTTGAAAAAGAAAAGACAAGTGCAATGCACCAAACAGGGCATAATAGTGGTGTAATACACGCAGGAGTGTATTACACGCCCGGTACTTTGAAAGCACATTTTTGTTATGAGGGAAATAAAGCAACAAAAGATTTTTGCAATGAAAATGGTATTAAATATGATGAATGTGGAAAATTGCTTGTAGCTACTAATGAACTTGAGATGCAGAGAATGGAGGAATTATGGGAGAGAACAAAAGAAAATAAACTTGAACGGTATAGACTTAATGCTACAGAATTAAAAGAAAAAGAAAAAAATATAGTAGGTCTAGGCGGTATTTTTTTTCCAACAAGTGGTATAGTAAGCTATACAGAAGTAACAAAAGCAATGGCTCAACGTTTCGTGGCTAATGGCGGTGCAATTTATTATAATAATGAAGTACTTTGTCTCAATGAACAAACACACGATGTAAAAGTTACAACGCAGGAATCAAATTTTATTGGTAAATTTTTAATTACTTGCTGTGGTTTACAATCTGATAAAATCGTAAAAATGCTAGGCATTAACCCAAAATTTATCATTTGTCCTTTCAGAGGTGAGTATTACCAACTTAATGCCAAACATAATGATATAGTCAAACATTTGATTTATCCTATCCCAGATCCTAGTGTACCTTTTTTGGGAGTGCATTTGACTAGAATGATTGATGGGAGTGTTACCGTTGGTCCTAATGCGGTTTTAGCATTGAAACGAGAAGGTTATACAAAAAAGGATTTTAGTTTACTTGATGTAAAAGAAATGCTTTTTCACAAGGGTATTAGAAAGGTGATCGCAAAAAATTTTAAAACAGGTTTAATAGAGTTTAAAAATTCTTTTAGTAAAAGTTCTTATTTGCGTTTGGTGCAAAAATATTGTCCTTCTTTAAAACTTGATGATTTAACTTTTTATCCCGCTGGGGTAAGAGCTCAAGCTGTTAGTGATTCCGGAGACTTAATAGAGGATTTTTTATTTGTAAATACTCAAAGAACTGTTAATGTTTGTAACGCCCCATCTCCTGCCGCCACTTCTGCTTTACCTATTGGAGTGCATATTATAGAACAACTTGAAACGATACTGAAACATTGATTTATTTAGTTTGAATTTTTTAAAAATATTTATAAATACCGTATTTCAGTTATAATTTTTTATACTTAAAAAGTCTTCATATTTGACAAGGGGTGTATAAAAAGAACTTAAATTTTTTAATAGAATTTTTCATCAAATTCTATTAAAAACAAAGTTTTAAATACTCAAAAAGTT